>JAGLBD010000072.1 GCA_018260425.1 Pseudogulbenkiania sp. | reverse complement strand
TGCACCTCGATCATTTCCGGGATATTCGGCGCCAGTACGGCCACGGTATTTCCACGGCCGATTCCGCGGGCACGCAGCGCCGATGACAGGCGCAGGCAACGGTCAAAGGTCTCGGCCCAACCATAGCGACGGCGACCGTGAATCACCGCCGGATGATTCGGCCAAATCTGCGCCGCCCGCTGCAAAAAGGTGATCGGGGTCAAGGGAACATAATTGGCCGGATTTCGGTCCAGGCCCAACTCGTAGGCATTTGCCATCTGGCACAGTCTCCTGTCTGCCTTGCCGCCCGCCGGGGCGACAGTTCCCGAGTACAGTGCAAACGGCGTGCCAAACACCTTAAAACACCATCAAAGCCCTGTTTTAAAAGGATTAACCGGATAAGAAAGCCATTTCACTCCGGGTCGCTCCCCACAAAATGACGGCTTAGTGTCTGCTAGGGCAGTCAGCACCTCGCTCCAACCACGGTTTAGAACGACGTCACGGCCAATTGACTGTCTGCCAATCCGGAAATGCCCTGTCTGCCACGACAGACATGGCATCTCAGCCACGCGAGACAATGTCTGTCCGGACTCGGCAAGCTATAGTGAAATGGCCAAGCCGCCACAGGAGTCATCCACATGCAGCGAAGACACTTTCTGGGAGCCGCCGCCTGCGGACTACTCGCCCTGCCGTTGCGCCTGAGCGCCGCACGACAGCCTTCGATCACCATGATTCTCAAATCAATGAAAAACGAGTTTTTCCAGTTGATGGCAGAAGGGGCTCGCCAACACCATGCGGCCCATGCCCAGGAATACACGCTGAATGTGGATGGTGTGACGGAGGAAACCGATGTACGGGGGCAAGAGGTCTTGCTGCGCAAGATGTTGGCACATCGCTCCGATGTGTTGATCATCGTGCCGGCCGACTCGACCAGCATGGTGGCACCCCTGCTGAAGGTCATGGCCGCCGGTACGCTGACCATCAATATGGACAACAAACTCGATGACCGGGCACTGGTCAGTGCCGGGGTCAATATTCCGTTTGTCGGTCCCAGCAATGTGGCGGGTGCCCGCAGTGTCGGCGACTATATCGTCAGGCAGCTCAAGCCGGGCAGCAAGGTCGGTTTGATCGAGGGTGCCCAAGGCTCCATCAACGCCAAGGCACGCAGTGATGGCTACCGGGAGGCGATTCGCAATAGCGGCATGCAACTGGCCGGTCTGCGCTGGGGCTATTGGGATAGTGCCCGTGGCAAACAAGCCGCGCTGGAATTGCTGGACAGTACGCCGGATTTGGCAGCCCTGTTATGTGGCAATGACAATATGGCAATCGGCGCAGCACAAGCGCTGGAGGCCCGCGGCCTGACCGGCAAGGTCCTGATCGGAGGCTACGACAATATTCCGGCTATACGTCCCTTGATCGCCAGCCACAAGGTCAGTGCCACGGCGGACCAGCACCCCGGATTGCAGGCGGCCTATGCGATAGATCTCGCCTTAAGCTCGTTGCGACAGGGCATCAAGCAAGGCGATATGCCCTCCATCGTGCAAACCCCGGTACAACTGGTCACCAAGGTATAAGCCACAATGATTCGAGCGTTACTCGCCAACGCAGTCTGCTGGGGAGTGGCCACCCTCCTGATGCCGGTGGTGGCACACAGTGCCGGCGCGGCTCCCGTCAATGTGGTGGCGGAGGAGTATCCGCCCTTCCTGCGCAGTTCACGGGACGGCCTGACCGGCCCCTACGCCGATGCGTTCCGACTGTTGATGGCACGTCAGGGACTGACAATAAACTATCAGGCCATGCCGGTCAGGCGAGCCATCCAGTTAGTCACTACCCAGGGCAATACCTGTGCACTGGCCGTCAATTTTGCACCGGGCGAGGCCGAAACCGGCATTTATGTGGGGCGTGTCGCCCCGATCACCTTGGTGGTGTATACCCTGAGTCACGCGGGCAATGCCCTGTCCAACATCGAACAGCTGCGTAACCACACGGTCGGGGCCATCAATATCGCCGAAGTACGCGATTTACTGGGAACGGCCGGGATTCCCTTTATCCCGGTCGACAAGCCCTCATTGGGTATCCCGATGCTCAAGGCAGGTCGTTTCGATGCCTTCATCAGTGATGTGCGACCGGAAGTCCAGAGCGGTCGCACCCCTCTGCTGAAAAGCTTTACCCTGGCACGGGTTGAGCGCTGGGTACTGTGCAATGCCGGCATGCCTCCCGCCACCCTGAGTGCCATGCGCAAAGCCCTCAAAGAAGGCCTTTTCGCGCTGGACACACAGCCGGTATGGCATACCTATGCCATGGACGGTTTTTTTCTCGACACGCGACGCCAGTGGCTGCAGGCACAACCCCAGTGAACTACCACACCACCTTTTCCTCCCGGGCAACCGACACCGGTACGCCCGACTGTACCCGCCGCACCGCACCGACCTCCTGGACCATCGCCCCGCGCAACGGTTTACGATACACGCGATAGTCGAAGGTCTTGCCCGCCGGCAACCACAACCGGGCTTGCCAGCGACCTTTTCCCCGCGCTTGCAGAGGGACACCCAGCGCCGGGTTCCAGCGACCGAGCCGGGCATGATTTCCGGCAAGATAGAGCCGCTCGCCCGGCCGGGTCTCTGCCACAAAGGTCAAGGTCACCGCACGATCCCCCGGCTCCGGCGCGACCGGACAATGGCCATAGCGCAGGCACACCACGGCAGGCATGTCGACCACCCGACCTGCCGTCATCGAGGCCAGCAGGGTCATATACTCGCCCATTGCCCAGCCTAGCGGAGCAATACTCGCGGTCGGGGTTCCTGCGACGCTGCCGGCCGGCGTTACCACCCGCCAGCCATCCGTCAATTGCACCGTTGACGACCATACCTGTTCGGGAATAAACCCTTCGGCGGTCGCCATGGCGGCCAGTGCGCGCCGGTAGGGCTCGCCATCACGACCGTTGCCGCTACGGGCAATTTCCGCGATACCCCGCTCGGCGGTCAGAATAGGCCAGACCCGCCCCACGCCCTCGCCATCGAAATCACGACCGTCATTCTTTTCGCCATAGCCATCGAAGGGATAGCGAAACCATCCCGTCACACGTGACTCATTACCGATGCGTTGGCCGATGACACTATCCACCACCGCCAACGACGCCACAATCAGCGGGTCATCCGCGGCTTTGACGCCATAGCGCACCAGCTCAAGAAAACCGCCATCCACGACACTGCGCGCATCGCGCGTGCCACCGCCATTACGAATGTCCAGCCACTGCGGCTGATCCGGCCCCAGACGGGGAGTCACGCCATCGTCCCCCGCGGCGGAAGGGTTGAGACGCAGATAATACTGCCCGGCACCATAACGGCCGGTACGTGTCGCGGTCCACGCCTCGACATTGGCCTGCCAGAGGTCGGCGGCGGCAAGATAGCGCCCGGCCCGCTCACTGTCCCCGCTCAGTAGCGCCATGTCGGCGGCACATACCAGTCCGGCAATACCTGCCGCCATCGAAGCGGGAGAGTAGCCGCCATTTTCTTCCCAACGCTCCTGCCCGGTGCGTGGGCCGGTCGCCAGAACATAGTCCGCTGTCTGACGAATGCGCGGCCATAAGGGTTGCCACACCGACGCACCGGCTCGCCAGGCCAGGATCAAGGGCATGGCCTGTTCATCCAGTTGCGTGCCATTCCAGTAGGGGGTGCCATCGATCCAGGCATTTTGTGGAAACCGTCCGGGTCGGGAAAAGCCTTTGGCGCATTCGGCGGCCAAATACTCCGAGTCACCACACAGTTCCTGCTGCTGCAAGGTTCCGAACAGATAGCGCACCACACGGGCGGCCGAGCGGCTATCCCCCGCCGACAGTAACGCACCGGCGTACTTGAACAGGTCGCGCGGCCAAACCAGATGATAGCCACCGCGATTGCCCATGCCCTGCGTTGCTCCCCAGGGGGTCCCCAAGCCGGCCACCATGGCGCCGCTGGTTTTATCCTGCAAGGTTTTCAGGGTCATGGCCGCCAGTAGATAGCGCTCATCCACCATACCCCCTGGCAAGGACAGACCTGCCAGATAGTTCTGCCACCCCGCATCATGGCGCGCCTGACTCTCGCTCAGGGACGAGGCCAGCACACTGTCGGCAGCGGCAAGGGCCTCGCGGTCGGTCCGTCCGAACGCCAGCACCACGTCCACGTGGATCCGGTCAGCGTTGAGCGTCGAGGTGTCCAGCAAACCGGTCTGCGCAACATTGCCATGACTGGCCGAGTCAAATAGCCCCAAGCGCCGCTGTCCGCCAAACAGCAGGGTCCAGCCATCCGAGCGTCCGACAAACCCATTGGACAGCAGCGGGACGCCATCGCGTTTGGCCCAAGGTTGCGAGATCGCCAACACGGAGGAGGCGCCTTGCCCCGAGGCCAGCAGCACGGTGCGACCAGCCGGTGACATCACCGTGCGGGCGCTGTTGTCGGCAGGATTGTCACCCAGAAAGGGTTTGTAGAGCAGATAGGGACTGAATTCGCGAAGCGGCCGGCCATCGGTCGAGATGATGGTGTTGCGCTGGATAACGGCATGCTGGTCAGGTACAGCGAACACGCTCTTGTCGATCCGCCAGCCATGCGCCGTTGACCAGGTGCTGACCTGCCAGCGCAAGGAACGAGGATCGGGACGGGTAACGCGATAGGACTGCTGTTTTTCCTCGTCGATGAATCGTCCGGCCCGATCGGCAACCAGCCATTGCAGATCAATACTCGCCAAACGATCCGGGGCGGGGAAATACACTTCGGACAGGATGCCCCGGTAGCCGGTAAAGCTCAGCGATGACGCCCCCTCCACCGCAGAACCCACGAACGACTTCTGCGACGGTCCATGCAGTGGCGGCACGCCTGGGGCGCCAAAGGCTTCCTCTCCGTAAACAGCCCCACTCGACAAGCCCAGCAGCACAAGGCAGAAAAGACGAAAGACCATAAGTCCACTCCGGTAAGCATCGACTGCTGAACGCTACACAGAGTGACCAGGCACCGCGACGACAGAGCGGACAGTTGACCCGGCGGGGCTTTGTTATACCACGGGGATGACATCCCCTTGCACCTCACGCCCGTCAAGACGCCAAGGGCGATTCATCCGGCAGACGGAGGTGGCAGCCGGTCCGGCGGCCGTGTCTTCAGGACAGGGCGTGACTGTCGCTATGAATACGTTCGTGCAACATATCCCGCAAATCTTCGAATTCGCTTTGAGACAGTCCCAGATAGTCCAGTATGACATGGCCGCGCGCCAACCAGCCGGCATCGTCACGCCCCGGCATCGAGGTACGCCAGATCGACAAGGAGGCACGTACGACCGCCACCATGGTCAAGCCCTGGGGATCCAGCGGCCCCGCCCCATTCTCCTCGAACAGGTCCGGATCGTACTGATGCAAAATCGCGCGGCAGAACGGTTCCGGCATTTTCCAGGCACGGCCGACCAGATAGCCGACCACCGTATGGCTCGTGCCGTGCAACTCCTGTTCGACCCGGGTAACGCGATCATCGGTCGCCAGTTCCAGCAAGGACAGGGTACGTTCATAGTTGGGGTAGCGCATCAACATCAGCGCCATGCCGCAACCGTGGAATAGTGCATAGCTGCGGGTATCCTCCGGCACATGGGCCAAGCGTTCGCAGAGGATATTGCTGATCATCGCGATCGACATGGCCCGGTCCCAGAAGCGCTCCAGACTGGCAGGGGCATCACCGGTCAGGCGGCTGCGCAACACCAGCCCGCTTGCCAGATTCAAGACATTTTTCACGCCGAGCAGGGAGATGGCCTGACGAACCGAGCCGGTGCGTCGTCCCCGGGAAAACAGCGGCGAATTGGCGGCTTTGACCATGGCGGCAGCCAAGGCCATATCACTGCCGACGATAGCTCCGACTTCGTCAAGGCTCAATGAAGGGTCATCACGCAAACGCAGCAAACGATCGAGAATATCAGGCCGGGGGGGGATCACCAGATTTTTCAGGAACTGGTCACGGTCGAACGAGGGGGTCGGGGAAGTCATGCACAAGCCGCTCTGATGCAAAGCAGCATCTTAGCAGCGTGTGCATGTGTCGAGAACACTTACGATGATAATTAAGTATTTGTCCTGAGTGTCACGCCTCGGCCATCAGGTGCTGGTGCATGGCATCCCGCCAGTCCTCATATTCCGTCGCATCGAGCCCCAGATAAGTCAACACATCATTCTCTCTGGCATCCCAACCCGCATCGACGGTACCGGGAGTCAGCGTACGCCAGACATTGCTTGAAGCACGGGCAATCGCGACCATCATGCGGCCATCGTGGTCGATCGGCAGGTTTGCGCTGGTATTCAACACTTTTGGATCATGCTGCAGCAAAATGGCCTGACAAAACATGTCCGGCATGTGCCAGGCCTTGGCCACCAGATAGCCGACAACGTCATGGCTGGTGCCGTGCAACTCCTGCTCGACCCGGCTGATCTTGTCATCGGCCGCCAAACCGATCATCTCCAGAGTATGTTCATAGCCTGGGTAGCGCATCAGCATTAGCGCCGAGCCACAGGAATGAAACAAGGCATAACTGCGCGCCTCGTCCGGCACATGAGCAATCCGCTCGCACAAGGCATTGCTGATCATCGCCACCGCCATGGCGCGCTCCCAAAACCGCTCGAGACTGGCCGGTGCCTCCCCGGTCATTCTGGTGCGCAACAGCAGCCCGCTGATCAGACTGATCACGTTCTTGATGCCGAGAATGCTGATCGCCCGGCTCACCGAAGATACCCGTTGCCCACGACTGAACACCGGAGAATTGGCGGCTTTGATCATCGCTGCCGACAAGGCCAGGTCGTCTTCGATCACCTCGGCAACCTTGGCCAGATTGATATCGGGGTCATTGCGCAGCGCCGTCAATTGATCCAGAACCTCGGGGCGCGGGGGGATGACCAGATTTTTCAATAACTGGTCACGTGCATCGTCGCTGATGGGTGAACTCATGGTCATGTCACAAACAGAATGAGGGGGTGTAGAGGAAGCATAGCAAGTCAACGCCCCCCCTTCAGAAAATTTCCAGCCATTCCCCCCGAAAATCAACAAGGCCCTCGCGGGCCTTGGGTCATAGCGAAAGCGCTTCCGTTACCACCAAAGATGGAAACGCTCTTTCGCCGGCAAATACATCTTGTCGCCACGCTTGACCTGAAAGGCGCTATAGAACGGATCCAGGTTGCGCACGGTGCCGATCGGGCGGAACAAGTCCGGAGTATGTGGGTCCGTCACCAATTGCTGCAGGATCGATGCCGGACGGGCCTTGCTGCGCCATGACTGGGCAAAGGCGATGAAGAAGCGCTGATCACCGCTCAGACCGTCGATCACTGGAGCTTCCTTGCCGCCCAGAGACAGCCGGTAGGCTTTGTAGGCAATCTCGAGACCGGCGTTATCGGCAATGTTTTCTCCCAGAGTCAACTTGCCGTTGATGTGTTTGCCCTTCACCGGTTCGTAACGCGAGTACTGCTTGACCAGCTTGGCCGTGACTTGCTTGAAATGCGCCCGGTCTGCCGCCGTCCACCAGTCCTTCATATTGCCGTCACCGTCGAAGCGCGCGCCCTGATCATCGAAACCGTGACTGATTTCATGACCGATGGTCGCACCGATGCTGCCGAAGTTGACCGCCGCGTCGTAGGCCGGATCAAAGTACGGCGCCTGAAGAATAGCGGCCGGAAAGACGATTTCGTTATTGGACGGGTTGTAGTAGGCATTGACGGTTTGCGGCGTCATATGCCACTCGCTGCGGTCAACCGGACGCCCGAGATGTCCAATCTGGAAGCGCCAGGCAAACGCGGCATTGCGCTCCATATTGCCCACCAGATCATCCGCCTTGATCTCCAGCGCCGAGTAATCCCGCCAGGTATCGGGATAGCCGATCTTCACACTGTATTTGGCCAGCTTGGCATGAGCCGCCTGTTTGGTCGCAGGACTCATCCAGCTGAGGGTATCGATACTCTGGTCATAGGCCTTGAGAATCGTGTCGACCAATTCGCGGGCCCGCGTCTTGGCCTCCGCCGAAAAATACTGCTGCACATACAATTTACCGACGGCCTCACCCAAGGCGCCATCGATGATGCGCACCCCTTTTTTCCAGCGGGGACGATCGGCAGAACGTCCCATCAACGCTTTGCCATTGAACTCGAAGTGCGCCTTGACGAAATCCTTGGTCAGAAACGGGGCATAGGCATCCAGCGTACGGAGGGTCAGATAGTCACGCAGCACCGGCTGCGGAGTGCTCTTGAGCAACGCTGCCAATTTGATGAAGTAGCCCGGTTGATCGATGTTGATGTTGTCGGCGGCCGACAGTCCGGCGGACTTGAGCATCAGCGTCCAGTCCAGCCCGGGGAAACGCTTGCCGAGTTCGGCGACCGGCACCTTGTTATAGGTCTTGTCCAGATCGCGGTTATCCACATTGTTCCACTGGATGGTGGCAAGACGCTTTTCGAATTCCAGCACGTCACGGGCACGGCGTGACGGATCGGCGTTACCGGACAAGGACAGCAAACGGGTCAGGTAGTCGATATAGGCTTTGCGCACCGACTCCATGGCCGGCGTTTTGTCCAGATAATAATCGCGGTCCATCGGCAAGCCGGACTGGGACACCCCGGTCAGATAGCTCAGGGAATTCTTGGCATCCTGGGAAACATAGAAGCGGAGCGGTGTATCCACCAAACCGGCATGACGCTCACCGATCCAGCGCTGGATATCCTCCAGCGAATTCAGCGACTGGATAGTGGCCAATGGCGCCTGAAGCGGGGCATTGCCCAGGCGTTCGATGGCGGCTTCGTCCATATAGCTGTGGAACAGGTCCGCGATACGGGCCGCGTCGGCCGATTCGCTACGACGCGATGCGGCCGCCTCGATAATGCCCTTTACCCGCGCTTCGCTCAGATCGTACAAGGCTTCGGCCACGCCGGTGGACGAGCGGTCGGCAGGAATCACCGCCGTTTTCAGCCAGCCGCCATTGGCGTACAGCGAAATATCATCCTGCGGACGTACCGTGCGGTCGATCCCCTTGAGATCGATGCCGTAGGGACCGTAATCGGGGGCGGTCACCTCTGCGTAAGCCGCACTGCCGGCCAGCACGGCCAGACACAGCGTCGTCAGTTTCCAGACTCTCATTTTCCTTACCTTTATGTAATTATCAACTGCCCGACGATCCTAACCTTTTGTCATTTCATCAGCAAGGCCAGCGCGGGCAACACCCCGCAGACGACGCCCGAAGCGGTTTTTTTATCGTATAATCAACCTATTGATACGGGCGCGTCCGGCCGCACAGGCCACGCCAGCCCGGAATGGCCCGTTGACATGGCTCAGCGGGCTTTTTGCTTGCACCGACTCACTGCTGGAAACGCTGCAACCATGAAAAAGGTATTCATCAAAACCTTCGGCTGCCAAATGAACGAGTACGACTCCGACAAGATGGTCGACGTGCTTGGCGACGCCGAAGGGATGATCAAGACGGACTCGCTCGAAGAGGCCGACGTTATTCTGTTCAACACCTGTTCGGTACGGGAAAAGGCGCAGGAAAAGGTCTTCTCCGATCTGGGACGTATTCGCCACCTGAAAGAACAACGCCCGGATCTGGTGATCGGCGTGGGTGGCTGCGTGGCCTCCCAAGAGGGCGACACCATCATCAAGCGGGCGCCCTATGTCGACGTGGTGTTCGGACCGCAAACCCTGCACCGGCTCCCCGAGCTGATCCGCGCCCGCAAGAACAGCGGCACCTCCCAAGTAGATATTTCCTTCCCGGAAATCGAGAAGTTCGACCATATTCCTCCGGCGCGTGTCGAAGGCGGAGCAGCCTTCGTCTCGATCATGGAAGGATGCTCCAAGTACTGTTCGTTCTGCGTGGTGCCCTACACCCGCGGCGATGAAGTCTCGCGTCCCTTTGAAGACATCCTCGTGGAAGTGGCCGGTCTGGCCCAGCAAGGCGTCAAGGAGATCACGCTGCTGGGACAAAACGTCAATGCTTACCGTGGCACCATGGCCGATGGTGAAATCGCCGACTTCGCCTTGCTGCTGGAATACGTGCATGAAATCCCCGGCATCGAGCGTTTGCGTTTCACCACCAGCCATCCACGCGAGTTCACCGAACGGCTGATCGCCTGTTACGAAAAACTGCCGAAACTGGTGTCGCATTTGCATCTGCCGGTGCAAAGCGGCTCGGACCGCATCCTGATGGCCATGAAGCGGGGCTATACCGCGCTGGAGTTCAAGGCCATCATTCGCAAGCTGCGCGCCATTCGCCCCGACCTGTGCCTGACCTCGGACTTCATCGTCGGTTTCCCGGGAGAAACCGACGCCGACTTCAATGCCACCTTGAAGCTGGTCAAGGATCTGGAATTCGACCTGTCCTACGTGTTCATCTACAGCCCGCGTCCCGGCACCCCGGCCGCCAATCTGGTCGATGACACGCGGCACGAAGAAAAGGTACGCCGACTCGAAGCGCTCAACGATGTGATCGAAGCCAAGACCTTCAGTATCAATCAGGCGATGGTCGGCACACGGCAAATCGTCATGGTCGATGGCGTGTCACGCCGCGATCCTTCCATGATGGCAGGACGTACTGCCAACAATCGCGTGGTAAACTTTGCCGGTCACCCGCGCATGATCAATCAGATGATCGAGCTAACCATTACCGAGGCTTTCCCGCACTCGCTCAAGGGCGAGGTGGTCATGGTTGAAGCCCACTGAATAACGGAGCACGAATCGCTTGCAGTCAGAACACCTGAGTTTCAACCCGGTCGATAACGATCGACTGGCACGCCTCTGTGGTCCTCTGGATGAAAACCTCCGGCAAATCGAAACCGGACTGGATGTCACCATCGCTCGTCGCGGTGAAAGCTTCCGGGTACAGGGCGACACGGCACGCGATGCCATCGAAATCCTGACACGCTTGTACCTTGCCGCTGAAAAGCGCGAACTGGATATCGAGGATGTCCAGCTTGGACTGGTGGAGATTCGCCAGTCGCAGGCCAGCGAACCGCTCGAAGAGCGGGTTCCCTCGCTGCATACCCGCCGCGGCGACCTGCGTGGCCGCACGCCTCGCCAGGCGGGTTACATCAAGGCGATTCTGGAGCACGACATCACCTTCGGCGTCGGTCCGGCCGGTACCGGCAAGACCTACCTTGCCGTGGCCTGTGCCGTCGATGCCATGGAACGTGATGCGGTAAAACGCATCATTCTGGTACGACCCGCCGTCGAGGCCGGCGAGAAACTCGGTTTTCTGCCAGGCGACCTTGCCCAAAAAGTCGACCCCTACCTGCGTCCGCTCTATGACGCGCTCTATGATCTGATGGGCTTTGACAAAGTCACCAAGCTATTCGAGAAGAACCTGATCGAGATCGCACCGCTGGCCTATATGCGTGGCCGCACCTTGAACAATGCCTTCATCATTCTCGACGAAGCCCAGAACACCACCCCGGAACAAATGAAAATGTTCCTGACCCGGATCGGCTTCGGCTCGCGTGCGGTGATTACCGGTGATGTGACGCAGATTGATCTGGCACGCAACCAAAAAAGTGGCCTGGTCGAAATCGAAGGGATTCTCGGTGCGATTCGTGGCATCTATTTCCATCATTTCACCAGTGAGGATGTCGTTCGGCATCCCTTGGTACAAAAAATAGTCGACGCTTACGACACATGGCAGAAGAATAATGAAGATCGCAAAACGGAACCCCCGGTTCAACACTGATGCGCAGCGCCTTGCGCTGACCTTGCAATACGTCATCCAGGGACACGAGCTGCCGCGTGGCCGCTTGTTCCAACGCTGGGTCAACGCCGCCTTGCTGCCCGCAACGCAGGAAACCATCGTGACCTTGCGTATCGTCGGCGAAGAGGAAGGCCGGAGCATGAACCGCGACTATCGCGGCAAGGACTACGCGACCAATGTGCTGACCTTTGCGCTGCATGAAGGGGAAGAGCGATTGCCGGGCATGCCGCTGATCGGTGATATCGTGCTGTGCGCCCCGGTGGTCGAACGCGAGGCGGCAGAGCAAAACAAGACACTGGAAGAGCACTATGCCCATCTGACTGTGCATGGCATGTTGCACCTGCAAGGTCTCGATCATATCGAGGAGGATGAGGCCGAAGCCATGGAAGCGCTGGAAAGTGCCTTGCTCGGTAAACTAGGCTACGCTGACCCTTATGCAGTGGAGAAAAGCTGACCCATGGACGACCCCGCGAAACCACGATCAAGCTGGCTCGACCGGCTCTCTGCCCTGCTGCTGCGCGAAGCGGAAGACCGCAGCGAACTGATCGAGCAGCTCCATGCCGCATTCGAGCGCAACCTGCTGGACGCCGAGGCGCTCGGCATGATCGAAGGTGTCTTGTCCGTCAGCGAACTGACCGTCCGCGATGTCATGATCCCGCGCAGTCAGGTCAACGTGGTCAGAAGCGCTGACCCTATCGATAAGTTTCTCCCGTTCATCATCGAAACCGGGCACTCGCGGTTTCCGGTGGTGGGTGAGGACAAGGATGACGTCAAAGGCATCCTGCTGGCCAAGGATCTCCTGCGCTACTTCCTCAATCCTGAAAACTTTTCCCTCGAGGAAGTCATCCGCCCTCCGCTGTTTGTACCGGAAAGCAAACCACTGAATCTGCTGCTTCGCGAGTTTCGCAGCAGCCATAACCACCTTGCGCTGGTCGTCGACGAGTACGGCGGCATCGCCGGACTGGCGACCATTGAAGATGTCATCGAGCAGATCGTCGGCGAGATCGAGGATGAGTTCGATCTGGAAGGCGAAGAAGACATTATCCCGGTCAAGGGACACCGCTACCGGGTCAACGCCCTGACCCCGCTGGATGACTTCAATCGCTACTTCGACACCCGGCTCGAAGAAAACGATATCGATACCGTGGGTGGTCTGGTGGTCTCGCGTCTCGGTTTTGTCCCGAAGCGGGGCGATATCCATGAAACAGAGGCCTTTCGTTTCACGGTACTGAAGGCCGATAGTCGCAGACTGTTCAGCCTGCTTGTCGAAAAACTTTCTCCTCTTTCCGGTACCTGATCCATGCGCCTGACTCTTGCCCTGATCGCTGCGCTGCTGTGCGGTGCGGCAACGGTGTACGGTTTTGCCCCCTACCGCCTGTTCTGGCTCATGCCGCTCTCGCTCGCCCTGCTTGGCGAACTGACGGCACGCCACCCCCGCCACGCCTTCCTGATAGGCTATGCGTGGGGGATTGCCGCCTACCTGAGCAATTTCTACTGGATTTACCATAGCCTGCATGTGATCGCCGGACTTCCGGCCGTAATGGCCATGCCGGTGACCGCACTGCTGCCCGCCTATCTCGCCCTCTACCCCGCGCTGGCATGCTGGTTCTGCGCACGACTCGCCATTCCGCCGGTACTGCGCTGGGCCGTGGCATTCCCGGCCGCATGGACACTGACCGAGTGGCTGCGTTCCTGGGTCCTGACCGGATTTCCGTGGGGGCAAGCCGGTTATTCACAAATTACCGAAAGCCCCTTGTCGGGCTATGCGGCCGTCGGTGGCATTTATCTGGTGACTGCGCTGGTCGCCCTGAGTGCCGGCTTGTTGCTGCTACTTCCCCGTCTGGCCAATCGGGCACGGATTGCCGTCCTGGTCTGCGGATGCATGATCTGGACTGGTGGAGCCCTGCTCAAGAACATCGAGTGGACCACTCCGGTCGGCAAACCCTTTTCGGTCGCACTGGCACAAGGCAATATCCCACAGGAAATGAAGTGGGATCCGGCAAACTTCGCCCATACCCTGCGCCTGTATTACACCCAGATAACCAGTACCCGTGCCGATCTGATGATTCTGCCGGAAACCGCCATGCCGCTGTTCCTCGACGATCTTCCTTCTGGGTATCTCTCCATGCTCAAGGGCAGTGCCGATCGTCACAACATGGCGGTTGCCAGCGGCATTCCGCGTAGAACGCCGGATGGCCGTGGCTATCTCAATGCGGTGGTGGCACTGACCTCCGATGGCATGCCTTACTACGCCAAAGACCATCTGGTGCCATTCAGTGAGTTCATTCCGCTGCGCTGGTTGATTGGCTGGATTTATCAGTTCATGAACATGCCGCTGGCTGACTTCACCCCGGGCGGCAATCATCAGCCGCCCTTGTTGCTGGCCAATCAAAAAATTGCCTTCAATGTCTGCTATGAGGATGGGTTTGGCGAGGAATTGATCGGGCCGGCGGCGGAGTCGACCGTTCTGGCCAATGTCAGCAATCTGGCCTGGTTTGGTCGCACCAATGCGGCCAGTCAACAATTGCAATTATCTCAGGCCCGATCGCTGGAAACCGGTCGATTCATGCTGCGAGCCACCAATACCGGCATGACCGCCATCATTCGACCGGATGGGGAGGTAGGGAGCATTGCCGCCCCCTTTACCGAGCAAATCCTTACGGGGTATGCCCAAGGCCGGACAGGGCTGACCCCCTATATGAAAACCGGCAATCTCCCAGTGATTGCCGGTGCGCTGCTGCTAGCAGTGGGGGTAATGCTGTTGCACTGGCG
>JAGLBD010000025.1:44117-44227 GCA_018260425.1 Pseudogulbenkiania sp. | reverse complement strand
ACGGCGGGACTTGCACCCGCAGGAGTGCGCCCATGCTGGGCGCACATGCAAAAAGCCCGGTCATCAGACCGGGCTTTTCACAGAATTTGGTGGGTCGTGCGGGATTCGAA
>JAGLBD010000025.1:31120-44017 GCA_018260425.1 Pseudogulbenkiania sp. | reverse complement strand
CCTGCGACCAACGGATTAAAAGTCCGCTGCTCTACCAGCTGAGCTAACGACCCGATTTCTCGTTCGCGTGTTTCGGGAGTGGTGGGTCGTGAGTGGCTCGAACACTCGACCTACGGATTAAGAGTCCGCTGCTCTACCAACTGAGCTAACGACCCATCTCGAAACTCGCTACCAAAACCGGGGTCTCGGTGGTGGGTCGTGCGGGATTCGAACCTGCGACCAACGGATTAAAAGTCCGCTGCTCTACCAGCTGAGCTAACGACCCGAGAGAGAGCGCAACTATAAAGAAACAACGCTACTGTGTCAACCTCTCTGTCAAAAAAGTTTTATGGTCTGTCAGAAAACTTACCGCATTTTCCGTGGTCTATCCGACGTGCGGACTTGCAATTACGCTGTCCGATACCCATTTGATGTAAGCGGGTAATCCTGCCGTGGCGGGAAAGGCCAGAATCTCCGGCACATCGTAAGGGTGCAGGGCAACAATGGCCTGCTCCAGGGCAGGATACGCGGCCAGGGTGGTTTTGATGAGAAGGGTCAGTTCGCGAGCCTTTTCCAGCTGCCCCTGCCACCGGTAAACAGATTCACCCGCCGTTTGAATATGCACGCACGCTGCCAGACCTTGTTCGACCAACGCCTGAGCCATACGCTCGGCAGAGTCGCCATCCGGCAGCGAGCACACGACCAACAGAATTGTCATTTCAGGACGAGCCTCGTTTGATGAAAGCGTTCCTCATTTTACTCATGCTCTACCCGTTTGCCGAGATCGCCGCACTGGTGACGCTGGCCGGGCACATCGGTGCCGGCGGGGTGATGCTTTTCATTCTCGTATCGGCCCTGCTCGGCATCGTCATGCTGCGCAACCAGAAAATTGGCGCACTGCTCACGCTGGGCAGTCTGATCAATGCCGGCGGTCAGGTTTCCCTGTACGGCTTGCTCTGGCCGCTCCGTTACACCCTCGCCGGGGTACTGTTCATCGTACCGGGTGTGATCAGCGACATTCTCGCTCTGGTGTTATTGCTGCCGATCAAGGGGCCGGCCATTGCGGTTCACCGGCCAACCGGACCGGTCACGCCCCCGGCCGACGACATCATCGAAGGGGAATACCACCGCGTGGACGAGACCGACAAGCGTCTTCACTGAACGCCGAGACGTTCCAGCAACGCTGTCACGCCCAGATCGCCGGGAATTTCGACGATCTTGTTGCGGTTCTTTTCGCCAGCGACAAGAATGACCGAACGGCGCGGCACGTCCAGCCGGTCGGCCAGCCAGAGAATCAAGGCATCATTGGCCTTGCCGTCCACCGGCGGCGCCGCGAGGCGCAGCTTCAGGGCTTCGCCATGCTCACCGGCGATTTCCGTTTTGCGGGCACCTGGCTGAATGTAAAGCGACATGCGCAACCGGTCGCCACGTACGGTAATCCAGGGTTTCATTTAGCAAACCTGCATGATACTAGTTTTTAACTCTGACATTTCTCAGGAGACATCGCATGGATATCGGCATCAACGAACAAGATCGTCAGGAAATCGCCAACGGCTTATCCCGTCTTCTTGCCGACACGTACACGCTTTACCTGAAAACCCATAACTTCCACTGGAACGTGACCGGGCCGATGTTCCAGACCCTGCATCTGATGTTCGAGCAGCACTACAACGAGCTGTCGCTCGCCGTCGACCTGATTGCCGAACGCATCCGTGCACTGGGTCACTACGCGCCGGGCAGCTACGCCGACTACGCACGACTGACCTCGATCGCCGAGGCCAATGGCGTTCCGGCCGCCGAAGACATGATCCGCCAACTGGTGGATGGTCATGAAACACTCTGTCGCACCGCCCGCAGCATTTTCCCGGTGGTGGAAAAAGCCGCTGACGAACCGACGGCCGACCTGCTGACCCAGCGTCTGCAAGTCCATGAAAAGACGGCGTGGATGCTGCGCAGCCTGCTGGCGCGCTAAGCCCGGAGGGGGCGTTGCATGACGGACGCCCCCGCCATGATACACTTGGCGGATGAATCCCGTTTCATCTGGCAGAGCGCTGTTTGGCGCTCTGTTCGTCTCGCTGATACTGCATGCCTTGCTGATCATGGCCGGGCAGGATCCGCTGCCCCGTACGTCCGGGCAGGCGACAACGCCGCTGCAGATCGCGTTGCGCCCACCTGAACCATCGCGTCCGCCACCACCGCAGCCCTCCCGCACGGCAGCACCGGTGGATGAAGTGCCACCCGACCGCCGGCAAGCCCCGGTAGAGCGACCGCAGACCTCCAGACCACCGGCAGCCCACCCGACCGACACGGTACGCACACAACGCGATAGCGTCGCCCTCGCACCCATCGAACCGGCCATTACCTCGAGTCGGTTGCTGGAACAAGTCCGCTCCATGGCACGTACGCCGGAAAGCGGCAGCGGGACACGGGTCATTTACGGCAGTTCGGCCACCGGACCGCTATGGAACCAGTATGTCGATGACTGGGTTCGCAAGGTCGAACGCCTCGGCGCAACAAACTACCCCGATGAAGTACGCCGCAGAGGTCTGTCGGGCGGTCCCTTGCTGCGCGTGGTCCTGAATGCCGACGGCAGTCTGGCCCGGGTCACCATCCTGCGACCGGCCAGCGACCCGTTGCTGGATGAAGCCGCCGTGGCCATGGTCCGCATGGCCACCCCGTTTGCGCCGTTCCCGACCGAATTGGCCACCAGTGCGGGCCAGCTCGAACTGGTCCGCCGCTGGACCTTTACCAAAGACAATGCCCTATCGGCACGATAGGACCCACTATGGATTCTTGCCATGTATGAAGTGAATCGCAGTATCGCCGTACTCCGCCCCAACCCGCCCTTTCTCGCGTGGCTGGCGCAATTGCCGGGCGACTTTGCCGCCGGTCTGACGCTGGACGCACTGCGCAGCGCCGGCAATGCCTTGCTCATCCCGCCGGTGGACGATGCCGAGACGGCTCGTGCCTTCGTACTGTCGCGCCATCAAAGCCTGTTCGAAGCCGAACTGGCCGACTGGTGCGAAGAAACCGCATTATGGCCAGCCGACCGCAGTGCCGCCGTCTTTGCCGACTGGTTCGACATCGAGATTCACCCGGTGCTGACCGATCTGGTCGACGAACCACTGGATCGGGAAGCCTTCATCCCGCTCGATCTGGACTTGCCGCACTGAAACACACCCAATAACAACTGCTCGCAACGAGGAAGAACCATCATGACGCATACCACCCGAATCAAGGTGCGCGGCTACCATCTGGATTTGTATAGCCACGTGAACAATGCCCGCTATCTGGAGTTTCTGGAGGAAGCCCGCTGGAGCTTCTTCGAAGACCGTGGCAATCTGCCACGCTTCATGGCAACTGGCCTCGCGCTGGTGGTCGTCAATATCAATATCGATTATCGCTATCCTGCGACCATGGGCGATGAACTTGCCATCGAAACGACGGTCAAGTCAGTGGGTAGCCGCAGCGGCGTCATTCACCAGCGCGTCACGCTGGCCGGCCGCGACACGGTAGTGGCCGAAGCCGATGTCACCTTCGTGGTCTTCGATGGCAAAGCCAACAAGGCTATCGTCATTGAAGGCGAAACCCGTGAACTGCTTGAGACCATGCAGAACGCCAACTGAGGAAAGACATGAAGAAAATCCTGATCGCTGCCGTGGCATTGGTAGCCATCGGCTTGACGGCCTATAGTCTGTGGTTCGACAAACCCCGTGCTCCAGACGTCGAACTGGTCTCGCTGACCGGCCAGAAAACCTCGATCGCGGCACTACGCGGCAAAGTCGTACTGGTGAACTTCTGGGCGACCAGTTGCATCGGCTGCGTCGAAGAAATGCCGCAGATCAAGAAAATGCATCAAGAGTATGCCGCGAGAGGGCTGGAAACAGTCGCTGTGGCGCTAAGCTATGACCCGCCCAACTATGTCGAGGCGTTCACCCGTAGCCAGGGCCTGCCGTTCTTTGTGGCGCTGGACAGTGAAGGCAAGATCGCCAAGGCGTTCGGCGACGTGCAGCTGGCGCCGACCACCTTCCTGATCGACCCGCAGGGGCACATCCTCAAACGCTATGTGGGCGTGATGAAATTTGACGAGGTTCGTCAGTTGATCGAGGCAAACCTGAAAAGCTAACGCTCGCGACACACCGGACAGGCCGGATCACGGCGGATGCGTACCTGACGTATCCGCCCTTTTTTTGCCTGATAGAGCGTCATCATGGTCAGATCGACCGGCAAACCCGCCAACAGCTTGACCGCTTCCACCGCTTGCAGGCTGCCGATCACCCCGACCAGCGGCGACAGCACGCCAAAGGTCGCGCACGGCCCGTCCTGCGACTCCCCTTCATCGGGGAAAACACAGTGGTAGCAGGGCGACTCGGGATCGCGCGTGTCGAACACGGCAAACTGGCCATCGAAACGCACGGCGGCACCACTGATCAATGGAACACCCGCCTGTACGGCGGCTTTGTTGATGGCGTGTCGCGTCGGAAAATTGTCCGAGCAATCGATCACCAGCTCATGGGACGCCAACAAGGTGGCCAGTCTGGCTTCGTCGAGCCGTTCATTCAGCGTGGTGATGCGGCAGGCAGGATTGATGGCGGCAAGACGACGGGCGGCGGAACCCGCCTTGCCTTCCCCCAGCGTCGTCTCGTCGTGCACGATCTGCCGCTGCAGATTGGACAACTCAACGACATCGGGATCGGCGATGGTGATGGAGCCGACTCCGGCACTGGCCAGATACAACAATACCGGAGAGCCCAGCCCCCCGGCACCGACCACCAGCACCCGGGATTGCAACAGGCGCTGCTGTCCGGCAATGTCGAAATCCTCCAGCAGAATGTGCCTGCCATACCTCAGCAGGTCACGATCATCCAACGACATGAATCGTCACGACTCTTCGACAGTGCGCCGGGAGAACTTTATTCCGAGCTGTTTCAACTTGCGATACAAGTGGGTACGTTCCAGACCGACCTTCTGCGCCACGCGGCTCATATTGCCGTTCTCCAGGGAGATGTGGTGCTCGAAGTAACGGCGCTCCAACTGTTCGCGCAACTCGCGCAACGGCAGATTGAAATCGAAACCGGTTTCCTCCACCGGCTTTTCATGGCGGAATTGCGCCAGCACCTTGTTGACTTCCGGTGCATCGATTTCATCAGACTCCGAGGTCAGTGCCAGACTCTTGATGATGCTGCGCAACTGCTCGAGGTTGCCAGGCCAGTCATACTGGCGCAGGGCATTGAGCGCCGCGGTGGTCAGCTTGCGTGCCGGCACCTGCTTGGATTCGACCAGTTCGGTCAGGATCTGCTCGGCGATGAAGATGATGTCTTCCGAATGCTCGCGCAGCGGCGGAATCGGCACGATGACGCTGGACAGCGACGTCAGCAGGCGATTGTCGCACTCCGGATCGACCAGCAGCTCTTGCAAGGGACGGCTGCACGAACACACCAGCCGGACATTGAAACGGTCGAGCTTGGAGAGCAGGAACAGCAGTCCTTGCTGGATACGGCGATTGTACTGGCCGATTTCGGACAGGAACAACACACCGTTATTGGCTTTTTGCAGCAACTCCAGCGGCGCATCGGCCAACTGCTCGGCCTTGGGCGGCGTGACCCACGGGGTATTGCCCTGATGGAAAAAGCGGGCCACCAGCTCGAAACCGGAGCCGGACTCACCGGTCAGCAGCACCGGCGACTTGACCTTGGCCACCCGTTCCAGTTGCCGCTTGAGCTCCTGAATGGGGACGCTCTTGCCCAGCTTGTCGAGGTTGAGTGAAGTATTGGCCTGCATGTCGCCATATTTCAGGGCGCGCTGAACGGTTGTCAGCAGCTTTTGCAGGGCAATCGGTTTTTCAAGGAAATCAAAGGCACCGATCCGGGTCGCCTCGACGGCGGTATCGATACTGGCGTGACCCGACATCATCACGACCGGCATGTTCAACTGACCGGACTTTGCCCATTCCTTGAGCAGGGTGACACCGTCGCAATCGGGCATCCAGATATCCAGCAGGACCAGAGCCGGGCGGGTCTGGTTGCGCAGCTGTCGGGCGACTTCGGCGTTCTCCGCCAGAGCCACGGTGTACCCCTCGTCCTGCAGAATTTCGGAGAGCAACTCCCGAATGCCGATTTCATCGTCAACAATCAAAATATCGCTGCTACGCATTAGGCCTCCAGCAATGGCATGGTGAGAAGAATACGCGCGCCACGCTGCCCGGCATTAGCCAGCGTGATCTGACCATGGTGTTCTTCCACGATCTTTTTCACTACGGCAAGGCCAAGCCCCGTCCCTTTTGACTTGTTGGTCACATAGGGTTCGAAAGCCCGGGGGAGGATGTCCGGGGTGAATCCTGCCCCGTTATCCTCGACGCAAACAATCGCGCTTCTTCCTTCTTGTCGGCTGCTAATTTGAATCATCGGAATGCCAACGTCAAGAACTGCATCTTGCGCGTTCTGCATGAGGTTGTGCAAAACCTGCCGTAGCAAGGCTGCATCCCCCATGATTATCAACGGCGTTTCCGCCAATTCCATCTTAACAGCAGGATTGGATTCATACAGCGTCATTACTTCGCGAATAGCCTCATTCAGATCAAGTTTCGCGAGTTTAGTGTGGGGTGTCCGGGCATAATCGCGGAAAGCATCGACCATTCCCTTCAGTGCCGCCACTTGTTTGATGATGGTATCGGTGGAGCGCCGCAACATCTCTGCGTCCGCCACCTCCAGTTTGTCCGACAACTTCATCGCCAGCCGCTCCGCCGACAACTGGATCGGCGTCAGCGGATTGCGAATTTCATGGGCCAGCCGCTTGGCGACTTCCCCCCAGGCCGCGTCACGCTGGGCGCGGGCCAACTCGGTGATATCGTCGAACACCAGCACATAGCCACTGCCCGAACGATCCGGCAACGGTGCCCCTCTCACCAGCAGGGTCCGTTCGCCCTGTACCGAAGAAAACTCCAGCTGGGTTTGCCAACCCGGATCGGCATTGCTTTCCGCCATCTGCAAGGCCGTGTCCACCAGGGTATGCAAGCTGCCGACACTGGTCGCCCACGCCAGGAAAGGCTGATGGGCCAGCTCATCGAAATCCACCCCGAGAATGCGCGATGCACTGATATTCGAGGCGCGCAGATACCAGTTGGCATCGAACGCAATCACCCCGGCCGACAGATTGGCCAGGATGCTTTCCAGATACAGTTTCGCCGACTCCAACTGGTTGCGCTGCTCGTCGGCGGTATGCCGGGCATCCTCCAGTTGCTGAGTCATCCGGTTGAACATGGTGGTCAGGATACCCAGTTCATCGCGCCGGTATACCGGGTGGCGGCGAGAAAAGTCACCTTGCGCCACCGCCCGCGTGCCGGCCGCCAGTTCGGACAACGGTGCCGACAGCCGCTCGGACAGAAACAGCGCAAATGCCATGGCAAACGTCAAGGCCAACAGGAATGACAGCGCCAGGGTCAACATGTAAAAGGTTTTAAGGCCATGCCGGTTTAGCAACAGCCCGCGATAATCGGCCCGGGCCTTTTCGATCAGGTCAGCGTCGCGGGAAATACTCTCCGGCGCTTCTTGCAGCACCTGAATGACGCGCATTTCCTGATCGACGGTATAGAAACCCTGCGTCACTTTGAGCGTGAGGCGATTCAGGTTGTCATTGTCGATGGATTCGAGATGCTGACGCGGTTTGAGCGTACGCAAGATCTCGCGGGACGGTGACTGCGGCAAATGGGCGTTCATCCCGGCGGCAAACGCTACCAGCTTGCCGGAACGCGTGTAGATGGCCACCTCGCGCAAGCCCAATTGCTCACGCAAGCGCTCCAGCCGGGAGGGCAGTAGCAAATCCGGCAAACCATCCACTTCTTCGAGAATCACCCGGCTCTTGCGCCCCACGTCCTGCATGACGAAGCCCAGCGCATTCTTGCCCAGTTCCAGACCGCGATCCAAAGCCGATTCGACGCGTACATCGAACCAGCTCTCGATACTGTTGGTCAGGAACTGCGCCGAAATGGTGAATACCAGCACACCCGGCACTAGTCCGACCAGAGCGAACATCATCACCATGCGCTGGGTCAGCTTGGCGCCGAATACCCGGGTTTTGACCCGCTGGCGCAAGCGCAGCAACTGGCGGCCCACTACACCGAGCAAGGCCAGCAGCAGCAAGACATTGAAGCCGAACACCCACCAGTAGTACTCCTCCAGCTTGGAGGCATTGCCGGTGGCAATCGCGAGCAGATAGAGAAGAATGGCCGCCAAGGTCGCCGACGCGGTCATTGCATAGCGCATCTCAGCCGCCCCCCTTCACATCCAGAGTGGTCCAGTTGGACGCAAAGCCCCAGTCCGGCGACCCCAGGGCATTGAGCTGGAACGGTTTGGGCAATTCGGCGATATCCAGTTCGAGGCGTACCCGTCCCGCCACCTTGTCGGCGGACACCCCGCTCAGCGCACCGGAATCCAGTACCCGCCAGCCTTGTATCGCCCCCAGCGATGCCAGCGCCTTGTCCAGGCTCTGGTAATAGGTCGACAGGGAGCCGATGGTCACCCGGTAACGGTTGGTCAAAGGCTGGTAGGACAATTTGAAAACCATGGAGGCATGGGGGTCGAACCACTCCTTCACGCTCAGGTAGTAGGCGGTGGTACGCGGTCGGGTCAGTTCGAACTCCAGACGGAAAGAAAGGGGAATACCCTGTGTCAGAGTCTGATACAGGGTGGTCGGGAGTTTGACGTTGAAGCGGGTGCTGACGGACAACTGTCCGTCCACCAGTTCGGCATCGCTGCGGATGGCGGAAATACCATCGCCCCAGGCGGGCAATACCGCGCAGGTCAGCAGCCAGACGAACAGGCTAACGTTTCTCAAGCAACGCGTAATAAAAGCCGTCATGTGCCTCTGTTGGCAACAACTGTTCCTTGAATGAACACTTTGCATCCGGATGGCGCGCAAGGAAGGCCTCCAGTTGCAAACTGTTTTCCTGAGGGAAAATCGAACACGTAGCGTAAAGCATTTTCCCGCCGGAAGCGAGTAACTGCCACAAGCCGTCTATGATAACAGCCTGTTGGCGGGCCAATTCGGCAAAGTCGCCCGGCCGGCGCAACCACTTGATATCCGGGTGGCGACGCACCACGCCGCTGGCGCTGCAGGGCACATCGGCCAGAATGCGGTCGAAGGGCTCACCATCCCAGCGATCCTGAAAACGTGCCGCATCCGCTTCGGCCAGCGTAGCGGACAGACCCAGACGGTCAAGGTTTTCCTGAACACGCACCAACCGTACCCGGTCGGCGTCCAGCGCCGTCACCTCGACATCGGCCATCTCCAGCATATGACAGGTCTTGCCGCCCGGAGCCGCACAGGCATCCAGCACGCGCATGCCGTCCGCCAGCTCCAGCAGCTCTGCCGCCCGCTGGGCCCCCTGGTCCTGCACCGACACCTCTCCTTCGTTGAAGCCGGGCAGATCGCGCACATTCATCGGGCGAGCCAGGGTAATGGCCGAGAGACCGCTTTGCACCGCCTCGATGCCGGCCGCCGCAAATCGCGCGAGACAGGCCTCGACCGTCGTTTTGCGGACATTGACGCGCAGGGTCATCGGCGGATGCCCGTTGCCGGACTGCAGCACCTCCCGCCAGTGTGACGGATACGCCTCCCGTACACCTTTGATCCACCACAACGGATGGTTGTAACGTGCGACATCGTCCCGTTCTGCGTCATGCAACAGCGGCTCTTTCTGGCGCAAGGCATTGCGCAGCACGCCGTTCACCAGACCCTTGAGCCGTCCGCCGGCCATCCCGGAAGCCAGCTTCACCGCTTCGTTGACCACCGCGTATTCGGCAGCACGGGTATGGAACAGCTGGAACAAGGCCACCATCAGCAAGCGCTCGATATCGGCATCCGGCAACGGTTTGGGCACCAGCTTGCGCAGGATGAAGTGAATCTGCCCGCGGAAGCGCTGTACGCCATAGCTGATGTCCAGCAGTGCGCCGCGTTCGGCAGACGAAAGATCGGGGCAACGACGTTGAGCGTCGTTCAGGGCTTCAGTGAGGGTATGGCCGGACTCGACACCGGCAAGAACCGCACTGGCAAGTTCCTGGATTGAGGGCATGGCATGCTTCCAAAAAACCGGCCACAGCACGGATGAACCGGTCTGTGGCCTTGATGACTTCGAATTGCCGCCATGATACGGCTAGTTGCCGCCCTGCGCCATCCCGGTCAACCGTGCAATGCGTTCTTCGGTTTGCGGGTGGGTACGAAACAGGTCGCCCATCCCGCCGCCGCCCGACAGCGGATTGATGATCATCATCTGGGCCGTTTCCGGGTGTGCTTCAGCCGAAGGCATCGGCAAACCCTGGGCGTAATACTCGATCTTGCGCAGGGCCGAGGCCAGCGCCAGCGGGTCGCCGCTGATCTCGGCGCCTCCCCGGTCCGCCTCGAATTCACGGGCACGGGAAATCGCCATCTGGATCAGGCTGGCGGCCACCGGCGCCAACACCGCCACCAGAATCCCGGCCAGAGGATTGACCGGACGGCCGTCCTCGTCTCGCCCGCCAAAGAACATCGCCATGGTTGCCAGCGAGGAAATGGCACCGGCCATGGTGGCCGTCACGGTCGACAGCAGGGTATCGCGGTGACGGACATGGGCCAGTTCGTGAGCCATGACGCCGCGCAATTCGCGGTAGTCGAGCATGCGCATGATGCCGGAGGTTGCCGCCACCGCCGCATTTTCCGGATTGCGTCCGGTGGCAAAGGCATTGGGCTGCTCTTCATGGATCACATAGACACGCGGCATCGGCATGCCGGCGCGCGCAGCCAGCTCGGCCACCAGCCCGTAAAACTCCGGTGCGCTGGCCGCATCCACTTCCTGGGCGTTGTACATGCGCAACACCATGTCGGCGGAATTCCACCAGGCATAGACATTCATCGCACCGCCCAGCAACAGGGCAATGATCATGCCGCCCTTGCCGCCGATCAGGCCGCCAACCACCATGAACAGCGCGGTGAACGCCGCCATCAGCACTGCGGTTTTCAAGCCATTGTCCATCATTTACCGATTCTCCCCATGGGTTCCATCGCCCCTTACTCGCCGAGGCGTACTCCGGCGGCAATGGCGTGGCCTGCCAGAAACTCGCGGGCCGCCAGTCGTTTGCCACCTGCCACCTGCAATAGGGTCAGACTCAACAAACCTTCCCCGGTTCCCACCACCACCCCGTCAGCGTCGGCCCGCACCACCACGCCCGGTGCCGCCTGCCCCGGCAGCACGCTGGCCATCCAGACTTTCAGCGGCTCGCCATGCAGCAAGGTATGGCAGCCCGGCACCGGATTGAAGGCGCGCACCCGGCGCCCCAGTTGTCCGGCCGGCAGTGTCCAGTCGATCCGGCCCTCTTCCTTGTCCAGTTTGGCGGCATAGGTGACGCCCTCTTCCGGTTGCTTGACCGGCGGCAGGGCATCCAGCTGCGCCAGCGTCGAGACAATGGCGCCGGCACCGACGTCCGCGAGTTTGTCGTGCAAGGTGACCGCCGTCTCGTCGGCCGCCAGCGGCACACGGTGGATACTGAGCATGTCGCCGGTATCCAGCCCGACATCCATCTGCATGATGGTGATGCCGGTTTCGGCATCACCGCTCTCAATGGCACGCTGGATCGGTGCCGCACCGCGCCAGCGCGGCAGCAAGGAGGCGTGAATGTTCAAACAGCCCCGCAGCGGCATGTCGAGCACCGCCTTGGGCAGGATCAGGCCATAGGCCGCCACCACCATCACCTCGCAGCCCACTTCGGCAACCAGCGCCTGAGCCTCCGGGGTGCGCAGCGTCAGCGGCTGCTCGACGCGCAAACCACGCGCCAACGCCAGTTCCTTGACCGGGCTGGGCTTGAGCTTCATGCCCCGGCCCGCCGGGCGGTCCGGTTGCGTCAGCACCAGAGCGACTTCATGCCCCGCGTCCAGCAGCGCTTCCAGCGCCTTGGCGGCAAATACCGGAGTTCCGGCAAAAATCAGTTTCATCGGGTGCAGCCTTTACTCAGAGCGTGCGTTTTTCACGTTTTTTCAGTTTGGTCTTGATGCGGCTTTGCTTGAGCTCGGAGAGATACTCGACAAAGACCTTGCCCAGCAGGTGATCCAGCTCGTGTTGCAGGCAGATCGCCAGCAAGCCGTCGGCCTTCAGTTCGAACGGTTTTCCGTCACGGTCCAAGGCACGCACGGTCACTCGTTCGGCGCGGGTCACCTTGTCGTAAATACCCGGTACCGACAGGCAACCTTCTTCGTAGACGGTTTCGCCGGACTTCTCGATGATTTCCGGATTGATGAACGCCATCGCGCCATCGCGCTCTTCGCTGATGTCGATCACCACCAGACGTTCGTGGACATTGACCTGCGTGGCGGCAAGGCCGATGCCGCTGGAGGCGTACATGGTCTCGACCATATCGTCGATCAGGGTACGGATACGGTCGTCTACTTCGGCGACGGGTTTCGCCACTTTGTGCAGACGCTCGTCCGGGTAATGCAAAATGTTAAGCAGCGCCATGGAGTGCTCCGGAGTCAGTATGGCGACCCATCCCTCTGTGCCGGACGGGTCAATTGATGTCATGATTGCATTTTGCCGATATTGGGGCATTTTTCATGCGCAAAAGTATTATATCGCTTGTCGCGCTGCTGAGCGCGGCCTTGCCGCCAACCCTCCTCCATGCCGCGCCGCTTGCGCCGCTGGAAAAACTGGCACCCAAAGCCCGCGAAATACCACCCGATGCGGCGGCAACCCGCCCACCGGAAGACCTTGCCACCATGCAGTCCGCCATGGAAGTGGTGGACCCGGCCTCGCTGGCAGGCTTGCCACGAGTCAGCGCGGCGGCGAACCGCCATCTCCTGCTGCAGGCGGGCGACCGGATCAGCGCCAAAGGTCTTCAGGGCAACGGCATCTGGTATCTGTACCGCGATGCCGGCCCGATCCGCGATCCCCGCACA
>JAGLBD010000025.1:16783-31020 GCA_018260425.1 Pseudogulbenkiania sp. | reverse complement strand
GAAGCCTGGCTATATCTGGCCTTTACCGAAGGCTTGCAGACCGATCTCGCCCTGGGTCTGGTCGCACGCTTCGGCTCGGCCCGGCAGGTCGTGCAGGCAGGAAGCACGGCTCTTGCGCCATTTATCGGTCAAGCCTGTGCCGAAGCCCTGCAGCGCCGTACCGCCGAAGCGGCGGTACAGGCAGCACTGGAATGGGCTCAGCAGCCCGATTGCCACCTTCTCACGCTGGACGACGCCGATTACCCGGCCCGACTGGCAGAGGCCGGCAGCGCCCCGTTGATCCTGTTTGCGCGCGGCAAACGCGAGTTGCTGGCACGTCCCATGCTCGCCATGGTGGGTAGCCGCCACGCCAGCGAAGAGGGCATGCACACCGCTCACAGCTTCGCCGCCGAACTCGCCGGACGTGGCCTGACCATCGTCAGCGGACTTGCACAGGGCATTGATACCGCGACGCACCGTGGCGCGCTGACCGGCAAGGGCTCCACCATTGCCGTTACCGGGACCGGCATCGACCGGGTCTTCCCTGCTGACAATCATGCACTGGCGCGCGACATAGCCGCCCAGGGGCTGGTACTCAGCGAGTTCCCCCTTGGCACCAAACCGGAATCGGCCAATTTTCCGCGTCGCAATCGCATCATTGCCGGACTGTCGAGCGGCTGTCTGGTGGTGGAGGCCAGCGTTCGTTCCGGCTCGCTGATCACGGCGCGCCTCGCGCTGGAAGCCGGCCGCGAAGTCATGGCCATCCCCGGCTCGATCCACAGTGCGCAGGCACGCGGCTGTCACAAGTTGATAAAGGAAGGCGCCAAACTGGTGGAAACCGTTGAGGATGTTCTGGTCGAGATCGGTCGGGATTTGCCCTGACACGTCATGACATACGCCTTACCCCATCCTTTCGGGTTGACGTGAGAGGTGCTTTACGCGATGCTTCAACCGCCCCGAACGGGAAGGCGCCCAGGCAAACCTGCCCGGCCGTTGTTTCCCGCATCTGTCTGCAGGTCTGTACAGATGATGCGGCTGTCTTGTAAAGTCTGGCCAATGTTTGACGTTCTCGCTTTTCTTTTTGAACAATACCGTGACCCCGAAGCCTGTGAAGACCGCGGTCAATTGTTGCGACTGCTGTCTGCCGCCGGTTTCGAGGAAGATGACATTCAGGATGCCCTTGACTGGCTCTATAGTGTCCTCGATGCTGACGAGAATGAGTTTGCCGGTGCCGATTTTTCTGTCGGCATGCGTATTTACACGGAAGCCGAGCAGGAACGCTTGTCCCCGGACGTGCGCGGCATGATCCAGTTCCTCGAGGACAATGGCGCCTTGAAAGGCTCCAGCCGCGAAATGGTCATCGACCGCTTGCTGGCGCTGCCCGACGGTATTTCCTTGATGGATGCCAAATTGGTGGCGCTGATCGTGCTCTGGTCGCTGAAAGCCGAGTTGCCGGTGTTGATCGGCGAAGAATTGATGGATGCCGTGCACGGCGAACCCACCATGCAATAACTTGTCAGTGCAGGGTATTGCGGCTTAACATCGCCGCCTTCAGGCCGGTTCATGCCGGCCATTTACCGTTCATAACGAGAGCGCCTGCTTGCGCTCTTGTTTTATTTGTTGGATACAGGATGTATCAGCCCGGATGAGCCGGGCAGGGAATGAAACCACATGCCTTCAAGCCTCCTGATCGTTGAGTCGCCTTCCAAGGCGAAAACGCTGAAGAAATACCTGGGACAGGACTTCGAGGTCCTGGCGTCCTACGGACACGTGCGCGACCTCGTTCCCAAGAACGGCGCGGTGGATCCGGAAAAAGAATTCGCAATGAAGTACCAGTTGATCCCGAAAAATGCCAAGCATGTGGACGCAATCGCCAAAGCGGTCGCCGAAGCCGACAACATTTATCTGGCAACTGACCCGGACCGCGAAGGTGAAGCCATCTCCTGGCATCTGTACAAGATTCTGGAAGGCAAAAAACTGCTCAAGGGCAAGTTGACCCAACGCGTGGTGTTCCACGAGATCACCAAAAACGCCGTCCTCGACGCGATCGCCAATCCCCGCGAGATTTCCCAGCCGCTGGTGGACGCCCAACAGACCCGTCGCGCACTGGATTATCTGGTCGGCTTCAACCTTTCGCCGCTGCTGTGGAAAAAAATTCGCCGCGGCTTGTCTGCCGGGCGGGTACAGAGTCCGGCGCTGCGCCTGATTTGCGAGCGGGAAAACGAAATCCGTGCGTTTGTCGAGCAAGAGTACTGGACCGTCCATCTGGACAGCCACAAGGGCCGCACCAAGTTTTCGGCACGACTGACCCAACTGGGCGGCAAAAAGCTCGACCAGTTCGACCTCGCCTCCGATGCCGACCATCAAGCCGCGCTGGCGCGACTGACCGGCAGCGACGCCAAAGTCATTGCCATCGAGAAGAAAAAGAAGTCGCGCAGCCCCGCCGCGCCCTTCACCACCTCGACCTTGCAGCAGGAAGGCGTGCGCAAGCTCGGCATGACCACCGACCGTACCATGCGTACCGCACAGCAGCTGTACGAAGGTATCGACATCGGTCAGGGCACCATCGGTCTGATCACCTATATGCGTACCGACTCGGTGGCATTGGCCAATGATGCCGTCACCGAAATTCGCGACTACATCACCAGCCACTTCGAAGGCGACTTCCTGCCGAAAAACCCGGTGACCTTCAAGAACAAGTCGAAGAATGCCCAGGAAGCCCACGAAGCCATCCGTCCGACCTCGATCCTGCGCACACCGGAGTCGGTCAAGCCGTTCCTGACCACCGACCAGTTCAAGCTCTACGACATGGTCTGGAAGCGTACCCTCGCTTGCCAGATGGCCCCGGCTCGCTTCGATACTACCGGCGTGGACATCGAACTGGGCGAAGGGCTGTTCCGTGCGTCGGGCCAAGTCCAGGTGTTTGCCGGTTTTCTGGCCGTCTACGAAGAAGACGTGGATGATGCCGAGGACGAAGAAAATGCCCGGCTGCCGTTGCTGGAACAGGGCGACATCCTGCCGGTCGACAAACTGTATGGCGACCAGCATTTTACCCAGCCGCCGCCACGCTTCTCCGAAGCCAGTCTGGTAAAAGCACTGGAAGAATTCGGCATCGGCCGTCCGTCGACCTACGCCAGCATCATCTCGACGCTGAAAGACCGCGAATACGTCACGCTCGACAAGAAACGCTTCATGCCGACCGATACCGGCGACATCGTGAACAAGTTCCTGACCGAGCATTTCAGCCAGTACGTCGACTACAACTTCACCGCCAAACTGGAAAACCAGCTGGATGAAATTGCCAGTGGCCAGCGCGAGTGGGTTCCGGTAATGGACAACTTCTGGAAAGGCTTTTCGAAGCAGATCGCCGAAAAAGAGAGCATTTCCCGTGCAGAGGTGACCACGGAAAGTCTCGACGAAGCGTGTCCGAAATGCCAGAAACCCTTGATGATCCGTTTCGGCAAACGCGGTCGTTTCATCGGCTGTTCCGCCTATCCGGAATGCGACTACACCCGCAACATGAACGAAACCGCCGAGAGTGCCGAGGCGGATGAACCAGTCGTCGTCGAGGGTCGGGTTTGCCCGGATGACGGTGCCCAGCTAGTGATCAAGAAAGGTCCGTACGGCAAGTTCATCGGCTGCGCCAACTATCCGAAATGCAAGCACATCGAGCCGCTGGAAAAGCCCCGCGACACCGGCGTGGTGTGCCCGGAGTGCAAGACCGGTTCGCTGATCGAACGCAAGAGTCGTTACGGCAAGCTGTTCTACAGCTGCAACACCTACCCCAAGTGCAAATACGCCACCTGGAACCCGCCGGTCGCCGAACCTTGCCCGAACTGCCAGTGGCCGATCCTGACCATCAAGACGACCAAACGTCGCGGCACGGAAAAGGTTTGCCCGCAAAAAGAATGCGGCTACAGCGAGGTGATCGCCCCGCCGGAACCCAAGACCGAGTAATCCGTTTACCAACCCCCGCTACACAGCGGGGGTTTTTTTGGCTCACCGTTCAGCCAGCTGAAATACCTTTGCAGAAATGCTGCATTCCGCTTCGAACGCCCCGCTCCCCGCTCTATAGCCCTGGCGCGCCCTGACGACAACGTCATCGACAAACCCATGATTTTGTTGTGTTTTCTTGAAACCACCGGGATATACTTGCATTTCGAGACGACTGATTTGCGCCGCCTTCGCCGGGTGGCGCTATTTTTTTTGATACTGCCATGAAGTTGAATAGTCAGTTCTTTTTTACCGGATCCACCGTCCTCGTCCTCTGCTTCTTTGCCAGTGGCGAGTGGGTGATGCTGCCAATACCCTTCTTCATCGCCTTTCTGGCGCTGTGGCTGGCTGACCGCGAGCAAATCGCGGCGCTGGATGGTGCGGCTCTGGCCATGATCCTGGAAGACTCGCGCCGCCCGGTCTTGCCCGTCGACCTGTTCAGGGGCCGGGAGTTAGTGTGCTACCGCGGGGGCTATCCGATTTACCGCTATCTGGTCGCCAATGACGGGGTGTGGAAACTACTGGGAAAGGATAGTGAGGTAACCCAGGAAGCAGGCATGATCCGCGTCTTCCCGGGCTATGTGTACCAGCGCGTCGACACCGACTCAGCCAAATAGCACCAATCCCCATACCACCGCGAGATTGATCAGGCCCAGCAATTGCGCTGCACTGCCCATATCCTTGGCACGTTTGGCCAAGGGATGGCGTTCCAGCGAGGTATGATCCACGGCCGCCTCGATCGCCGAATTGAGCAACTCGATGATCAGTGTCGCCAGCGAACTGGCAATCAACATGGCTCGCGCCAGCGGTGCGGCATGGATGACAAAAGCCAGGGGGATAAGAATGACCGCCAGCAAGACCAGCTGGCGAAAAGCATCTTCATGGCGAAACGCCGCCTTCATGCCATCCAGAGAATAGCCGAAGGCGTTGATCAGGCGACGTACGCCGGTCTTGCCCTTGAACGGGCTTTCCTGGGGTGATTTCATTCAGTCATCCATCGTGGGAAGTAGGAGAGCGGCAAGCGTCTTCCAGGGCATCGATATACAGCCCGGCGACATTCACGTCGGTTTGCTCCATGATCTCGCGGAAACATGTCGGGCTGGTGACATTGACCTCGGTGAGATAGTCGCCGATCACGTCCAGGCCCGCCAACAGAATACCGCGGCGCACCAGCTCGGGTCCGACCGTTTCCGCGATGAAGCGGTCCCGTGCCGACAAGGGACGTGCCTCGCCCCGGCCACCGGCGGCCAGATTGCCACGGGTTTCGCCTGCCAGCGGAATGCGCGCCAGACAGTAATCGACCGGTTTGCCATTGATGACCAGAATGCGCTTGTCGCCATCGCGGATTTCCGGAATATAGCGTTGCGCCATCACGGTGCGGGTCTCGTGGCGGGTCATGGTTTCCAGAATGACCGATACGTTCGGATCGTCGGGACGTACCCGGAAGATGCTATCGCCGCCCATGCTGTCCAGCGGCTTGAGGATCACATCCTGATGCTGCTTGATGAAAGAACGCAGGCGGGACGACTTCGAAGTCACCAATGTGGGCGAAATCAGCTCCGGGAAATTCAGGATGGCCAGTTTTTCATTGAAGTCGCGCAAGGCCTGCCCGGAGGTGAACACCTTGACCCCCTGCGCTTCCGCCATTGAAAACAGTTGAGAGGCGTAGAGATACTCCATGTCGAACGGAGGATCCTTGCGCATCACCACGGCGCTGAAGCCCGACAGGGGCTGGCGCAGCGTGTCGCCAAGGCGGAACCAGTCGGGACGCGTCGCACTCAGCGACAAGGTGGCCGCATCCACCAACACCCGCCCCCCCTCGAAGGTCAACTGGCTGGCCTGGGCATACGCCATGGCATGGCCCCGTGCCGCGATCTCTTCCATCATCGCGTACGTGGTGTCCTTGTAGAGTTTGAACCCTTCAAGGGGATCGGCGATAAACAGAATCTTCATGCGTGTCATCCCTGTCTGCCCGGCCCGGGCTCAGTTGAAATCCGGATCCGTGTTTTCCAGTTCGAGCGAAGCCGCCAGCAACGCCAGACGCGAGATCACACCGTAGGCATAGAAACGGTTCGGCGGACAGTCCGGCGAGCCTTTGCGATCCGGCAGGCATGCCGACTCGAACGAAAGCGGAACAAAATGCATGCCCGGTGCGTTGAGGTTTTCATCAATGCCGCGACCGGTATGCACCCGATAGAAGCCGCCAATGACAAAACGGTCCATCATGTACACCACGGGTTCCGCCACCGCTTCGTTGACCGTCTCGAAGGTATACACCCCCTCCTGCACGATCACTTCCGATACCTCGAGGCCTTCCTTCACCACCGACATCTTGTTGCGGGCCTTGCGGTTCAAACCGATCACGTCCTCGGGACGTTTCACGCTCATCACGCCCATGCCGTAGGTGCCGGCATCGGCCTTGACGATCACAAACGGATCTTCCTTGATGCCGTGCTCGTTGTATTTGGCACGGATCCGCGCAAGCAGGGTGGAGACACTGTCCGCCAGCGCCTCTTCCCCCTGACGGGACTGGAAATCCAGACCGCGGCAGGCATTGAACATCGGATTGATGACCCAGGGATCGATATCGATCAGACGGGCAAAGTCATTGCACACCTGGTCATAGGCTTCGAAGTGATTGCTCTTGCGACGTACCGCCCAGCCGGCATGTAGCGGCGGCAACAGGTTCTGGTCAAGGTTCTTGAGCAGATCGGGGATCCCGCCGGACAAATCGTTATTGAGCAGGACGATACACGGATCGAACCCATCGTCCAGACGCAGGCGGTTGCCTTCGCGACGGACCGGCAACAGTTTCAGCACGGCACCATTGGCGGCCACCAGCTCGGTCGGCTCGGTGATTTCCGGATTGAGGCTGCCCAAACGGACTTCCAGACCGGCTTGCTCGAAAATGTGCACCAGCGAGGCGACATTCTGCAGATAGAAGGTATTGCGGGTATGGTTTTCCGGGATCAGCAGGATGCTGCGCGCCTCGGGGCAGACCTTTTCCACCCCGGACATCGCCGCTTGAACCGCCAGTGGCAGAAAATCGGGATTCAGGTTGTTGTGGCCACCCGGGAACAGGTTCATGTCCACCGGTGCCAGCTTGAAGCCGCTATTGCGCAAGTCGACCGAACCGTAGAACGGCGTGGCGTGATTGTGCCACTCGCTGCGGAACCAGTGTTCGATCTGCGGCTGGGCTTCGATGATGCGGCGTTCGAGGTCCAGCAAGGGGCCTTTCAGGGCCGTAGCCAAATGCGGAACAGGCATGTCTCCTCCTTCCTGAGGATGGACAGTAGTGTAATCCCGTAATGGTGGGGGTAGACCGGCAGAGTTTCAACCCTGCCGGTAGTATGGATCATGCCAGCGGCCAGGGCTCGCCGTAGGATTGCTGATACAGTCGGGAAATGATTTCCCAGTCGAAGAAGTGACTCTGCGGGCCCTGCGCGGTAATCTTGATGGCGCCGAGGATATTGGCCAGACGGCCGGTGACCACCCAGTCCAGGCCGTGCTTGATGCCGAACAGCAGGCCGGCGCGATAGGCATCGCCACAGCCGAGCGGATCGAGTGGTTTGGTCGGCATCTGCACGCGGGGAATTTCATGGACGGCGTCGCGGGTATAAATTTCCGACCCTTTCGACCCACGCGTCACGATCACCGCGTCGACCTGCTCACGGATCGCCTCGATGGTCAGCCCGGCCCGCTCGCGCATCAATTCACTCTCGTAGTCGTTGAGCGTAACATAGGTGGCAAGACCCACCATGCGATGCAACTGCTCGGGACTGAACAAGGGCAGTTCCTGACCCGGGTCGAAAATGAACGGGATGCCGGCCTCCGCCAGTTCCTCGCAATGCTGCAAGGCCCCGGACAAACCGGAGGGGGCCACGATGGCCAGTTCGACCGGCTCTTCCACATCGCTCATGTGGTTGACCACGGCATGCGTCATGGCACCGGGATGCAAGGCCATGATCTGGTTGCCGTCACGATCGCTGATGGCGAACAATTGCGGGGTGAACTCGCCGCGAATCGTCCGCACATATTTGTCGTTGACACCCATGCGCTTGAGATGGGCACGATAAGGCGCAAAGTCCTCACCGACCGTCGTCATCAACAGCGGCTCTTCGCCCAGCATGGCAAGATTGAAGGCGATATTGCCGCCGCAACCGCCGAACTCCCTGCGCATATGCGGCACGAGGAAGGTCGTTGAGATTTTGTGCAACTGATCAGCGAGAATATGGTTCTCGAACCGGTCCTCAAAGGTTAGCAGCGTGTCGTAAGCGAGAGACCCGCACACGAGGATAGACATGCGAACTCCGCATCGAAATCAATCGAATAGTTTAACATAAAAGCAATATGCTTTTCATCCATGGCTTGACAGCAAGTCACGGATATCACTAGGGAATATAGCCTCCCGGGAGACGAGATGAGATCCTTTCAGCATAAACTGGCCCATTTGATCCTCAGCGGCGCCCTGTTGCTGCCGTTGGCCGGCAACGCCGCCACCCCCTTGGAAAGCGCCAGTTTCACCACCACCAGCGGCCAGCCCGGCAAGCTTGTTGCCGGTCAGGGCCGCGTATTGGTGGTGAATTTCTGGGCGACCTGGTGTGGTCCATGCCGCGAAGAACTGCCGATGCTTGACCGACTGTCAAAGCAGTGGAAGAGCCAGGGCATTGAAGTGGTGGGCGTCGCCATGGACACCCGCGTCGAAGTGAACAACTTCCTGAAATTCAGCAAAGTCAGCCTGCCGGTGTTGATCGGCGATGCCGAAACCCTGTCGCTGGCCCGGGCATTGGGAAACACGCAAGGCGGCCTGCCCTTCACGGTGGTCTTCGACAAACAAGGCAAGCAGGTCGCGACCCTGTTGGGCAAGCTCGACGAAAAAACCATTACCGATACGGTAATGCGTTACCGCTGACCCGGGCACGGCAAGACAAAAAAACACCCCGTCCGGGCCGTGGCCTGAACGGGGTGTGGGCTCTAGCCGACTTACGATCAGATCGCAGCGGCGAGACGTGCCCCCTGATCGATCGCGCGTTTGGCATCCAGCTCGGCGGCCACATCGGCGCCGCCAATCAGATGCACGGTCTTGCCCAGCGCTTCCAGACCTTCCACCAGTTCACGCTGCGGCTCCTGGCCCGCGCAGATCACTACGGTATCCACCGGCAGCACCTGACTGTTGCCCTTGATGGTCACATGCAAGCCGGCATCGTCGATCTTGTCGTAGCTGACACCACCGAGCATTTCCACGGCCTTCATCTTCAGGCTGGCACGGTGAATCCAGCCAGTGGTCTTGCCTAGCGTCTCGCCCGGTTTGGACGGCTTGCGCTGCAACAGCCAGATCTTGCGCGGACTCGGATGCGGCTGCGGGCCCTTGGGCGACAAACCACCCCGTGCCGTTACCGTCATGTCCACACCCCATTCGGCCATGAAGCGCTCGGTATTCAGCGAGGTCGACTCGCCTTCATGCGCGAGGAATTCAGCGGTGTCGAAGCCAATGCCGCCGGCACCGATGATAGCCACGGAGTCTCCTACCGGTTTACCGTGCTTGAGCACGTCCAGATAGCTCAGCACCTTGGGATGATCGACCCCGGGAATCTGCGGCGTACGCGGCGCAATACCGGTCGCAAGGATCACTTCGTCGAAGCCGGCCAGCGCGTCGGCAGCGACACGTTGCCCCAATTTGACGGTGACTCCGGTGATCTCCAGACGGCGACGGAAGTAGCGCAGTGTTTCGTAGAACTCCTCCTTGCCGGGCACCCGTTTTGCCACATTGAACTGCCCGCCGATGTCGTCGGCCGCATCAAACAAGGTCACGGCATGGCCACGTTCGGCCGCCAGCGTGGCGAAAGCCAGACCGGCCGGTCCTGCACCGACCACGGCCAGCGTCTTGGCTTTGGTGGTAGGCACATAATTCAATTCTGTTTCACGACAGGCGCGCGGATTGACCAGACAGGAGGTCAGCTTGCCCTGGAAAATGTGGTCGAGACAGGCCTGATTGCAACCAATGCAGGTATTGATCTCGTCGCTGCGCCCCGCGGCCGCCTTGTTGACGAACTCGGGGTCGGCAAGGAAAGGACGGGCCATGGAGACCATGTCGGCACAGCCATCGGCAATCACCTGCTCGGCAACCTCCGGCATATTGATGCGATTGGTGGTGATCAACGGAATCTTCACCTCGCCGCGCAGCTTTTTGGTCACCCAGGCAAATCCGCCACGCGGCACCATGGTAGCAATGGTCGGAACCCGTGCCTCATGCCAGCCGATACCGGTGTTAATGATGGTCGCGCCGGCCGCTTCCACCGCGCGCGCCAGCGTGACGACTTCGCTCCATTCGCTGCCCTCTTCCACCAGATCGAGCATCGACAGACGGTAGATGATAATGAAATCGGAGCCGACCGCTTCGCGCACCGCCTTGACGATTTCAATCGGGAAACGGATGCGATTCTCGAAACTGCCCCCCCAGCCGTCGGTCCGTTTGTTGGTTTGGGCCGCAATGAACTGGTTGATCAGATAGCCTTCCGAGCCCATCACTTCAACACCGTCGTAGCCGGCTTCGCGCGCCAGTCGTGCACAACGGGCAAAGTCGGCGATGGTTTGCCAGATATCGTCTTCGGACAGTTCACGCGGGCGGTAGAAATTGATCGGCGCGATCAGTGGCGACGGCGCCACACACTTTTCCTGAAAACTGTAACGGCCGCTATGCAGGATCTGCAGGCAGATCTTGCCGCCGGCGGCATGAACAGCGTCCGTCACCAGACGGTGATGCGGCACCTCTTTTTCATCTGCCAGCATCGAGGCGCCTTCGGCAACACAGCCCTCCGGGTTCGGTCCCACGCCGCCGGTCACGATCAGGCCGACACCACCGGCGGCACGCTCGGCATAGAAGGCGGCCATTTTTTCAAAGCCCTGCGGGGCTTCTTCCAGACCAGTGTGCATGGAACCCATCAACACCCGGTTTTTCAGGGTGGTAAAGCCCAGGTCGAGCGGGGCAAGAAGATGCGGATAAGCGCTCATATGACTTCCTCGTCGCGATGCATGTCAGAATCGGATTGGACTGCGTAATGCCATGGACAATACTTACTGGTAAGTAAGTTGTCAATTCGCAGACTATGCCGGACACATGCGCTACACTCCCGGCTCTGCAAACTGTCGAGAAAGACCCTGTCAATGCGTGGACTCAGCCTGGCCGGAGGCTTCCCCCTGCTCATCATGGGCATCGTTGCCTGGCTACAGCACACTCAGTGGCCAGTCTGGTGCTATCTGATCGTCAGCGCCGTGACCTTCGTCATCTATGCCCTGGACAAACTGCAGGCCAAACGCGGGGGATGGCGGGTGCCCGAGCAGACATTGCACGGCTTGGAGTTGGCAGGAGGCTGGCCGGGCGCACTGCTGGCGCAACGTCTGCTGCGCCACAAGTCCAGCAAATCCAGCTATCAGATGGTGTTCTGGTTGATTGTCGCCGTGCACTACTGCGCGTGGGGTGGCTGGTTCTGGCTGATGTCCCGCCCGTGAGCGGCAAGCCAGGCCAGCAGGTCGGCGTCCAGTTCATGGCGGTTGGTTTCATTGTGCATCTCGTGTCGTCCGCCCGGATAGACCCTTATCTGCACATCGGTCAGCCCGGCGGCAAGATAGCGCCGTTTCAATTGATTCAAGCCGATCTTGCCCAGACTGACCGGATCGCGGCTTCCGGCAAACAGCAGCACCGGACATGCCGTATTCAATCCCTTGCCGCGCTTCTCGCCCTTTTCCATGGCGATGATGCCACCGAACAAATCCACCCATAGCGAGGGGGTCGGCGCAAAACCGCACAAGGGATCGGCGAGATAGCGATCCACCTCGCCCTGATCGCGCGTCAACCAGTCAACCGGGGTACGGGTTGGCCGGAATCCGAGATTGAAACTGCCGAATACCAGCGTCGCCATGAACACACTAGGCTGTGTGTCGCGCCCTTTGCGACCGGCAAAACGGGCAATGCCGCGCATACCTCGTGCCAGCAGTGCCTGCCGGTATCCGGTTGCCGAGAGCATCAGTCCCGCCAAGCCCTCGCCATGGGCCAGAAAGTAGGCTCTGGCGACGAAAGAGCCCATACTGTGCCCCAACAGATAGAGTGGCATACCGGGCCAGTCCAGCGCCGCATGACGCCTGACCTCATCGAGATCGTCCACCACCCGCTGCCAGCCATCCCGTTCGGCAAACCAGCCTCGAATGGCCGGGTGCCGCCCGTGGCCGCGATGGTCATGGGCATACACCGCATACCCGGCCGCCGCAAACACCTTGGCCAACCGGTCATAGCGTGCACCGTACTCGCTCATGCCGTGGCAGAGCAGAATCACGCCGCGAACGGGTGAGGCAGGAGGCCAATGGCACACCGGAATGGCGTGGCCATCGGCGCAATGCAGCTCGAAAAGGTTCATCAGGACCTTAGCCGAGAATAGTCTCGGGATTGAAATCGGGATTGATCAGCGAGGTCAGTACATGATCACGCCATTCGCCATCCAGAAACAGATAGCGACTCGCTTTGCCTTCGATCATGAAACCCAGCCGTGACAGCAAACGGGCACTGCGATCATTGTGTGGCTGGTAATTTGCCATGATGCGGTGCAGCTTCATTCGCTGAAACATGTAATCGTTGGTGACCTTCAACGCATGGCGCATCTGCCCTTTGCCCTCATGGTGAGCATCAATGCTGTAGCCGAGATGACAGGCCTGAAACACGCCTCGAACAATATTGGTATAGGAAATCGTGCCAATGACGCGTTGCGGCTGGGCAGGATCCAGCATCAGCAAGCGAACCGAACGCCCTTCATCCCAGTCACGAACAGCCTGCCGGAAACTGGTGATCCAGTAGGCTTCGGTATAGAACGCGTCCGAGTGCGCCGGCCCCCAGGGCGCCAGGTGATCGCGGTTGCGCAGTTGAAACTCCAGCATGGCACGGGCCAGCGACGAACGCGCCAGTACGATCTTGGCATGTGGTGTGGATAACTCAGGATGCTGCAGCGCCAAGGATGCCTCCGGTGAATATGTATGTCATACAATGACGGGATTCTAGCCTTGGCGCCGCATCAGGACAAGCCGTTCAGCCCGTCAAACGGGTCAAGGCTTCAAGATATTTTGCTGCCGTCTTGAGGCGAACCTCTTCCGGCACCTTCGGCGCCGGAGCCTGTTTGTTCCAGCCGCTGGCTTCCAGCCAGTCACGCACGAACTGTTTGTCGAAGCTCGGCGGGGTCGTGCCTTCGGCATAGCCGGATGCTGGCCAGAAACGGCTGGAATCCGGGGTCAACGCTTCATCCATCAAGGTCAGGGTACCGTCTTCGTCAATACCGAACTCGAACTTGGTATCGCAGATGATGATGCCGCGACTGGCAGCATACTCACTGGCCGCCAGATAGAGCTTGATGGCGGTATCGCGCACCTTGGCGGCGAGCTCGGCACCAATCTTGGCCGCGCACTCGTCAAAGCTGATATTTTCGTCATGGTCGCCCACCGCCGCCTTGGTCGAAGGAGTAAAAATCGGCTCCGGCAAACGAGAGGACTCCTGCAGGCCGGCCGGCAAGGCAATGCCGCAGACCGAACCGTGCTGACGATACTCTTTCAGTCCCGAACCGGCCAGATAGCCGCGCACAATGGCCTCGACCGGCACCGGCGTCAGTCGTTTGGCGACCACCGCCCGCTTTTCCACCAAGGGAAGTTCTTCGGTACTGACGACCGATGCCACACTGTCGCCGGTCAGATGATTCGGCACAACGTGTTTCAGGTGCTCGAACCAGAAATTCGAAATGGCGGTCAGGATTTCCCCTTTGCCGGGAATCGGCTCCGGAAGAATCACGTCAAACGCAGACAGTCGGTCGGAGGCGACCATCAACATGCGCTTCTCATCGATCTCGTACAAGTCGCGTACCTTGCCCGAATAGATCTTTTTCAGGCTGGTGAGGGGTGTGCCGGACATGGACAACATTCCTTCCTTACAGGGTTTCCTTGAGCGCCAGGGCTTGCTCCAGCGCTGCGTCGACTTCCTGGGCCAATACGGTGTAGTGACCCATTTTGCGGCCCGGACGGGCTTCGCCCTTGCCGTACAGGTGCAAATGGGCATTGGGGGCTTCCATCAACACGTCCCAACGCGGCTCGGCACCGTTTTCCTGCCAGCTATCGCCGAGCAAATTGACCATCACCGCCGGCGACAACAAGTCGGTGCGCCCCGGCAACAAGCCGCACATGGCACGGACCTGCTGCTGAAACTGGTCGGTGAGGCAGGCATCCAGGGTGTAATG
>JAGLBD010000025.1:6360-16683 GCA_018260425.1 Pseudogulbenkiania sp. | reverse complement strand
ATCTGGGCGCCGCTGGTGCGGGTCACAATCACCGACACCTCGAGCTTGAGATCAACGCGCTTTTCCAACACACAGGCTTGTCCGCCCAGATCGGCCCAGGCCGCACGCGCTTCCTCCGCGGTGGTGACACGTACCTGCCCCTTGCCGTCATAGCCCAGCCGTGCGGTTTTCAGGATCCCCGGCAGATACGCCGACAGGTCGACATTGATGTCGGCCAGCGTTTCAAGGGTCAGGTAGGGAACCGTCGGCAGTCCGGCCTTGTTGATCCAGGCCTTTTCTTCGATACGGTTTTGCGCAATCGCCACCGCATCACCGGAAGGCGAAACACGGGTATGGCGTGCCAGCTCGCGCATGGCCTCGGCGTTGACGTTCTCGAATTCGGTGGTAATGGCCGCACAGCTTCTGGCCATCTCGTCCAGCGCCGCACGATCGTTATAGGCCGCACACAGATGGGTATCGGCAAACCGGGCAGCGGGAGCAGCAGGATCGGGATCCAGTACCATCACCTGATAGCCCATGGTTTTCGCGGCGATCGTGAACATGCTGCCCAGTTGACCACCACCGAGGATGCCCAATCGGGCCGGGGGCAAGATAGCCGCCATCACTCCACCTCCGGCAAGGTCATGGCCAGTACGGTCTCTTCCTGACGCTGGCGGAATGCGGCCAGTGCCGCGGCGACATCGGGACGCGTGACCGACAGCATCGACAAGGCAAACAAGGCGGCATTGGCCGCACCCGCCTCGCCGATGGCAAAGGTCGCCACGGGGATGCCCTTGGGCATTTGCACGATGGACAGCAAGGAATCTTCGCCGCGCAGATAGCGCGAAGGAACGGGAACCCCCAATACCGGAACAGTGGTCTTGGCGGCCAGCATGCCCGGCAGGTGAGCGGCGCCGCCGGCTCCGGCAATGATCGCCGTCAGACCGCGCTCGCGGGCCGTTTCGGCATAGTGGAACAACAGGTCAGGGGTACGATGCGCCGACACAACGCGTGTTTCGAACGCCACGCCAAACTCCTTGAGCACACGGGCTGCATGCTGCATGACTTCCCAGTCACTGTTGCTGCCCATCACAATGCCGACTTCGATCATGCCATTACGCCTTCAAGGGTCGTTAAAGACGGTATTTTACCCGAAGCCCCGCCAAGGTCGAAACGAATTATGTCTTTACGTAAAGCAAATTCAATGACTTAGCGACACCATTCTGTCTGACAAATCGACTGACTAACTCAAACAGGATTAACCCTATAGCCATAAAAAAACCGCAGGGAGCATTCCTGCGGTTTGATTCGTAGCGATGAGGCTCACATCGTTTTCAACATCTCACGGGCTTTTTGCGCCGCGGTGCTCTTGGGGTAGAGCTTGATCAGACGGCGGAAGGTCCCCTTGGCGATATCGTTCTGGCTCAAGGCACGCTGGCACAAGCCAATGCTGCGCAGGGCATCCGGCGCACGCGGGTCGTCGGGATGCTGCTCGACAAAGCGGCGGTGAATATCAATGGCCGAATCATACTGGCGCAGGCCGGCATGGGCAGCGCCCAGCCAATAGGTCGCTTCGATGGCCTGCGGCGAATCCGGATTCTGCGCAATGAAGCGCTGCAAGGCCGGCACGGCATCGGCAAAGTTCTGGCTGCGAAGCAGCTTCATGGCCTTGTCGAAATCCGGGGCAGTCTGTGCGACCGAAGTATTGGCAGGCGGAGCACTGGCAACCGGAGCACTGGCGGCACCGTTTTCAAAGCGGGCCAGACGCGCATCCAGATCGGCATACAAATCGTTTTGGCGCTTCTGGGTGGTTTGCAAGGTGTAGTTGATGACCTCGTTTTCACCGCGCAGCTTGGCGATTTCTGCCTTCAGGGCATCGACCTGATTGACGAGGTCGAGCAACTTGTCGTTGGACAACTTGTTTTCGACTTCCGCGATACGATTGCTGGCTTGCTGATTGACCTGGTCGATCTGGCGACGCGTCGCTTCCAGATCGCTCGTGCTTGCGCAACCGGTCAGGACAGCCAGCGTCAGGGCGCTGATGGCAAACCGTTTCATCGTTTTTTATCCCCAACAAAATGACAGATAGCCGGACAGCCTAGCAAGACTCTCCGGCCCTGTCTTGCGTCACAGGCTTATTTGCCTTGGTAGACGATGTCGTCGCGGCGGTTTTCCGCATAGGCCGCGTCATCCTTGCCTTCTGCCTTGGGCTTCTCCATACCGAAGCTGACGGCTTCCAGTTGCTGTTCTTTCACGCCCAGCACCTGCATGGCCTTCTTCACGCTTTCGGCACGACGCTGGCCCAACGCCAGGTTGTACTCACGGCTACCGCGAGCATCGGTATTGCCCTGAATGACGACCTTCTGTTCCGGATTGGATTTCAGGAAGGCCGAGTGAGCGTCGATGGTCGGCTTGAACTCGGATTTGATCGCATTGGAGTCGAAGTCGAAGTAGACGCTGCGTTTGGCCAACGGGCTGTTCGGATCATTGAGCGGATCGACAGCGACTTTGCCCTGATTGGCGGCGCCCTGGTCTACCGGAGCCGTGGTCTTGGCGGTGGTGTCCACCGGAGCCGGGGTTGTGGTTTCCGGCTTGGTGCTGGCGCAAGCGGCCAGCAAGGTAACAGTAGCGGCGCCCATCAGAAGGTGTTTCACGTTCATGCTTTCACTCCTCAAGTTAAGATCAGTCAATCACGGGGTATTGAACGGTCCCCATGCGGGGTCCTGTACATCACCGTTGATCACGGCCAGCTTTATCTTGCTGCTGCCATCCACCGTGGCGGCGTACAACACGCTCTTGCCTCCGGCTTCGCTGGCGTAAAGCACCATGCGTCCGTTGGGCGCATAGCTCGGTCGTTGGTTGTCCGGGCCATCGGACAGGTAGCGGTCACCACTACTGTCCTGAATGACGACACGGAACTTGCCCGCTTCGCGGCGGACATAGGCAAAACTCTTGCCGTCCGGGGCGACACGCGGCGAAACGTTATAGGCCCCGTTCCAGCTTTGGCGTTGTGCCTGTCCACCGGTCACCGGCATGGAATAAATCTGCGGTCCGCCCGCACGGTCCGACACAAACAACAGGCGACTTCCGTCCGCGGAAAACGCTGGTTCGGTATCGATGCCGTCGCTATAGCTGACCCGGCGCGGACGACCGCCTTCCATGGGTACCAGATAAATCTGTGAATTTCCGGTAGTCGTCAGCACAACGGCCAGTGTCGCCCCGTCAGGCGACCAGGCCGGCGCAGAATTACTGCCCTTGAAATTGGCCACCGGGCGTCGACTACCGGTCGACAGGTCCTGCACCCAGACCACCGGTTTCTGGGTCTCGAACGACACATAGGCCAGATAACGGCCATTCGGCGACCATGTCGGAGACATGATCGGCTCTTTGGAACGCAATACCGTCTGCGCCCGTGCGCCGTCGACATCGGCAATCTGCAACTGGTAGCTGCGACCGGACTTCAGCACATAGGCAAGACGGGTATTGAAAATCCCTTTCTGTCCGGTAATTGCCTGATAAATCATGTCGGCAATGGTATGGGCAACTTCCCGCACCCGGTCAGGGGACACGGTGAACTGGCCACTGGTCAATTGGGTATGCTGGGCAACATCCATCAAGCGAAAACTGATGGTCATCTGCCCGCCGGCCGCCGGCTCCACTTTGCCGATCGCCACCGACTGAACCCCCTTGGCCTGCCAGAGCGGGTATTTCACCTCGCCGGGCTCGAACGGCACATTGGCCACATCGGCACCATCAACAACCCGGAACTCACCCGACAGGGCAAGATCATTGCGGATCACCGGTGTCAGATTATTTGCCGTTCCCGGATTTTCGTTCTTGAACGGCACCACGGAAACCGCGTGACGATTGGCGCCACCACCAATGATGTCGATCACCATTTCGGCACGGGCAACGCCCATCACACAGCTCAGTGCCAGAGCGACAACGACTCGTGTGAGAGTCCTTAAGTCGGTCATGAGTTCCCTCTATACGATATAAATATCAAATTTGTCTAAACTTCTAGCGAAATTCAACTCATTTAGGTGAGAAACGCAAGGTCAAGCGCCGCACATCGGTAAATTGCATGCCAGTCGGCAGCGCCGGGAACACCCGGGCATCCCAAATCGCCCTAACCACAGCATCGTCGTAAGCCTTGCTACCACTGGACGACAGCAGTTTGACTTCGCGAACCTCCAGACTGGGTAACAGGGTCACCTGAACCACCGCCTGCGGATTACCGTTCAAATCGGGCGGCACCTGTACCAAGGGTTTCACCTTGGACTGCACCCGGTTTGCGTAGCCATCTTTGTTGCCACTACCGTTAGCCACTCCACCCGCCACCCCGTCCTTCGCACCAGCCTGATCCTTTCTGGCGTTTGCCGGACGAGTGACATTGGTACTGCCGATATCCGAGAACAACTCATCGGCGACCGAGTTGTAGCGTGGAGCGGTTTTGCTGCCCTTGCCGGCCGGATGCGGCGCGGCAACCGGTTTCACCTGAGGCTTGGGCTCGGCTTGCGGTTTTGGCTGCGGCTTGGGCTCCGGACGTGGCTGCGGAACCGGTTCCGGCTTGGGTTTGGCCTTGTCCGAAGGACGGGATGCCTCGACCTTGCGCGGCGTTTTCGTGGTGTCTTGATGGAGATTGACGTCGGCCTTGGGGGTCTCTTCCGCTGGACGGGTCTCTTCAACCGGTTCCGGACGGGGCCGGGGAGCCGCCTTGGTCGTGTCGGCAGGGGGCGGCGGCGGAGCGCTGCTCCACAGCTCAACGGCAACGGGAGCGGACTCGACTGGTGCACGGCGGTTCAAGCCCAGCCAGATGGCACCGCCCAGTATCAGCAAATGAAGCAACACCGAGGCAATGACCGACGCGGACAATCCGTCACGGTTTTCCTGCTTCATCCGCCCGTGCCTTGCTTGACCGTCAGAGCGACGTGCTGGATGCCGGCCTTGTGCAGCATATCGGCGATATGGATCACTTCGGAATATTTAAGGTCTTTGTTCGCCGAGATCGCGTAGGTCAGACTGGCGTCCAGACTTTTGACGATGTTCACCAATTCCTCGGGCGACGCCGCCGGAATGTCCTTGTCGGCGGTTTTCACGGTAATCCGGGAAGTGTCGTCGATGATCACCTCGACCGGACGGTTGTCGACAGTACGGGCACGCGACACGCTGGGCACATCAATCACGCCCGGGGTAAACATCGGCGCAGTAACCATGAAAATAACCAGCAATACCAGCATTACGTCGATATAGGGCACGACGTTCATCTGGTTGACCTGGCGGCGTGGACGGCGGTTCAGCATGGCATTCCAGATTCAGTAAACTCTTTTATCATACACCCGCCCTGCGCAGGCAATGACAACGAAATGGCTACGACTCGGTTAAATCGATAAAGTTCAACGACGAATCAGCAAGGTCATGCCGTCACCGATCGGCAACAGGCAGGGAGACACCCGCTCGTCGTGAGCCAAAGAGACGTTGAAGGCATGCATGACATGGACGCCGGGCGGATCGCTGGCGAGCGGTTCCACCACCCTGCCGCCCAGAAAGATATTGTCGATGGCGATGATTCCTCCCGGACGAACCAGCGTCAGACACGCTTCATAGTAGTCCGGCGTACCGGGTTTGTCCGCATCGATGAACGCCATGTCGAAACTGCCGGCACGTCCCTCTTCATCAATCAGGGTGCGCAGGGTCAGCAAGGCCGGCTGGAGTTCGAGCCGGATGCGATCGGCAACACCGGCCTTTTGCCAGTAAGCACGGGCGATGTCGGTGAAGCTCTCGCTGACATCGCAGGCAATGATCTCACCGTCATCGGGCAAGGCCTGCGCCATGGTCAGAGTGCTGTAACCGGTAAACACCCCCAGCTCCAGATAGCGCCGCACGCCAATCAGACGAGCCAGCCAGGCCAGCAACTGCCCTTGCTCGGGAGCAATCTGCATCTTGGCCATACGATGGGTCGCGGTGAATTCCCGTAATTCGCGCTGGACCGGGGTTTCGGTTACACCGACGGAAATGAGGTAATCGTTTAGTGCGTTGTCGACGGAGACAGAACGTCGTGTCATGGAAATAACTAGCCTGAAAATGATAAACGCCCGACTCAACGGGCGTCAGTAGCGCGGCAACTCAGTCCGGCTGGTATACATAGGGTTTTTGCGGAACTCGCGACTCTTTCCAGCGGCGCTGGTCATCGCTATCCACCTGGCGGTCCCACCAGGTCAGCCGCAGCTCGCGGCGTTCGGTGTCCACCTGGGGATTTTTCTCCAGGTACTGATTCATGAACTGGGTAAAATCGGACGTGTACATCCCTGTCATCCTGTAGTGGGGGTCAGGCAAAGTTTACTGCAAAACCTGCGCCAAGGCATTACTTCAGGCCATTTCCGGTTCGCGCTTGTCACCGTACATCTTGCGGTCGGCCACGGAGAGCAACTCTTCGATCAGCACGCCGTCTTCAGGATAATAGGCGACACCGATACTGACACCAACCCGGATCCGGTGCTCTTCCACCTCGAAAATCTCTTCGATAGCGCCCTTCAACCGGGCAACCACCCGGTCGACTTCCCGATACGATTCGATTTCCTCAACCAGCACGACAAACTCGTCCCCGCCCAGCCGGGCCACGGTGTCTTCGCTGCGCAGCGCCAGCTTCATCCGTGCCGCGATCATCTGCAACACCCGGTCACCCACCACATGGCCATAGGTATCGTTGACCGGCTTGAAGCGGTCCATATCGAGAAACAACACGGCCAGTCGCTTGCCGCTGCGGTTCAGACGGGAAATGGCATGTTGCAGGCGGTCATAGAACAGGCCGCGATTGGCAAGGCCGGTCAGGCGGTCATGATTGGCCAGATAGAACAACCGGGCTTCCCGCTCGACCCGTCCGCATTGGTAACGCCGGTAGCTTTCGCATCCCAGCCACAGCAACACCATCATCACCAGCGACAAGGCCGCGCTCATGCCCCATTCAAACATGCCGATCTGCTTCCACCCCAGTTGCCAGCTGACGCGCAGGATCAGTGGCTGGGCATCGCTACCGACCTGACGCTCACGCTCCAGCCGCGGAAACAGTCGCGACTCCAGCCAACTGGTTTCAGGTTCGCCAATGTTGATGAACCACCCTTGCGGATTACTGTAAGGGAAACGTTTGTGCCACAAACGCACTCCCATGCCCGCCGGCAGGTCGCCCACCAGCGAGGTCAACGTTCCGGTACGCACCATCATGCCGACGAAGTGCCAGGGCATACCGCCCGAGGCGACATAACTGGAGGCATCGTCGGCAGGACGCACCATCATGTAAGCCGGCCGGCCGTCGGCCCAGTCGAAGGAACGCGATGCTGCGCTGTGGCCGCTTTCGATCGCATCCAGCAAGGTGTCGCGCAGGAAATCATTGGTAGCGATATCGACGCCCAGCCAACGCGACGACATGCGGCTGGCGGGTTCGATGAAGGTAATCGGAAAACTTTCCTCGCTCGCAACGACCGGGCCTTGCAGCTCCTTGCCGTCTTTGCTCAGCGACTGAATGTGAAAGTCACCGCCATGACTGCCGCGCGCCGCGCGCAGAAAGGCTTCGCGGTTGCCCAGCGGGACGCGTTCGACACGCATCACCGCGATGATTTGCGGGTAACGTCCCAGAAACTGGTGGATGAACTGACGCTCTTCCTGACCACCGTGCTTCATGCCCAGCCCCGAGAAGGAGGCATAGCTGTCGAGCACGGCTTCATTGACTTGCAACTTCTGGCTAATGTTTTCGAACACCAGCTGGCTTGCCCGGGTGAATTCGGCCTCGGCGCCGGACATGGCACGGCTGGCGAATGACAGTCCGGTCAGGACAGTCAATACCAACCATAGCATGACGCTGGCGAGATAGACCGATCTCATCTGCATGTTTCAAAACACCCCGGCAATTATTAAAGAGCGTTAATAGTAGAGCACTGCGACAATAATTTTTATGAAATTAATCGTTTTAGGTAGTTGCACTTATTAAACCAAACCACACTAAATGCCCTATGCATTAGGTGCAGCAGAATAACACAGCTTACAAACCCCAGTGGGGTTTACCTGACTTTTCGGTCAGGCTCCGCCACGAATGCAGGATTTTTTGAAACTTGTTGTTGGCCGGTGCGACGTCGCGCACCCGGGTCAACAATTCTGCCGCGCGCCGCATGTGACTTTCATGCCAACCGGTGTGATGGACATAGGCCATGGTAGCGTTCACCAGGTTGAGCATCACCTGAACATTGTCCGGCATGTCTTCCAGTGCCTTGGCAAACCGGTCGATGGCACCCTCGTAATTACCGGCCTGGGCATCGCGTACCGCGCGGTTATTGAGGTCCACCACCGATTGCACATTGGCGGCAATCAACTCCTGACCGACATCTCCGCGACCGACTTCTTCGAACAGATCGCCCAGACTGCTCAACAAGGCTTCGTTGTCATGATGATTGCGCACCAGATCGCATAGGGTGGCGTCGCCCAGTTCTGCCCGGTTCTGCGCGTAGCAAGCCCGGGCAAACTCCATGCGTGACCCTGGGTCCGGCGACTGGGCCATGCTGTCCAGTCGGGTCTTGGCCCCCTCCAGCAAGGAGGCGGCACGGACATGGTTGCCACTGGCTTCCTGCAATTGGCTGTCCACCACATCGGCCATCCATTCGCCCAGCTCATTATACCGGTAGTCACGACGCAGGCTGCTGAGGGTTCTGGCGGCCGCACCGGCCTCGCCTTGCGCCAACTGCACCCGCGCCAGCACGGCATAGTGGGTAGGATGACGATGCCAGGTATATTTGGCGATATCCAGTGCCTGGCGGCTGGCCTCGACGGCCGTGCCCAGATCATTGTTCATCACCGCCACTTCGGCCAACTGTTGCTGGCGACGGATCACCACCGGCGAAATTTCCGTGGCGTTCTTGAGCACCGACTGTGCGCGCGGCAGGTCATGCCCCATGCGATACAGACGTGCCAGCCAGTCATAGGCTTCCATCACCCGGTCATTGTCCTGCAACACGTCCTCGAACAACAAGCGCGCATCGTCATAGGACTTGAGGCCGGTCAGCGCCTTGGCCAGTCCCAATTTGGCCCAGGGCACATTTTTCAGCGCCAGCACTTCGGCATAGATGGTGCGAGCCGTATCGAAGTCGCCGATCTTGAGCGACAGGGAGCCCTTGAGCTTCATGAAATCGAGCGTGAACTCGCCACGCTCGCGGATTTTGCGGGTACAGGTCTCGATGGCCGCCAGATACTCATGGCGCATGATCGCCTCGTCGACCAGACGAAAGGCGGCGCGACGCCGAATGGCCTTCGCCAGACGCTGCGCCAGCACCTCGCCGGTAAACGGCTTGAGCAGGTAGTCGTCCGGCGCCAGCTCGGCAGCGGAGATAACCCGCTGGGCCCGCCGCTCTCCGGTCACGATCATGAACACGCAAGACTGCTTGATCAGATTGCGTTCCTTGACCTCCTCGAACAGGTACAAGCCATCGTAGCCATTGCCCAGATCGTAGTCGCACAACACAACATCGAACTCGAAGCGGCTCATCTTGGCCAGCGCGTCGGTTGCCTTGCTGGCGAACTCGACCTTGTCGATGCCGAATGACGACAAGGTCATCGACAAGGCGCGCTGCATCTCCGGCACACTGTCGATCACCAAAAACAGTTTGCGCCGGAAGGGATCGCCCTGGTCCTGACTTGAAACACCGACGTTGTCGTCTTTCATGAAGAATTCCCGATCCCGAAATGCATATTACCGATTCACAGCGCCGTCAGCGGAGCATACTTCAGATCCAGCCATTTGAGCCCTTGCTCGGCGAAATTCACCTGCAGGCGAACCTCTTCGCCACTGCCCTCGGCATTCACGACCACCCCGGTACCGAATCGGGGATGGGCCACCGTCTGCCCAATGGTGAACCCGGCCTTGTCGGCGTGGCGTTCCGCCACGGCTGTGTTAGCCGCGCTTTCCATCCACGGAGCCCGGCCTTCACGGGCCGGCGGTGCCGGGCGACGCCCCGGCGACAGCACATGCAGCAATTCGGCAGGCAGTTCATCGACAAAACGCGAGCGGATCGGGTAACGGCTCTGGCCATGCAACATGCGTGACTGGGCGCATGTCAGGTAGAGACGCTTGCGGGCCCGGGTAATGGCGACGTACATCAGGCGGCGCTCTTCCTCCAGCCCTTTCTGATCATTAAAGCTGTTTTCGTGAGGAAACAAACCCTCTTCCAGACCGGAAACAAAAACGGCATCGAACTCCAGCCCTTTGGCCGAGTGGACCGTCATCAACTGCAGGGCATCCTCGCCGGCGTCGGCCTGATGGTCCCCGGCTTCCAGCGAGGCCGCCGAGAGGAATTCCACCAA
>JAGLBD010000025.1:0-6260 GCA_018260425.1 Pseudogulbenkiania sp. | reverse complement strand
GCCTGCCACAAGGTGATGCCCTGTTCCCGCGACAGCAGTTGAAGGTTTTCAATGGAACGGGCGCCGATACCGCGCGCCGGCACATTGATGACCCGCAGCAAGGCGTTGTCGTCTTCCGGGTTGGCGGCCAGCCGCAAATAGGCCAACGCGTGCTTGACCTCCTGACGCTCGAAGAAGCGCAGGCCGCCATAGATACGGTAAGGCAGCCCGGCATTGACCAGGGCATGCTCCAGCGCCCGCGACTGGGCATTGGAACGGTACAGGATCGCCATATCGGCAAGATCCAGCCCTTCGCGTCGCAAGGAGCGCGCTTCGCCAACGATGAACTCGGCCTCGTCACCATCCGACCACCCCTCGTAAAAGCGGATCGTCTCGCCGTCGCCGGCATCGGTCCACAGGTTCTTGCCCAGACGGCCGTCATTGCGTTCGATCAACGCGTTGGCCGCCTTGAGGATCGTTCCCATGGACCGGTAGTTCTGTTCCAGCCTGACCGGCTCCGCCACGGAAAAGTCTGCCAGCAAGGAACGCATATTGCCGACTTCCGCACCACGGAACGCGTAAATGGACTGGTCGTCGTCGCCGACGGCAAACAGATTGCCATGGGTACCGGCCAGCAACTTCAGCCAAGCATACTGCAGGCGGTTGGTATCCTGAAACTCGTCGACGAGAATGTACCGGAAACGCTCGCTATAGTGCTCGCGCAGTGCGGCATTGGCCTTGAGCACCTCGTAACTGCGCAACAGCAACTCGGCAAAATCGCACACCCCTTCACGGCGGCATTGCGCATCGTAGGCGGCATAGACCTCGATCATCTTGCGGGTATAGGCATCGTGGGCACTCAGCTCGCCGGCCCGTACCCCGGACTCCTTGTTGCCGTTGATAAAGCTCGCAACGGCACGCGGCGGAAACTTTTCATCGGACAGCTCGAGGCTTTTCAGCAAGCGTTTGATCACAGCCTGCTGGTCTTGGGAATCGAGAATCTGGAAGGTCGGCGGCAAGCCGGCGTCACGGTGATGGATGCGCAAAAAGCGGTTGCACAGGCCATGGAAGGTGCCGATCCACATGGAACGCACATTGACCGGAACCAGCGTGGACAAGCGGGTTTGCATCTCGCGCGCCGCCTTGTTGGTGAAGGTCACGGCCAGAATACCCGCCGGGCTGGTCTGGGCGGTGGACAACAACCAGGCAATACGGGTGGTCAGCACGCGGGTCTTGCCGCTGCCGGCACCCGCCAGCACCAGCGCGGAGCGTGCCGGCCAGGTCACGGCACGCAATTGTTCGGTATTCAGACCGTCGAGCAGATCAGCACTCATAATGGGGCACGGTTTCGTCAAAACCCTGATTCTACCTCAGGGAGGGCCGGGGCCGTGCCCCTTCTGCCTGCTTAGGCTTTTACGCCAAGTTCGCGCAGCCGTTCATCAAGGTAGGCTTTGGCGGTATAGCGCTCGGAAAGCACCACTTCGTCGCGCGGATGAAGGAACAAGGGCAGCGAAACGCGCGAACGCAACGCATGCTCTCCGCTGGGGTTCACGACACGGTGAATAGTGGACGGGTAGTAGCCCTGCGACGCTTCTTGCAACATATCGCCGATATTGATGATCAGCATGCCGAAATCACACGGCACGTCCAGCCAGTCGCCGTTCTTGTCCTGCACTTGCAGGCCCGGCTCGTTGGCGGCCGGCAGGATGGTCAACAGATTGATATCGCCATGCGGCGCGGCACGCAGCGAACCGGCCGGCTCCTTGCCGGTCAACGGCGGATAGCGCAATACGCGCAGCAAGGTTTTCTTGCTGCCGTCGATCATGTGCGACAAGGGCTGGCTGTAGTTGGCGGCGATGTGGGCCGGGGTGAACTTCTCGACCCAGGACAAGAGCTCGGCGGCCAGACGGTTGGCCGACTCGTAGTAGGCCATGGCATCGCCAGCCAGGAAAGCCGGAATACGACCCCACGGGTAGATGTGGAAGTACTCCTTGATATCTTTTTGGGTGGAGCCTTTGGCCGTCTCGGAAATCTCGCTGGAGAAATAACCGTCCTGGGTGTCGGCCTTGAACGCGAAGTCGTGCTTCTCTTCGCTGTCGAAGAAGGCCAACCAGTCGCGATAAATGGTTTCGACGCGAGACTGGCTCAGCGGATGGTTGACCAGGACACCGAAACCGGTTTCGTGCAGCGAGCGGGTGAACTGCTCTGCGGCATCCGGGGCATGGTAATCAACGACTTTGACTTGCATGTAGTTATGACTCCTGTGTTTGCGCGTGCGCAGTGTATACGCATGTGCCGGGCATCGGCTAGCCATGCGGCGCCCTGCGCTCGACCACAGTCTCCCTGATTAGACGCGCTGATCCATGTCCAGTGCCGGGGTGCAGCCGGTCGCGGTCTGGCTGACTACCCGGGCGGGTACGCCGGCCACGGTGCTGTGCGCCGGCACATCCTCCAGCACCACACTGCCGGCACCGACTTTGGCACAGCTACCGACATGGATATTGCCGAGGATCGCCGCCCCGGCGCCAATCATCACGCCATCGGCGATCTTGGGATGACGGTCGCCACGCTCCTTGCCGGAGCCCCCCAGCGTCACGCCATGCAGAATCGACACGTTGTTGCCGATCACGGCCGTTTCGCCAACGACAACGCCCGTGCCGTGGTCCAGCATCACGCCATGACCGAGATGCGCCGCCGGATGAATATCGGCGCCGGTCACCTCGGAAATACGGTTCTGCAGGAACAGGGCGAGCGTACGACGCTCACGCTGCCACAGCCAGTGGGTGATGCGCTGACTCTGAATGGCATGAAACCCCTTGAAGTACAGCAACGGGGTCGAGTAACTGTCGCAGGCCGGGTCACGCTCGTAGCAGGCGTTGATATCGGCACGCATCGCCATGCCCAGCCCCGGATCGCTGTCATAGGCCTCACGGAACAACTCCATCAAGGCACGTGCATCCATCACCGGGCTGGCCAGCTTGCTGGACAAGTGAAACGCCAGCACGTCTTCCAGCGCGGCATGGCGCAACACGGTCATGTGCAGGAAGCTCGCCAGCAACGGCTCGGCCTGGGCGGCATCGTAGGCTTCCGCCAGAATCGCAGACCACAGCGGGTCGACTACGGAATCAGACATCTGTACTCCAATACATCACAGCAAGACAACGTCGAACTGCTCTTGAGAATAGGTGGTTTCTACCGACAAGGACACCGGTTTGCCAATAAAGTCGACCAGCATCGCCAGGCTCTGCGACTCTTCGTCGAGGAACATGTCGATGACCGGCTGGGCCGCCAGAATGCGGAAACCGCGTGTATCGAACTGCCGTGCTTCCCGGACAATTTCACGCTGGATTTCATAACACACCGTTTGCGGCGTTTTCAGCTCGCCACGCCCCTGACACTGCGGACACGTCTCGCACAGCACATGAGCCAGACTTTCACGGGTACGTTTGCGGGTAATCTCGACCAAACCGAGACTGGTAAAGCCGTTCAAGGTGACACGGGTCCGGTCGCGCGCCAGCGATTTGGCCAACTCGTTGAGCACCGCCTGACGGTGCACCTCGTTTTCCATATCGATGAAGTCAACGATGATGATGCCGCCCAGATTGCGCAAGCGCAGTTGGCGCGCCAGCGAATGGGTCGCTTCCAGATTGGTCTTGAAAATGGTTTCGTCGAAATTCCGGTTGCCGACAAAGCCACCGGTATTGACGTCGATGGTGGTCATCGCCTCGGTCTGGTCGATGATCAGGTAGCCACCGAACTTGAGGTTGACGCGCCGGGCCAGCGCCCGGTCGATCTCCGCTTCAATGCCATGCAGTTCAAACAGCGGACGCTCGCCACTGTAGCGCTCGATCTTGTTGACCGCCGCCGTGACGTACTGCTCGGCGAACTCCACCATGCGACTGTAGTTTTCCGTTGAGTCGACAATCACGCTTTCCGTTGACTCGCTGACCATGTCGCGCAATACCCGTACCGACAGAGGTAAATCTTCGTAAAGCAATGACTGGGCCGGCAAAGTGACGGATTTCTGGCGGATATCCGCCCACAACTTGGAGAGATAAAGAATATCCGCGCCAAGTGCTTCGTCCGTGGCGGTTTCCGCACTGGTGCGGATGATATAACCGTGCGGAAGGTCCTTGGGCAGCAGCTTTTCCAGTCGTGCCTTGAGCGAGCTTCGCTCGACTTCGTTTTCGATCTTTTGCGAGATGCCAATATGCTCTTCTTGCGGCAAATGCACCAGGAACCGTCCCGCCAGACTGATCTGGGTACTGAGACGCGCCCCCTTGGTGCCGATCGGGTCCTTGATGACCTGCACCAGAATGGTTTGCCCTTCGAACAACATGTTTTCGATACGTTGCGGCTCGGTGGGATGCTGGCGTTGTTCCAGCACATCGGCAATATGCAGGAACGCGGCACGCTCGAGTCCGATCTCGATGAACGCGGACTGCATGCCTGGCAATACGCGCTTGACCTGTCCCAGGTAAATGTTGCCGACAATACCGCGGCTGGCGGAACGCTCGATATGCAATTCCTGGACGATGGCGTCTTCCAGCACGGCCACCCGCGTCTCCTGCGGGGTGATGTTGACGAGAATCTGCTCCTTGTGGCGCACGATATCACGCGGCAAGGCTATCGGTTGCTGCAGCACGGGAGTGCCTTTCACGGAAAGAGAAATCCAAATTCGGCCAGCAGGTCCGCCGTTTCATACAACGGGAGTCCAACCACACCGGTGAAGCTGCCGTCGATACGGGACACAAACACCGCGGCGCGGCCTTGAATGCCATAGGCTCCTGCTTTGTCGAAGGCTTCGCCCGAGTCGACATAGCGACGGATTTCTTCATCGCTCAAGGTCTTGAAGGTAACTCGGGTCAGCGACGTCCGGGTGGCAACCTTATCGTTGCGACGTACCGCCACCGCGGTGATGACGTCGTGGGTCTTTCCGGAAAACTGCTTGAGCATGCGGAACGCATCGTCAGCATCCTCCGGTTTGCCATAGATAACGCCATCCAGTACCACGGTAGTATCGGCAGACAACAATGCCCGCTCGGGCATACCGCATGAACTGACGACCTGCCACCCGGCAGCGGCTTTGGCCACGGCAAGCCGTTCGGTGTAGGTCGTACCATCTTCGCCAGGCAATACCGACTCATCGATGTCGGCATGGATTCGCTCGAAATGAAGGCCCAACTGCGCCAGCAACTCACGGCGACGCGGACTGCCCGACGCCAGGTACAGGATATCGTTCTCGGTCATGATTCATGGTTTGTTGTCGTTGTAGTCCAGCTAGATTACCAGAGGCGGGGGGGGCGAGACTATGGGCACGCCAATGCAAACGACCACCCGGCTCGGTGTGAGCGGGGTGGTCGTGGTATCGGCCGGGTCGTATCAGGACTTGGGCAAGGCCGGAATATAGCCTTGTTTGGACAGGCTCTCGGTAACGACTTTGGAAAAGTCGCTGATGATACGGGTCACATCTTCCGGGTCGGTGGATTCAGTCGTTCCAGACCACAGCAAACTACCGCTCGAGCCCGACCACAGATTGGTTTCCATGACGGCAACCTTGTAGGTCGATACTGTGTCATAGTTGATCCAGGCATCGTGGTAAAAGCCGTAGAACCCCATGTACGGACCTGGCCACGGCGAACTGTTGTGCACCTGTTCACGCGAATCCACGCGGACCAGACGGGTCACCAATACCCCGTCGACACCGCTGTCGGCAATGATTTTCTTGAGCTTGGCCTGATCGGCCTCACCCAGTTCCGGGTGAATCTGGTACATCGGCACCGCCTGCACCCCGGCACGGGCCAGAGACGCGGCAAAGGTGTCTTCAAAGGTGCGGCGCGGACCTTCTTCCTTGGTAATGCCCATCACCAGCACTCGCTTGAGCGGGACTCGGGCATTCGCCTCCGGCGCCTTCCACTCATGGACGATGCGCGTGGTAGTACATGCACCAAGCAGGGTAATAAGAGCCGCGACCATCAGGCTCCTGAATACGCGTTGCATCATGACCGTTCTCCTGAATACATAACACTGACTAATACAGGTTATTCTCCGCTACAAAAAAATGCCATACTCCGGCAGTGCGTTTTTGTTAATCAGTTTAAGCAGCCACAACACATCCCGTTGCGCACGCCGCAAAATACCATTGACACCCCAGGCAAAAACGCCAAAGCTGGGTGCTCTTGAATCACGACATTGGCCGACATGCTTACCACGTTGACCACCAAAGAACGCACGGCACGTCATTGCGTCTGCTGCGGCAGCGACGCCCTCGACAAGACGCC
>JAGLBD010000224.1 GCA_018260425.1 Pseudogulbenkiania sp. | reverse complement strand
CGTGTGCGTTGCCCCCACTCAGCCAATCATACATACCACCACCCGAGCACTCTGCGACAGATCGGCTTATCCCTAGCTGGTAGTCAACAAGAGCACTATGTCTTGACTTTTCATCTTATCCCTTCGTTGCTTGTCCTCTGTCCTTGGACTGAGGACAACACTGATCCGCTTCAAAATTGTTGTCACTACAATGGTGACTCCACTCTGGTTAATCTATCCGCTGGCAGAAAAATAAAGCATTAGACTAGAACAAATAAATCAGATCACACATCGGCATAGCACGTATATCGCACGCTATAACCGGACTGTTCGTTACGACTGGCTCGGGCATTACCTAGGTGATTCGGTTGCGTATGCAACTGAGTGGACGTGGTTCTACAATCACGAGCGCCAGAATTTGGCTCTAGGAGGCTTAAGCCCGAAGCAGAAACGGGCAGACAGCCAGATAGCCTCTATAACCGACAGCTAAAAATGGAGGGATGATCCGGGGATGTTGCAGATACGTTACGAATAGAACATCCGACAAATCGGGCGAATGTATTATGTTCAGGCGGGAAGAAGAAACAAGGCGAATAGACGTTTCAAAGGGACGACTTGCTTAGCGATGACTTACACAGACACGACACAAAACAAAACGGCCTACAGTAAAAAACTGTAGGCCGTTGGTGTGCTTGGTGGGCCCTGCGGGGCTCGAACCCGCGACCAAAGGATTATGAGTCCTCTGCTCTAACCAACTGAGCTAAAGGCCCGAACGGCGCAAATTATAGCAGATTATTGAGCGTTTGGTTCATTATCGAGGAAGCTGCGGAGGCGCTCCGAACGGGTCGGATGACGCAGTTTGCGCAGGGCCTTCGCTTCGATCTGACGAATACGTTCACGGGTCACATCGAACTGTTTACCCACTTCCTCGAGGGTGTGGTCGGTATTCATGTCGATGCCGAAACGCATACGCAGAACCTTGGCCTCACGCGGCGTCAGGGTGTCGAGCACTTCCTTGGTCGCGTCTTTCAGGCTGGAGTACATGGCCGCTTCCGACGGAGCAAGCGTCACCGCATCTTCGATGAAATCGCCAAGATGGCTGTCATCGTCGTCACCAATCGGAGTTTCCATGGAAATCGGTTCCTTGGAAATCTTCATGATCT
>JAGLBD010000223.1 GCA_018260425.1 Pseudogulbenkiania sp. | reverse complement strand
TTCGTCAGCCGATCGAAAAGTTTGTCATCCCGGGCTTCGAAGCCGATCTGACCGTTAAACCCGAACCGATTCCGATGGGTCGTGGCCAGGCGATGCGTGGCGGCAATTCCCGCGGCGGTGCTCCGCGTGGTGGCAACGGCCAGGGCAATCGTTCGCAAGGCAATGCGGCACGTCAGGGGCAGGCGCCCCGCCAAGGTGGCAATGGCAGTGGTAACGGTAATGGCCAAAGCCGGCGCAAACCTGCTGCATCGTCCCGCCGCCCGCAGGGTGGCAATGGCCGCTGATTCACCATGAACGGCGTGCGCCGCTTCTGTTTGCTGTCTCTGTGCCTGACGCTGGCCAACACGGCCGTGGCGGGCGAGAGGGTGTCGTTGACGTTGTCAAATCAGGAGTGGCCGCCGTATATGGGGGAAGCGCTGCCGCAAGGCGGCGTGCTCAGTGACGTGGTTGCGCTGGCCTTCTCCCGCATCGGGGTGAAGGTGCGTTATGTTTTTTTGCCGACGCCACGTGCGTTGGCCAGTGCCGCCAGTGGTCGCGTGGATGGCTCGATTGGCTGGACACCGACCGCCGAGCGCCGGCAAAACCTGATGTTCAGTGGCCCGGTCATGACGGCGCGCATGGTATTTTTTCAGCGCAGCGGCGAGACCTTCGAGTGGCGCATTTTGGCTGACCTGGCGCCCTACCGTATCGGCGTGACAGTCGGCAATACGTATTCTGCCGCGTTTTCTCACCTACAGTACTCCGGAGGGTTGCAAGTGGATCCCTCCGCCGACGACCTGTCCAATTTACGCAAACTGGCCGCAGGCCGGGTTGATTTGTTTCCTATCGAAGCCACGGTGGGCCGCTATCTGGTGATGCGGCATTTGCCGGCCTCCGAGCAGACCCATTTGCAAGCGCAGCCCCGCTCTTTCTGGAGTGCGCCGCTGTGCGTGGCCATTCGCAGTAATTATCCTGGCGCCCGCCGTTTGTTGCAGCGCTTCGACAAGGTAATTGCCGGGATGAAAACCAGCGGTGAACTGGACCGCTTGCTGGGGGCATGGCAGCTACCTCAGCGGGTGTCCAAGCCCTGAAACGAGGCCAGAAACGCGCTCGCTTCGGCATCGTTGCTGACGGCGCGGGCCAATACCAGTGACCCCACCATCAG
>JAGLBD010000222.1 GCA_018260425.1 Pseudogulbenkiania sp. | reverse complement strand
TACGGCGGGACTTGCACCCGCAGGAGTGCGCCCATGCTGGGCGCACAACAAAAAAGCCACCCGTGATGGATGGCTTGTTTGTGTCTTTTGGTCGGGGCGAGAAGATTCGAACTTCCGACCCCCTGCACCCCATGCAGGTGCGCTACCAGGCTGCGCTACGCCCCGACTAAAGAGAGACACAGTGTAGATCATTCATCGCGTTTTGACAATCCCGCGCCGAAAGATTTCGCACCGCACCCGAGCAGGATCCACGAACGTAAAAAGCCGGTCGAAACCTACGTGAATCCTGATTACTCTGTCTTGCCGATAGTAAGCAAGGACAGAATACTTTCCAGCTCTTTGCGTACCTCGCTGGCCGACAAGGGAGGCAAATCCGTCCCTCCCAGTCCCAGACGCTGGCGGGCTCCATGAATGGTAAAACCATCATCATAGAGCAGCTCGCGGATACGCCTTACCAGCAGCACCTCGTGATGCTGGTAATAACGGCGATTACCCCGGCGTTTTACATTGCGCAACTCACCGAACTCTTGCTCCCAATAGCGCAGCACATGGGGCTTGACTCCAGTCAGCTCGCTGACTTCACCGATGGTAAAGTAACGTTTCGCCGGAATTGCCGGCAAATCATCCCTGCTTGTTGGCATGGTACTCTTCAACCATTCCCTTGAGTTTCTGGCTCGCATGGAAAGTGACCACGCGACGCGCCGTAATGGGGATCTCTTCCCCGGTCTTGGGGTTGCGGCCCGGACGCTGCGGCTTGTCGCGCAATTGGAAATTGCCGAAGCCCGACAGCTTTACGCTGTCGCCGGATTCCAGCGCGATGCGAATCTCTTCAAAGAACGTCTCTACCATGTCCTTGGCTTCGCGCTTGTTCAGGCCAACCTTGTCAAACAGCAGGTCCGCCAGTTCGGCTTTGGTCAAAGTCATGACTACCCCTTAGCAACTCAACAAAAAGTAAAACAAAGCGGCACCGACCGCAAGCGTATCGGCACCGATCATATCAGAAAGATGTTATTTACGCGCGAAGCATAGCGCCATGCCGCGAAGAAACCACCTCAAGAAGACGGTTGATCGCCTTCTCGACATCTTCGTCGGTCAGTGTACGCTCGTCATTCTGCAACATCACGCGGAACGCCAGACTCTTCTTGCC
>JAGLBD010000221.1 GCA_018260425.1 Pseudogulbenkiania sp. | reverse complement strand
GGAGACAACTTTCTGGTGCGTACCGCACCGGCCTGGGTGGCGCAGGGCTTCAATGTCGCGATCTTTGGCATGCCCTCCGATGAAGGCGAGTTGAGCGGCGCGACGCGCCTCAGCGCAGCACATCTGGCCGATATTCGGGCGGTGCTGGCGGTAATTCATGCGCGCAGCCCGCTGCCTGTCTGGCTGGTGTCGACCAGCCGGGGCACGATCTCGGCCAGTGCCGCGGCCATTGTGCTCGATCAAGGCGCTATCGCCGGTCTGGTGCTGACCTCCAGCGTGCTGCTGCGTGAAGAGGGGGCACTACCCACGCAGGCACTGGAGCGGATCAACGTGCCGGTGCTGGTGTTCCATCATGCCCGGGATGCCTGTCCGGTCTGTCCGCCGGCCCGGCTGGATGCGCTGATGGCGGCGTTGAGCCATGCGCGGCAGAAGCAACTCATGGTGGTGGACGGGGGTAAAAATCCCCAGGGGCGTTACTGTGGTCCGCTGCATTGGCATGGCTATGCCGGTATGGAGGAGGAGGCGGTCGAGCGTATCGCCGGATGGATCCGGCAAGCCCGCTAGCGGGGGAGCTTGAGTAAACGAAGCACTTCGTCGAGCAGTCGTTCCGGGCTGGAGTCCGGCAAGTAAGCCAGTCCCTCCGTGTTGGCCAGCTCGCGCAGCATCGCCTCGTTGCAATGACCGCCCAGCACGAGAACCGGGATGCCCAGCTGCTTGAGATAATGGAACATCATCGCCACGTTGTCGCGGGAGGTGGACGGGGTCAGGCGACGATCGTTGCGGCAATCATTGTTACCCGGTTCGAGGATCAGCAAACGGGTGCCGGGGGGCGTGGCGTACTCGATGCGGTGACGCAGCTCGGCCGTGGTATCGCCGGCGATACCGAGATTGTCGATGTCGAGGCCGATATGGCGTGCGGCAAGCTGTTTCCGGAGCGTGGCGAGGTAGTCATTGGCAGCGGTGAGATCACTGCCCAGGGCGACGATAGTATCGGCGGAGGCGGGGCTGGTGGCCAGCAAGAGCAACAGGCCGAGGGGCATCCAGTGAATACGCTGCATCGAAATCTCCTGTGGCTGGAGTCCGGGCGATGCGGCGAAGGCCGCTGCTGCAGCATAGTCTATTGGCGGGCGGCTTGCCGACAGCCATAAAAAAAGG
>JAGLBD010000220.1 GCA_018260425.1 Pseudogulbenkiania sp. | reverse complement strand
GAGCAGACAACGTCGCCACGGCGAAGCCATTGAGTAAACAGTTGGCTCATGAGGCGCAGCTGGCGGAATTGAAGGCAGACGGTGGAATTAAAATCGCAGGCCCAGGAAAGTTGACCCCCGTTAACGACATAGCTCGCCTGCGTGCCATCTATGGGGGCAAAGTCACCGACTGGTTCAAGGTAACCAGTCGAAGCCACACCGCGGCTGACGGCTCAAAATCGCAGACTCATGGTTACTGGAATGCCGCCACCAAACAACTTGTCGAACCAAAAATCGTCACCACCGGGACACCATGAAATGAAAGTCATTTGCCGATCGACGGAAGTCACCCGAGAGCAACGCGAAGAGATGGGCCAGCCTGACGACACAAGCCGGTATTACCTGGATGTCGGTAAGACCTATACCGTGATGGGCTTTGGTTGTGGTGCCGGCGTTGATGGCGGAGCCGTGCTATTCCTGCCCGGCGAACATTACCTGTTACCCGTACCGCTATGTTTATTCGACGTGGTAGACGAGCGCCCCTCCCGTTACTGGGTGGCACGAAAGAACAGTGAACACACATTGTCGCTGTGGCCGGTGGAGTTGCACATCGACTATTTCCAGGACCGGCTCAGCGACTTCGAACCGGAACTCATCCCGATCTACCAGGAGCTGTGCGCCCGCATGGAGAGTGAATTCGATTAACTCGTATTAGAAACAGCAAGGGCCGGCTAGCTGCCGACCCTTGCTGTTTCGACTTGAATCCACTTACTGCTTGACCGGTTGGGTCGGCGTCAGCACCATCACTTCTTCATGCTGTTGTTGCGGCTGGCGCGGCATGGCGTTTTGCTCTGCCGGAGCATCCTGGGACGGGGTGCCGCCATTGACCGGGAATTGCTCGGCCAATTGCTTCACGGCATTGCTACCCAGTGACTTGGATACCTCGGAGGTGATCTTGCCCATATTGAAATGGACAATGGCACCCTCGCCACCCACCAATCGAACGTCCGAGCCTTCGCCCATGGCGCTGAAGCCTGCCTTGACCGCGAAGGTTCGGGTATTGATCAGGCTGAAGTCCGCAACCAGTTCCATGCTTTGCTGAAAAGATACCGTCGACGAACCGGGAATCGGATTGCCTTCTTTGCGGACATCAATGCTGGACACCGAACCAAACAAGACAAAGTCAGCGCC
>JAGLBD010000219.1 GCA_018260425.1 Pseudogulbenkiania sp. | reverse complement strand
CCGAGCAGGGGAACCGACGCGGCCAGATTGGCGCCGGACAGCACCACCTTGTCACGGGTTAGCCAGGCGGGTTGCGCGGTTCCGTCATGCCGTTTCAGATCCAGCAAGACCAGCAGTCTGCCTGCGGCCAGTGTCCGCAGTGCATTCAACCCGTTAGTCCGAGCCTGCAGCCAGCTGCGTTTGACCGCATAAAGCTGCAGGCTGCCATCGACCGCCAACTGCTGCACCAGTCCCTCGTGCGTTGTCACCATGAGTTGCCCGCCAACCTGACCCAGATGGCTGAAGTCGGCAATTGGCAGTTTTCGGGTGCTGCCTCCGGCGGTTTGCTGCCAGATCGCATGCCGTTTTTCACTATGGAATAGCGCCGCCTCGGACCCGTCTGCCAGATGTTCCTGCGCAACACATTGCAGATCGTCGGGGAAGACCGGCTCACCCTCCGGCTGTGGCTGGAGCAGTGTGCCATCGGTCGCTTGCAGCCAATAGCGCTGCAGAAGCAACCCCTCGCTGTCGAGCCGGTCGATCTGGATAAGTCCGGTCAGCGGCAGGTGCGCCGTTGACGGTCTGGAGGAGGTTTCGCTTGCCGATAGCGGGGCATTCAGATAACGCTGCAACACGCTCCCGGCATCGCGCCGCTTCGACGGGTCGGCCATGTCGGCGATCAATGCCGCATCGGCGTACACCCGGTGCAGCACCAGCCATTCTCCTGCCAGTCGATAGACGGCAGAACCGGGCTGTGTGTGCCCGCTGCCCAGTAATACATTGCCCTGTTCCGACGACCCTGAGTTGTTGACCGCTGTCCAAGGGCAGCGAGTACTGGTGCGTTACCGTGTGTCGCTCGGGATCGACGCGCAGTAATTTGGTGCGGGTGCGATTGTAAAAGTAGGCGTCCTGATCGGTCAGCGCGGCCAGCATGGTTTGACGGTAGCGCTCGCGGAGCTTCGATGGTGCATCGGTCTCTCCGGTCGCGACGGCGGCGATATAGAGATAGCGTTCGCGGGCAATGTCGAAGTAGGCGTGCTCGATGCGCTGCTCCGTCCCGGGCGGCAGATAGTTTCGTACTTCGACCACCTGTCCGAGTAGCTGGTGATGATTCTTCAACTCCAGCAAGTGCGCCGTTGCCGGGCCGGGCAGGGTGGCGGCATCGATCTGGCTGATGCTTTGGCCCGGGTGTTGGCTGCC
>JAGLBD010000007.1:13477-88401 GCA_018260425.1 Pseudogulbenkiania sp. | reverse complement strand
GTTAAGTCGACCCCGACGAACACACAGCGCTCCCGCCAGATGGCCGGAGCGCTGTTTTTTTGTTCTGCTGCAATCCGTCTTTCTCAGCCGGTTTCTCGCGCAGCCAGTGCGGCCACCATGTCCGACTGGGAGAGCATCCCCACCAGACGATTTTCCGTGTCCAGCACCGGCAGGGAATGCATGCCACGGTCCGAGAACACGGGCACAAGGTCGAGGATGTTCTGCTCGCTGCGGGCGCTCACCACGGCGGTGGTCATCATCGAGGCCACGCTTTCCGTGTGGCGGGTCAACAGACGCCGCGCCACACTGGCCAGGCTGGTATCGATCCGCACCAGAAAATCCGCCACCGACACCATGCCCACCACGTGCCGGTCGGCATCCACCACCGGCAAGGCACTCACCTTATGGGTTTTCAGGGCATCCCAGGCCTGCTGGCGCGTGTTATCGGGGCGCAGGGTCACCACATTGCGCGCCATGGTACTCGCCACCGTCAGGGTAGCCCCACGTCGCTCGCGGGCATAGCGTGCCGCCGTCGTCACGATGGCATCCAGGTCACTGTCGCTGATATCCAGTACATGGCCGATATCGCCGATGGCGCGGGCAATGTCTTCATCGCCAATACCGCTGCGCGCCTGCGGCAAGGGATTATCCACCCGGTGGGGACGTGCAGGACCCAGCGGAAGGGGATACACCTTGCCCGGCAACATCCGGTGCAGCAACACGCCGATAACGACGAGAATACAGGCATTCACTCCGACCGGCAGCACGACGAATGAAAACCCCAGTGCGTGCACTTGCGGACCGCCAATCACTGCCGTCAGCGCAATCGCGCCGCCGGGCGGATGCAGGCAACGCAGCCATGACATCGCCAGCAAGGCGCCCGCCACCGCACAGCCGCTGGCAAGAAACGGGTCGGGAATCCAGCGGGCACAGGCCACACCGACCGCCGATGACACCAGATGACCGGCGATCAGCGGCCAGGGCTGGGACAGGGGGCTGGACGGCAGACCAAACATCAGCAGCGCCGCCGCGCCCATGGACGCGACGATCAACGGCGTATGCCCGGTGGTCAGAGAGGTCACCCAGGCCGTCAGGGCAATACTCAGGATAATCGCGGCCCCGGCCAGCAAACGGTGTGACCAGGGGGCATGCCAGACGGGGGTATACCACCCCCGCAATGAAACGCGTTGAGACATCGTGGCCTTAGCGCTGGCGACGCTCTTTGACCGCATTGGCCAGTGTCGACAACAGGGCTTCGGTATCGTCCCAGCCAAGGCAGCCATCGGTAATGCTTTGGCCGTAGGTCAGTTCGCAGCCCGGTTTGAGATCCTGACGACCTGCCACCAGATGGCTCTCCACCATCACCCCGAAAATGTGCTTGTCACCCGCGGCCATCTGCGCCGCCACATCGTCGGCGACTTCCATCTGGCGCCGATAGTCCTTGCGACTGTTCGCATGGCTGAAGTCGACCATGACCTTTTGCGGCAAGCCAACGGCCGCCAGTTCGGCGGCAGCGGCACGCACATGCTCGCTGCTGTAATTCGGTTCCTTGCCGCCGCGCAGGATCACATGGCAGTCCGGGTTGCCACCGGTCGAAACAATGGCGGAATGGCCGGTCTTGGTGACCGAGAGGAAGTGATGGGGCACACTGGCGGCCCGGATCGCATCCACGGCGATGCGCAGATTGCCATCGGTGCCGTTCTTGAATCCCACCGGCGACGACAAGCCGGAAGCGAGCTCGCGATGCACCTGCGATTCGGTGGTGCGCGCACCGATGGCACCCCAGGAGATCAGGTCGGCAAAGTACTGCGGCGTGATCATGTCGAGGAATTCGGTCGCTGCCGGCATGCCCAGATCGTTGAGCTTGAGCAGCAAGCGCCGGGCAATGCGCAGACCGGCATTGATGTCGTAGGACTCGTCGAGGTGCGGATCGTTGATCAGACCTTTCCAGCCGACCGTGGTGCGCGGTTTTTCGAAGTAGACGCGCATGACGATCTCCAGCTCGCCGGCATACTGCTTACGCAGCGGAGCGATACGTGCCGCGTACTCTTCGGCGGCATCCAGATCATGAATGGAACAGGGGCCGATCACCACCAGCAAGCGGTCATCTTCGTCGCGCAGGATGGCAGAAATAGCACGGCGGGTGTTATAGATCAGTTCAGACGACGACTCGCTGATGGGCAATTCGTACAAATGAGCGATGGGGGGGAGTAATTCCTTGATTTCGCGAATTCTTACGTCGTCTGTCTGCCGGTGCATGATGATTCCTTGCCATTGAATTTTTCTGAATGTTGCATGGCAAGATACCCCGTTTTCCGGGTTCAATACAAGGCCGCTAGTCCGTTGAGTGGCTAACATGCAAAACGCCACCCGAAGGTGGCGTTCGTCACAACAGATCAAAACCGCGCGGTGTCAATCTGCGTATTGGCGCTTCATCCGCTCGCGACGCTCTTGTGCCTCAACGGACAAGGTGGCAGTCGGACGGGCGATCAGACGCTTGAGGCCGATCGGTTCGCCGGTGTCCTCGCAAAAACCATAGGAACCGTCTTCGATCTGGCGCAACGAGGCCTGGATCTTTTGCAGCAGCTTGCGCTCGCGATCACGTGTACGCAACTCCAGAGCATACTCTTCTTCGAGCGTGGCGCGGTCCGCCGGATCCGGCGTGGCTTCCTGCTCCTGGAGATGGTTGGCAGTTGCGCTAGCGTTGATCAACAACTCTTGCTGCATCTGTAACAACCTCTCCTTGTAGAACTCAAGGTGGTCGGCGTTCATGTAATCGTCGCCTTCCCAGTTGAGGATATCCTGTTCGGTCATCTTGGCCATATTTGGTGCTTCCAGCATAGAGTTGGCAGACAGGCACAAGAGATTACCTTTGGCCTTCTCTTTGTGCAACTGTATTCGGCACGTCGCCGCGAGCTGCTTAACAGAATATAGTGCTAACCAGCGGTTTTTTACGATTTCTTTACGCAAAAAAGGCGGCAAGCGCCGCCTTTTGGGAAGTTTCCGACGCTTATTTGAGCGACAGAATCCACTTGACCAGAGTCTTGACGTCCGCGTCGCTGACTTGAGCGTTCGGCGGCATCGGGACCTGACCCCATACACCCACGCCACCGGCCTTGACCTTGGCGATCAGTTTGGCTTCGGCGCCCTTGTCTTTGGCGTACTTCTTGGCAACATCCTTGTACGACGGGCCGACCAGCTTGGCATCGACGGTGTGACACGACAGACAGTTGTTCTTTTGAGCCAGAGCCTGGTTGGCCATGGCAGGAGTCGCCATCGCGCCAAGCAGCAATGCGGCGAGAAGGGTTTTCTTCATCTTTAGGTATCTCCAGAGTTGCGCAGCCCGCCCGGGACTATTCCCTGTCAGGCTGCAGCCTATGACAAATACACAATAAACTACATTACCACTTTGAGTTGCATCAAAAATGTCATTTCCAACCAGCGTACCGGCAACATCAACATAACCTGAATGATTAAAAACAACACCAGCGGGGCCAGATCGACGGCGCCGATACGGGCAAAACCGAAGTAACGCAGATAAGGCCGGGTCAGGGAATCGAGGATCGGTGCCAGCGGATTATAGGGGTTAACCCAGCTCATCACCGCCTGAACGATAACAGCCCCCATCAACAGGTTGAGTGTCTGCTTGAACAGGTAGAGCAAGGCCAGCAGCGCCAGAGCCATCCAGGTCTGCGGTGCCGAGAAATCGTAGGAAAACGGATTGAGCGCCAGCATCAACACCGTAGAGATCAGGCAGACCGCCCAGCCCACCGCCAGCGTGGCGGTATCATAGCCCTTGAGCGAGGGGATAAAGCGGCGCGCCGGAACCACGACAAAATTGGTCGAGTTCATGACGAACTGGCACAGAGGATGTTTGAACGGCGCTCTGGCAACTTGTAGGTAAAAACGCAACAACAGCACCAACACGAAAAGATCCGCCACGGTACGGATCAGGAATTGCAAGGTCTCGAGTAGCATATCAGTCCTGACTGAGCTGTTGACCCATTTCCACCGAACGGGCACGACAATCGTGCGCCCCGGCGACAATGGCTGATTTCACATGGTCCGCATCGAAGCGGGCAATGGCACGGGCGGTCGAGCCGCCCTTGGAGGTGACATTGGCGCGCAATGTGCTGATTTCCTCGTCGCTATGACGCACCAGCTCCACCGCGCCCTCGAAGGTTGCCAACACCAGACGCCGGGCCTCGGCAGCATCGAATCCCACCTCGCGGGCAGCATCCACCATGGCCTCCATGAAGTAAAACACGTAGGCCGGGCCACTGCCGCTGACACAGGTAATGTCGTCGATGCCGTCTTCGCTGGCAAGTTCTGTCACCATGCCGACTGCCCCCATCATCTCACAGACCGCCGCACGGTCGTCAGCACACACCGAGGCATCGGCATAAACGCCGCTGACCCCTTTGCCCACCATCGAAGGGGTATTGGGCATGACCCGGACAATACGGGAGGTTTCCAGCCAGCGCGACAAGGCATCGAGCCGGATACCGGCGGCAATCGAAACCACCAGTGCACCGTTCAGCCGGGAGGCCAGCGACAGGGCAACCTCGCGCAGTCCTTGTGGTTTGACGGCCAGCACCACGATGTCGTCTGCCGCAAAATGGTCGGGCAGGGCGTCCAGCCCGGCAACGCCAAAATCACCGGCCAGTTTGGCCAGTTTGCCGGGATTGCGGTCCAGCACCCGGATCCGGTGGCCACCCTGACGGGCCAAACCACCGATAATGGCGGCCGCCATATTGCCGCCGCCGATGAAAGTGATGTTCATACAGGATCGCTTGAATAGTGTCGGTTACCAAAAATTGCCGAGCCGACCCGGACATGGGTCGCACCGGCACGAATGGCCAGGGACAGATCGGACGACATGCCCATGGACAGGACATCCAGCGCCATGCCTTCCGCGGCAAGGCGTTCGCGCAAACCGGCCAGAACCCCGAAGCGTGCGAGCAGAACGGTTTCGTCCTGGCTCGGTTCGGGAATGCACATCAAGCCCCTCAAGGCCAGACCCGGCAGTGCAGCAACGGCACGGGCAAGCTCAACCACCTCGTCGGGACGACAACCGCTCTTGCTCAGTTCGCCGGAAACATTCACCTGAATCAGGACATTGAGCGGCGGCAGAGCGGCCGGCCGTTGCGCCGACAATCGCTCGGCAATCTTGAGGCGGTCCACGGAATGCACCCAGTGGGCCAGTTCGGCGACACTGCGCGTCTTGTTCGACTGCAAGGGACCGATAAAGTGCCATTCGATACCCATATCGACCAGTTCGGTCGCCTTGGCCTGCAACTCCTGAACGTAGTTTTCGCCGAAGGCCCGCTGGCCGGCCTGCCAGGCCTCCCGTACCGCACCGGCCGGGAACGTCTTGCTCACCGCCACGAGCGCAACACTGCCGTCCGGTCGTCCCGCCTGACGCGTCGCCGTTCCTATGATCTCCCGAACGGCATTCAATGCCTGTGCAATTGATTCCGACATGCTGTTTCCTGCAAGGATGAATGGGCAACCGGAAGATTATAGTGCCATCCGCCCCTTGCCGGAGCATCTGCCACTCAGGGAAACGCATTGCGACGGCTCCGGCAGCATGTGCCATGGGTATTGGCCTAGCCCAATCCACTGGAGTTGTTCATAATCGGTCATTCCCCTTGCGGTCTTGAGGTTTTTCATGGAAATTTCCGAGCTGCTGGCGTTTACCGTCAAGAATCAGGCATCCGACCTGCACCTGTCATCCGGGCTGCCGCCCATGCTCCGGGTGAATGGCGATATCCGCCGCGTCAATCTACCGCCCATGACCCCCCATGACGTGCATGCCATGCTCTACGACATCATGAACGATATGCAGCGCAAGGGGTTCGAGGAAACGCTGGAAAGCGATTTTTCGTTTGCCTTGCCCGGCATTGCCCGTTTCCGGGTCAATATTTTCATGCAAAGCCGCGGCATTGCCGCGGTATTCCGTGTCATTCCCACCCGGGTGCTGACCCTCGACGAGCTGGGCGGCCCGCGGGTTCTGCAGGAGCTGTGCGACCTGCCGCGCGGACTGGTGCTGGTGACCGGTCCGACCGGCTCGGGCAAGTCCACGACCCTGGCGGCCATGATCGATTTCATCAATGCCACGCGCTTTGCCCATATCCTCACCGTGGAAGATCCGATCGAGTTTGTGCACGACAGCAAGCAGAGCCTGATCAACCAGCGCGAACTCGGCTCCCAGACACGCAGCTTTGCCAATGCGCTGAGAAGTGCCTTGCGCGAAGACCCCGACGTGATCATGGTCGGCGAGTTGCGCGATCTGGAAACGATCCGCCTGGCGCTGACGGCAGCGGAAACCGGCCATCTGGTGTTCGCCTCGCTGCACACCAGTTCGGCACCGAAAACCATCGATCGTATCGTGGATGTGTTCCCCTCCGGCGAAAAGGAGATGGTACGCACCATGCTGTCGGAGTCATTGCGCGCGGTGATTGCCCAGACCCTGCTCAAACACCGTGACGGAGACCGGCGCGTAGCGGCTTACGAAGTGATGATGGCCACGCCTGCCGTGCGGAACCTGATCCGGGAAAACAAACTCGCCCAATTGCTGACCTCGATGCAGACCGGCAGCCAGCACGGTATGCAAACCCTTGACCAGTCATTGCAGGATCTGGTGCGACGCAATCAAGTCAGTCTTGCCGATGCCCGGGCCAAGGCGGTACAGAAAGAGCTGTTCTAGTCAGGATGACCCTAATGGACCCGCAACACGCCAGACACCTCGTCGAGGACTACCTGCGACTTGCCGTCGCCCGCAATGCTTCCGACCTGTTCATTACCAGCGACTTTCCCCCTGCCATCAAAGTCGATGGCCGCTTGCAAACCGTGGCCGAAAAACCGCTGGATGCCCGTGAAGCGGCCGCCATGGTGCTCTCGGTGATGAATGCTCACCATCGCAGCGATTTCACCACCAGCAAAGAGGCCAATTTCGCCATCGGCCTGGAGGGCATCGGCCGTTTCCGCATCAGCGCCTTCATGCAACAGGGCATGCCGGCCATGGTCGTGCGGCGCATCACCACCGAGATTCCGTCACTGGACAGCCTGCAGCTGCCAAGCGTACTCAAGGATATCGCCCTGATCAAACGCGGGCTGGTGATTTTTGTCGGTGGCACCGGTTCAGGTAAATCCACTTCGCTGGCGGCCTTGATCGACTGGCGCAACACCCAGTGCGAAGATCACATCATCACCATCGAAGAACCGGTTGAATTCATCCACCGCCACAAAAAGAGCCTGATCACCCAGCGCGAAGTGGGCGTCGATACCGAGAGCTGGGCCATTGCCCTGAAAAATACCCTGAGGCAAGCGCCGGACGTGATCATGATGGGGGAGATCCGCGATCAGGAGAGCATGATGCACGCGCTGCAATTTGCGGAGACCGGACACCTGTGTCTTGCCACGCTGCATGCCAATAATGCCAATCAGGCGCTGGACCGGGTCATCAACTTTTTCCCGGAAGAACGTCGCCAGCAGGTGCTGCTCGATCTGTCGCTCAATATGCGCGCCATCATCTCGCAGCGGCTGGTGCCACGCCGAAAGGGCGAGGGGCGGGTCGCCGCCGTGGAAATCCTGCTCAACAGCCCGCTAATCGCCGATTTGATCGTGGCCGGCGACGTGGCCGGCATAAAGGACGTCATGGCCCGCTCGACCGAGCTTGGCATGCGCAGCTTCGACCAGTCCCTGTTCGAGTTGTATGAAAACCGTCTCATCGGTTTCGAGGATGCCTTGCGCAATGCCGACTCGATCAATGACCTGCGTCTGCGCATCAAGCTCTACAGCGATTCTGCATCGGCCCGTGACCCGCTTGGCAATCTGGAACATCTGGGATTGCTGTAACGGGTCATCCCGCCACAAAGAAAACAGGCCACCGGACTCATGTTCCGGTGGCCTGTTTCACGTGAAACGCCGTCTCAGTGCTGCAGTATCTTGGACAGGAACTGCTGGGCACGCTCGGAGCGCGGGCTGCCGAAGAAGGCCTCCTTGTCGCAATCCTCGACGATCTGCCCCTTGTCCATGAAAATCACCCGGTTGGCGACCCGACGGGCAAAGCCCATTTCGTGCGTGACGCACATCATGGTCATGCCTTCGCTGGCCAACTCGGTCATCACATCCAGCACCTCATTGATCATTTCCGGATCCAGCGCCGAGGTCGGCTCGTCGAACAGCATCGCGATCGGATCCATGGCCAGCGCACGGGCAATCGCCACACGCTGCTGCTGGCCGCCGGACAATTGGCCCGGGAACTTGGCGGCATGCGCCTTCAGTCCCACCCGGTCAAGATAATGGAGACCTTTGGCCCGTGCCTCGTCGGCACTGCGCCCCAGCACCTTGACCTGCGCCAGCGTCAGGTTTTCGGTAATCGTCAGGTGCGGAAACAGCTCGAAATGCTGAAACACCATGCCGACGCGCGAACGCAGTTTGGGGAGATCCGTGGCCTTGTCGCCCACCGAAATACCGTCCACGGTAATGGTGCCTTGCTGGAAAGGCTCCAGCGCATTGACGCATTTGATCAGCGTTGACTTGCCCGAGCCCGACGGACCACACACGACCACCACCTCGCCCTTGGCGACCGAGGTGGTGCAATCGGTCAGCACCTGAAAATCGCCATACCATTTGCTGACCTTGTCGATCGAAATCATTTCACTCATACCGCCCACCTGGAATGAAGACGCTTGACGGCACGCGAAGCGCCGAAGCTGATAACAAAATACACCGCTGCAGCAAACAGCAGAAACTCATGAGGCAACCCCACCACGTCCCCCTTGGAGCGTGCCGTATTGAGGAAGTCCATCAAGCCAACCGCGTAAACCAGCGACGTGTCCTGGAACAAGATGATGCTTTGCTGTAATAACAGCGGTGTCATCTTGCGGAAGGCCAGCGGCAGGATCACATAGCGCATGGCTTGGGAGTAGGTCATTCCCAACGCATAGGCGGCATTGATTTGCCCCTTGGGAATCGACTGGATACCGGCCCGCACGATCTCGGAAAAGTAGGCGGCTTCGAACATGACGAAGGCCACGATGCACGAGGTAAATGCGCCCACCGGCGTCATGCTGCCAGTGATCCACGACAGCAACATCGGCACCACCAGATAAAACCAGGAGATCACCAACAGCAGTGGAATGGAACGGAAATAGTTGACGTAGAAGCGTGCCAGCCCCGACAGGACCCGACTGTCCGAAAGACGGGCAATGGCCAGCAAGGTCCCCAGAACGATACCGCCCAGCACACCGCCAACCAATAACTCCAGCGTGAGAGTCATCCCTTCGACGAGGCCCGGCATGGCCGGCAGGATCTGGCTGAAATCGAGAGTACTCATTTACCCGACCCTCCCATCATGCCCGGAATGCGCACGCTGTTTTCCACTCGGTTCATCAACTTCATGAAGCCCATATTGATCACGAAGTAGATCAGCGTCGCCAGGGTAAACACCTCGAAAATGTTCGCTGTGTATTCTGCGGTTTGCTTGGTTTGTGCCAACAGGTCCATCAAGCCGATCAGGGAGGCCACCGAGGAGTTCTTGATGATATTGAGAAACTCGCTGGTCAGCGGCGGAATGACAATACGGAAGGCCTGCGGCAACAGCACGTGGCGATACAACTGCACACGCGTCAAGCCAATGGCCAGACCCGCGTTGACCTGACCACGCGGCAAGGCCTCGATACCGGTCCTGACCTGTTCGGCGACCCGTGCCGCAGTAAACAAGCCAAGACAGATCACGACCGAGACAAAGGCCGAAGCGCCCGGGCTCAAATCCTGTTTGAACCAGGTTTCCAGTGGTGTCGGCAACAGATCCGGCACCATGAAGTACCAGAAAAACAGTTGCACCAACAACGGGATATTGCGGAACACGGCGACATAGACGGCAGCAATGCGCGCAAGCCATCCTTCTTCCAGCGTGCGCATCACCCCCAATACCGACCCCAGCAACAAGGCGATGGCCCAGCCGGTCAAGGCAATGGCCAAGGTCCAGCCCAGACCCGACACAAACCAGTTGAGGTAGATTTCACTGCCTACGCCGGTAGACTTGAAAAACACACCCCAATTCCAGTGGTAATTCATTTTTTATCCTCCAACACCAAAAGGGGGCACGAATGCCCCCTTCACGCTAACCACATCACACTTAGTCGGCGGCCTTGTCGGTCGGATTGGCGAAGAGCGCCTTGAGGTCGGCACTCATCGGGAAGTTCAGGTTCAGGCCCTTGGGCGGAACCGGACTCATGAACCACTTCTTGTACAACGCGTTGACTTCGCCGGACTTGTACACCGCCTTCAAGGCATCATCGACCACCTTCTTGAAGGCCGGATCGTCCTTGCGCAGCATGCAGCCATAGTTTTCATGGGATTGGGCGCGACCGGTCACCACCCACTCCGCCGGCGACTTGGCCTTGGCCATTTCACCGTAGAGCAGGGCGTCATCCATCATGAAGGCAACGGCACGGCCGCTTTCCAGCATCTGGAACGACTCGCCATGATCCTTGGCCTGAATGATGTTCATGTTCATCTTTTTATCGACGTTCATGGCGCTGAGCAGGCGGGCGGAGGTGGTGCCGGCCGTGGTGACGACATTCTTGCCGGCGAGATCGGCAAAGTCTTTCACACCCGAAGTCTTGCGGGTCAGCAATTGCGTGCCGATCTGGAAAATGCCGACCGAGAAGGCGACTTGTTGCTGGCGCTCGACGTTATTGGTGGTCGAGCCGCACTCCAGATCCACGGTACCGTTCTGCACCAGCGGAATACGGGTTTGCGACGTCACCAGGTTGTAGCGCACCTGCAGCGTCGGCATTTTGAGTTCTTTTTTGACCTGTTCGGCGACCTTGTTTGCCAGATCAACCGAGAAGCCGATCGGTTTCTGGTTGTTGTCGTAGTAAGAGAACGGGATGGAAGAGTCACGGTTACCCAGCACGAGGGTGCCGGAGTCCTTGATCTTCTTCAGGGTGCCAGTCAGTTCGGCCGACATGGCCGGGGTGATGGTCATGGCCACCAGAGTGGCCGCACACAGTACTCGTTTGTTGAAATGCATCGTTATTCCTCCAATGGATCGACGGGATGACACGTTTTACTCCGGCAGCCTGTCACCGGGTAAAACCTGCCTTTCCGGGATGAAGGGTGTACGGGGCGCCTCCTTGTGGAGATCGAATAGTGGTTTCCGTACAGCTTCATCGCGAAATGCGGTATGAATCAGCTCATCGGGGTGAGAAGCTGACGCAAAAATTGTTTGGCACGCTCGTGTTGCGGGTTGAGGAAGAATTCCTCCGGCTCGGCCTGTTCGAGTATTTCGCCATGATCGACAAACACCACACGGTCGGCCACTTCCCGGGCAAAGCCCATTTCGTGGGTGACCACCATCATGGTCATGCCGCTCAGCGCCAGGTCTTTCATTACTTTCAGCACTTCACCGATCATTTCCGGATCCAGTGCCGACGTCGGCTCGTCGAACAACATGACTTTGGGCTTCATGGCCAGGCCGCGGGCAATCGCCACGCGTTGTTGCTGGCCGCCCGACAACTGGGCCGGGAAAGCATCTTTCTTATTGGCCAGGCCAACCCGCTCAAGCAGTTCGACTGCCAGCTTTTCAGCGGCGGCACGATCCATTTTCTTGACCTGGATCGGCGACAGGGTAATGTTCTCGAGCACCGAGAGATGGGGATAGAGATTGAAATGCTGGAAGACGAAACCCACCTCGGCGCGCAGGGCATTGAGGTCGGTTTTGGGATCGGCAACATTTTTGCCATCGACCCAGATCTCGCCTTCGTTGATCGACTCCAGCTGGTTGACGGTGCGGATCAGCGTCGATTTACCCGACCCTGACGGACCGCACACTACCACCACTTCACCGGCTTTGACGTGCAGCGTGATGCCGTTCAACACGTGGAGATCCTTGAACCACTTGTGAACGTTCATTAAACGTATCATTACGGTTTGTCCCTGTTGTAGATACCGGTTCCGGTTTTATCCCGGTATTCTGACCCTAGCAGCAAAAAACCTCAACGTGCGCTGCACAATAGCGCCTTGATTACGAATAATTAATTTTTCTGGAGATCGTACAGGTAATTTGTCATTGCCACATAGCGCTCCACGGCAATGCTCTCGGCGCGTGCGCCCGGGTCGATGCCCAAAGCAGCAAATCCGGCATCATCCAGCACGCCCTTGAGATTGTTGCGCAGGGTCTTGCGCCGCTGGGCAAAGGCTTTGCTGACCACTTCTTCGAGCAAGGCCTCGTCGCGGGCCACCCCGCAGCGCCCCGGAGCCGGAATCATCCGTACCACGGCGGAGTCCACTTTCGGTGGCGGCCAGAAGGCTTCCGGCGGCACCGAAAGAATGTTTTCCATTTCGAAGCGATATTGCAGCATCACCGTCAAACGACCGAAGTCCGGCGTGGACGGCTCGGCCACCATCCGGTCGATGACTTCCTTCTGCAACATGAAGTGCATGTCCAGCACCCGCTCGCCAAAGGTCGCCAGATGGAACAGCAATGGCGTCGAGATGTTGTAGGGCAGGTTGCCGACAATTTTCAGTCGTCCCGGCACCGAGCCGAAATCGAACGCCAACGCATCGCCTTCGTGGATAGTCAGTCGTTCGGCAGGAACATTGTCCTTCAGCCGGGCAATGATATCGCGGTCGATTTCCACCACATGCAGATGACGCAGGGTGCGCAGCAAAGGGTAGGTGATGGCGCCGAGGCCGGGTCCGATCTCGATGACCGTATCGTCAGGTTGCGGGTTGACCGCAGAGACAATGCTCTCGATCACATGGTTGTCTTGCAGGAAGTTCTGACCGAACCGCTTGCGGGGAATATGCTGGCTCATAGCGTGCTTCGTGATGATTTCCCTGAATTTTAAACTGTCGACGGTCTTTCCGTGCGCTTTTGTGCATCCGGTCCTGCCGCCACGCGACAGCTCATGCTCACCAGCAAGGCATCACGGCGAATTTCAACGAATCCTTCCCGGCGATACAGGGCCTGTGCCGGGTTATCCACAAACACCCGCAGCCTCACTTCGGCCAGTCCGGCGTCACGTGCCCATTGCCGGCAACATTCGAGGGCGAAGGTTACGATGCCCCGACCTTGATACGCGACATCTATCTGGAGATCGCGGATGTACACGGCGCTGGAATCGACAACCCGGCGCAGCACTCCAACCGGCTCTCCGTCACCCTGCAGGATGAAATTGTCGGTTTCGTGCCAACTGGCATCGAACAACGCCTGCTGCCAGACGATGCCATGCCGCCGGTAGTAGGCATCCATATTGCGGCGGATCAAAGCCAATACATAAGCCTGCTCATCGTCGCAGGCAGGACGTAGTGTCATTCTCAATGTTTGATCATCCATGACATGGACCATGCCAATGCCAGGTAACGGCCCGCCTTGCCCAGCGTCAACCACACAATGCACCGCCATAACGGCAGGCGCAGCCAACCCGCGGCGAGAGGGATCGCGTCACCCATCACCGGTACCCAGGCCAGCGCCAAGGCCGCGCTGCCCCAGCGGGCAAACAAGGCCTCGACCCGTGGCGACAGCTCCTTGCGCGGTGCCATACGCCCCAGCATCAGGCTGGTGAGGCTGCCGGCGGTATTGGCCAGTGTCGCAACCAGCAGGGCGGCAACCATGGCGTTTGGCCACTGATACAGAAAAGCGACGAGCGCGATTTCGGAATTACCCGGCAACAAGGTAGCCGACAGGAAGGCCGACGCCGCCAATCCCGCCAGCCCCATCAGTTCGGGACTCATCCGGCAAAGTGAAACACGTCGCCCGATGCCTCGCCGATCAGTTTTTCCAGTGTGGTGGTCAATGCAGAACCATCGCGGGTGTTGAGCCACTGGCCATCCCGCAGGGCATAGTGGAAACCGCCGCTACGGGCCGCCACCCAGATTTCCTGATTGGGCAAATGACGATTGATGATGATCTTGGCGCCGGAATCGAAGCTCAATTCCAGCACACCGCCATTAAGGGCGTAGTCCAGGTCGATCTCCTGATCATCGAGTGCCGTTTGAAGGTTTTCAAGCAATGCATCGGTCAGGTCGAGGAATTCGGATTCGGACATGACTGTTTCCCGTTGTGTGAGTTTGTTAGTATGGAATTTTGCCACATTGGACGCTTCTCATGAGAACGCTGTTTGCTTCGCTGCTGACCCTTGCCATGCTGACGGCCTGCGGTTACAAAGGTCCGCTCTATCTCCCGGAAAAACCGGCCGCCAAACCTCAACCTGTCACCGTGACGCCCGTCGATGCCAGTCGTCCCAAAGCCGATGCGTCGGGGGCGAAATGAGTCTGACGCTGCGCTTGCTTGACCGCAACTCGCCGGAAGACCAAGCCTTGCTGGTCACCCTGACCAATGGCTATGCACTGGATGCGGCAGGGGGTGGAGCAGGGCTGTCCACCCACGCCAGAGCCATTCTGGGCGCGGCATTTGCCACCCACCCGACCACCTTTGCCCTGGTTGCCGAAGAGGGCGGAGCAGCCGTTGGCCATGCTTTGTGCTTTCTGGGGTTTTCCAGTTTCTATGCGGCGCCAACCGTGATGCTACATGATTTGTCCGTCGTCGCGTCGGCCCGCGGCAAGGGCGTCAGCCGCGTGCTGATGGCCGCCGTGGAAGAACAGGGACGGTTGCGTGGCTGCGCCAAGGTCATGCTGGAAGTGCGCGACGACAATACCGTGGCACGTTCGCTGTATGAAACCAGCGGCTATGAAGTGAGCGGTCTTGGCGGCTCCTTGTACCGCATGATGGAGAAAGTCCTGCCATGACCCGTTACGCCCGCCACCTGCAAGACCATTCGATTCCCAACCCGTTTCCCGGCATCGTTCGTCTGGAGACGGCCATCGGTCGGCCGCTGGCGGCGCGTATCGGTTCCAACGAGAGTATCCCGCTGGCGGGCTCGCCACTGGACACCCTGTTCGGCCCATCCTTTGCCGAGCTGGCCCGGCTCTACCCTGACCCCTATGCCCATGCCTTGCGTGAACGGGCGGCCGAGGCCAATGGCACCTCGCCGGACAGCATTCTGTTCGATACCGGTGCAGACAGCCTGATCCTGCTGGCCTTGCGCTTGTTTTGTTCGGCAGGTGACAGCGTGGTCACCACGGCGGGCAGCTATCCCACCTTCAACTACTTTGCCCGGGGACAGGGTCTTACCCTGCAGGAAGTCCCCTACCGGGAACGAATGAATGATGCCCGTCCCGATCTGGATGGACTGATTGCGGCGGCACACGGTTGCGAGGCACGGCTGGTGTATCTGGCCAACCCCGACAATCCGACCGGGCATGTTTTTTCCATGAGCGAGATTCGCGCATTTCGCGCAGCCTTGCCTGACAGTGCGGTCCTGTTGCTGGATGAGGCCTACCGTGATTTTGCCCCGGATGCACACCACGACAATGACCCGATACCCGGTGTGATGCGCTTGCGCACCTTGTCCAAGGCCTTTGCCCTGGCCGGCCTGCGTGTCGGCTATGCCATCGCCGAACCCGAGGTGATCTGCAAAGCTGATGAAATCCGCCCCCAGTATGCCCTGTCTTCTCTGGCGCAACTGGCCGCCCAGACCCTGCTGGATGCCCCGGACTACTCACGACAGCTGATCACCGAAACCATCGCCTTACGCGAACAACTGACCAAGGCCTTGCAGGAACAGGGTCTGACCACCCTGCCGTCGGCCACCAACTTCCTGGCCATCGTTTACCCGAACGCCGAGGAGGCTCTGCAGCGCCAGCAAGCCCTGTTGAAAGAGGGCATCGCACTACACCGCCCACCGCATCCGGCCATGGGTCACCTGCTGCGCATCACCGCCCATCCCCGCTCGCTGGACCCGCAGATACTGCGGATACTGGCCACCCGATAGCATTTCGTCTGGCAGACGCGACCACTGCGGCCATTTGAGCGTTTTTTGCAAGTTGACGCCATGAACTTCTGAAATGATGCGAGCGCAATCACCAGCGCAAATTTTCATACTCATTCTCAGGAATCAACATGCTAATCGCGGGAAACAACAGGTCTTCGCTCAACAATCTCAAACCAGTTCATAACTCGATGATCTGTGCCGATGACTGCACACTGCAGAAATTGAAATTCTGGCTCGAAAGCTCGGGATTCAAGGGATCACACCTCGTGACGTTCTTCCCTCAAACCACCCTCGACTGGAATGGCTGGCAGGCCGAGGAGCCTGCGGTCTACGCGGTATGGTCTGGCAGTCACCCGGCCTACGTCACGCCGAAATCTGAATGCCATACTCTGGCCAGCAAGCTCCATCGAGTCGGAACGATTTGCCGGAATGCCGGGGACAAGGCCTTGTTGATTCCTTTGCGCCCCTTTGGCAAAAAACTTGGCATTGATCAGTGGAAGGCGCAGCAGGAAACCCTGAACACCGGTATGGCAGAAGCACGCAAGCTGATCGCCAGGATGGGCAAGCTCAATGACGATATCCTTTTCCCTGTCGGCAAACCATTAAGGGTCAAGGATGTACTGCGCATGGCTCCCGTCCCTCGGCATCAGGCACCGTCGGAAGCCGGTTAACCGGTCGGCGCACGTCCGAAACAACAACGGCACGGCATCACCTACGTAATGTCGTGCCGTTGAGTGTCAGTATCAGCCCTTGGCCAGTGCGCGTTTCGCGGCGGCCAGCGTCTCGTCGATAATCGCATCGGTATGGGCAATCGACACAAACCCGGCCTCATAGGCGGAAGGCGCCAGGTATACGCCTTCTTCCAGCATGGCATGGAAGAAGCGGTTGAAATGATCGCGGTCAGAGGCGGTCACTTCGGCGAAGCAGGTGGGGACTTCCGGGGTGAAATACAGACCGAACATCCCGCCGACGCTGTCGGCGCTCAAAGCCACTCCGGCCTGTTTGCCAAGCTCGGTCAGGCCATCGGCCAGGCGGCGGGTTCGTGCCGTCAGGGTTTCATGGAAGCCAGGCTCGCGCAGCAGACGCAAGGTCGTCAGGCCGGCAGCCACGGCGACCGGGTTGCCCGACAGGGTTCCGGCCTGATAGACACTGCCCAGCGGCGCAATGCAGTTCATGATGTCTTTGCGTCCGCCAAACGCCGCCATCGGCATGCCGCCGCCAATCACCTTGCCCAGCGTCGTCAGGTCCGGCGTAATGCCGTGCAATCCCTGGGCACACTGCAAGCCGACACGGAAACCGGTCATCACTTCATCGTAAATCAGCACGGTACCGCTCTTTTCCGTGAGGGTACGCAAGGCTTTGACGAAAGCGTCCGACGGACGGATCAGGTTCATGTTGCCGGCAAACGGTTCGACGATGACGCACGCAATGCTGTCGCCAAGCCGGGCAAAGGTTTCTTCCAGTTGCGCCACATTGTTGTATTCCAACACCAGCGTATGGCGGGTGAAGTCGGCAGGAACACCGCCGGACGACGGGGTGCCGAAGGTCAGCAAACCGGAACCGGCCTTGACCAGCAAGCTGTCCGAGTGACCGTGATAGCAGCCCTCGAACTTGACGATGGTGTCACGACCGGTAAAGCCGCGCGCCAAGCGAATGGCGCTCATGGTCGCTTCCGTACCGGACGACACCAGCCGCACATGTTCCAGCGATGGCAACATCGAACAGAGCACTTCGGCAAACTCGACCTCGGCTTCGGTCGGCGCACCGAAGGACAGTCCGCCTTCTGCGGCACGTTGCACGGCGGCAATCACTTCCGGATGGGCATGACCCAGAATGGCAGGCCCCCAGGAACCGATGTAATCGATGTAGCGCTTGTCATCGGCATCCCAGAAATAGGGACCACTGGCTTTCTTCACAAAACGCGGCGTACCGCCTACCGAGCCAAACGCACGAACCGGAGAGTTCACCCCGCCCGGGATGGTTGTTTTGGCACGTTCAAACAGTTCAAGGTTACGGGACATGATGGTTTCCTGTCGCTTGTTATCGTCGCTGGCCATGGGGCTACCAGCGTGTATAAGGTTTCTTGGACAAATACGCATTGGTGAAGCGGCTGTCTTCGGTCACTTCTTCGCCAATCCAGTCGGGGCTATCGAAGGTCGTATCTTCGGCAGGCAATTCGATTTCGGCCAGCACCAGACCAGCATTTTCTGCGAAAAACTCGTCGACTTCCCACACATGACCCTGCCAGTTGATCCGGTAGCGCAGTTTATCCACCACCATGGGACACAGGGTATCCAGCATGGTCTGGGCATCGGCCAGCGGAATCACGTATTCGAATTCGTGGCGCGTGGCATGGGTAATCATGCCCTTGATGGTCAGCCAGGCCGTCTCGCCAACCACTCGCACCCGCACGGTGCGTTCGGCTTCCACCGACAGATAGCCCTGGCGGTAGCGCACGCCCTCCGCCAACTGACGCCAGGCGTCTCCCTTGACGCGGAAACGCCGTTCGATTTCCAGACCCATAAATGCTCTCAGAAAGGTTTCACGACCACCAGAATGACCACTGCGAACAGGATCAGCACCGGGATCTCGTTGAAATAGCGATACCAGACATGGCTGCGGCGGTTTTCACCGGCACGAAAGCGGCGCAGCAAGGTCAGGCAATAGCCATGATACGCCACCAGCCCGGCCACTAGCGTTAGCTTGGCATGCAACCAGCCGCCATGAAAACCGAAACCCAGCCACAGCCACATGCCGAATAGCAGTGCCAGAATCCCCAGCGGGGTCATGAAACGGAACAACTTGCCGGCCATCAGCAACAGCCGGTCATAGTCCGCCCCCGGGGCGGCCATGGCCAGATTGACGTAAATTCTCGGTAGATAGAACAGCCCGGCAAACCAGCTGGTCACAAAAATCAGATGCAGGGCCTTGAGGTAGAGATACGACACGCATGACTCCCGGACTGTTCCACGTGGAACAGCCTCATTGTTTGGCGGCGTTGCGATACAAGGGCATCACCTGCGGCAAATGCGCAGTCAGATCCTGAATGCGCGTCGAACCGGAGGGATGAGTCGACAGATACTCCAGACCTCCATTATCCCCCTGTGCCTGCATCTTTTTCCAGAGGCTGATGGCGGCATTCGGGTCATATCCGGCCCGCGCCATCAATTCCAGACCCATGATGTCGGCTTCGGACTCCATGGTCCGGCTGTGCGGCATGGACAAGGTCAAGGCCGCCAGTTTCGTCGCCATAGTCATTTGTCGGCCATCCAGTCCGGCCGCCATGCCGATGAGCTCCAGTCCCATCTGTTGGGCCATCGCCTGACTCATACCTTCACGGGTATGTTCGCGCAAGGCATGAGAAAACTCGTGACCCAATACGGCCGCCAATTCGGCATCGCTCAACGAGAGACGCTTGATGATCCCGGAGTACACCATGACCTTGCCGCCGGCCATGGCATAGGCGTTCAGATCGGCTTGCTCCGCCACATTCACGTCCCACTTCCAGTGCGCCGCATCGGAACGGAAAACACTCGTTTCACGAATCAGACGGGCAGAAACACGCCTGACCCGGGCGGTCATGGCCGGGTCGGTATTCAACTTACCCTTGCCCCGCAGTTCGGTCAGTTGCGCGGCATAGGTTTTTGCCGACATGGCCTCTACGTCCGATTCGGACAGTCCCGACATCATGCGCTGCTGACGCGCGACGCCAACCGAACCACTCTGGGTCGTCGACACGCTGGCACAGCCGGCCAGACACAACGACAGCAGCACGGTAGCCGACAACTGCCGCGCCCGTACGAATAAAAACGTCGATTTCATGGCGATCAGATTTCGACCATTTCGAAATCATCCTTGCGGGCGCTGCAATCCGGGCAGTTCCAATTCATCGGCACATCTTCCCAAGGGGTTCCCGGAGCGATACCGTCTTCCGGACGTCCTGCTTCTTCGTCGTAGATGAAACCGCAGATCAAACACATCCAGGTACGCATACAAATCCTCTTGCTCAGGTAAAATGAAAGTTCCACATCGTGTGCAACAGTGAGGTCAAGCCTTGAATCTACCAAGCCAACCAACCCTGCCGCCGGTCGTCATGACCCTTACCGGCTCTGATCCGACGGGTGGCGCCGGTATCCAGGCCGATATTCTGACGCTGGCCAGTCTGGGTTGTCATCCCGTGTCGGTCATTACTGCCGTTACCGTGCAGGATACCGCAGGCATCAGTGATTTTATGGTCATGGAAGCCGATCTCGTCAATGATCAGGCCCGTTATCTGCTCGAAGACATGCCGGTCATGGCCTTCAAGGCAGGACTGCTCGGTAGTGTGGAAAACGTCGCCATTGTCGCACAACTGGCCGGGGATTATCCCGAGGTCCCCTTGATTCTCGACCCGGTACTGACCAGTGGCAGCGGTGACGAATTTGCCGATGAAGACCTGATACACGCCATGCGCGATATCCTGTTGCCGCAAGTCACCCTGTTGACCCTCAACAGTATCGAGGCGCGCCGTCTGGCCGCCAATGATCCCGACGACGAAGATACCTTGACGCTGGATGGTGCCGCACAACGTTTGCTGGCACTGGGCTGCGAAGCCGTGCTGATCAACGGCACCCATGAAAACCTGCGGGAAGTGGTCAATATTCTCTATACCCAGGACGGAACGGCCCGCAGCAATCACTGGGAGCGTCTGCCCGGCAGCTACCATGGTGCAGGTTCCACGCTGTCGTCGGCCATTGCCGGACTGATGGCCACTGGCATGCCCCTGGAGGAAGCCGTCAGCGATGCCCAGGAATTCACCTACCAAACCTTGCTGAATGCCTATCGGCCCGGCATGGGACAACATATACCCGATCGCTTGTTCTGGGCGCGCGAAGGCGCGGACGACGATGAGGCGGGAGAGGGTGGCGATGAACGGGAAAACTGAGCGTTTGCGAGGTCTCTACGCCATCACGCCGGATAGCGCCGATACCGACCGGCTGCTGCAGTTGACCGAGGAGGTACTGATTGGCGGGGCGCGCATCGTGCAATACCGCAACAAATCCGATGACGACTCGCTGCGTATCGGTCAGGCCCGGTTGCTGCAAGCCGCATGCGCCCGCCATGGCGCGCTGTTCATCATCAATGACGACATTCGTCTGGCCGGGCGAATCGGGGCGGATGGTGTGCATTTGGGACGCGATGACGCCACATTGGCAGAGGCCCGCGACATGCTCGGCGAGCACGCCATTCTCGGGGTGTCCTGCTACAACCTGGCCCTGCTGGCCTGCAATGCCCTGCAACTGGGGGCCGACTACGTGGCATTCGGTGCGGTGTTTCCTTCCGCCACCAAGCCGGACGCCATGCAGGCGCACCTGTCGCTGTTCGAAGAAACGCGTGGATTGGGCATTCCACGTGTTGCCATCGGTGGCATCACACCGGCCAATGCCGCTCGCGTGGTGGACGCCGGCGCCGATGCCGTCGCCGTAGTCAGCGGACTGTACGACACTCCCGACCCCCGGCAAGCCGCCCGCGACATCGCAGCACTGTTCTGACTTACGGCGTGCTTTCCAGTGTTGTCCTGATCAGATTCACCACCCGCTCCGTCGCCCCCTTGTGGGCGGCGGCAAACGAACGTGCTGCGTTTTCCATTTCCTTGCGCCGGTCGGGATCGGCGAGCAGTGTGTGTACCGCCTGCACCAACTCATCGGCATCCGCCACTTGCATGGCAGCACCGGCTTCCAGCGCCAGACGGCTGGCTTCGGCAAAATTGAAGGTCGAGGGGCCAAACAGCACCGGCTTGCCCAATGCCGCCGGTTCAATCAGGTTATGCGCGCCCAGCGGCATCAGACTGCCACCGACAAAGGTCACATCGGCCGCGGCATAATAGGCATACACTTCCCCCATACTGTCGCCGATCCACACGTGTAGATCCTCCGGCAATGCCCCTTCCGTTGAGCGTCGCGCCACCCGCATGCCGAGTTCCCGCGCCAACTGCTCAACGGCATCAAAGCGCTCCGGATGGCGTGGCACCAACACCAGCAAACAGTCCGTCTCGAGCTTGCGCCAACTCTCCAGAATCAGCGCTTCTTCGCCTTCCCGGGTACTGGCACACACAAACACCGGCCGTGAGCCGATCCGTTCGGCAAACCGTGCGCCCAGCGCCAGCATCGCATCCGCAGGCGTGATGTCGTATTTGATACTGCCGCAGACCTGAACCCGGCAGGGAGCCAGTGCCGACAGCCGGTCAGCGTCTTCACGGCTTTGTGCCGCAATCGCGGCCAACTCCCCTAGCGCCGGGCCGATCAAACCGCGAATACGCCGATAGCCACGCAATGACTTTTCTGACAAACGGGCATTGGCCACAAAGAGCGGGACACCCTGCAAACGGGCCTGGTGAATCAGGTTCGGCCACAATTCCGTTTCCATCAACACCCCGAATTTCGGCTTCAGGCTTGCCAGAAACCGGTTTGCCGCTTCGGCATAGTCGTAGGGCAGGTAACGGATATGGGCGAAATCACCATACAAGGCCTCGGCAGTCGCCCGTCCGGTCGGCGTCATCTGGGTCATCAGCAACGGAGCCTCCGGCCAGGCCGCACGCAAGGCACGCACCAGCGGCTCTGCCGCGCGGGTTTCCCCGACCGAAACGGCATGGATCCAGATCGCCCCCGCCGGAATGCCGCTCACGACACCGTCAAACCGTTCGTCCCAGTGTTCCAGATAAGCAGGAGCCTGCCGGGCGCGGCGTCTCAGGTAACGTTTCACCAACGGAGTCAGTCCCCGCAGTAGCAGACTGTAGAGTGGCCGCCAGTTCATGAGTGGCTCTGCCGTGCTTGCAAACGCTCAAGCACGTCGTCGACGGAAGGAATCATGCCAGTGGTACCGATATTCACCGCCCAGGCGGTCTCGACCACCCCGGTGTAATACGGATCGGTATCGGTATAGATGGCGACCAGCGGCACTTCCATGGCGTTGGCCAGATGCGTCAAACCGGTATCCACCCCGATCACGGCGGCGGCATGACCCAACAAGCCCGCGGCTTCGGCCAAGGTCAGGCGGGGCGCGACCTGTGCGCCGGGGATCGCGGCGGCCAAACGCTCGGCGCGTTGCTGTTCGCTGTGACTGCCCCACGGCAACACGATGCGCAATCCCTGCTCCCGCACCAAACGGTTACCTGCCGCAATCCAGTGTGTTTCCGGCCATTCCTTGGACGCACGGCTGGTGGCATGCAGAAACACCGCGTAGGCACCGTCAGCACAAAAGGCTGGCCGATTGCCGCGACCAATGCCGAATACCGCCTCACCTTCCACGACATAACCAAACACCTTGCCGAGCAAACGACGATTGCGTTCAACCGCCGACAGCTCGCGACTGACGGCATGGCGGGTATGGTAGAAGGCACTGGCCAGCGGTTCACGAATGCTGTGGCGGTCGTAACCCGCCAGCGGCCCGCCGCTCATCCGGGCCGGCAGCGCGCTTTTCAGCAATCCCTGAGTATCCACTACCCAATCCCAGCGGGTATCGCGAAGAGCATGACGAAAAGCACGCATCTCCCGCCAGGTCGCAAGACTCGTCAACGATTTACGCCAGCGTCGCCAGGCAATCGGAATCACGCGAATGACAGCGGGATGCAGCTTGGGGATATCGGCAAAGTTTTCTTCTGCCACCCAGCTGATGCGGATATTGGGGTAGTGCCTGACCAGATCGGTAATGGCGGGAAGTGTGTGGATCAAATCCCCCATCGACGAGGTGCGCACGATCAGTACGTTCATCATGCGCGCATTGTAACCGAGCGTGCCTGTGGTTAACCACGTAAAATCCATGTTGTCCACATGTGGATAAGCAGGTCGTCTGGCAGAAGGTCCAATTTATCCACAATCTATCATCGACTGGCGAGGGGTGTTAACCTCGTGCTTTTCAACAAGGCAACCATCTGTAATCATTAACGAAAACAGGGTTATGCACAGATTTCATACACCTTCATTAGTAGTATCAGTTTATATAAGGGCGTGTATGAATAACGAGGTAAGGAACGATTGCGAGCCAAAAACGCGCATTCACAAGAGACCTCCAACAAGTCGCCAGAAGCTGTGGACAAGTCGTATCATTCAGCAATGTCTAAACTTATCCACAACTGACCAACCTGAAACAAGATCAATGAGGAACAGTTTTTCCTGTCATGCAAGCTAATGATAAAAAAGGGAAAAACAGGGTTATACACAGAAAGTAAGGCACTTCATCTGCCTTCTTCAGTTAATAAAAGGAACATCTTGATATCATGCAGGTTGCTCTCAGCCTCGTTCTGATTACCAAAAATGCAGGTCAACAACTGGAAAACTGTTTGGCAAGTGTTCCCTTTGCCGACGAAATCGTGATCGTCGATTCGGGAAGTACCGATGAAACCGAGTCCATAGCAAGAAACTATGGAGCGAACGTTATCCACAATCCCTGGTGTGGTTTCGGACCACAGAAACAATTCGCGGTGAATTCGGCTCGTAATGACTGGGTATTGTGTCTGGATGCCGATGAGTGGCTATCCGAAGAATTAGCCATGAATATCAAGGGGATACTGAGTAATCCACAGGCAGATGCCTATCGTTTTGCCCGTAGCAACAAATTCATGGGCCGTTTTCTACGACATGGCGAAGGCTATCCGGACTGGAGTCTGCGCTTGTTCAACCGGCGCAAGGCACAGTGGTCGGATGATCTCGTGCACGAGTTTGTTCGCACCACATCGGCTGTGGAAAACCTCAAAGGCGACTTGATGCACGAGTCGGGAGAAGATATTGCGCGTTATCTGGAAAAACAAAACCGCTATACCACTTTGCAGGCAGAGGCCCTGTTTGCCTGTGGAAAACGTGTGGGAGCAGGCCGGTTGCTGGTCAGTCCACTGACGCGCTTCATCAAGTTCTATATAGTGCGCCAGGGTTTTCGTGATGGATTACCCGGATTTGTCCACATTTTCATTGGCTGCATGAACAGCTTCCATAAATACGCCAAATTGATCGAGCGGATCCGTCTGGAGAAAAAACAATGAACATTCTGGTTACCGGAGCTGCAGGCTTCATCGGTCGTGCCGTCTGTGAACAACTGCTGGAACGTGGTTTGGGAAACGTTACCGGTATCGATAACCTCAACGATTACTACCCGGTTGCCTTGAAAGAGGCCCGGCTTGCCACCTTGCAGGGCCGTGACGGCTTTGCCTTCCACAAGATCGACCTGGTCGACCGGGAAGCGCTGGAAGCCCTGTTTGCGGCTGGCAAGTTCGACTATGTGATCCATCTGGCCGCCCAGGCCGGAGTACGCTATTCGATCCGCAACCCGCACGCCTACGCTGACAGCAATCTGCTTGGCATGACAAACATGCTGGAAGCCTGTCGCCACCACGGTGTGCGTCATATGGTATTTGCCAGTTCCTCCAGCGTGTACGGCAAGAATGCCAAGATTCCGTTCAGTGAAGACGATCGCACCGATGAACCGGTCAGCTTTTACGCGGCGACCAAAAAAGCCAACGAACTGATGGCGCACAGTTATGCCCATCTGTACCAGTTGCCGCTGACCGGTTTGCGTTTCTTCACGGTGTACGGCCCGTGGGGTCGTCCGGACATGGCGCCTTGGCTATTTACCGAGGCAATCATCAAGGGCGAAACCATCAAGGTATTCAATCACGGCAAACTTCAACGTGATTTCACCTATATCGACGATATCGTTGAAGGGGTACTGCGGGTGATGGAGCATGTGCCACAAGGTCAGGTGCCATTCAATGTCTACAATATCGGCAATCACCAGCCAGTCGAATTGATGGATTTCATTGCTTCGGTGGAACAGGCCTGTGGTCTGGTCGCCGACAAAGCGTATTTGCCGATGCAGGATGGCGATGTGCCGGTGACCTATGCCGATACCGCCAGACTGCGCGCGGCGGTAGGGTTTTCTCCGGATACGCCGCTGGTGTCGGGCATGCAACGTTTTGTTGATTGGTATCGCACTTACCACGGACTCTGAGTGAGCGGCTGTGGATAAGCGGGTCTTATCCACAGACTTGCCTGATATAGCGCCGTGCCGCCTCGTTACCGGGTCGCCACGGCGTTTTCTTTTGCTGCTGATGTGCTGGCCTGCCTTGGTATGGCAAATGCCCGTAGCAGGCCGTTATGTCGGTTTTTTAAATTGGGGAATCGGGTGCAGGAAGGGTCTTGCCGGAGCGGCAAGGGGTCTTCAGGCGTTTGGCGTCGCACAGCCGCATGCCGGCATCGATCCGGGCTGTGCGTTGAGGAGAGGTGTGCTGCCGTGGCGGGCAGCGAGGCATAAAAAAACTCCCCGCTTCACGAGGAAGTCGGGGAGCTGCTCCGTGAGAGCGGTCGATCAGGATTCGTCGCGGACTTCGCGAATCACCATGATCTTGTCGACCCGGGTCTTGTCCATGTCCATCACTTCGAAACTGAAACCGTTCCAGTCAAAGCGGTCGGTGACCACCGGTACCCGGCCTTGCTGGTACATCATCACGCCGCCAAGGGTGTGGATGTTGCCGGTTTCTTCACCCGGCATCAGTTCGTCGTGGTCAAGGTCGAAGAATTCCTTGAATTCGTCGAGCGTCACCATGCCGTCGATCAACCAGCTGCCGTCGTCCCGTTGCACGAACTCGTCATCGTCGTCCTGGCCGGTGGCCGGCAGGTCGCCGACAATCGCCTCGAGGACGTCGTTCATGGTCACCAGACCTTCCAGTTCGCCATACTCGTCCACCACCAGCGCAATGTGGGTGCGGGAGATCTTGAACTGCTCCAGCAACTGCATCAGCGATACTGTGGCCGGTACGTAGAGGGGCGGTGTGATGTCGGAGACGAAGTCGACCTTTTCGCCCGCCAGGGCAAGATCCAGCATGCGCTTGGCTTCGAGGATGCCGACAATGTGCTCCATACCGCCCTTGCAGACCGGGAAGCGTGAATAGGGGCTCTCGCGCAGCAGTTTGACGTTTTCATGTTGCTGGTCTTCGATGTCCAGCGAAATGATGTCCTTGCGCGGTGTCATGATCGAGGCGACCTTGCGGTCATCCAGCCGGAAAATGTTTTCTACCATTTCCTGTTCGGCTTGATCGAACACCCCTTCGTCGGCGCCTTGCTCCATCAATACCCGGATTTCTTCTTCGGTAATCGACGGTTCCGAACTTTCCCTGGCGCCGATCAGACGCAGCAGGTAGTCGGTCAGCACACTCAACACCCGCACCAGCGGACTGGAGAGACGAGACAGCATCAACATCGGGCGAGCCAGGGTCGAAGCGACCAGCTCGGGGTTGTGCATGGCCAGCCGTTTCGGCACCAGTTCGCCGAAAATCAACGACACGGTGGTGATCAGAATCACCATCAGCGCGACCGAAACCGGTTTGCTGTAGGCGGCGATCAAGGGAAATCCGATTAACCACTCTTCCAGATGGCGTGCAATGGCCGCTTCACCGAATACCCCGGAAAGGATACTGATGGAAGTGATGCCGATCTGGATGGTGGAAAGAAATCGGGTCGGTTCGTCGGAAAGCTTGATGGCTGCTTCTGCTCCCTTGTTACCGTCGTCTGCCCACTGTTGCAGTCGGACTTTCCGCGACGAGACGATGGCTAGCTCGGACATGGCGAAAACGCCGTTGAGCAGGATCAGAAGCAATAATATCAGTATGTCCACGGTCCTTGAGGGGTCGAATTGGGGAAAGATAGCTTAGGGCATCGTTTCCCGTGTGTGAAGTGGCGGTAGCCGGCTTTGGGGTTAATTTAGTGTTAATAGATCAAAAAAGCTGCGTTTGTCGGGCTATTTTGGTCCACTCGACCGGTTTTTTGCCGCGAGCCGCGAGCCAGGCGTTGCTTTCCGAGAAGTGTTTGCAACCGAAAAAGCCGCGATGGGCCGAGAGCGGCGAGGGATGTACCGCCTCCAGCACCAGGTGTCGCGAGGTGTCGATGGCCTCGGCCCGGGTTCGTGCCCAATTGCCCCACAACAAGAACACACAGCCGGGATTGGTGCGATTCACCGCGTCGATCAGTGCCGTGGTGACCGCCTGCCAGCCGAGTTTGCCGTGGCTGCCGGCCCGGTCAGCGTCCACGGTCAGGACGCTGTTGAGCAGCAATACGCCTTGATTGGCCCAGTGGGTCAGATCGCCACTGGCCGGAATGCCACCGCCAAGATCACTGGCGATTTCCTTGTAGATATTGCGCAAAGACGGCGGGATACGGACGCCCTCGGGTACCGAGAACGATAATCCCATGGCTTCGCCGTCTCCATGGTAGGGATCCTGCCCGAGGATCACCACCTTGACGTCGGCCGGCGCCGTGAAAGACAGCGCATGGAAAATCGCCTCGCGGGGCGGGTACATCACGGTCTGTGCTTCGGCCCGGGCCGTCAGGGCTGTATCAATGTCATCGAGTCGGGCGGCAATGGCCGGTTGCTCGAGTACCGGGAGCCAACCGGGATGAATGCGCTTGAGCGACGTGGCGAGATAGTGGTGTGTTTTCATGAGAAACGGAACCGGGGCCGTTGGTTGCGGCCCCGGTGTCGATTGAGACGTTGAAACAGCTCAATAATGAGCCATGGCAGGGTCGATGTCGCTAGCCCAGGCTTCCACGCCGCCCTTGAGGCTGGCGAGCTGGTCGAAACCGGCCTGTTGCAGATACAGCGCGACCTGATAGCTACGCACGCCGTGATGGCAAATGATCACCAGCGGGCGATCATCCGGCAACTCGTTCATGCGCAGCGGGATCAGGTTCATCGGCAGGTGAACGGAACCGTCGATATGCGCCAGTTGCCATTCCCAGGGCTCGCGGACATCCACCAGAACGGGGGCCGTGGCAGGATCGGCCAGTTGGGTAGCCAGATCCCGCGCGGTGATTTCGTGAATCATCAGAACTGGAAACGCTGGGGTTCGATCGCTTCGAAGCCGGCCAGACGGGGAATGCAGGTGTCGAACAGCACGGTTTCGGCAAAAGCAGTTTCGCTATCGCGACGGATCAGCAGTGCGCGCATTACCGGCAGGTCGCCAACCACGACCACCATGCGGCCACCGATCGCCAGTTGTTGGCGCAGCGTTTCCGGGATAACCGGCAAGGAGCCACCCACGAAAATCACGTCGAAAGGCGCTTTGGCCGGCAAGCCGGCGAGACCATTGCCTTCATGAACGGTGGCGTTGCCGATACCGGATTTTTTCAGGTGTTTTTCTGCCAGCGCCTTCATGCTGCCATCGCATTCCACGGCATGGACTTCGCGAGCCAGCGTGCCCAGCAGGGCGGTGACATAGCCACTGCCGGCGCCGATTTCCAGTGCACGGTCTTCCGGCTTGATGGCCAGTTCCTGCAGCAGACGCGCTTCGACTTTGGGTTGCAGCATGAACGTGCCGTTGGGCAGTGGAAGTTCGGTATCGACGAAGGCGATCAAACGCTGGTCGTCGGACACGAAGTCTTCACGTTTCACGTGAAACAACAGATCCAGTACCTTGGGGTCCAGAACATCCCAGGGGCGGATCTGCTGCTCGACCATATTGAAACGGGCATTCTCGAAATCCATTCGCTTCACTCCGGAGGGCAACATGACAATAACTTGCGATTATCCCATATTTGTCTTACCTTCACAGCATCGCTAGGGGTCCTGCGCCACAGTTTTTTGTTTTTGATTCATCACTGTGCGCGGGTGAGACATACCCTCCGAACCTGATCCGGTTAACACCGGCGTAGGGAAGCGCACACATCCGGGTGGTTATGCCCCGCGTCGCGGGATGGTTTCCGTGTTGCCCGTTGTCCGTTTTCTCCTGCGCCGTTTCATCGCATGACAAGGACACCAGCACGATGAACGCGCCCGTCAAACTCAATGAAACGCTGTCGGTCGATACCGCTGCCATCCAGCCGTTTCCCAATTCCCGCAAAATCCATGTTCAGGGCAGTCGCCCCGATATTCGCGTCCCGATGCGCGAAATCCGCCTTTCCGATACGCCGACCCAACTGGGCGGCGAGCCGAATGCCCCGGTGACCGTCTACGACACCAGCGGTCCCTATACGGATCCGGACGTGACCATCGACATTTGTTCCGGGCTGCCCGCCCTGCGCAGCGGCTGGATTGCCGAACGCGGCGATACCGAGCAGCTCGAGGGTTTGTCCAGCCACTATGGCCAGCTGCGCGCGGCCGACCCTGAGCTGGACAGCCTGCGCTTCAATCTGGCCCGCAAACCGTTGCGCGCCAGAGAGGGCGCCAATGTCACCCAGATGCACTACGCCCGTCGCGGCATCATCACGCCGGAAATGGAGTTCATCGCCATCCGGGAAAACCTGCGGCGCGAAGAGTATCTGAATAGCCTGAAAAGCCAGGGACCTCAAGGAGAAAAGTTTGCCGCCTTGTTGGGACGGCAGCATCCCGGTCAGTCCTATGGCGCCGCCTTGCCGGCCACCATCACTCCGGAGTTCGTGCGTAGCGAAGTGGCGGCGGGTCGCGCCATCATTCCGGCCAACATCAATCACCCGGAAGCGGAGCCGATGATCATCGGCCGGAATTTCCTGGTGAAAATCAACGGCAATATCGGCAACAGTGCGGTGACCTCGTCGATTTCGGATGAAGTCGACAAAATGACCTGGGCCATCCGCTGGGGCGCCGACACCATCATGGATCTGTCCACCGGCAAGAACATTCATGAAACCCGTGAATGGATCCTGCGCAACAGCCCGGTGCCGATCGGTACCGTGCCGATTTATCAGGCGCTGGAAAAGGTCGGGGGCAAGGCCGAAGCGCTGACCTGGGAAATTTTCCGGGACACGCTGATCGAACAGGCCGAGCAGGGCGTGGATTACTTCACCATCCATGCTGGTGTCTTGCTGCGTTATGTGCCGCTTACCGCCAATCGTCTCACCGGGATCGTCTCGCGCGGGGGCTCCATCATGGCCAAGTGGTGTCTGGCCCACCACCGGGAAAACTTCCTCTATACCCACTTCGAAGACATCTGCCAGATCATGAAGGCCTACGATGTCAGTTTTTCGCTGGGTGACGGCTTGCGTCCGGGCTCGATCTACGATGCCAATGACGAAGCCCAGCTTGGCGAACTGAAAACGCTGGGCGAATTGACCCAGATTGCCTGGAAACACGATGTGCAGGTGATGATCGAAGGGCCGGGCCATGTGCCGATGCAATTGATCAAGGAAAACATGGACAAGGAACTGGAGTGGTGCCATGAAGCACCGTTCTACACACTCGGGCCGTTGACCACCGATATTGCACCCGGTTACGACCATATCACCTCGGCGATCGGGGCGGCGCAGATCGCCTGGTACGGCACGGCAATGCTGTGCTATGTGACGCCCAAGGAACATCTGGGCTTGCCGGACAAGGATGATGTCAAGGAAGGCATCATCACCTACAAGCTGGCCGCGCATGCCGCCGATCTGGCCAAGGGGCATCCCGGCGCGCAACTCCGCGATAACGCCTTGTCCAAGGCCCGTTTCGAATTCCGCTGGGAAGACCAGTTCAATCTGGGTCTCGACCCGGATCGGGCCCGGGCCTTCCACGATGAAACCTTGCCGAAGGACAGTGCCAAGGTGGCGCACTTCTGTTCGATGTGCGGTCCGCATTTCTGTTCGATGAAAATCACTCAGGACGTACGCGACTATGCCCGTGAACAGGGTATTGGCGAAAGTACGGCGCTGGAGGCCGGAATGGTGGAGAAGTCCATCGAGTTTGTCCGCAACGGAGGAAAGCTCTACGACCGGGTCTGAGCCAAGACCCACTGACGATCAGGGTTGATTTGCCGGGGTGGGCAGAGCATGATGCGCCATCCCGGTGTTGTTTTTTCAACTGCTCAGGAGTGCTGGATGAAACTGTATCTCTCCCCCGGTTCGTGCTCGTTGTCCGTGCACATCGCCTTGTCCGAGGCGGGTCTGCCCTTCACCACGGAGAAGGTCAATCTGCGTGAAACCCCGCACCGTACCGAGTCGGGTGTCATCTTCACCAGCATCAATCCCAAGGGTTATGTCCCTGCCCTGCAACTGGACAACGGCGAATTGCTCAGCGAGGGGGTCGCCATTGTCCAGTACATCGCCGATCTGGTCCCCGACATGTTGCTGGCTCCGGCCAATGGCTCGATGGCGCGTTACCGGCTGCAGGAATGGCTGACCTTCATTTCCTCGGAAATCCACAAAGGCTTTGCGCCGTTATGGAATCCTGCCTCGACCGAGGACGTGAAGGACGCGGCACTGACCCGCCTCAAGAGCCGCTTTGACTGGTTGTCGGGTGAGCTGGCGGACAAGCCGTATCTACTGGGCGATTTCAGCGTGGCGGATGGTTATCTGTTTACCTGCCTCAACTGGATGAACTTCCTCAAGTTGCCGTTGGACCCCTGGCCGGTGTTGAAAGCCTATGTGGAGCGTGTGGCTGCCCGTCCGGCGGTGCAGAAGGCACTCAAGGCCGAAGGACTGGCCTGAATGAAACCGGTGTTGCTGGATGCCGTGCCGCTGATGGCGGCACTCAAACACTTTTCCGACGAGCGGCAGTGGGAACCCTGGCTGACGCCACGCAGCCTGATGCTGGCGCTGACCGGAGAGGTGGGGGAGCTGGCCGAGATATTTCAGTGGCTGACCGATGACGAAGCGGCCCGGATCGCTGAAGATCCGGCTCGTTTCGAGCATCTGAAGGAAGAAGTTGCCGATGTGCTGTTGTATCTGGTGCAACTGGCCCGCGTCACCGGCATCGATCTGGATCAGGCCGTTCAAGAAAAGATCGCCAAAAATGCCGTGAAATACCCTCCTCCTTCACAGAAAGCGTAGTGGATCGATTTTCCATTTCTCCGGCGACTCGTGTTTGAGAATGCGGTCGCCGCCTCCCATTCCCATACTGCGTGACAGATCAATGATTTCCGGGGGGATGTAGGTATTGCTGCGGGTACTGAAGAAGGCCTTCACTTTGGGCTGGATCAAGGTGTCGGCGTTTTGTTCTATCACCACCGCCAGTTTGCCACTCTCCAGCCGGACCAGTGCCCCGACCGGATAAATGCCGATGGTGCGCATGAAGGCCTGGACAAGGGTCGGGTTGAAGTGGAACTTCGACCATTCGTAGATTTTGCGCAGGGCATCGGTCGGCGGCATGCCTTCGTGATAGCAGCGATCCGAAGTCAGGGCGTCGTAGACATCGACAATAGCGGCCATCTGGCCCAATTGCGAGATTTCGTCGCCTTTGAGCCCTTCGGGATAGCCACTGCCGTCATGGCGTTCATGGTGCTGGGCGGCCACCTCGATCGAGGTGGATGAAATTCCGTTGGTGGCCACCAGAATACGACGGCTTTCCACCACATGACACTTCATCACCGCAAATTCGTTCTCGGTCAGCCGTCCCGGCTTATTGAGAATCTCGTCGGGGACCTTCATTTTTCCTATGTCATGCAGCATGCCGCCAATGCCGGCGTGATGAATGACGTCCTTGCCCATCTCCAACGCATTGCAAAAACTGACCATCAGCGCGCCAACACTCACCGAATGCTGAAACGTGTAGTCGTCCTTGTCCTTGATGCGGCATAGCGAGAGCAGGGCGCCGCCATTGCGCAGGATGGAGCCGGTCATGCGTTCGACCGAAGGTTCGACCAGTTCCAGTTCGACCTGACGTCCCAGCCTGACATCCTGCATGATGGAACGAATGATCTGGTGGGCCTGCTCATGCACCAATTGGGCCTTGCCGATCTCTTCTCCGGCATCGACGTAGCGCTGTATCCCTTTTTCCCGCGAGGCAAACTCGATGATCTCGCTTTCCAGCTGCTGTTTCACTTCCTGGGCGGTGGGTGCATCGGCATCCATGCCGCGGCTGGTGTCGATATACACCTCGTGAATGCCGGCATCGATGATTTTAGCGATATCGGCGTCGTTTTCGACGTGAAAGCGATTGCGCAAAAAAGGATGGGACATCCAGTCGCAGTTGAGGTCATGGATGAACATGCCGACCCGGAGGTCAGAGACATGAATGCGCTTGATCATGTAGGGCAGCCTGAATGAACGGCAAAACAGCCTCAATAGTAGTGCGAGGGGGAGGGGTTTGAGAAGCGCCTGTTACAAAATGCCATACAGATGATTTGTCAGCTTTACAAAATACTGCAGGTATAGCAGCTTAATGGTAAACAACATGCCTGAAAATATAAGACAGGTTATCTATAGTCAGTGAAGCTGTTGTTGGCCTGCACAGTGCTCGTCGCATCCTGTGAGCAGCAGGGGATTGAGTGCATGCAATACTCAGTACAACTATAAGCGCAAAGCGCCGTTTGGTTATGGGGAGTTTCAGAATGGGAAACAGTGTCAAAAAGTGGGGCAGGCTCAGTAATCGCATCATTCTGGTGGCGGCCGTGGCAACCGCCATCGGCTTTGCCGTGATGATTGCGCTGATCTCCAAACAAAGCTACGACTCGTCGGTGGATCTGGGCTACAAGCTGGCGGCCCAGAAGGCCGTCACCTATGGCCATGATGTCGAGGCGGTATTCAACGATGGATTTACCCTTCCGCGTCATCTGGCCGATGCGGTGATGGGGCAGAAGCGTGTTGCACCCCCGGATCGCAAGCATGTCGACAATATGATCATGCAAATGCTCGACTCGACCCCGCAATCCATTGGTTTGTGGATGTTGTGGGAACCGGATGCCTTTGACGGACGCGACGATGCCTTCCGTCTCGACTGGCCGAAGCAGGACCCTACCGGTCGCTATACTCCCTATGTAACGCGCAACAACCAAAATGTCGCCCAGTTGGATGTCATGATGTCCAGCGACCGCATCAAGGACTTCCCCAAGTACAAGGACAATCCGAAGAGCTATCAGCCTGACTACGAAAAAGGCGGCTGGGGCGATTTCTATTTCGTACCGAAGAGCCGCAATCGCAATACCATCACCGAACCCTATCCCTATGAGGTTCAGGGCAAAAAGGTGTTGGAGAGTTCATTGGCCGTGGCAATGAAAGATGCTAATGGCAAATTCCTGGGTATCTCGGCAACGGATCTGTCGCTGGACGATCTGCAAAAACGCTTTGGTAAGGAAAAGATCGAAGAGACCGGCTATATCCGCATGCTGTCGGAAGGCGGGATTTATGTTGTAAATCCCCAACCTGAGCTGCTGGGCAAACCGGTTGAAAAGGACAGCCCGCTGGCCGCCAATCTCGACAAGATCAAAAAGGGTGAAGAATTCAGTTTCGAATCCGATGGATTTACTCATTTCTTCCATCCGATCAAGGTTGCCGATACGGGTCAGTTCTGGGCGGTCGGGGTGAGTGTGCCGACCTCGTCGATTACCTCGGCGGCACGCAGCCAGGCGCTGTGGGCCATCGTTATCGGTGCGGTGGCGCTGGTGGCCATTCTGGTGGTGTTGGGCATTGTGGTGACCACGTTGACCCGGCCGTTGCTGTCGATGGCGGAAACCATGGAAGAAATGGCCAGCGGCAAGGGCGACCTTACCCTGCGTATCCGTATCAACAACAATGATGAAATCGGGCGAATGGCACATGCCTTCAATGGTTTCATCGAGTCGCTACGGGACATGTTTGTCGAGGTTCGCGAACAGAGCCGTGAGGTCACCCAGGCGGCATCGCAGCTGGCCGACTCGGCAACCCAGGTGGAGCATGCTTCGTCCAATCAATCCGATGCAGCCAGTGCCACGGCGGCAGGGGTCGAAGAGGTGACGGTCAGTGTCCATCACATTGCCGATACCGCGGAAGAGGCCGGCAATATCGCCCGTGCCACCGGCCAGTTGACCGAGCAGAGTGTGGCCACGGTCAATCAGGTAACCCGTGAAATCCAGAACATGACGACGAGCATGCATGCGCTGGCCGAGCGGATGAACAAGCTTGGCGTCCGTTCCGAAGAAGTCAGCACCATCGTGCGGGTTATCAAGGACATTGCCGACCAAACCAACCTCTTGGCCTTGAACGCGGCGATCGAAGCCGCCCGTGCCGGCGAGATGGGTCGTGGTTTCGCCGTGGTGGCCGACGAAGTACGCAATCTGGCCGGACGTACTGCCGAAGCCACGGTGGAAATCACCCGTATCGTCAATGCCATCGGCACGGAAACCCGTGATGCGGTCAACGACGTGCAGCAGAGCAGTCAGCTGGTGGACAGCAGTGTCGAGATCGCCGACAGTGCCAATGCGGTGATGAAAGACGTGTTCGAGCGCAACCAGACGTTGGTGCGCAGCATTGTGGATATTGCCACGTCCACCCGCGAGCAATCGGTGGCCAGCTCTGAAATTGCCCAGAACGTCGAACGTATCAGCCTGATGGCCCAGTCCAACAGCGACGTGGTCAAGGAAGTGTCGGCATCGGTGGCGCATTTGCGTGAACTATCGGGAAAACTGGAGGCATTGGTCGGCAACTTCCGCCTCTAAAACGGGAGTCGCCACAGGGGGATGCACTTAACCTCGGCAGCGCTTTGGACTATAATCCGCGGATTGTCCGAAAGAATAAGCATGTCGATGAAACGTGTGGTGCTCACAGAACAGTGTGTCCCCCTCGGCGGAAGCCTCGCTTCCCGTCATCGATTTGCCCGTTCCCGGGCGTTACGTTATTTGAGAAAAAGCTCCTGATCCTGTCAGGAGCTTTTTTTGTATCCCGATACGCCAAGGAAACCGCCCCATGACCAACCCCCTGTACCGCAAGCACATCATTTCCATTCCCGATTTTTCCCGCGAGGAACTGGAACTGGTGGTCGCCACGGCGGCGCGCCTGAAGGCCGAACCACGCCATGACCTGTTGCAAGGACGGCTGATTGCCAGCTGCTTTTTTGAGCCATCGACGCGCACCCGCCTGTCGTTCGAAACCTCGGTTCAACGCCTTGGCGGTACGGTGATCGGCTTTTCCGACGGAGCCAACACCTCGGCGAAAAAGGGTGAAACGCTGGCAGATACCATCCGGATCATTTCGTCCTATACCGATGCGGTGGTGATGCGTCATCCCAAGGAAGGGGCTGCCCGGCTGGCCAGCGAGTTTTCCGCCGTGCCGGTGATCAACGGTGGTGATGGTTCCAACCAGCATCCGACCCAGACCTTGCTCGACCTGTTCACCATTCAGGAAACCCAGGGACGTCTGGAAAACCTCAATGTGGCGTTTGTCGGTGACCTGAAGTACGGCCGTACCGTCCATTCGCTGGTTCAGGCCTTGTCGCTGTTCAATTGCCGCTTCTATTTTGTTGCGCCCGATGCGCTGGCGATGCCGGACTATCTGTGCGAAGAGCTGGACGAGCGCGGTATCAGCTACACCTTGTGCGACAGTCTGGAGGAGGTGATCCCGCTGGTGGATATTCTCTATATGACGCGTATCCAGCGCGAACGCTTCGACGAGGCCGAGTTCAAGAAAATCCAGGGTCAGTACATCCTGCGTGCCGACATGTTCCGTCATGCCAAACCCGCCATGCGGGTAATGCATCCCTTGCCACGGGTCGACGAGATCGAGCCCGAGGTGGATAGCACGCCGCATGCCTATTATTTTGAACAGGCGAGGAACGGGGTGTTTGCCCGTCAGGCGTTGTTGGCGCTGGTCCTGAATGAAACGGTGTGACTGGAAAGGAAGCCAAATGGATTACACACGTACCGTAGAAGCCCTGAAGCAAGGCACCGTGATCGACCATATTCCGGCAGGACAGGGTCTGAAGATTTTGCAGTTGTTCCACTTTGTCGATAGCGGTGAGCGCGTCACGGTCGGACTCAACCTGTCGTCTCGGCATATGGGGGCCAAGGATCTGATCAAGGTGGAAAATGTTGCCCTGACCGAGGAACAGGCCAACGAACTGGCGTTGTTTGCCCCGAAAGCCACCGTCAATGTGATTGAAAACTATCAGGTGGTGAAGAAGCACAAACTGGAGTTGCCGGAGACCGTGGAAGGCATTTTTGCCTGCCCCAATTCAAACTGCATCAGTCATAAAGAGCCGGTCAGCAGCTTTTTTTACGTTTCGGTGAAAAAAAGTGATACAAAAATGAAATGTAAGTATTGCGAAAAGGGGTTCAGTAAGGATATTGTTGTAGACGTGCGCTAAGTCGTACAAAGGATGAAGAGAAACTAGAGAGCTGTACTGCTGCTCAACACAGCATCAAAATCAAAAAAATGTAAGGCGCCGCAGGTAACTGCGGCGCTTTGCTTATTCTGCTTCCCCCCGATTTACTGTTGTTCCTGAAAACGTACGTTTTCATATCCTCCCTGCTTAGAGTTCTCCATCATGCTCCGGGTAAATGATCGGCCTGAAGGGTTTGGTGGGATATCGGTCGTTGATGGGAGCCACCAGCAAACCACTATGCCATTCGCCATGGGTCAGCAATGTCTGCACACCGTTCAGACCAGGCAGCAGATGGGTGAATGAGTCACCGTTTTCCGACGTCAGCCATTTGGCTTTCAACGCGAATGGTACGCCGGTGATGGCCGGGCCGGCGACGTGGTTGACCGTTTTTTTACCATTGCGCCCGGTCAGCGCGATCATGTATTCCTGAAAATACGGATTCTCGTTGCAAATCACAAACGGCGGATTGGCCGCATCCTCACCGCGCTCGACCGTGCATAGTGAAGGATAGCTGCGCCAATGTTGATGTTCGTTGGAGACATTGCGGGTATGCCAGGGCACCTTGGCAAGCCAGGGTCTTCCGTTCTGCCAGACATAGCCATCCGGCAAACTTTCCAGCCGGGCCGTTTCGGGGGATTGGCAACTGCCGTTGCCCGGCGTTTCCGAGTCAATTCGCAGTGGTTTCACGAGCAGGGGAATGTTGCAACGCCCGGCCGACTGGATGGTGTATTGCAAATGCATCAGGGTCAGCTCGCTGAGTTGGTCCAGCGGGGTAGGCGCATCGTTCGCCCGCCGCTTGCGGCTGCTTTCCCCGGAGGATATGCACCAATGGGCGCTCATGCCTTGCAATCTGCCTCTCAAGGTGGCAATGCCGATTTGGGCATGATTGTAGATGCGGTGCAACATGGCTCGCGTCGGTGTCGGCATGGCCGGGATCAACCACGGGCTGCTATTGCCTTGACCCGTCGCCTGGATATAGCGAGGGTTGTCGATGCTGCGTTCCCGCTCGTCGGCGATTTCCTGCTCATCAGGCCTTAGCCGGTATTCCGTGGCACTTTGCACCAGATGAGGCTGGATCGAGCCGTACACCACCCATTCCGCTTCACGACGGGCCATGGCGAGCAAACGGTCCAGATTGGTTACACGAGCCTGGTGCTGAGGGGTGGATTCGCAGCCGTCCAGTTGGTCGATGGCACGTTCCAGACTCCTCACCACCCCGAAAAAGCGTGGTGTGGCGCGGATGGTGTAAATCCACATCGACGCAGGGCGATCCGTGCCGGCTGCCGGAGGCTGGATTCGCGACACAATCATTCTGGCGGCACGCAGGCTCGAGGTGGTGGCAACAAACCCGCTGTCCGACATATAGGGTCCGCCGAGCAAGTGATTGACCAGGTTGCTATCCTCGCCATGCGGATGAAAACCTTCGGAAAAAACCAGGCCGGGAGGTCGGCTGTCGACACGGTAAACAATGGAGGGAGGTTGAGGAGAAGCCGAGGGTGTCTGGAACGGGAAGGGCGGATCTTCTGCCAGAGCAATGCCGGTCAGCAGTAAGCCCAGCAGCGCGATGCGGCGCAGTGTACGAAAAAGATGCATGGTAGTGAGCCTGATTGAAAACGGCAATTTTCAGCTGGCTCCCTACCCGTCATCTACTGGCCACTATATTAGGGAGATTGTTTTATTGTCACAGCATTTTTTGCATGAAGACCAAGTCTAGCCAGTGGCTGAATTTGGTGCCGACTTCCGGCATTCGTGCGACTTCGGTAAAACCGAGTCGTTGGTGAAAACGCAGGGAGCCCTCATTGGCCGCATCGATGCCCCCCACCATCACGTGCTTGCCTGCGGCGCGGGCTCGTTCGATCAAGGCTTCTATCAACCGGCTGCCAATGCCCTGACCACGGAAATCATCGGCAAGGTGAACGCTGTGTTCGACGGTATGGCGGAATCCCGGGAACGTCCGGAAGTCGCCAAAACTGGCATAGCCGGCCACGCGGCCATCCTGTTCTGCCACCAGTACCGGAAAACCTCGTTCACGGCGGGCGGCAAACCAGGCTTCACGTTCGGCCAATTCGACGGGGGTGTCGCAATAGACCGCGGTGGAGGTGAGAATAATATGATTATAGATGGCGAGAATGGCTGGCAGATCTTCGCTGCGTGCGTCGCGTATCAGCATGATGGTTTCCTGAGCAGTGCTATGACAGTGCTTCTATCTTGCCACACTCTGGCACGACATTTGCTGAAGACACGGTATCCGTGCCGATATGCCACAAGGAGGCCACCATGTTTTCCCACACGCGCAGTCGTCATGCTGCCATGCCCGTCGCCACGACCCGGGACCTGGTTGTCTTCAACTACCGCCGTGCGGTGCGGGCCCGCCAGGTCATGCTTTGCGAGGGGGCCGGCAGCGTCTGGCTGGTTGAACTGCTTGATCCGCAGTCCGGTATCTGGATCTGGCAGAGCGAGTCGCGGGATGGGGAAATCGCCCTGGATTATGCCAAGCGTCTTAGCCTGATGCTGTCCTGAAACGGTGCATGATTCCCTGTTGCGGGGCAGACAAGTTTGATCTTGCACAGTAGCCTGCCGCGGTAGATGGGCATACAATGATGCCATCATTAAGCAGACTATTGGTCATGCACATTCATAGCGATGATCCCGGGGCCAAGCCCTCCGGATTCAGTTGGACGTCTAACCGTTCCGAAACGGATGACGATAAACGGTTTAGTCAGGCTTTCTGGTTGGGTGGAATGCCTGGTGCAGTGGTCGGCTGGTTTATCTTGCCGTTTGCCGGAGGGACCGGCCAGTTGGGTATTCTGGTCGGCGGTGTAGTCGGCATGGCACTGGCAGGCCTGATTCAGGAAGTTTTCAAATAACACACAGGGCGCGTGATCCACGCGCCCTGTGTGCTTGTTACGCTGCGGCGCTGTTGCGATGGGTATCGCCGGGCGTGCCGAAGCTGTCCAGCAAGGCCTTCTCGCGAGCCTTGACGCTTTCATACTGCTTCAGTTTGACGTGACCGAAGCCGCGGACGGTTTCTGCCAGACGGGCGATCTCGGCCGCCTGCGGCAAGGTGGCGGCATCGACACGCGCGAGCAGGGTGTCGACCAGCGTCTCGTACTCGCCGATCAAGCGGCGTTCAAGTTTGCGGTCGCTCTGCCAGCCGAACGGGTCGAAGGCGCTGCCACGCAAGAAGCGCAGTTGTTTCAACAGCTTCATGCCCTGCAGTACCCAACTGCCCAGTGTCAGTTTGCGCGGCTTCCCGCCGGTCATCCAACTGGCGCCCAGATGGAAGTTCAAGCGGTAATCCCCCTCGAATTGACTCCCCAGGTCGCGCAGGAATTCACCATCGGTATAGAGCCGTGCAACCTCATACTCGTCCTTGTAGGCCAGTACGTGGAAGTAACTGCGCGCGACGGCCAGCGTCAATACCTGACTGCCGGGTTTGAGTGCGTCTTCCACGGCTTTGACGCGATCCACCAGCGCACGGTAACGCTGGGCAAGGGCTTCATTCTGGTAGCCTTGCAGGAAGGTAGCACGATGATGGACCAGTGCATCGGGTGTTTCACGTGGAACAAACTGCACCACGGCGTTCGGTGTCACCAGAGCTTCGATACGCGCCGGGTCGTGGGCGGCATGACGACCCCACTGGAACGCTTGCTGGTTAAAGGCCACGGCGGCACCATTCAGGCGAATGGCTTCCATGATGGCCGGTTCGGAAACCGGAACCAGACCCTTCTGCCAGGCATAGCCGAGCATGAACATATTGCTGGCGATGGCATCACCCATCAATTGCGTGGCAATGCGTGTTGCGTTGACTTCAGAGTAATTGCCGCTACCCACTGACTCGATGACGGCGTCTTTCATCGAGCGCGCCGGGAACTTGAGATCCGGATTGCGCAGGAAGGCGCTGGTGGGCGCTTCATAGCTGTTCATGACCGCGTGGGTATGACCTTCGCGCATCTTGGCCAGCGCTTCTTCCGCTGCCGTCACCACGATATCGCAACCCAGAATCAGGTTGGCGTCACCGGCGGCGATACGCACCGCATGCAGTTTGTCCTGACTGTCGGCCAGACGCACGTGTGACCAGACAGAACCCCCCTTCTGGGCGAGACCGGCCATGTCCAGTACCGTCACGCCCTTGTTGTCCAGATAGGCGGCCATGCCCAGTACCTGACCGATGGTGACCACGCCGGTCCCACCCACGCCGGTGACCATCACGCCATACGGCTCGGTCAGCGACGGCAGGCGGGGACTCGGCAACGCCGGCATATCCTCCAGACGGGCACTGGCACCGGCCGGTTTCTTGAGCTTGCCGCCTTCTACCGTGACAAAGCTGGGGCAGAAGCCTTCGATACAGGAGAAGTCCTTGTTGCAGCTGGACTGGTCGATGCGGCGCTTGCGTCCCAACGGGGTCTCCACCGGCAGCACCGACAGGCAACCCGATTTCTGGCCACAATCGCCACAGCCTTCGCAGACCTTTTCATTGATGAAGGCACGACGTGCCGGGTCGGGGAATTGGCCGCGTTTGCGCCGGCGGCGTTTTTCCGCTGCGCAGGTCTGGTCGTGGATCAAAATGGTCGTGCCGTCGGTTTCCCGCAATTCACGCTGCAGACGGTCCAGCTCGCGACGATGGAATACCTCGACATCGGCGGCAAGTCCGCTGATGTTCTGGTATTTGTCCGGGTCGTCCGAGGTGATGACGATGCGTTTGACGCCCTCGGCATGCAGTTGCCGGGTAATCATCGGGACATCGAGATAGCCATCGACCGTTTGACCGCCGGTCATGGCTACCGCGTCGTTGTAGAGAATCTTGTAGGTAATGTTCACGCCGGCGGCCACCGAGGCACGAATTGCCAGCAAGCCGGAATGGAAATAGGTGCCATCGCCCAGATTGGTGAACACATGGCGGGTCTCGGTGAACGGTGACTGTCCGATCCAGGGCACCCCTTCGCCGCCCATCTGGGTAAAGGTCTTGGTGCTGGGGTCGATCCAGGAGGCCATGTAGTGACAGCCGATGCCGGCCAATGCCCGACTGCCTTCAGGGACTTTGGTCGAGGTGTTGTGCGGACAGCCCGAGCAATAATGGGGAACGCGCGGCAAGGATTCGCGCGGTTGCACCAGCTGGGCTTCCTTGGCTTCGTAGAACTTCAGGCGGTCATGAATCACCGGGCTGTCGAACAGCGTGGCCAGCCGGCTGGCAATGGCACGGGCAATCATGGCCGGGGTGAGTTCGCCGGCGGCGGGCAGCAACCAGTCGCCATGGGGCAAGGCCCATTCGCCTTTTTCGGCAAATTTGCCGACCACGCGCGGACGTACGTCATCGCGCCAGTTGTAGAGCTGTTCCTTGAGCTGGTATTCGATAACCTGACGCTTTTCCTCGACGACCAGAATTTCGTCCAGTCCTTCGGCGAACTGGCGTACGCCTTCCGGTTCCAGCGGCCAGACCATGCCGACCTTGAAGATGCGCAGGCCGATATCGGACGCGGTGGCTTCGTCGATACCCAGATCGTCCAGTGCCTGCATCACGTCCAGATAGGATTTACCGGTGGTGATGATGCCCAGTCGTGCTTTCGGCGAGTCCAGCACCACGCGATTGAGTTTGTTGGCACGGGCATAGGCGAGGGCAGCGTAGAGACGATGGTGCAGTACACGCTTTTCCTGAACCAGCGGCGGGTCGGGCCAGCGGATGTTCAGACCGCCTTCGGGAATCGGAAAATCTTCCGGGATGACAATGTTCAGCCGTTCCGGGGAAATATCGACGATGGCCGAACTCTCGATGGTATCGGTGATGGCCTTGATCGACACCCAGCATCCCGAGTAACGGCTCATTGCCCAGCCATGCAGACCAAAGTCGATGACTTCCTGAACACCGGAAGGGTTGAGCACCGGAATCATCGAGGCCGAGAGAATGTGGTCGGATTGGTGCGGAAAGGTCGAGGACTTGGCCGAGTGGTCATCCCCGGCGACGATCAGTACCCCGCCTTTCGGGCTGGAGCCAGCCGCATTGCCATGCTTGAGCACATCGCCGGAACGGTCAACCCCGGGGCCTTTGCCATACCACATGGCGTAGACGCCATCGTAGCGGGCGCCTTCGAACAGGTTGACCTGCTGGGTGCCCCATACCGCGGTTGCCGCCAGATCCTCGTTGAGGCCCGGGTGGAACACCACATTGTGCTGTTTCAGGTAGCTGGCCGCTTTCTGCATGGTCTGATCGACGTTGCCCAGCGGCGAACCACGATAACCGGTGACGTAACCGGCAGTGTTGTGACCGTCGCGACGGTCACGATCCTGTTGCAGCATCGGCAGACGGACCAGCGCCTGAATGCCGTTCATCAATACGTGTCCGGTGGGAGCGGTGTACTTCTCCTCCAGATCGACATGCCGGATAGACATGATTTCTCCTCTTGTTTTCCTTCCGCTTGTGGCGAATCCCCCGAAACCCTGTTTTGTGTGCGGGTCTGGATTGTCTTGTCGGACAATCGGGAGGTTTTTTCAGCGACTATAGTTAACGTGAACGTTAACGTCAAAGGACTTGACGGATTTCGTGGTCAGGGTGAGGCGAATGTGCCAGTGCAGCATTTTTTCCGGCGGGTTTATCCTGCCTGGAAATCGCGTTATCCTCGATTAATTCCCACCGTAACAACTGAAAGTCATCATGTCTGCCGCATCAAAGGACAGCACGAGCCTTGCCGGACCGCTCTATGCTGCAGGAGCCTATCTGTGCTGGGGGCTCTTCCCCTTGTACTGGAAGCCGCTTCACGCCATCCCCGCTCTGGAAATTCTTTGCCACCGCGTTGTCTGGTCGGCGCTGTTTGTCGCACTGGCACTGCTGGTGTCCAAAGGGTATGCCCCGTTGCGGGCCGCGTTGGACGATCCGCGCCGCATTATGATCTTTGCCGTTTCGTCGCTGATGTTGTCGCTCAACTGGACCTTGTATATCTGGGCGGTGAACAGCGGCAATGTGGTGGAGGCCAGCCTGGGCTACTTCATCAATCCCTTGGTCAACGTGCTGTTGGGACGACTGGTATTGGGCGAACGTCTGACGCGCATTCAGGCTATCTCGGTGGGCCTGGCGTTTGCCGGTGTGGCGTGGATGACGGTCAGCCTCGGGGTACTGCCATGGATCGCGCTATTGCTGGCGGCCTCGTTCGGTTTTTACGGATTGCTGCGCAAGAAGGCACCGTTGCCTTCATTGCAAGGACTCGCGCTGGAAACCTTTCTGATGTTTCCGTTGGCGGCAGGTTTTCTGCTATGGAAGGGGATTGATGGCAGCGGCCATTTTGGCCACTTGCCGGTGGCGCTGGACGCCATGCTGGTTGGTGCCGGAGTGGTAACGGCGGTGCCTTTGCTGTTGTTTGCTTCCGGAGCCCGGCGTCTGACGCTGACAACCCTGGGCTTGATCCAGTACATCAGTCCGACCATGCAATTGCTGCTTGGCGTGCTGTTGTACAACGAGGCGTTCGGCAGCGAGCGTCTGACCGGTTTTGCTTTTATCTGGGCGGGGCTGATGCTCTATTCGGGCAGTAGTCTGCTGGCGTATTTGCGCAAGGCACGCCGGACCTGAGTGATTCCCGGTAAAAAGGCGCCAACCAGACCTCGAACGGTCTCGTTGGCGCCTTTTCTATGGTGGCTGCCGGATGATTACTGATTGTTACGTACCCAGCGGTGCCACTGTTCGAACAGAACGGGGTCGAGCGCCGCGATGGCCGAACGTTTCCACAAGGTATCCGACCAGTAATCGTCGGTGTTCAAGGTGGCCAGCCGGCCACCGGCCTCTTCGAGAATGACGCTACCGGCCGCATAGTCCCACAGCCGTTGTCCGCCATGCAGGTAGAGGTCGTAACGGCCGGAAGCAAGGAAGCACCAATCCAGTGTGCTTGATCCCATGCTGCGCTGGCTGCCGCACGGTGCGAGACCCTGCAGGCGCTGGGCCAGTTTGCCGGAGCGCAGATATTTCACTTCGACACCGGCGATGGCGTCGCGCATTGGATTGCTGCGGTGTTTCAGTGGCAGGGACTGACCATTCATGAAGGCACCGTGACCGCGCTTGGCATAGAAGGTTTCGTTGGTGACCGGGTTGTGGATAACACCGAGTTCGCTGCGGCCCTTGCGCATCAGGGCGACCGAGACGGCAAAGTGCGGCAGGCCGTTGATGAAGTTGGTCGTGCCGTCGATGGGATCCACCACCCACAAACCGTCCGGATTGTTTTGCCACAGGGCATCCTGTTCGGCACGGGTCATTTCTTCGCCAAGCACCGGATACGGCTCGATACCGGGCAGAGCGTCGGCCAATGCGGCCTGACAGGCCAGATCCGCCTCGGTAAACAGGGTGCCATCATCCTTGCGGCTCGAGCCCACCGACAGAAAACGCGGCATGATCTCGGTGCGTGCCACGTGGGTGACGACGTCGATGACCTGTTTGACGATGTGCATGCGCTTCTATCCTTGTTGAACGGTGGCAACGGGAGGGTGGGCCAACGGCGCGGGCCGGGTATAATTGTAACCAAATTTCCCCAAGGGGTTTCCCTTTATGCCAAGGTTTTATCTTGAGGTTTCGCCAACGGTTGGCGAAACACTGTCCCTGCCTGACGAAGTGGTGCGCCACATCCAGGTGTTGCGCCTCAGGGAGGGCGATGCACTGACCGTGTTCACTGGTCTGGGCGGAGAGTTTTCGGCACGGCTGGTGACATTGGCCAAGCGCGAAGCGCTGGTGCTGATCGAGTCTTTCCATGACATTTCCCGGGAGTCGCCGTTGTGGCTGGGGCTTGCCCAAGGCATTTCCAGTGGTGACCGCATGGAATTCACCCTGCAAAAAGGGGTGGAGATGGGCATCAACGTGTTTCAGCCGGTGAGCATGGAACGGTCGGTGGTGCGCTTGTCCGGTGATCGTGCCGACAAGCGGGTGGCACGCTGGCAAGACATCGTGCGCTCGGCCTGCGAGCAGTGTGGCCGCAACACTCTGCCGGAAGTCAGACCGATCATGAGTTTGCGCGAATGGCTGGCCGCCGGCACGGAGACGACCTACCGACTTATCCTGTCGCCGGTGGGTGACCGGACCTTGGCGGGCATTGCACCGCCTGCCAGCGGCAAGCTGTGGTTGATGGCCGGACCCGAAGGCGGGTTTGCGCCGGGAGAAGAGCAGGCGTCTTTCGATGCCGGCTGGCAACCCTTGAAGCTGGGTCCCCGGGTATTGCGGACCGAAACGGCGGCATTGGCCGCGGTGGCGGCCCTGCAGACCCTGTGGGGGGATTACACCACCTGACGCGCGGTGCGGCGGTAAATCAGTCGGCCATCCAGCAGCAGTTCGTCTTCGTCCAGCTGCAGATTACCGCCTGGCGGTGCGGCACGTTCGAAAACATAGCGCAGGGTTTCATACTCGATCCACGCCGGTATCACGGCACCCTGAAAACGTCCCAGCGTTTCAGCGGAACGGGTGACGTCATCGGTGTCGCTGACGACCCGGCCGACGGGTTGATCCAGATGTTCCGGTATTTCCCATTCACGGGTGTCGCTGGGCTGCGGGTGGTTGCGCACGGTGCGGAACAGCCAGTAGCGGAACAGCTTTCCCGGGATCATGATGCGATGGACACGCTTGTCATCGGTAATGACGCAGGTGATCGGAAATACCTCGCCGCAGGCTGTGCAATGGCCGTCGGCAGCAAGGAAAATGCGGTTCCGTATCAAGCTGGCAATACCGGTCATCTGCTCGGCGCCCACCATGGTGCGGCAGGCTGGGCATTGTTTGCCGAAGCGCTGTACCTTCATCCCGTTGAGGAAGGTAATGGGCAGGAAACGGGAAATTTTGTCGGGTCTGGCCATGAACAGCAACATCCACTTCTTTAGTGCGACGCAGGACAACCCTGCGTCTGGTCTCTAAAGTATAACGGTTTTCATCCTGCTTCGTAGCGTAGCCGGCAGGTCAGCAGGTGATTCTCCTCCGGCGCCAGTTCAACGCGGTCCGAACCGGCATTCGCGGTTTCCACACACACAAAGTCTTGCCAGCCATCATCCGGAAGGTCGGCTATCTCGCGACACCGTGCTGCGCCGGGATTCCAGATCACGGTGCTGCCCGAGCCGGAAGAGGCGATGCGCAGGCGGCGTTCGCCGGAGTCGTCTATCAGCAGGAGATCCCGTCCGGTATAGACGATGCGATCCACTTCGTTACCGAAGGTCTGACTATCTTGATGGTAGTGCCCGGATTCGCCGGTGGTTTTGTCGTCGAAACGGCTGCCGCCGACGCCCCGTACACTGACGGTTGAAATATCGTTGATGGCGAGGTAACTGTGCAGGGCTGCGCTGACGACACGGGGCTGGTCGCTGTGGTTCACGGTGGCCAGACGGATGTCGATACCCTGACCGAGTACGATGTCCAGCGAGCTTTCCAGACCATGCCAGTCAGGGCCGGCCAGTTTCACGTGAAACATATCGTCGATTCGGGCAAGGCCCTGCAAGGTCCATGGCGAGAGCCGGGCCACACCGTGCGCGGGCTGGGAGGGGTCATCGGGATGTGCGCCAAACCACGGCCAGCAGAGCGGGATGCCGCCCCGGATCGCCTTGCCGGTGGCGTAAACCGCATTGGGAGACCGGTAGAGCATCGGCGCGTGGCCGGTCGGGGTGAACTGCAATAACTGGCCGCCCTGTAAACTGACCAGTGCCGTCATCAGCGGCGTCGCAAGCGCAATCGCCTGACAGTGGTCGGCGAGGTCGACGAGGCTGGCGCCTTCGCAGGCATCGATCAAGAGTGCAGGATTCATATCACCGGTCTGTCGTTCGAGCATATTTCGCCAGTGTAGACGCTGCCGTGTCGTGATGAAAGACCGGCAACGCAACACGGCGCGCCTGTCAGGTTGACTTCGCGCAAACCTGCGCTGATCCCGAGGTGTCGGTCAATCGGGCTAGCGGTTAGAATAAAGCGCATGGATACTCAAAGTCGCCCTCGACAACCCCGCTACCAGCAAATCAAACGTTATATTCTTGACGGCATCTCCAGCCGTGCCTTTCTGCCAGGCTGCAAGATTCCACCGGAAATGGAACTGGCCCGGCAATTCGAGGTGTCCCGCATGACCGTCAACAAGGCGATTCGCGATCTGGCGGAAGCCGGCATTCTGTTGCGTTTTGCCGGAGACGGAACCTATGTTGCCGAACGCAAGGCGGAATCGCCCTTGCTGGACATCAATAATATTGCCGAAGAAGTCCGTTCCCGCGGTCACACGCATAGTTGCGACATTCACCTGTTGAGAGCCGAACCGGCCAGCGATGACGTGGCCCTGCGCCTTGGCGTACCCGCCGGCTCGACGGTTTTCCGTTCCTTACTGGTGCACCGCGAGGATGGTTTGCCCATTCAACTGGAGGATCGCTACGTCAATCCGCAGTGGGCACCCGGTTATCTGTCCCAGGACTTTACCCAGACCACGCCGAATGCCTACTTGATGGAGGCCTGTCCATTGACCGATATCGAGCACTCGGTCGAAGCCGTGCTGCCCGGCAACGTCGAGGCCGAGTTGCTGGAAACTATCGTTTCCAGTCCTTGCCTGCTGGTATTGCGCCGTACCTGGTCGCACAAGAATCTGGTCAGCTTTGCCCGTTTGGTGCATCCCGGCAACAACTACAAGCTCCGTTCCCGCACTCGCGTCAGCGAGTGATCTGTTCCGCAATCTAAGATAGAGGCGCCCCCGCAATGTATAGACATTTGCGGGGGTTGATGGTCTAAACACGCCACGCCTGTCGAACCGCTTTCACTCCTCCCGCCATATTGGCTAAAAATTCAGTGCAGTACCACGCTCGCTGTGACTTGACATCCCGGTGTTGTCAGCGTATTTGTATATACAAATTTCCAAATGGAATTGCCCATGGCTCAGGAAAAAACCCTCTGGCTGAATGCCCGGCTTGCCACCATGGACCCGCTTCATGCGGCGCCTTACGGGCAGTTGGAGAACCATGCCCTGGTGGTGGAAGGCGAGCGCATTGCCGCCATCCTGCCACAGGACCAGCTGGACCCGGCCTGTTTCGATGGCCATGTGGTGGACTGCGGCGGTCGCTGGATGACCCCGGGTCTGATCGACTGCCATACCCATCTGGTGTATGGCGGCAGTCGTGCCGAGGAATGGGAACAGCGCCTGCAAGGGGTTCCCTACCAGACCATTGCCCGTGCCGGGGGCGGTATTCTCGCCACGGTGCGCGCAACGCGTGGTCTCGATGAAGAGCAGTTGGTCCAGGAAAGCCTGCCGCGCCTCAAGGCGCTGATGCACGAAGGAGTGACCTGCATCGAGATCAAATCAGGCTATGGCTTGACCCGGCAGGATGAACTCAAGCAATTGCGCGTGGCACGCCGGCTGGCCGACGCGCTCGCCGTCGAGGTGGTGCCGACCTTGCTGGCGGCGCATGCCGTGCCGCCGGAGTTCGCCGGCAACCCGGCGGGGTGGATCGACCACATCATCGACGACATTCTGCCGGAGGTTGCTGCAGAGTCGCTGGCCGAGGCCGTGGATGTATTTTGCGAAGGCGTCGGTTTCAATGTTGAAGAAACGCGCCGGCTGTTCGAGGCGGCCCGCCGCCATGGCCTGCCGGTCAAAGGCCATGTCGAACAGTTGTCTCTACTGGGCGGCGCACAGTTGGTCGCCGAATTCGGTGGTCTGTCGGCTGACCATCTGGAATACCTCGATGAAGCGGGGGTCGCTGCGCTCAAATCATCGGGGTCCGTGGCCGTGATGTTGCCCGGCGCCTTCTACTTCCTGCGCGAAACCTGCAAGCCGCCGATCGAGGCCTTGCGGCGTGCCGGGGTGGCGATGGCCGTGGCATCGGACCTGAATCCCGGCACGTCACCGTTTGCCTCGTTACGGCTGGCGATGAATCAAGCCTGCGTGCTGTTCGGCATGACGCCGGAGGAGGCGCTGGCCGGCGTGACTCGCCATGCGGCGCACGCATTGGGGCGCGCCGACCGGATCGGTACGCTGACGGTCGGCAAACGGGCCGATTTGCTGGTGTGGTCGATAAGTCATCCTGCCGAGCTGTCTTACAGCCTTGGCACCCATCCCCTGCATAGTCGCGTGTTTGGCGGCGTTGCCCGTCATCTTTCGCTGGAGAAACATGGTGACTGAGCTGTCTTCCCTATGGTGTGGCCGCATGGATAGCGGCGAAGGGTCCCGGGCGACCCGTTGGCATCAGCATGTGACGCTGGACCCTTCTCCTCAAGGTCGCGGCATTGCACTGGCTGGCTTTGCCGTGGATACCGGCGTGGTGCGCAATCAGGGGCGAGCCGGTGCGGCTGCCGGCCCCGATGCCTTGCGCCGTGCCTTGGCCAATCTGGCCTGGCATCAGGATCTGCCGGTGGCGGATAGCGGAACCATCATCTGTCCCGATGGCGATCTGGAGGCCGCCCAGCGCCGGCTCGCCGATCATGTCGCGTTGTTGCTCGATGCCGGACGTACCCCTGTGGTGCTGGGCGGCGGGCATGAAACAGCGTACGGCAGCTGGCGGGGTCTGGCCGACCGGAATCCTGACAAGGTCATCGGCATCATCAATTTCGATGCCCATTTCGATCTGCGCGAAGCGGCCGAGGCAACCTCGGGGACGCCGTTTGCCCAGATTGCCCGCGATTGCCGTTCCGAAGGCCGTTCGTTTCACTACCTGTGTCTGGGCATTGCCGAACCCTCCAATACCGCGGCGTTATTCGACCGGGCCCGCGAGCTCTCCGTCGAATGGCGCCTCGACGTCGACATGACACCCTGGCAGTGGCAGGACGCACGGGCACAGATGATGGCCTTGGTTGACCGGGTGGATCTGGTCTATCTGACCGTGGACCTGGATGTGCTGCCGGCGGCGGAAATGCCGGCCGTCAGTGCTCCGGCGGCACGCGGTGTTTCGCTGCAAATCATTGAACCACTGGTTCGCCGGCTGGCGGAAAGCGGCAAGTTGGCGCTGGCCGATTTTGTGGAATTGAACCCGGCCTTCGATATCGATGGCCACGGCGTCAAAACAGCGGCCAGACTGATCTGGACGTTGTGCCGGCATCTCAAGGCATCAAACCAACGACCCGACCGAGGAGAAACGTCGTGAACCCGTCCCGCCATGATCCTTCACGTGTGATCCGTGCCCCGCGCGGCACCACGCTCAGTTGCAAGAGCTGGTTGACCGAGGCGGCTTTTCGCATGCTGCAGAACAACCTTGACCCTGACGTTGCCGAGCACCCGCACGATCTGGTGGTGTACGGTGGCATAGGCCGTGCCGCACGCGACTGGGCGAGTTTCGATCGCATCCTCGAGGTCCTGCGTCGTCTGGAAGCCGACGAAACCCTGCTGATCCAGTCCGGCAAGCCGGTCGGGGTGTTCCGTACCCACGAGGACGCTCCGCGGGTGCTGCTGGCCAACTCGAATCTGGTGCCGCACTGGGCCAACTGGGAGCATTTCAACGCGCTGGATCGCAAGGGCTTGATGATGTATGGCCAGATGACGGCGGGCAGCTGGATCTATATCGGCTCGCAAGGCATCGTGCAGGGAACCTACGAAACGTTTTACGCGGTGGCCAACCAGCACTTCGGTGGCAAGCCGCAAGGTCGCTGGATTCTGACCGGTGGCCTGGGCGGTATGGGGGGAGCCCAGCCGCTGGCCGCCACCATGGCCGGTTTTTCCATGTTGGCCGTGGAGTGCGATGAAACCCGCATCGACTTCCGCTTGCGTACCCGTTACCTCGACCGCAAGGCCGCTACCCTGGATGAGGCGCTGGCCATCATCGACGACGCGCGTCAAAGCGGCCGGGCGGTATCGGTGGGATTGACCGGCAATGCCGCCGATGTGTTTGCCGAGCTGGTGCAGCGCGGCATCACACCGGATGTGGTGACCGACCAGACCTCGGCGCATGACCCGGTGCATGGCTATCTGCCGCAAGGCTGGACGGTCGAACGCTGGCGCGAGGCGCAACAGCACAGTCCCGAGAGTATTCCGCCACTGGCCAAACAGTCGATGGCGCTTCAGGTGCAGGCCATGTTGACCCTGCAGGAACGCGGGGCGGCGACGCTGGACTATGGCAACAACATCCGCCAGATGGCCTACGAGTGTGGTGTGGCCAATGCCTTTGATTTTCCGGGATTCGTACCGGCCTATATTCGCCCCTTGTTCTGCGAGGGCATCGGACCGTTCCGCTGGGTGGCGCTGTCCGGCGACCCGGAAGATATCTACAAAACCGATCGCAAGGTCAAAGAGCTGATTCCGGACGATCCGCATTTGCACAACTGGCTGGACATGGCGCAGGAGCGTATTGCGTTTCAGGGCCTGCCGGCGCGGATTTGCTGGGTGGGTCTGAAGGATCGCGCCCGGCTGGCGCTGGCCTTCAACGCCATGGTACGCAGTGGCGAGGTGTCGGCCCCGATCGTGATCGGCCGCGACCATCTCGATTCCGGTTCGGTGGCGAGTCCCAACCGTGAAACCGAAAGCATGCTGGACGGTTCGGATGCCGTCTCTGACTGGCCACTGCTGAATGCCTTGCTCAACACCGCCGGTGGCGCGACCTGGGTGAGTCTGCACCATGGCGGCGGGGTGGGCATGGGGTTTTCACAACATGCCGGCATGGTGATCGTGTGCGACGGCAGTGCGGCGGCCGAGCGTCGCCTTGGCCGGGTGTTGGTCAACGATCCTGCCACCGGCGTGATGCGCCATGCCGATGCCGGGTATGATATTGCCGTACGCTGTGCTCACGAGCAGGGACTCGACCTGCCGATGATTTCCCGAGTGGAGAAGTGAATGTCTGCACTGATTCTCAAGCCAGGCCTGCTGACTTTGGCCGATTTGCGTCGTATTGCCTGCGATCCTGCGGTGACGCTGCAACTGGACCCTTCCTGCCATGCCGCTATCAAGGCTTCCGCCGCCACCGTGGCGCGGGTGCTGGAAGAGGGAAGGGTGGTATACGGGATCAATACCGGATTCGGCTTGCTGGCCAATACCCGTATTCCGTCCGGTGAACTGGAAAACCTCCAGCGCAGCATTGTGTTGTCGCATGCGGCAGGGATCGGCGAACCCATGCAGGACGCCACGGTGCGTCTGGTCATGGCGCTCAAGATCAATTCGCTGGCCCGGGGGTTTTCCGGGGTGCGGCTGGAGGTGATCGAGGCCTTGATCACCCTGTTCAATGCCGCTGTCTATCCATGGATTCCGCAAAAGGGTTCGGTGGGGGCATCGGGTGATCTGGCCCCGCTGTCGCATCTGAGCGCCGTATTGATTGGCGAGGGAGAGGCTCGCATCGATGGACGGGTGGTGAGTGGTCGGGAGGCCATGGCCGCTGTCGGCTTGACGCCGCTGACGCTGGGGCCCAAAGAGGGGCTGGCCTTGCTCAACGGTACCCAGGCTTCCACGGCCTTCGCACTGGAGGGCTTGTTTGCCGCTGAAAACCTGTTTGCCGCCGGTGTGGTGGCCGGCGCGCTGTCGGTCGAGGCCGCGCTGGGTAGTCGCCGTCCCTTTGATGCCCGCATTCATGCGGTGCGGGGGCATGCCGGCCAGCAAGATGCTGCCGCCGCCTATCGCGATCTGCTGGATCACAGCGCCATCGAAGCGTCGCATGCCGGCTGCAGCAAGGTGCAGGATCCGTATTCCCTGCGTTGCCAGCCGCAAGTGATGGGCGCGTGCCTGACACAGATTCGCCATGCGGCAGCGGTGTTGCTGGTCGAGGCCAACGCGGTTTCCGATAATCCGCTGGTGTTTGCCGACGATAACGACATCATTTCCGGGGGCAACTTCCATGCCGAGCCGGTGGCCTTTGCCGCTGACAATCTGGCGCTGGCCATTGCCGAGATCGGCGCCCTGTCGGAACGGCGCATGGCCTTGCTGATTGATAGCCACCTGTCCGGCCTGCCGCCTTTCCTGGTGAATAATGGCGGGGTCAATTCGGGATTCATGATCGCGCAGGTGACGGCGGCGGCTCTGGCCAGTGAAAACAAGTCGCTGGCGCATCCGGCCTCGGTGGACTCCCTGCCGACCTCGGCCAATCAGGAAGACCATGTTTCGATGGCCACCTTTGCTGCGCGTCGTCTGGCAGACATGTCAGCCAACACCGCCGGGATTCTCGGGGTGGAATTGCTGGCCGCGTGTCAGGGGGTGGATTTCCGTGCGCCGCTGGAAACATCGCCCAAGTTGCGGGAGGCGCATGCCGAACTGCGCGCCAAAGTGCCGTTCTACGACAAGGACCGCTACTTTGCGCCGGATATTCGCGATGCCAGTGCGCTGGTGGCGAGCGGTAGCCTGACGCGCCTCATGCTGCCGGGCATAGTGCCGTCACTGAGTTGAGTCCGGCCCGGGACAACAGAGTGTCCAGCATGGGCAATCCGTTGTCCCACTGTCGATGTCCGGACGCCGCGTTGATATGCCCTGCGCCCTCTAGCCACTGTATTCCGGCACCCCACTGTTCGGCAAAGGTCGCGGCCCGCGTGGCCTGACAGTAGGGGTCGTTGGTGCTGGCGACCACCAGGGCCGGGAATGGCAAGCGGCGTTGCGGCAACGGGGCGAAGCCGATGATTTGGCGTGGTGCATCGGCACGTTCCACGTCGGCTGGAGCGACCAGCAGTGCCGCGCGGATTCTGTCAGGAAACCGTTCCGCATAGTGGGCGACGGTGATGGCGCCCAGACTGTGGGCAATGACCACGGCGTTGGGGCCGGCATCGGCAATGGCACGGTCAAGTCCTTCCAGCCAGTCGTCGAGTTGCGGTGTATGCCAGTCCGTATTCTCGACCCGGCGTGCGCCAAGTCGTTCCTGCCAATGACTTTGCCAGTGATCCGGCAGGGAGTTGTTCCAACCGGGCTGAATGATAAAGGTCGGCGTGGTGGACATGGTGTTCTGCTCGCAGCGGGGAAGATGATTCAGCCTAGCACGGTGCCTTTCTGCTAAAAAATAATATTAAACATTAAATCAATAACTTTTGGATATTAAGCGGCAGGGCGACGGTCGGGTAGCGTTGTGCCGACTGCCGGTGGTAAAGTAGTCGACTGACTACGATTCCGAACCATGGACCCATGGTCCTCGCCCCTCTCAAAGGTTTCACGATGTTCTCTGCTGACATTTACCAGAAGCGCCGCGCCGGTCTTGTACACGGCGAACTGCGCGGTCTGCTGTTGTTCCTTGGCAACGTTGACGCTCCGATGAATTATCGGGATAACACCTATCCGTTCGTGCAGGATGCGTCCTTCCGTTATTTCTTCGGTCTGGATGAGCCGGGTTTGGCCGGCCTCATCGATGTCGCCAGCGGGAATGCAACACTGTTCGGTACCGACCCTGGGGTGGATGACATTGTCTGGACGGGCGAATTGCCTTCGCTGGCCGAGCGTGCCGCGCGTATCGGCGTGAGTGCCTCGCGCCCCTATGCCGAGCTGTCCGAGGTGATTCAGGAAGCCCTGCGTACCGGAACCCCGGTGCACTATCTGGCACCGTACCGCAGTGAGACCGTGCTGGAGCTGGCGGGTTTGTTCGGCACCACGGCGATGTCGGCAAAAGCCGCTTTTTCCCCGGCACTGACCCGCCGGGTGGTGGCGCTGCGCGAGATCAAGGGGGCAGAGGAAATCGCCGAAATGGAAAGTGCGCTGGCCGTAACGCGCCAGATGCATATCGCGGCGATGAAGGCTTCGCGTCCCGGTGCCATGGAGTATGAGGTGGTTGGCCTGATGGAAGGCATCATGCGTTGCCATGACTGGCAGCTGGCCTACCCGTCGATCTTTTCCCGTCGCGGCGAAGTCCTGCACAACCATGCGCATGACCAGCGCCTCGACGCTGGCGATCTGGTGGTGAATGACACCGGTGCGTCCAGCAAATCAGGCTATGCGAGCGATATCACCCGCACCATTCCGGTGGGCGGCCGCTTCTCGGAACGCCAGAAGCCCTTGTATCAGGCGGTGCTGGATATGCAGCTGGAGGCGATCAAGGCCTTGCGCGCCGGCGTCCGTTACCTTGATGTACACAAGCTGGCGGCGCGCGTAATGGTCGAGCGCATGACGGCATTGGGGTTTTTCAAAGGCGATGCCAACGAAATCGTCGAGTCGGGCGCGTATGCAATTGCCTTCCCGCATGGACTGGGTCACCAGATCGGCCTGGATGTGCATGATATGGAAGCGCTGGGAGAAACCCTGGTCGGCTATGACGAAACCGCCGAGCGCAGTCCGTTGTTCGGTTTGGGCTACCTGCGTCTGGGCAAGGCGCTCAAGGCTGGCATGGTGTTGACGGTCGAGCCGGGCATCTACTTTATCCCGGCATTGATCGATGCCTGGCAGAAAGAAGGTCGCCACGCCGGGTTCATCAATTTCGAGGTGTTCCAGTCCTATCGTGACTTTGGCGGCATTCGCATCGAAGACAATGTGCTGGTGACGGAAACCGGTAGCCGGGTATTGGGCGAACCGATCCCGAAAACCATCGAGGAAGTCGAAGCCATCATGGCCGGTTGATCTACCGGCGGGGCGTCTATACGGCGCCTCGCCTGTTTGCCCGTCGTCCGGCGACGCGGCCTGCAATTCCTGTTTGATTCCCCCGCAGTTCACTCGCAGTCCTCTCTTTGGCGGTGTTCTTTTCTCCTCTCCCCATCGTGGAAATAAGCGAAATATACAAGTTCCCATGATCGGGCTTGATTAAGCTGATGTGGCATTTTTACTTATAAAAAGGTCTTACAGACATGCTACCGGCACACACAGCAAGCACAGAACAACAGCGGAGGGCGTCCCTTCCCGTACTTCCGAATTATCCTCAGGACAATAACGGTATCTTGCATTGGTCGACGCTGCACCGCGTCGATTCGGCGCCACACATGACCCTCCGGCCACTGACAGGACCCATGCCGGGTGCGGCAGGGCAGGAGGATGGCGAATATGGCGTTGACGGTCGGGTCGTCCGGCAGGTTAGGGATGGCGCTTTCGTAGCGAATTTCTATACACCGAAGTGTCTGGTTGAGGGAATGAATACCGGCAATGCCCGTGCAGTGCAGTGTGCAAATCTCTATGCGACGGTGCTGTTGACGGTGAAAGACTGGGCCAAGACCCACGAGCCGGAGTTGTATCGTTACATCGCGAATCAGGAAAACCATCCATTGAATACTGACTACGGTGTGCTGGGTTTTCATTGCAACAAGGAGGCGTCAGAAAAGTTTCTCAGTGTGCTGGAGTCGCTGGGAGGCGCTGAAAATCAAAGGCTCCTGAAACTGTTGCTGCAATACCCCGACGTGTTCATGGAGTATCACTCCGACCAGTCGCTCGATACCTTGCTCATTCCCGGTGTCGGCAACCCCCTCGATATCTCCTGCGTGTCCGGCAGCATCAGTCCGCGGGTTGAGGAAGCCCTCACTGGTGCGCATGGCCTGGATGCAAGCCAGCGGGACATTCCGCCGGCCAGAGCTTCCGCCGTGCCGGTGGTCGACACGCTCAAGGCGCTTGCCGATCAGTTGCATGCCCTGCATGCCCAGAACAAGATCCATGGCAATCTGACTCTGGCGACGTTGCGAACGGCACTGGCATGCCCGGAAGCGCTGACGGATTTGCCGGATGAGACAGGGAAGGGGTTTGACGCATACCAAGGCTTTAGCACTACGGATAAATTCCGGCTGGCCGGTGCGATATCCCGTCAAGAGGGTTCCGGCGGGATTACCGGGAAAGCCGATAACCATATGCTGCTGGATAGTGTGATTCGTCTGTTTGCCGAGCAAGCGGCCAACCCTGCCTTGCTGGATGAATTGGAGGCGGTGAAAGGAGATCGTGCCTGTATCGGATCTCAAACCCCACAGGTGAATCAGTGGCTGGATAGTTTCGTCAATAAGGCGGCACGCTCGCACGTGAAGGATAGCATCGAGTATCCACTGTTCTTCAGTACCGAAGAGATCTCCCTCGCCGATGTCTTGAATTGGGAAGCGCTGCGTTCGGGCTGGGTGTCGGAGCTAACCGGACCGGTGTATCACGACGTTGCCGCTCCGCTGCCTGCCCCATCGTTATCGTCGGAGTCGCATCCTGACCCGGCTCAGGGCCCTGGCGGACCCCGTGAGGTGACCGGAGGCACGGCTGAAGCGAGCCGCTCTTCCGCCTCTGTCGATCTTGATGTCGCGACTCTCCCGGACCGTAGTGGACCGCATGAGATGACCGCAGGCACGGCGAAAGCGACCCGGTCTTCCGCCACTGTCGATATTGACGCTGCGACTCGCCCTGACCGGAGTCAACTGGTTGCGCTGAGGTCGGTGTTTGCCCGGCTGGATACGTTGCATCGTTCCGGTCGCGCCCACGGTGCCCTGTCGGATGAGCTGATCGCTCGTGCGGTGGCGACGTCGGCGGAGCTGGACGAAGTGGGGATTCCTTATACGGAACGAACCGATCTGAGCGGCAATTGCCAAAAAATCCTGAATGATTGCCTATCCCGTACATATCGTCGGGACGAACATTTGCAGAAAGGAATGCGGGACATAGACTGGTATTATGCCTTGCGTGGGTTGGTTTCCCTGATCCCGGAAGAGTATAAAAATAATCGACAACTCCTCTCTCAATTTATTAGCCCCTCCCTGGCCCAACTGCTTGGAGAGGATAGCTACGTCTACTCGGGTTTCGTCAATAAGGATCTCACCCTGGAGGATGCGGTAGATTGGGACAAATTAACCACTTTTCTCTATACCCCAGAGCTTGGCAGCATTAGCACCGGGTTCGATGCGCTTCCCGACACGGCGCTGCCTGTGGAGCGACTCCAGCGCGAAGTCACCCGCTTCGATCTATGGCGGCAGGCCGGAGGTTGTCGCCACGGAGGCCTCTCTGCCGCAGTGCTTGATCAGGCGATCAAGGAAAACCGTCCCATCGGCAATGTTGCCGGCGAGAGCAGACTACGGCCGCTTTATTATCCCCCGATCACTGGGGCTTCCCTGAAGGAACTCGGTGACCTGGAGGCGTACGCGATGCTGATCAGCATCATGCATTGGAGCAGCCTGCAACACGCTGACTGGCAGCTGTCCCACAACTTGAATTACTTAAGCCAGGAGCTGGAAAAGGACGGCGAAGCAAGGCCGTTGCGCTTAGGGCATACGGTGATGGGCTATCGCAATGAAATAGAGGGCACCGATGCGGTCACGCGCTGGGTGGGCCGCTATATCAAGCCGGAACAGCAGGAAGCGGTACTGGCCGTGCTGAAGGCGACCGGAAACCGTTACGATCCACTCCTCTCACTCCCGCCGCTTGCCGAGTGCATTGACTGGGCTGAACTTGGCAAGAGCCTTGCTCCGGTACGAAGCCGTCAAGAGAGCTCTGTGGCCAAGCTGACGGATTTTTCGTTGGAAACGGCTCCCGCGTGGTGGCGTGCGGCATGTGAGGACATGGAGCGACGCCACGACACAGGGACCTTTATTCGTGATCTCTCGCCAGGGGCATTACTGACGCTCCCGACATTCCTGGGTGACAAGGCCAGGGAAACCCCTGCCGCCCTGCCTGCGTTGTCCGAAAGAGTGAAGGCGGCCAGAGCCGAGCAAAAGGAGTGGGTGATCGCCATGAGCTTACTGTTCGAGTTTCCCGAGCTATACCCATTAGCGGATACCTTGGTATTATCCGATACGTTCAAAACATTGCGTATAAGTAGTTCGAGTGTTGATAACTGGATCGAAGCCTTCGTCAAACGGGGCCGTCGCGCCGAAGTCCGCAAGCTTCACTCAAGTTATGGCCGGGAGCCGGTAGGACTCGCCGACGCCATTGATTGGGCGGCGTTGGAGCAGGGCTGGAATGCACTTCTGGCCGACGCGAAACCCATAGCGAACCATATCAGCGAAGCGAATTGCCGACTGCTGTTTCCGCAACAGGATTGTTCGGAACACGCCTTGTTCGAACGTGCATTTCCTGACGCAAATCTTCGTGACCTTGCCGTTCGCTTTCCGCCGTTCAGGAGGCTACTGTTGGAAAACAGTATCGCGGAAGCGCATGGCAGCGGTGATGTGCCACGGCTGAAAGCCTGCCTGCTGTTGCACCCGGGCGAGCTGCCGGACATCAATGCGTTCAAGTCGCTGGCCGAGGAGTTCAACGATACCGGGTTGTTGCGTTTTCTGAAGCAACAGGTCTATTTCGGGTCGGGTAAACCCAATGTCAGTCTGAACCGCCAGGTCACCTTCACGGAGGGCTCTTGTCAAGGTGACCCGCTGATTTCCTGTCGACATTTCGCTGCGGAACTCGCAAAACATGGCAAGAAGCGTCTGAAGGACTTCGAAACCAAAGAGGGTATCAAAGCGGTTTTGCCCGACGCAGCCAAGGCCGAGAAAAACTGGAAATCCATCACGGACTTCAATAGTCATCGCTATACCTTCAACAATGATCAGGCCGATGACTTGGTACGGCGGGTGATCGATACCATGAATCATGAAGGGAAAACGCATAAGGCGTTGGTCATCCGTACCGATAACCATGCTGTCACCTTGTTGATTAACAAGAAAACCAAGGACGGCCTGACCTATTACGTGCTGGAATATTATGACCCCAACCGTACGGCCGGGATCATGCGCAAAACCTTTACCGATCCGGCCTCTTTGCGTTATTCGTTGCGAGACGTTATGGGCCGTAAAGAGGACGAGTACTACATCGAGCAGAATAAACCGTATCGAAGCATGGCATACGATGTGGACACTGCCGGCAAGCGTGTCATGACCGAAATCCAACGCGTAATACCCTGCAACCTGCCTGCGGGAACAACCAGCATGGTGCAGTGGATCATTGGGCAAATGTACTCAAGGGATTGTGTGGTCAATTGGTCGGATTTGGGAGAGGCCCAGTGGGAGGCGCTGGAAAACCGCATCAGCGAGATTGTGGCGAATGATTACGATGATTTTGGCACGGGTGATACCCGCCGGGCACGCAAAATCAACTTCCTGAACACCTTGTTGTATCTGCCGGAGGAGGTCGCCTGCAATTTGCACAGGAGCCGCATTGACCCGGAGTCATTCCTTGTCGAGGAGCTCCGCGAACAAGCCAGCACCAGCACCAGCAAGTTTCCCCGGTTTCAACCCTGACCGGCCATGACGGAGCACCGTGAGACGCCCCCGGGCCGTCTTGCGGTTCCACGTGAAACCTCAGCTTAGCATCGGCAGGCGGATTCTTACCCGGAGTCCGCCGCCTTCGACCTCTTCCAGACTCAACACGCCATGGTGCTGACGCACCACCCGGTCGACAATCGCCAATCCCAGTCCGCTGCCGCCATCCGTACCACGATGCGAGGCCAGTCGTTCAAACGGTGTCAGTGCCGCTTCCCGTTGCTCGGGCGGAATGCCGGCGCCGTGGTCCTGAATCGTCAGCACCGCATCCGTGCCGGTGTGGCCGATACTGATTTCAATCGGGGGTTTGCCGTAGCGGCGGGCGTTTTCCAGCAGATTGCCCAGCAGGCGTTCCAGTGCCAGTGCATCGGCGCGGATTTCCGGCTCGCTTTCCACGGTCAGATGCACATCGGCCGATTCGCGGTTGAACCGTGCTGCGACACTGCTGGCCAGTTCGGCCAATTGCACCGGTTCGCGGCGGGGCGGTTCTTCGCTGCGGGCAAAGTCGATGAATTGGCGGACGATGCGCGACAGTTCTTCCAGATCGGACAGCATGTCGTGCTTGTCGCTGCTGTCATCCTGCAGTTCAACCATCAGTTGCAGCCGCGTCAATGGCGTGCGCAGGTCATGAGACAGACCGGCCAGCATCAGCCGCCGCTCGCCGGCTGCCGACTCCAGCGAGTGCACCATGGTATTGAAGCCGCGGGTCAGCTCTCTCACTTCGCGTGGGCCATGGTCTTCCGCAACCGCTGCCGGGTGACGACCTTGCTCGAGTTCGCGCAGCGCCTGTACCACTTGGGAAATCGGTTTGGTAATCACCCAGCCAAGAGAAAAGGCGACCAGACCGGCAAACAGCGACGCCAGCAAGGAGGCTTGTGCCAATGGCGAGAACCACTCGTCGCGGAAGCGTCCCAACGGTACGACCAGCCAGTAATGCGTGTCGAGAATGTGCTGGGAAATCCACAGCTGGCGTCGCTCGCCTTGTTCGTAATACTTGACGATGACCGGTTCGCCCATCGCATGGGAAAGATGCTCCGCCACGCCCTGCGCCAACGCCGGCAGGGCGGGATCGAACGCCACGCCCCGGTCGGCATTGCCCGGCAACAGCTGGGTCATGCCGGGACGATTGTAGGCGTAGAGAAAGACGCTGCGACCTTCCGGTGGCAGCGCTTCCAGTCGTCCTTCCAGATCGGCCAGCGTATCCAGCACCTGATGGTAGATCTGCTTGGCGATCAGCTCGCGCCGGTCTCCGATGACGATCCACGCGGTGAACAATTGGGTTGCCACCACGGCCAATAGCACCAGCAAGGCCAGACGCAGGAACAACGAACCGGAAATGCGCCTCAAACCTTAATCTCCAGCCTGCCCGTCGGGGACGAAAACATAGCCGTAGCCCCACACGGTCTGGATGTAACGCGGACCGGAGTCGCCGGAGTCGATGGCTTTGCGCAGGCGGGAGATATGGACGTCGATGCTGCGGTCCAGTGACTCGCCATTGCCCTTGCCCAGTGCCATTTCCATCAACTGTTCGCGGGTCAGCGGCCGGCGGGGATGCGTCACCAGCACGGCCAGCACGGCATACTCGGCGCTGGTCAGTGAAATGACCCGGCCGGCATGGGTCAGCTCGCGGCGTCCCAGATGCAAGGTGTAATCGCCGAACTGGTGTGTGCTGTCTTCATCATGGTGAGCGGTGAGCGCCGGGGTGGCGTAATGGCGGCGTAGTACCGACTGGATGCGTGCCGACAGTTCCCGTGGATTGAACGGTTTGGCCAGATAATCATCGGCGCCCATTTCCAGTCCGACAATCCGGTCGATATCCTCGCCGCGTGCCGTGAGCATGATCACCGGGATCATCTCGCCCTGTGCCCGCAAGCGGCGCACCACGGCCAGGCCGTCTTCACCCGGCATCATCACGTCCAGCACCAGCAGGTCAGGGCGGTTGCGTGCCAGTTTGCGGTCAACGTCGCGGGCATCCGGCAGGGTTTCGACAATATAACCTTGCTGGTCAAGGTAACGGCTCAGCAGGTCGCGGAGTTTGGTATCGTCGTCAACGACTAGGATTTTGCTTTTTTCCATGGTTCAGAGGGTATCTGTTTGTCAGTCATAAAAAAACAACCGTCATGTAAAAAGTAGCCGGTTCCGGGTAAATGTTTACAACCGTTAACATTTCAACGGGTCGCGAACACGATTGAGCAAATTCCTTTTCTTAGAGTGAAGTGACACAATACAAGCCTTTGCCATACGTGTGTAACTCCCATTTCTTCCCGTGACCCGGGGTAAACGATACGATGAAGCTCGGTAACCTTGCCTGGATGATGGCTGGCATACTGCTCGGAATCGCGCCAACGGCGCAGGCCGACAGAGCACGCCAGATCTCGTCCGATCGTCCCCGCCTGGAAGGCGGAGGCTTCGGCTATGGTGCCGGTCCTTTGTTGCATCATCCTGCCGAACCCGCGGTCAATGTCAATCGTCTGCGGGAAATCCGCCTCAAGGAAGCCTTGCGCGATGGCGATGTGTCCCGTGACGAAGTGTCCCGGCTGAAGGTCACCGACCCGACAACGCAGGCGATTCCTGCCGGCACATCGGCGACCCGGAGCGGCATCGCCGAACACGCCGAACTGCTGCCCGACAAGCTGGACTCCAGCCGGAAACCGAAAAGTTTCTGGCGCGAACACCGCCGGCGCGCCATCGACACCAACGGTGCCGAAATACAGTAATCCCCCCCGCCCGTGTCAGGGCAGCAGGATCACCGAACCCGTGGTACGGCGCGCTTCCAGATCGCGATGTGCCTGTGCGGCATCCGCCAACGCATAGCGATGCGAGGGGCGAATCGACAATACACCGTTGGCGACACGCTCGAACAAGGCGGCTGCCGACCCCTCCAGTTCTTCCCGCGTCGCGGTGTAATCCCCCAGGCGCGGCCGGGTCAGATACAGCGAACCGTTGCCGGCCAGCCGCAAGGGAGATAAGTCCGGCACCGCGCCTGACGCATTGCCGAAGCTGACCAGCATGCCGCGTCGCGACAGGCTATCGAGCGATACCGTGAACGTATCCTTGCCCACCGAGTCGTACACTACCGGCACACCTTTGCCGTTCGTGATGGCTTTGACCTGTTCCACAACATTGTCCGTGCGGTAATTGAGCACGTGCGGGCATCCCATCTGCCGTGCCAGTTGAGCCTTGTCTTCCGATCCCACCGTGCCGATCACGGTCACGCCCATCGCCTTGAGCCACTGCAAGGCGATTTGCCCGACGCCGCCGGCAATGGCATGCCACAGTACCGTCATGCCAGGTTCGACGCGAAAGGTCCGTTGCACCAGATACTCGACAGTCATGCCTTGCAGCATCATCGACGCGGCAGCCTCGTCATCGATGTTGTCCGGCAAGCGGATCAGCAAGGCCGTCGGCATGATGCGTGCCGTGCTGTACGAACCGGCGGGGCCTCCTGCGTAGGCGACCCGGTCGCCGGGTGCCACGGTGGTGACACCCGGGCCGATGGCCTCCACGATCCCGGCTGCTTCCTGGCCAAGGCCGGAGGGCAAGGGAACCGGATACAGCCCGGAACGTTGATAGGTATCGATGAAGTTGATACCGATGGCGCTATGCCGCAGGCGGACCTCGCCCGGTCCTGGCTCACCAAGCTCGATGGTTTCCAGCTGGAGAACCTCGGGTCCTCCGGTGGCATGCAGGCGAATGACGTGATTCATCAGGTTTCCTCGCAAAGATATCAAGCGCCGCCGGCAAAGGCCGCTAACTCGTCAAGACACTCCGGCCAGCGGGTCAGCCGGTGGTCGTCTCCGTTGAAAAGGGTCTGGCGGGCTCCCTGATAATGACGTGCGGCAATGCGCCAGTCGAGGACTTCGTCGCGGGTGCCCAGCACCAGCCAGTAGCGCCGGGGGTCGGGGTGGGCAACATGGCGCTCGCGCAGGGTGTCCAGATCGGCACGGGTCAGGACATAGCGTTCGCCGGTATACGGGTTGGTTTGCTGTCCGGCATAGGGCGCGAGGTCCAGATCCGGGACCACGGCAGGGTTGATCAGTACCGCGCGCAGATCCAGCTTTTCGGCGAGGCAGGTCGCATAGAAACCGCCCAGAGAACTACCGACCAGCAGGATGTTGCCGGACAGGGAACGGATCAGATGCTCGATATCGGCCAGCGCCTTGGCGGGGTGCGGCGACAGGCGCGGGCACAGAAAACGGATGGCAGGGGCGAGTGATGTCAGGCGGTCGCCGGTTTCGCGGGCTTTCAGCGATTGGGGGCCGGAGTTGAAACCGTGCAGGTAAATCAGGGTAGTGGCGCGGTCGGTGCTTTGGTGGTCCATTGGTACGTTTTCAGCAAGGTTTTGAGTTGTCCTGATTTTTGCAGCAGGACGATGGCCTGATCCAGCTGGATCAGCGGGAACGAAGCCGCCGGTGACACGGCGCACATGGTCGGCAGGGCGGTGACGATCATCGGGTGGAGCTTGAGGCGACGCGCCTCGGACGGGTTTGTTCTGGCCCAGTGGCTGAACTCCAGCTCCGACACAATGGCCAGATCGGTGACCGATTTGAGCACGCCTTTCAGTTCAAGTTCCTGATTGTTTTCGTCGGTGCGGTGTGAACTCCCTTGCGCCCACAGGTAATCCAGCGTGGGATAGCTGTAGCCCCGGATCGCGCCGATGCGTTTGCCGGCCAGTTCGCTGCGCTCGCGGATGTCCGGCAGCGCCTTGAGGGAAGCGAAGCGTTCGATCTGTGGATAGATTTCCCGGGACCAGAGCAGCTTTTCCGGATTGGCAAACCAGGCCGGATTGGCATTGCAGATCAGATCGACACGGCCGGATTCCACGGTGCTCTCGACCCGTTTGCGGGAAACAATGACAAAGTCGGGTTCCATCTGCATGGCTCGCGCCAGAGCACGACCGATATCGTAGGATAATCCTCCGCTCAGGCGTCCTGAGGTGAATTCGGCAATGGGGGGGCCATCCGAGTCCGCTACGCCGATATGCATGACACCTCCCGCCGAGACGGTGGCGCTGGAGAACAGGGCGATTACCGCGAGTATATTCTTGCTGGACATAAGCATCGCTTCTCATTGTTCTGTAACGGGGCGGCAACGTTGCACAAATGGCTGCTATGATGATCAACTAACATAAAACCCTACTTCGTTGTAGACGAAAACGAGCAACACGCCATGACCCACCCAGCCCAGCAACTGCTTGCCCGCCGCATTCTCGTTCTCGATGGTGGCATGGGCACCATGATCCAGCGTTACTCCCTGAGCGAAGCCGATTACCGCGGCGAGCGGTTTGCCGACTGGCCGCATGACGTGAAGGGCAATAACGATCTCTTGGTGCTGACCCGTCCCGAGGTGATCCGGGCCATTCATCAGGCCTATCTCGACGCGGGCGCCGATATTCTCGAAACCAACACCTTCAATGCTACCAGCATTGCCATGGCCGACTATCACATGGAATCGCTGGTATGGGAAATCAATTACGCCTCGGCCCGACTCTGTCGCGAGTTGTGCGACGAGATGACCCGGCGCGATCCCGCGCGTCCACGCTTTGTCGCCGGGGTGTTGGGGCCGACCAACCGGACCTGCTCGATCAGCCCGGATGTGAATGATCCGGGTTTCCGCAATGTCACGTTCGATGCGTTGGCCGACGCCTATACCGAGGCGATCGATGCGTTGGTGAAAGGGGGGGCCGACTTCCTGCTGGTGGAAACGGTGTTTGATACCTTGAATGCCAAAGCCGCCGTGTTTGCCATTCAGCGCTATTTCGATGCCCACGGTGTTCAACTGCCGGTGATGATTTCAGGCACCATTACCGATCAGTCGGGCCGGACGTTGACCGGCCAGACCACCGAAGCGTTCTACAACAGCCTGGCACACGCCGATGCCATGTCATTCGGCCTGAACTGTGCGCTAGGTCCGGACTTGTTGCGCCAATATGTCGAGGAAATCGGCCGGGTCTGTCCGGGCTATGTCTCGGCACACCCCAATGCCGGCTTGCCGAATGCCTTTGGCGGTTATGACCTCGACCCGGAAAGCATGGCGCAGGAAATCCGTGGCTGGGCCGAGGCTGGCTTGTTGAACATTGTCGGGGGGTGTTGTGGTACCACTCCCGAACATATTGCCGCGATTGCCCGTGCCGTGGAGGGCGTTGCACCGCGGGTTCCGCCGCAGCGCGAGGCCATGTGCCGGCTGTCGGGGCTGGAGCCGTTCAACATCGGCGACAAGGATTTGTTCGTCAATGTCGGCGAGCGTACCAATGTCACCGGGTCGAAGGCCTTTGCCCGTTTGATCCTGAACGGGGATTACCCCACGGCACTGGATGTGGCACGCCAGCAGGTAGAAAACGGTGCCCAGATCATCGACATCAATATGGACGAGGGCATGCTCGACGCCGAAGCGGCGATGGTGCGTTTTCTCAACCTGATCGCGGCCGAGCCCGATATTGCCCGGGTGCCGGTGATGATTGATTCGTCGCGCTGGAATGTCATCGAGGCCGGCCTCAAGTGCATTCAGGGCAAGGGCATCGTCAACTCGATTTCCTTGAAGGAAGGCGAGGCGATCTTCCTGCAGCAAGCTCGATTGCTGCGCCGTTACGGGGCGGCGGTCATTGTCATGGCCTTCGACGAGAACGGTCAGGCCGATAGTTACCGGCGCAAAGTGGAAATTTGCGAGCGCTCCTACCGTTTGCTGGTCGATACCGTGGGATTTCCGGCCGAAGACATCATCTTCGATCCGAACATTTTCGCGGTGGCGACCGGTATCGAGGAACATGCCCGCTATGGGCTGGATTTCATTGAAGCCACCGGCTGGATCCGCCAGCACCTGCCACATGCCAAGGTGTCCGGCGGGGTGTCCAACGTCTCGTTCTCGTTCCGCGGCAACAACAAGGTGCGCGAAGCGATCCATGCGGTGTTTCTCTACCACGCCATCCAGCGCGGCATGACCATGGGCATCGTTAATGCCGGGGCACTGGAGGTCTACGAGGAAGTTGACCCGGCGCTGCGCGAGCGGATCGAAGACGTGGTGCTCATGAGGACTCCACGCGATGGCGGAGATGCCACCGAACACCTGATTACCCTGGCCGAGACGGTCAGGGGCGAGGTGGCGACCGGCAAGGGGGAGGATCTGGCCTGGCGTGCCTGGCCGGTGGCCAAGCGTCTGGAACATGCGCTGGTCAAAGGCATCACCACCTATATCGTCGAAGACACCGAAGAAATCCGGCTATCCTTGCCGCGCCCGATCAGTGTGATCGAAGGCCCCTTGATGGACGGCATGAATGTCGTGGGCGACTTGTTTGGTTCGGGCAAGATGTTCCTGCCGCAGGTGGTCAAATCCGCGCGGGTCATGAAGCAGGCCGTCGCCTATCTCGAGCCGTTCATCGAAGAAGAAAAGCGCTTGCTCGGCACCAGTGGCAACCGTGCCAAGGGCACCATCATCATGGCGACGGTGAAAGGCGATGTCCACGATATCGGCAAGAACATTGTCGGGGTGGTCCTGCGTTGCAACAACTACCAGGTGATCGATCTCGGGGTCATGGTGTCGTGCCAGACCATTCTCGACGCCGCCCGCGAGCATCAGGCCGATATCATCGGCCTGTCGGGGCTGATTACCCCCAGTCTGGAAGAAATGTGTCATGTGGCACGGGAAATGCAGCGTCAGGGATTTGTCATTCCGCTGTTGATCGGCGGTGCTACCACCTCGCGGGTGCATACGGCGGTCAAGATCGCACCGAATTACCAGGGACCGGTCGTCTACGTGCCGGATGCCAGCCGTGCCGTCGGTGTCTGTTCGGCCTTGCTGTCCGATGAGCAAGCTGAAAACTACAAAGTGCAGTTGGCTGAAGAGTACGAAGCGGTGCGAACGCTGCATGCCAATCGCCGCGAAGCGAAGCTGGTGTCGTTGCAGGAAGCCCGGGCCAACAAGACCGTCATCGACTGGGCCGACTATGTGCCACCAGCGCCGGCCTGGCTCGGGGTTCGTCGTTTCACCGACTACCCGCTCGACGAGATTGCCACCTTTATCGACTGGACACCGTTCTTCCAGAGTTGGGAGTTGGCAGGGCGTTTCCCGGCCATTCTCGACGACGAGGTGGTCGGGGAGTCGGCGCGAGCGCTGTGGCAGGATGCCCAGACCATGCTGGCGACCTTGATTGCGGAGCAATGGCTGACCGCCAATGCGGTGATTGGACTTTTTCCGGCACACAGCACTCAGGATGACGATATCAACATCCTTGACCCGGACAGTGGAGTGCCGCTGATGACCTGGGTCGGCCTGCGGCAACAATTGCCCAAAGCCGCCGGGAAGGAGGGGGTCAAACCGTCCAATCGGGCGCTGGCGGACCTGATTGCCCCCGAGTCGAGCGGCGTGCGGGACTATATCGGTGCCTTCGCCGTGACGGCCGGTCTTGGCATTGATGCCCATGTCGCACGCTTCGAAGCGGCGGGCGATGATTATTCCGCGATTCTGCTCAAGGCGCTGGCCGACCGACTGGCCGAAGCCTTTGCAGAATGTCTGCATGCGCGGGTACGGCGCGAGTTCTGGGGCTATGCCGCAGAGGAAAGCCTCGACAACGAGGCGCTGATCGACGAGGCCTATCGGGGTATTCGTCCGGCGCCGGGCTACCCCGCCTGTCCCGACCATACCGTGAAACGCGAGTTGTTTGATCTTCTCGATGCTCCGGCGATCGGCATGACCTTGACCGAAGGCTATGCCATGTTGCCGACCGCCGCGGTCAGCGGCTTTTACTTCAGCCATCCGGACAGCCGCTACTTCGGTATCGGCAAGATCGATCGTGACCAGCTGGCAAGTTATGCCACCCGCCGTGGTGTCAGTGTGGAACAGGCCGAGCGGGATCTGGCACCCAATCTGGCCTACACCCCCGGAGCCAGGGCTTGAGCGAGGGAGCGGTCAAGACCGCTTCCCTGAGGTCGTTTCCGGCATTTTGGCGTTTTTGGCTGGCGCGGGTGTGCCTGACCGGTGGTTTCCAGATTCTCGGGGTGGCCACCGGCTGGCAGATGTATGCCTTGACTGGCCGTGCGCTGGACCTTGGCTTGGTGGGGTTGTTGCAGTTCTTGCCGCGTATTTTGCTGGTGTTCGTGACCGGGACCGTGGCCGACCGGTATAACCGCCGCTGGGTGGTTGCGATCAGCATGCTGACACAGGCGGCTATCTCGGCGTTATTGCTGGCCGGTAGTCTCGAGAGTGGTTTTGGCATTAGCCGCGAAATGCTGTTTGCCGTGGCGCTGGTGATCGGCGTGTGTCGTTCCTTCGATATGCCGACCTTGCAGGCGTTGTTGCCTTCGCTGGTGCCGCAGGAGGTGCTGGGACGCGCCATCGCGGCGTCGGCTTCGGCCAGCGAGGCGGCCACCATTCTCGCTCCGGCCTTGGGGGGGCTGCTGTTTGCCCTGGGGGCCGGCTTTGCCTACGGGCTGGATGTGCTGCTGTTTCTCGGCGGTGCCGTGCTGATTCTGAGTCTGCCGGGGCATCAGGAGAGCACCGGCAAGGCGCCGGTCACGATGGATAGCCTGCTGGCCGGGATGCATTTCATCCGCAGCCGGCCGGATATTCTCGGCGCCATTTCGCTGGACCTGTTCGCGGTGCTGCTGGGTGGGGCGACGGCCTTGCTGCCGGTTTACGCCAAGGACATCCTGCATACCGGCGCCTGGGGGCTAGGCCTGTTGCGCTCGGCTCCCGCTATCGGTGCCTTGCTGATGTCGCTGTGGCTGATGCGTCATCCCGTCGACCGTCATGTCGGTAAAATCATGTTTGCTGCGGTGGCGGTATTCGGTGCCTCGACCATGGTATTCGGTTTGTCCACGCACCTGCTGCTGTCGATGGGCAGTCTGGTGGTGCTGGGCGCGTCAGACATGATCAGCGTGGTGATCCGCAGTACCTTCGTGCAACTGGAAACGCCGGACGAGATGCGCGGCCGGGTCGGTGCGGTGAATTCCCTGTTTATCGGGGCATCCAATCAGTTGGGCGAGTTCGAATCGGGCACCACCGCCGCGCTGTTGGGCCCGGTGGCTGCGGTCGTGCTCGGTGGCGCCGGTACCCTGTTGGTGGTCGCGTTGTGGATGCGCTGGTTTCCCTCGCTGGCCCGACGCGACCGGATGCGAGACTAACGCTTTTCCTTGAGGCGCTGTGGTTCGACGGCGACATTGTTTTTGCCATCGGACAGCCACATCGTGCCATCCTGAACGGTGGCGGACAATTGCATGCTGCGCTGGCACAGACCGGCCAGTGCTTTCAGGGTCTCGGTGTCGATGCTCCAGACTTCGAGGTTGTCGAAGCGGCCGTAACGATCGCCGTTTTGTTGCCACCAGATATCGGCCGAGCGGCCGCCGTAGCTGTAGACTTCGACCGATGCAGCGCGGCCACAGGCCCGGCGCAGCCGTTTTTCATCCGGTTCGCCCAGTTCGATCCAGCGTTCGATTTCGCCGGCCAGGGTGTGTTGCCACAGATCCGGTTCGTCATCGACCGAGATGCCGCGGGTGAAGGCAAGGGTTTCGCTCGCCGTCAGCGCAAACACGGCGAAACGCAGCATCATGCGTTCAATGGTTTCCGAAGGGTGCTGGGCAAGGGTCAGTGCGTGACTGGCATAGTAATGACGATCCATATCGGAGATGGTCAGGTCTGCCTTGTAAATGGTGGCTTTCAGTGCCATGGTGGCGGGTTTCCGTCTGAGCAATACGACAGTGTAACCGATGCGGCGATTCACAACGGGGGCAAATACCGTTAGACTGCGCCATCCCGCGTGGTACCAATTCAGCGCGGCGGGTTCTGCTTCATCCTGAAGTGTTCCGTATTTCCTTACCGCTACGTCAGCCTGGATTGGAGTCGCACACACTGCGATGGGCCGTCGCTGGAGTCATCATGTCAGACCTTACCTTTAACGATCTCGGCTTGTCCGAAGCTTTGCTGCGCGCGGTTGCCGAGACCGGTTATACCTCCCCGACCCCGATTCAGGCACAGGCGATTCCGCTGGTGCTGGCCGGTGGCGACCTGCTGGCCGCTGCCCAGACCGGTACCGGCAAAACGGCGGGTTTCACCTTGCCGCTGCTGCAACGTCTTGGTGACAAGAGCAGCCGCCAGCCCGGCCGTCCGCGTGCCCTGGTTCTGACCCCGACCCGTGAACTGGCCGCTCAGGTCGAGGAATCGGTGCGCACCTATGGCAAACATTTGCCGCACCGCTCGATGGTGATGTTCGGCGGTGTGGGGTTCAATCCGCAAGCGTCGCAACTGCGCAAGCCGGTGGACATTCTGGTGGCGACGCCGGGCCGTCTGCTGGACCACGTGTCCCAAAAGACCCTGGATTTGTCCGGTGTGGAAATCCTGGTGCTGGATGAAGCGGATCGCATGCTGGACATGGGTTTCATCCACGACATCCGTAAAGTGCTGGCCTTGTTGCCGGCCAAGCGTCAGAACCTGCTGTTTTCCGCGACCTTCTCCGACGAAATCAAGGCCTTGGCCGACCGCTTGCTGAATAACCCGGGCCTTGTGGAAGTGGCGCGCCGCAATACCACCAGCGAACAGGTTTCGCAGCGGGTGCATCTGGTCGACCGCGACCGCAAGACCGATCTGCTGACCCACCTGATCCGCGAAGGTAACTGGCATCAGGTGTTGGTGTTTACCCGTACCAAGCATGGCGCCAACCGTCTGGCCGAGAAGCTCGACAAGAGCGGCATCAGTGCTGCGGCCATTCACGGCAACAAGAGCCAGAGCGCACGTACCCGCGCCCTGGCCGATTTCAAGTCCAATGACTTGCAAGTGCTGGTAGCAACCGACATTGCCGCTCGTGGACTGGATATCGATCTGTTGCCGCATGTCGTCAACTTCGAACTACCCAATGTTCCGGAAGATTATGTGCACCGTATCGGTCGTACCGGTCGTGCCGGCTCGACCGGCGAGGCGGTATCGCTGGTGTGTGTCGACGAGTTCCGCTTCCTGGCCGATATCGAAAAGCTGATTCGTCAGCCGATCGAAAAGTTTGTCATCCCGGGCTTCGAAGCCGATCTGACCGTCAAACCCGAGCCGATTCCGATGGGCCGCGGCCAGGCCATGCGCGGTGGCAATTCCCGCGGCGGAGCTCCGCGTGGCGGCAACGGACAGGGCAATCGTTCGCAAGGCAATGCGGCACGTCAGGGGCAGGCACCCCGTCAAGGTGGCAATGGCAGCGGTAACGGTAATGGCCAAAGCCGGCGCAAACCCGCTGCATCGTCCCGCCGCCCTCAGGGTGGCAATGGCCGCTGAGTCATCATGAACGGCGTGCGCCGCTTCTGTTTGCTGCCTCTGTGCCTGACGCTGGCCCATACGGCCATGGCGGGTGAAGAGGTGTCGTTGACGTTGTCAAATCAGGAGTGGCCGCCGTATATGGGGGAAGCGCTGCCGCAAGGCGGCGTGCTCAGTGACGTGGTTGCGCTGGCCTTCTCCCGCATCGGGGTGAAGGTGCGTTATGTTTTTTTGCCGACGCCACGTGCGTTGGCCAGTGCCGCCAGTGGTCGCGTGGATGGCTCGATTGGCTGGACACCGACCGCCGAGCGCCGGCAAAACCTGATGTTCAGTGGCCCGGTCATGACGGCGCGCATGGTATTTTTTCAGCGCAGCGGCGAGACCTTCGAGTGGCGCATTTTGGCTGACCTGGCGCCCTACCGTATCGGCGTGACAGTCGGCAATACGTATTCTGCCGCGTTTTCCCACCTGCAGTACTCCGGCGCGCTGCAAGTGGACCCCTCCGCCGACGACCTGTCCAATTTACGCAAACTGGCCGCTGGCCGGGTTGATTTATTTCCTATCGAAGCCACGGTGGGCCGCTATCTGGTGATGCGGCATTTTCCGGTCTCCGAGCAGACCCATTTGCAAGCACAGTCCCGCTCTTTCTGGAGTGCGCCACTGTGCGTGGCCATTCGTAGCAATTATCCGGGCGGTCGTCGTTTGCTGCAGCGCTTCGACAAGGAGATTGCCGGGATGAAAGCCAGCGGTGAACTGAACCGCTTGCTGGGTGCCTGGCAGGTGTCTCAGCGGGTGTCCAAGCCCTGAAACGATGCCAGAAACGCGGTCGCTTCGGCATCGTTGCTGACGGCGCGGGCCAATACCAGTGACCCCACCATCAG
>JAGLBD010000007.1:0-13377 GCA_018260425.1 Pseudogulbenkiania sp. | reverse complement strand
TCGCTTCGGCATCGTTGCTGACGGCGCGGGCCAATACCAGTGACCCCACCATCAGCGCCAGAATTCCCTGTGCGTCGAGCGGCACCTGTGCCGTTTTCCCGTCCAGCGCCGTGTGCAAAACACTCAGTAAACCTTCTACTCCATCAGTAAAGGCTTGTCGTGACGGGTTGTCGCGGCGCGCCACTTCCGATGCCAGTGCCGCGATCGGGCATCCTTCTTCCAGCGTCGTGCGGTGGTGTTGCGACAGATAGCCGGCAATGATCTGCTGCAGCCCGTTGGCCGGATCTGAGTCGATCAGTGCCTGCCACTGTCTGGCCTGCTCTTCCAGCGTACTGCGGCACACTTCGGCGACCAGCGATTCCTTGTCCTTGAAATGTGAATAAAATCCGCCGTGCGTCAGTCCAAGATCCGCCATCAAATTGGCAATGCCGACAGACTGGATTCCCTCGGCCCGATAGCGTCGTGCCGCGGTAGCGACAATACTCCCGCGAATGGCGGGCTTATGGTCATATGGATATCGCATGTTGTGTTAAGTATCCCGGATCCCGTATTTGCATGATGGGCATCATGCAAAATTAGGTGATAAGTTTCAATAACATAGCCAATTTGTTTGCGCCATGGCCAAGATCAAAAAAGTACCTTCATCACCGGCTAAATCCACAAAATCGTCGTTCCCATGCAACAGGACAGTAGCTGCTATCGTATTGTCATGGTTTACTAGATTCTGCGGACGTAGAATGGCTGCCAAAAAAAACCAAGATCTAGTTTGAGCATCCCTGCGGAATCCGGAGCCTCCCCGACCAACCCTTGGCTGACACTGACCTGAAAGCGAAGTCCGGACTTTGATATGGAGTTTTCCGTTTCACGTGTACATCGATTCCCTCTGATCGGCGGCGCACTGACCCTCATTGTCTATGGCGCCATGGCCGCGTTGCTCTATCAGGGACTCGAGCCTACCGACAGCGCTCCCTGCTTGATCTGGTTACCCTCGGGTGTCGGGCTTGCGGCGGTGATCCTGTGGGGATGGAGCATGTCCGTGCCGGTGTTCGCGGCCTCGGCCATCTTCATGTCCCTGATGACCGGTGCCAGCCCGCCGCAGATTCTGTGGGTGTCCTTATTCAACGCTTTGGGCCCGCTGGTGGGTGGCGGGCTGGTGCGTCTCAGTCAATCACGACGCTTGCCGGTGTGCCGCATGGCCGACGCCATCCGCCTGTTGGGACTGGGTATCGGCGTGTCTGCACTGATTTCGGCCTTTGGGGGCTTGGCGGACCTGGCCTTGCGTGGCGCCGACTACCCCTTGGTCAGCCAATATGTTGACTGGTTGATGGCCGATATGGCCGGAGCGGCGGCCTGTGCACCGTTGATGCTGTGCGCCATGGCCGGGGTCCGAAACCGTGTCTCCGACATGATAGGAGCGGGATTCGCCGAAGCGATACTGGTCTGTCTGCTCACCGTGGGACTGGCCGTGCAGATTTTTTTCGGCTTCGATGATCCGGAGGGGCGCTACTTGCTGTGGCCCACCGTGCTGATGCTGCCCTTGTTGTGGGCGTCGACCCGCTTGCCGCTGTTGCTGGCCCATTTGCTGGGAACGCTGGTCATGATGCTGGCCATTATTGCGTCGGCCAAGGGAACCGGAGCATTGCATATCGCCTTGCCCGGCATGCAGGGCGACAGCACCGCGTTATTTATTCTGGTGCAATCCTCGCTGTTGTTGATCATCGGTGCCCAGGTGACCGAACGGCGCGATGCCGAGGAAACCACGCGTCAGACTAATATCTGGCTGGAGCACAAGGTCGCCGAGCGCAGCCGTGCACTGGCCGAAAGCGAAGCACGTTTCCGGCAATTGGCCGATACGGCACCGATTCCACTGGCGGTCAGCCGCTTCTCGGATGGATCGGTGCTCTACCTCAATGAAAAGTCCCGCGAACTGTTCCGTATCGATGACTCGCCCTTCAGTCTCAGGGTCGACGATTTCTATGCCAGTCGTCAGGCTCGCGAGCACGTGCTGGCCTTGCTGGACGAGTTCGGCTGTCTGCAAGACTATGAAATGCTGCTGCAGGACAGCCAGGGACGCCAGTTCTGGGCGTTGATTTCCTGCACGCTGATTCGTCGTGATGGCGAAAAGCAAATCATCATCGGTGTCAGCGATATCAGTAATCGCAAGGTGATGGAGGAGTCGCTGCAGATGGCCAATCAGGCGCTGCAGGAGCATCTGGTCGAGGTGGAAAGCCGCCATGAGGGACTGCGCGACAAAGCCATGCGTGACCCGCTGACCGGTTTGTTCAACCGCCGCTTTCTGGACGAGATCCTGCCGGAACGGGTGGCGACCGCGCTGGTCGGCGGGCGTCAACTGGTCATCGTGATGATCGATGTCGATCACTTCAAATCCATCAACGATACCTGGGGTCACCGGGGTGGCGACGACGTGTTGTCGATGCTGGGGAGTTACCTTGCCGAGCGGTTCCGCAGCACCGATCTGGTGTGTCGCTATGGCGGCGAGGAGTTTGTCGTGGTGATGCCGGATACCAGTCTGGAAATGGCCATGTCGCGCGCACACGCCTTGTGCGACGGAATTCGCAGTGCCCGGTTCTTTGCCAACGGCCATGCCATCTCCATTACCTTGTCGATCGGCATTGCGGCCTTGCCCTTGCATTCGGTGGAGGCGACAACGCTGGTCCAGCGGGCCGATGAAGCCTTGTATCAGGCCAAGCGGGCCGGGCGTGACCGGGTGGTGATGGCACCTTACGGGATGGATGAGGACATGGCATTCCCTGGCCGGGTTTGACTGGCATGCTAAGATTGGGGAATGGAACTCTATCGATTTTTGCAACAACAAGGTTTCGGCAGTCGCAAGGAATGCCGCAAGCTGGTGGAAGGCGGACTCGTTGAAGTCAACGGCGTCCCGGCCGGGGATTATCGCGAGCTGATTGACCCGGAGCAGGTGGACGAGTTGGTCGTTGACGGCGAGATCTGGGAGCCGGCAAGCCTGCCGGTCTATCTGATGCTGCACAAACCGGCCGGCTACGAAACGTCGCACAAACCCATGCACAATCCCAGCGTGTTTTCCTTGCTGCCGTGGCAATTCGGCATGATGGATATCGCGGCGGTCGGCAGGCTGGATGTCGATACCACCGGGCTGTTGCTGTTTACCACCAATGGCCAGTTTGTCCACGCCCTGACCTCCCCGCGCCGCCACGTCCCCAAATGCTATGAGATCTTGCTCAAGCATCCTGTCAGCGATGATCTGGTCAAACACCTGGAAAAAGGGGTGTTCCTCAAGGATGACAACGAGCGGATCGCGGCCGATGCCGTCGAAGTTGTCGATGAGGTGACCTTGCTCATGACGATTTCCCAGGGCAAATACCATCAGGTCAAACGGATGGTGGCCGCCGCCGGCAACCGTGTCGCCGAATTGCACCGCCGTGCCTTTGGTACGCTGGAGCTTGGCGAGCTGGAAGAAGGCGAATGGCGTTTTCTGACGCGGGAGGAATGCGCTGCGTTTGGTTTCTAGCTGTGTGCCGGACTCGCCTGCCGAGCGGGTCCGGAACCTCCTTTCCCCGTTTTGCCCCTCTGTCCTCCTTCGCTGATCCTGTTCCCGTTCACACAGCTCGTGCACATCCACGCCTGCCTTTCCTCTGAAACCTGCTCCTTACTCGTTGAACCCGCCGACCGGCCCCGCGGCTGGCACGTTGTGTCTGAGTGATTTATTACGCGGTTTTTTGCTTAAAACTGGGGGAATTGATTATGCCTACGGTATTGCTGGCGTTGTGTGTAATAAAAATAATGAAAAGTGTAAATGTGTCATGTGATATTTGACATTGCTTGTCTGGCGGAGCTGCCATGAAAAAGCCCGGGGGGAAACCCGGGCTGTGAGGTGGGGGCCGACGGTGCGGTCAGTAGACGTCGCGGCAGTAACGTCCTTCTCGCGTCAGTTGTTCCAGTTGTTCTCGGCCGAGCAGGGTGGTCAAGGTGCTTTCCACGCCACGCGCCATGCCTTCCAGACTGCCGCAGACATACAACGAAGCGCCCTGTGCCAGCCAGTCGCGCAACTCGACAGCCTGTTGCTGCAGGACGTCCTGGACATAGACCTTGTTGGCCTGATCACGCGAAAACGCGGTATCCAGCCGGGCCAAATGACCTTCGGCATGCCATTGCACGAGTTCATCACGATAGTAATAGTCGTTTTGACGGTGGCGTTCCCCGAAAATCAGCCAGTTGCGGTTTTGGCCGCGCAAGGCGCGTTCGCGTAGATGGGCACGCAGGCTGGACAGGCCGGTGCCATTGCCGATCAGAATGATGGGCCGGTCATCGGCAGGCAGGCGGAAGGCGCGATTGCTGCGCAAGCGCAGCTGCACCGTGCCGTCCAGTGGCAATTCGTGAGTGAGCCAGCCAGAGCCGGTGCCGAGGGTGCCGTCGGCTTTGCGAACCTGCCGTATCAAGAGGTGCAAAGCCCCGTCGGCACTGACCGAGGCGATCGAATAGTCGCGTAGCGGTGCCGTGTCGCCGGTGCCGGCCCGGATCCGGGCAATGTCGCCGGACTGCCACTCGGGGAGCGGGCCTTCGGGACGCAATACCACATGGTAGGTGGGTGCATCGCTGTCAGGATTGAGCTGTTCCCGTTCAGTCAGTCGCCATGTGGAAAACTCCACGGCCGGCAAAACGGGGCTGGCATGACCGGTCCAGTGCGCCAGTCGGGCAAACCACTGTTCAACGGCGGCCGGGTCATCGCCATCGCGCTCAATCAGGTCAAACAAGGCCCGGGCTCCCTGCCGCTGCAGCCCGGCGGCAAGATCATGACCGAACTGACAAAACTGTGCATAGCCGGAGTCGCCCAGCGCCAGCACGGCGAATTCCAGCGCGGACAGGTCGTGGTGATCGTGCAGGGTCCGGACAAAACCGGCGGCATTGTCGGGCGCTTCGCCACTGCCATGGGTACTGACGATAAACAGGGCGTGTCGATAGTGGGCGAGCCGGTCTCCGAGTTTGCCCAGCGCAAGGACCTCGGTGGCTATGCCGGCGCCTTGCAGAACCCCCGCCGTTTGCCAGGCGAGTTCTTCGGCATTGCCGGTTTGACTGGCATAGGCCACCAGCCAGGGCGCCCCGTCGGGACGTCCGGTTGCGGCGAGTTGCCGACGTGCCTTGCGTGCGCGGGTTTTGCTGCGACGCCGATCCAGATACATCATCCAGCCTGTCACGGTGAACAGCGGCAAGGACAGGCTGGCCAGTAGCATGAGGATGCGCCCAGTCAGGCCGAAGTAGCTGCCGGTATGCAACACGTAAATACTGCCGAACAGTTGGGCTCCGGTGTTCTTGTCTTGCCAGCGCTCGGTTTTGACGATGGCTCCATCCGCGCTAATCATCATCCGGTCACTGGCACGTTCATGCGCTGACAGGTCGGTGATGTAGCGAAACTCGACCGGCTTGCCGGCAGCGGCGGGCAGGCGGATGACGACACGTTGCCAGTGGCTGGCCTGTTCACCGAATACCCCGAAGGCACGGTCCAGCACCGGCAAGGGGGCATCGGCTTGCAGGGGACGAGGCCCCTCGCGTTTTTCCCCTTTGGGAACGCCGCTCCAGCTTTGTAGCAGGGAGCGGTAACTCTCGTAAGACCAGGTGAGTCCGGTCAGCCCCGCCAGCAGCAAACAGGCCAGCACCCAGGTTCCGGCAACCGAATGCAGGCTCCACAAAAAGGAACGGCCGCGGTGCTGTTTCTCCACCACCAGCCAGGTCCGCAGGCTGCGCCATTGGCGAGGCCAGCGCAGGTACAGTCCGGACAGGCACAGCATCAGCAGCGCCACCGTGGACGCGCCGACAATTTGTTTGCCGATCTCGTCGGCCAGCAACCAGCGGTGCAGTCCCATCACCGTCCTGAAAAATGCCTTGCCGGACGGCTCGGGCAACCAATTGGCGGTGTAGGGGTCGAGATAGCGGGTTTTACCGCGCCTTTCACCGGCAGCCGGCATCAAGGTCACGGTGGCGGGAGCTTGCGCATCCCGCTCCAGCATCAGACTGGCCGGACGTTCGCCGCGTGCAGCCAATGTCGCCAAAATCTGGTCGGGAGACAGCCGCGGGCCATGGGGTGTGACCTGGAATGTGGCGGGATTGAAGACCTGTTGCAGCTCGTCTTCAAAGGACAGCAAAGCACCGGTGAGTCCCGTGACGATCAGTACGATGCCGGCGGTAATCCCTGCCAGCCAGTGGAGTTGAAAAAGGAGTTTCTTGACCATGGTGCTGCGTTGTCTTTTCCAGATAAATATGTAAAATGATAACGATAACGATTATCAATAATGTTTACAACAACAACATCAGGAATAACCATAATGTCCACCAAGCTGTCTCCTCTCGCGTCACTCATCATGGCGGGTGCGGCGCTGTCGGCCACCGTACACGCCGCCGAAACGGTGCTGCCAACCGTCGATGTCAATGCCGATGCGGCCCGTTCGTTTACCCCTGCCACGTCACGGGTGTGGGGTAAAACGCCCACCGCCTTGAGAGACATTCCGCAAACCGTTTCGGTGATCAACAGTGCCGTGATCGAGTCTCAGGCGGCGACGACCCTGACCGAAGCTTTGCGCAATGTTCCCGGCATTACGCTGGGCGCCGGCGAAGGCGGAGCGATCGGCGACAACATTTCGCTGCGCGGGTATTCGGCCCGCACCGATATCTATCTCGATGGGTTCCGCGACCGGGGACAGTATGTTCGCGACACCTTCTTCCTTGACTCGGTGGAAGTGGTGAAGGGGCCCTCGTCGCTGTTTTTCGGGCGAGGTTCGACCGGCGGCATTATCAATCAGACCAGCAAGGAAGCGCAGCGTGAAAGCGCCGGATCGGCAAGTCTGACGGTAGGAAGCAACGATTACTACCGCATGACCGCCGATATCAACCAAGCCATTGATGAGCGTTCGGCCGTGCGGGTTGCCGTCATGGCGCAAGATGCGTCGACCAACCGCGACGTGGCCAACAGCAAGTCATGGGGTATCGCGCCATCCTATACATGGGGATTCGGCGAGGCAACCCGGTTTACCTTGTCGGCACTGGTACAACAGATCCGCAGCATTCCCGACTACGGCGTCCCGGTATTGGGCAACCGTCCGGCACCGGTCAACAAAAACCGTTTCTACGGTACCACGAGCGATTTTGCCGATATGGATGTGGCGATGCTGAAGGCACGGATCGAACATTCCTTGTCCGATTCCATTACCTTGCGCAACCAGACCCTGTGGTCGCAAGGAAAGACCGCCACGCGTCCCTCGGCTTTCCGTATCGTTAACCAGACCGTTCCGCTTGATGCCATGCAGGTGAAGCTGTCGCCGAAAGATCGCGAGATCGACGATAGCTCGGTCTACAACACCACCGATTTGCTGGCCAATTTCAAAACCGGTTCACTCGGTCATGCCGTGGTGGCGGGGCTGGAGATCGGCCGTGATACCTCGAAGTCCCAGTGGTTCAGCTGGAGCGGGACGCCGCTAGTGAACCTGATGGACCCGGTCTATACCGGCATGCCGTCCAGTGCGGTGCGCAGCAAGGATGACGACCATGCCAAGACCGTTGCGGATACCACGTCGGTCTATCTGAATGACACTATCGAGCTGAATAAGTTCTGGAAAGTGACGGCAGGGCTGCGTCACGACCGCTTCAAAACATCGGCTGATACCCTCACCAGCAAGGGCACGACGACCTTGTCGCGCACCGATAGTGCCACCAGCTATCGTACCGGACTGGTGTGGCAGCCGGATGCGAAACAGAGTTACTACGTTTCCTATGGCACGTCGTTCAACCCGTCTGCCGAGGCAGTGAGCTTGTCGTCGGCCAACGCCTCGGTCGATCCGGAGAAGAGTCGTTCCTGGGAACTGGGTAGCCACCTGACATTGCTCAATGGCGACCTGGAGCTCAATGGCGCACTGTTCCGGGTGGAAAAGCACAATGCCCGTACCACCGACCCGGTCACCCGGCAGGTGACGCTGGACGGCAATAACCATGTGCAGGGTATCGAGTTGAGCGCGGTAGGGCGCATCGGGCGTGACTGGAAAGTGATTGCCGCCTGGACAGAGCTGCGCTCGCGTATCGACAAGACCCGCGACAGTGGTGTCTCCGAAGGCAATGAACTGTCGAATACCCCGCGCCGCAGTGCATCGCTGTGGGCGACCTGGTCACCGGTGGCTGAGTGGGAAGTCGGCACGGGGGCCAATGGTGTGTCGCGGCGCTTCACCAGCAATGCCAATCAGGTCTTTGCTCCGGGGTATGTCCGTTGGGATGCCATGGTGGCGTGGCACCAGAAACGCTATGACCTGCAACTCAACCTGAAAAACCTTGCCGATACCACCAACTACGAGAGCATTGCCGCCTCGGACGGCGGTCGTTTTGTTCCGGGCGTGGGCCGTACTGCCATGCTGACACTCAAGGTAAAACTGTAATCATGTTGATCCACCTTCCCGAGGTTCTTTCCAAGGAACAGGTGGCGCGGATGCGGGAGGCGCTGCTGGCGCCTGCCGCGCCCTGGGTCGACGGTCTGGCGACCGCCGGCCATCAAGGGGCGCGCGTCAAAGACAACCGGCAACTGAATGAAGCTTCGCCACTGGCGCGTGAGCTGGGCAATGTCATTCTCGAAGCGCTGGAGCGGCATCCGCGTTTCATCAGTGCCGCACTGCCGCTTCGGGTCTATCCGCCCATGTTCAACCGCTATGCCGGCGGAGGACATTTCGGTGCGCATGTCGACAACTCGCTACGATTGGTTCCGGGGACGTCGATGCGCTTCCGTACCGATGTGTCGGCCACCTTGTTTCTGGCGGAACCCGAGGAGTACGACGGTGGCGAGTTGCAGATCGAGGAGGTCTATGGCACCCAGTCGGTCAAATTGCCTGCCGGTGATATGGTGCTATACCCCTCGACCAGTCTGCATCAAGTGACACCGGTAACACGCGGCGAGCGTCTGGCCAGTTTCTTCTGGATCCAGAGCATGGTGCGGGATGATGCCAAGCGTAGTCTATTGTTCGATATGGATATGTCGATTCAGCAGCTGGGGGTGCAGAATCCGGAGGAGATGGCCTTGGTGCGTCTGACCGGCTGTTACCATAATCTGCTGCGGATGTGGGGCGAGACCTGATCGATCAGGGCGGGATACCGAGCGTATGTGGGAGTGGCGGAATCGTCGGCACTTCTCCCGGTGATTCGCATAAAAAAAGAGGCATTCCGGTTAGGATGCCTCTTTTTTTATGGTTGCCTGAGCTTAGTGTGCGGGAGCTTCGGTGACAAAACCGATGCGCGTCACACCGCTTTGCTGGGCAGTGGCGAGCACTTTCGCGACATGATCGTAAGCGACGCTCTTGTCGACGCGCAGATGCAGTTCCACCTTGGGGTCGGCCTGAGCGGCCGAGGTGAAGCGGCCGGCCAGTTCGGCTTCGGTGACTTTCGCGTCATTCCAGTAAATAAGCCCTGCGGCATCGACCGACAGGCGGATTTGTTCGGCCTTGTCGTGATGGGCCGCCGCAGTGGCGGCGGGCAGATCCAGTTTCACCGCGTTGGTGAGCAAGGGCGCGGTGATGATGAACACCACCAGCAGCACCAGCATCACATCGACCAGCGGAGTGGTATTGATCTCTGCCATCGGGGCATTGCTGCCCTTGTCAAAACTACCGAACGCCATGGATTTCTCCTGCTTGGGTCAGCAACTGTGCATGCAGGTCATGGGCAAAATAGTCCATGTCCTGAGACATCACCCGTTGCATGCGGGTCAGTGCGTTGTAGGCCAGTACCGCCGGGATTGCGGCAGCTAGGCCGGCGGCGGTTGCGACCAGCGCTTCGCCAATCGGACCGGCCACGGTGCCGATGGAGACCTGACCTTGCTGGCCGATATTCACCAGTGCGTGGTAAATGCCCCAGACCGTCCCGAATAGTCCGATGAACGGTGCGGTGGAGCCCACCGATGCCAGCATGGTCATGCCGGACTCCTGCTTGCCGGTTTCTTGCGACAAGCTTTTACGGATGGCCCGGGTCAGAAAATCATTCACATTGCAGGCTTCTCCGAGCGATCTTTCCTTGTTGGCCTGATAGTGGCGCAAGGCCGCCAGTCCGGCACGGGTCAGATTGGCATAGGAGGAGCGGTTCTCGGCAATGGCGTGCTCGGCGCGCTGCCAGTCGTTGGCGGCCCACAGCGTGGTTTCCGTGGCCTTGTTGGCATGCTGGCTACGCCAGTGAAAGAAGAAACGCACCACGATCAGGTACCAGGTCATTACCGACATGCCTGCCAGCAGCAGGAATACCGTGATCAGGATGGCGTCGCCTTGATGGAATACAGTCAGGAGATTCATGGTGGTCAGCTTTGTAAAGAAAAGACTACTGGGACAATGACGGATTCGGTAACGGCCTGGTCACCGTGCTTGGCAGGCGTGAAGCGCCAGTTTCTAACGGCATCGCTGGCGGCGCGGTCCAGCCGCGGATAGCCGCTCGAACGGGCCAGGGTAATGTCGGTGGCGCGACCTTCATGACTGACGACGACCTTGAGCAACACCTTGCCGGTCTCGCCCAGGTCCCGCGACATGGCCGGATAGGTCGGGCGAGGATTGTTCAGATAGGCCGCTGAAAACACCGGGGGGCTGGAGCTCACGGCAGCCGCTGCCGCTGTGGCGGTGGCCGGGCCCGTTGCTGCCGTTGCGGTCTGAGCCGTGGCCGTGGCGGCGCCGGTGACGGGACTTGCCGTCGTACTGGTGCTTTGCGGTGCCGCCGTCGGCCGTACTGCCGGAGCGGGGGTGCTGCGCGGCTTGGCAGGCGTGGACGGCTTCGGCACCATGGGGGCTGCCTTGGCGACCTGCCGGACGGCGGTGGCCCCCGGCGATGGCGATGGCGCTGCAATCGTCAGCATTTCCATGCTGGCCACGGAAGGGGGCGTTGTCGGTCCCTCCGAACGGGTGCTGGATAGCCACCAGACGCCGGTCGCGTGTAATGCGAGCACCATGGCCAGTGTGGCGGTGTGAAAGACTTTGGCATTCATATGCGAATGATAATGCAAATTATTGTTATTTGGAATAGTGGACAGGGTCCTGTGCCTGTGCATCATCCCGTCTTGTATTTCGCAGTGCTGCCTACATATGCTTGAGAGCTGTCGCATTTCGCAGACAGCTTCATATTATGGAATGCACACCATGGAGCAGTTTGACGGAACTACTATCGTCTCCGTCCGTCGTGGAGGGCGCGTAGCGCTGGGCGGCGACGGTCAGGTCACCTTGGGCAACATCGTCATCAAGGCGACGGCCCGCAAGATTCGCCGTCTGTATCACGACAAGGTGTTGGCCGGTTTTGCCGGGGGCACCGCCGATGCGTTCACCCTGTTCGAGCGCTTCGAAGCCAAGCTGGAGAAGCACCAGGGGCATTTGGTGCGTTCCGCGGTGGAATTGGCCAAGGACTGGCGTACCGACCGCATGTTGCGACGTCTGGAAGCGATGCTGATTGTCGCCGACAAGGAAAGCACTCTGATCATCACCGGTAATGGTGATGTGCTGGAACCGGAACAAGGTATTGCCGCCATTGGTTCAGGCGGTGCATTTGCCCAGTCAGCGGCACGTGCCTTGTTCGAGAATACCGACCTTGACCCGGCCGTCGTGGTCAAGAAGTCGCTGGAAATTGCCGGCGACATCTGCATTTACACCAATCAGAACCATTTGATCGAGACGCTCGGTGAATAAACCGGGGGACTGGACACTTGCCATGACACAGATGACTCCGCAGGAAATCGTCCACGAGCTGGACAAACATATTATTGGTCAGCACTCGGCCAAACGTGCTGTCGCCATTGCCTTGCGCAATCGCTGGCGCCGTCAGCAGGTCGACGAGCCGCTGCGTTCCGAGATCACTCCGAAAAACATTCTGATGATCGGGCCGACCGGCGTGGGCAAGACGGAAATTGCCCGGCGACTGGCGCGGCTGGCCAATGCTCCCTTTATCAAGGTGGAAGCAACCAAATTCACCGAGGTCGGCTATGTCGGCCGGGATGTGGACACCATTATTCGCGACCTCACCGAGGCGGCGCTGAAAGACACCCGTGACGCGGCGATCCGCCGTAACCGCTATCGTGCCGAAGATGCGGCAGAAGAGCGAATTCTGGACGTGCTATTGCCGCCGCCGACCAAGAGTGCCGGATTCTTTGGCGAGGAGCCGGTGACGGAGAAGTCCGAAGACAGCACGACCCGCCAGAAATTCCGCAAGATGCTGCGCGAGGGCAAGCTGGCCGACAAGGAAATCGAGATCGAGCTGGCTGAGCCGCAGGCCCGTATGGAGATCATGGCTCCCCCGGGGATGGAGGATTTTTCCAGCCAGCTGCAAAGCATGTTTCAGGGCATGGGCTCCGGCCGCAAGAAAGCGCGCAAGCTGAAGATCGAAGAAGCCTTCAAGCTCTTGATCGAGGAAGAGGCGGCCAAGCTGGTCAATGAGGAAGAGATCAAGCTCGAAGCACTGCGCAATGTCGAACAGAACGGTATCGTGTTCATCGACGAGATCGACAAGGTGGCGAGCCGTTCGGAAGGGCAGGGTGCCGATGTGTCCCGCGCCGGCGTCCAGCGCGACCTGTTGCCGTTGGTAGAGGGAACGACCGTGACGACCAAGCACGGCATGGTCAAGACCGACCACATCCTGTTCATCGCCTCCGGCGCTTTCCATCTGGCCAAGCCGTCCGACCTGATCCCCGAGTTGCAGGGACGTTTTCCGATCCGGGTCGAACTGTCATCGCTGTCGGTTGACGATTTCCGTCTGATCCTGACCAATACCGATGCTTGCCTGACGCGTCAGTACCAGGCGTTGCTGCAGACGGAAGGGGTCGAATTGACCTTTGTCGACAGCGGCATCCAGCGTCTTGCCGAGATTGCCTGGGAGGTGAATGAAAAAACCGAGAATATCGGGGCGCGCCGTCTGTATACCGTGATCGAAAAGTTGCTGGAGGAAATCTCCTTCGATGCGCGGCCGGGCCAGTTCGAGGTGGATGCCGCCTATGTGGACGGCAAGCTTGCCGCACTGTCGCAGCGCGAGGATCTGGCCCGCTACGTACTGTGAGGGTCTGACTCTTTTTATATATAGAGAGTGTGACAACGCCCGGCCGCCGTGCCGGGCGTTGTCATTGCCGGGGCAGGAAAATTGTCTATACATGGCGTTTTTGCAAAATATCGACGGGAAATGCCGGATTCCGGGCAGTTTGGACTGAGTCCATAGGCAGGGAGAGGCCACTGTTTACACGGGAGTCAGCAATTCTATTATTTCAATAATGTTAAAAAACAATATGTTGCCGTCCGATATTTCCGCAGTCGTGGTTTTTTCGTAAAAAGGTGTTGACGGAGGTGGGTGTCGGGCGTATAGTTCACCTCCTCAGCTGCAGACGCAAACGAAACAAGCGAA
>JAGLBD010000218.1 GCA_018260425.1 Pseudogulbenkiania sp. | reverse complement strand
TCGGTACCGGTATCTATATGGATGACGTCAACCGCGAGTTCTTCCATGAACTGGGCTGGCTGGCGGTCGAAATGGTGGTTGTGCTGGTGGTGTTGCTGGTATTGGTCAGCTTGCTGATGCGCAGCATCCTGACGCAATTGGGGGCGGATCCGCAGGTCACCCTGGACGTTGTTCAAAGCATCGCCGACAAGCAGCTGGATCAAACCGTTCCGGTCAAGCCTGGTGACTCGCAGAGTCTATTGGCGGCCGTTGGTAATATGCAGGGGCAGTTGCGCGAGCTGGTCGAGCAAATCTCGGTGGGTGCCGTTCATTTGTCCGATATGAGTACCACCGTGCATCGCAACGCCGATGTGGTGGCGAAGGGGTCCGATGAGCAGAGCCAGGCAGCAACCGCCATGGCCGCTTCGGTGGAGGAACTCACCGTCAGTATCAACCATATTGCTGACCATGCCTCCGATGCCCGGGCGTTGAGCCAGTCGTCCGGCGAGTTGTCTCAGGCGGGTGGTGAAGTCATTTCCCGTGCCGTCAATGAGATGCGCCGCATCAATGAGTCGGTGGATCAGGCCTCCGTGACGATCTCGGAACTGACCACCAAGACCCAGACCATTTCCGCCATCATGCAGGTGATCAAGGACATTGCCGATCAGACCAATTTGCTGGCCTTGAATGCCGCTATCGAAGCGGCGCGTGCCGGTGAGATGGGTCGGGGTTTTGCGGTCGTGGCTGACGAGGTTCGCAAGTTGTCGGAGCGTACCGCACAGGCGACTCAGGAAATTGCCGGAATGATCAAAGATATCCAGGACAGTTCGGAGAGCTCGCGAACCACCATGGACGAGGCCGTCTTGCGGGTGAAGAGTGGTTTGGAGCTGGCAGAGCAGGGCGGGCAGTCCATCGAGCAGATTCGCGATAGTGCCCGTCAGGTTGTTGCCGTGGTGAACGATATTTCTGCCGCCTTGAAAGAGCAGGGACAGGCCAGTCAGGACATTGCGCAACTGGTGGAACGGATTGCGCAAAGCAGTACCGGCAATGCAACGGCTGCCCAAACCGTCTCTTCTTCGATTGAAGAAGTCAGTGCTCAGGCAGCGTCGTTGCGTACCGTGGTTTCACGCTTCCGGCTTTGAGCGGCGCTCGCCTCGCCAGTGCAACAGCATTACCCCCACTGCTAGCAGCAGCGCACCGGCAATCACTG
>JAGLBD010000071.1:3949-14892 GCA_018260425.1 Pseudogulbenkiania sp. | reverse complement strand
CAAACGCAGGGTCTTTTATCTGGATCAACTATTAAATGTCATAATAGGGTATGATGATCGTAAGCAAACAAACGTTTTTTTGGATCGACCATGAAACGATGTCTTACGCGTCATACCCCTCTGGTGCTGGCTTGCCTGCTGGCCTGCAGCGGCGTGTATGCCGAAACGCTGGACGAGGCCTGGCAACGCGCCGAGGCCAGTAGCCGGCAGTTGAAAGCCGATACCTTGAATGCCGAAGCCGCCGGTCAGGGGGTAGCGGCTGCCGAGGCCGCTGCCGGGCCGTCTGTCGGTGCGTCGGCACAGTGGCAAAAGCTGGACCACGCCATTACCGGCACCATGGATACCTCTGGTTTGGCGGCCGCCATGCCGGCTCCGTTGCGTTCCCAGTTTCCCTCCCGTCTCGAAGCCCCGCTCAGTGAGGATCATCTCGCCACGGCCGAGGTCAAGGTTACCTTGCCGGTCTATACCGGCGGCCGCCTGACGTCGATGGCCGATGCTGCCCGTGCCCGGGAAAACAGTGCCCGGCATGGCGTGGCCCGCAGTCGGCTGGATGTGCGGCTGGATGTGGCGGAGGCCTATTTCAACGTATTGCGCGCCAGTGAGGCCTTGAAGGTCGCCACGCTCTATCAGGACACGCTCGTCGCCTACCGGCGCGATGTCGGCAATGCTTTTCACAAAGGTATCGTGTCGCGTGGCGATGTGTCGGGGGCCGAGGTGGCCTTGGCCGAGGCGCGCCAGAAAGTGATCGCGGCCCGTGAAGCCGTGTCCTTGTCGCGTGCCGCCTATAACCGTCTGACCGGGCGCCCGCTGGATCAGGTGGTCGCTTTGCAAACGGTGGACTTCGCGCGCGAGCAGCGCAGCCTTGCCCAGTTGAGCGATACCGCACTGAGTCGGCGTCCCGAGTTGGGCCAGCTCCGTGAGCTGAAAACCGCTCTCACCGAACAAGCCCGCAGTGTGCGAGCCGAAGCCTCGCCGCAATTGGGCGTGTTCGCTGCCTACACCTGGGTGGATAACCCGTACCTGACCCGCAAGGGCGTGGGTTCGGTAGGCATCGGTGTGAAGTGGGATGCCTTCGACAGTGGTCTGGTCAAATCCCGTGCCGCGGTGAGCGAGCGTCAGGCGGCGGCTTTGGGCGAGCAGGAAGAGGATGCCCGCAGTCTGATCCGTCTGGATGTGCAGCGTGGCCTGAGTCTGGAAATCGAGGCGGCCGAGCGGCTGGTCGTGGCGCGTGCCGCGCTGGACTCGGCGGTGACCTGGCAAGACATCACGCTTGACCGGTATCACAACGGGCTGGCGAATCAAACCGAAGTGTTGATGGCAGCGGCCAAAAAGGCCGACAGCCAGCGCAATCTTTTCAATGCACGCTTTGATCATGCGCTGGCGATTCTTCGTCTGCGGCGCGCGATCGGCGAACTGTAACGGGAGTGCCATGATGAAATGGACACGTGTGCTCATCGTCGCTGCCGCCGTGGCGGCCGCCGGCGGTGCTTACTCTATCTGGCAGGCCAACAAGGTGGTGGTGCCGGAAGGCTTGATCCAGACCAATGGCCGTCTCGAAGGTGATCAAACCCTCGTTGCCAGCAAGTATCCGGGGCGTCTGGCCACCGTGATGGTGGCGGAGGGTGACAAGGTCAAGGCTGGACAAGTCGTGGCGACGCTGGACTCGGTCGAGCTGCATGCACGGGAAGAAGCGGCCCGGGCCGCACTGGCGGCCGCCGAGGCGCAAAAGACCCGTGCCGTTGCACAGGCCGCTCAGGCCAGCCGCGATGCAGGCCGTTTTGCGGATTTGCTGGCACGCGGTTCGGTTGACCGGGTCCGGGCCGAGCAGATGCAACTGGCTGCGGTAGCCGCCGCCACCCAGCAGACTCAGGCTGACCAGCAAATCAAGCAGGCCGCCGCGGCCCTCAAAGAAGTCAGTGCCATGCTGGCGGAGCAAAATCTGCTGGCACCCGTGGCCGGGGTGGTGACGACGCGACTGCGTTTGCCGGGCGAGGTGATCGCCAGTGGCGGCGGGGTGCTGGATCTGGTCGATCTGGATGCCTTGTACCTTAAGGTCTACATCCCGGAAAACCAGATCGGACGGGTTAAGCTGGGTCTGCCGGCCAGAATCTACACCGATGCCTTCCCGGGCGAGGCGTTCGAAGCGAAGGTCACCACCATTGCCAGTCGCGCCGAATTCACCCCCAAGGAAGTGCAGACACCGGATGAACGCGTCAAGCTGGTCTATGCGGTCAAACTGCGTCTCACCACCAACCCGGGGCAGCGCTTGACGCCCGGCTTGCCTGCCGATGCCATGATTCGCTGGAAAGACGGCGTGGCATGGCAAGTACCGCGCTGGTAATGCCATGTCGGATATCGTCATTGCCGCCAGTCAGTTTGGCAAACGCTACGCCCGGCACGACGCGGTACGCGACCTGTCGCTGACCATTCGTCGCGGCGAGCTGTACGGCCTGATCGGGCCGGATGGAGCCGGCAAGTCCAGTTTCATGAAGGCGGTGGCCGGGGTACTGTCCTTTGATAGCGGGACGCTGGAGGTATTTGGCTCCCGCATCGACAGTGAGCGCTCGGCAGAGCAGGTCAAGGGACGTATCGGCTTGATGCCGCAGGGCCTTGGGCAAAACCTTTATGGGGATTTGTCGGTAGAAGAAAACATCGACTTCTTTGCCAGTTTGCGTCAGGTGCCTGCCGAGGTCGCTCGTGAGCGTAAGGAACAATTGCTGGCGACGACCCGGCTGGCCGCCTTCCGCTCGCGCCCGATGAAGAAACTTTCCGGCGGCATGAAGCAGAAGCTGGGACTGGTGTGTACGCTGATCCATGCCCCGGACCTGATCATTCTCGATGAACCGACCACCGGGGTGGATCCGGTGTCGCGCCGCGACTTTTGGGCGATTCTGGCCGAACTGGTGGCCAGTCGCGGGCTTACGGCGTTGGTGTCCACCGCCTATATGGACGAAGCCAGCCGTTTTTCGCGGATGAGTCTGATGCATGAAGGCCAGGTGCTGGCCGAAGGGCCGCCGGAAGCGATTCTGGCGCGGGTGCCTGGCGCCATTGTTCAGTGTCAGGCGGTGCCGCAGATCGAGGCCTTGCAACGTCTTTCCGGCCGTTTTGCCCAGTGCGAGGCACTCGGGCCAACCCTGCGGATATTCGCCCGCGATGTGTCCGGAGAGACCGCCCGGGCCGAAGTCAGTCAGATGCTGGCCGGACTCGCCATCGAACGGCTTGATGTGCTGGAGCCGGAGCTGGAGGATGTGTTTGTCGCACTGATGGCGGAGCAGGGCCGTCTGGAAAAGCCGCAACTGGATGCGCCACTGGCCGCCCCGCGCGATGAGGATACCAGCGAATTCGCTATCGAAGCGCGGGCGCTGACCCGGGTGTTCGGCGATTTTGTCGCGGTGGGCGATGTGAGTTTTCAGGTAAGGCCGGGGGAGATATTTGGCTTGCTGGGGGCCAATGGCGCCGGCAAGACCACGGCCATCAAGATGTTGACCGGGATTTTGCCGCCATCCGGCGGGGCCGGGCGTGTGGCGGGGGCCGACATGAAGAAGGCCGGTGCCTTGATCAAGTCGCGCATCGGCTATATGTCCCAGGCGTTCTCGCTGTATCTGGATTTGACCGTAACAGAGAATATTCGCCTGTATGCCGGTCTGTATGGCCTGTCGCGGGAAGAAACCCGTAACCGGCTTGAATGGATTATCGGTATGGCGGGCCTCGCCGGTCACGAAGGTGATCTGGCCGCCACCTTGCCGATGGGCTTGCGTCAACGTCTGGCGCTGGGCTGTGCCTTGGTGCACCGCCCGCGGGTGGTGTTTCTTGACGAACCCACCTCGGGGGTCGACCCGCTGGGACGGCGTGCCTTCTGGGAAATTCTCTTTCACCTGTCACGGGTCGAGGGCGTTGCGATGTTGGTGACCACTCACTATATGTCGGAGGCCGAGCACTGCGACCATCTGGCGTTGATGTTTGCCGGGCGGGTGGTGGCGGACGATACCCCGGCCGGAATGAAACAGGCGGTCATCGCCGAAGCCGGAGAGCTGTTCGAGGTCAGTGGCGGGGACGTGCTGGCGCTGGTGCCGGAATTGCGTGAGTCCGGTTTCGACAGTGTGTCGCCCTATGGCAAGAAACTGCATGTCCTGACCCGAGATCCGCAGCGGCTGGGCGAGGTGGTGCATGCCCGCCTTCCGGCGGCGCGTATCGAGGCGCGCCCGATGGCGATGGAGGATGTTTTTGTGCACAAGGTGACGCAACTGGAAGCGGCGCAACGCAAGGGGGGCACATGATCTGGCAACGGGTGTTTGCGATGGCGCACAAGGAGTGGCGCGAAATCGTGCGGGACCGGCTGTTCTTTTCGCTGGCCTTTGTGGTGCCGGCCTTGCTGATGGTGTTGTTCGGTTACGGTTTGTCGCTGGATGTAGAGAACATTCCTTTTGCGGTGGTCGATCAGGACCACTCGGCGGCCAGCCGCGAGTATGCCTGGCGTTTTATCGGCTCGCGCTACTTCCAGTTTCGGGGCTATAGCGAGAGCGAACGCGAAGCTGGCCAACAGCTGGCGTCCGGGCAGATTCGCGTGGCGCTGGTCATTCCACCGCAATTCGGACGCACGCTGGGGCGGGGACAGGCCGCGCAGGTCGCCACGCTGGTGGACGGGACGTTTCCGAGTCGGGCCATGACCACCAAGGGCTATGTGACGGCCATCAGTACGGCTTTCACCTTGCAAAGCCTGTCGGCACGGGTGGCGGCGCAAAGCGGCGCCAGTGTCGAGGTGGTGCAGAAAGCCTTGCAGCCGGTCACGCTGGAAACCCGTTACCTGTACAACCAGAGCGTCAGCAGTATCTGGTCGCTGGCGCCAAAGCTCATCATGGTGATCCTGATGCTGTCGCCGCCGTTTCTGACGGCGCTGGGGGTGGTGCGGGAAAAGGAAAACGGCTCGATCTTCAATATCTACGCCTCGAACATGAGCCGTGGTGAATTCCTTGTCGGCAAACTGATGCCCTATGTGTTGATCTCCACCATCAATATTCTGGTGCTGTGGTTGTTGGCGACGGTGCTTTATCAGGTGCCGTTCAAGGGAAGTTTTCTGTTTTTCTTGCCGGCGACACTGGTCTATGTGCTGTGCACCACCGGTATCGGTCTGGTGGTGTCGGTTCTGGTGAGGACGCAGGTGGCGGCGATGATCGTCACCATGATCGTGACCATGATCCCGGCCGTGCTGTACTCCGGGCTGATCATCCCGATTGTTTCGTTGGGGTCAGGGGCCAGTATCGTTGCGCACCTGATGCCGGCGATGTACTACACGGACATTGTGGTCGGGTGTTTTTTGAAGGGGGTCGGGATTGAATCGGTGTGGCGGCCGCTGCTGGTGCTGACCGGCTTTGCCGTCGTGCTGTTCATGCTCGGCTACGCAGGGTTTTCCAAGAGGCCATCGACATGAGCACACGCACACGGGAAATCGTTCTGGCGGTGCGGCGTTTTCAGGCCATGCTGGTCAAGGAACTCAAGCAGTTGGGTCGTGACCGGGTGTTGCTGGCGTTTATCCTTTACGCTTTCACCATCGATATTTTTCTGGCGGCCTCCGGGGTGTCGCTGTCGCTGAACAATGCCGCCACCCTGGTTCAGGACCATGACCATTCGGCGGCCTCCCGCGAGTTGACCGGCCGCTTTCGTGCGCCGTATTTCCGCATAGACGGACAAGTCGCCCATGACAAAGACGGTCTGGCCGCGCTGGATCAGGGCAAGGCCATGGTGGTGATTTCGGTGCCGGAGGGCTTGCAGAAGAACCTGGCCACCGGCCGGCAGACCCCGGTGGCCATGCAGGTGGATACCACCAATTCGGTGCTGGGCTTCCTCGCCACCAGCGACGCCCAGACCATCATTGCCCGCTTTGGCCTCGAGTCGGCGCTGGCCAAGCTGGGTGTGGCGGCAAACGCTGGCAATATGAGTGGCTTGCCGGTGGTCAACAACGAGATTCGCGTCTGGTACAACCCCAATCAGGATGACAGCTGGTTCATGGGGATCTCGGAAATGCTCAATATCGCCACGGTGTTTTCGGTGTTGTTGCCAGCGGCCGCGATGGTGCGGGAAAAGGAGCGCGGCACGGTGGAACAACTGGTGGTGTCGCCCTTGTCGCCACTGGGCATCTTGTTGCCCAAGGTGGTGTCGATGACCGGCGTGATCCTGTGTGGTATCGCGCTGAGCCTGTTTCTGGTGTTGATCCCGGTGTTCGGCATCCCGGTCAAGGGTAGTCTCGGTCTGTTTTTCGGGCTGTCGGCGCTCTATGTGTTCACCACGGCAGGGCTTGGCTTGTTTGCCGCGACCATTGCCCGCAATCTCGCGCAGGCTGGCATGCTGTCCATTCTCATTCTGGCGCCGATGTTGTTCCTGTCCGGAGCCTGGACGCCACCGGAAGCCATGCCGGAATGGCTGCGCGGCATGATGTATGCCTCGCCCTTGCACTACTATCTGGATGTGGCCTTCGGTGTGCTGCTCAAGGGGCAGGGCGCGAGCGAACTGGGCATCTCGATTGCCGGTATGTCGAGTATCGGGCTCGGGGTGTTTGCGGCGGGCTTGCTGTTGTTCCGGCGGCAGTTCGATTAAGCCGGTCCCGGAGGGCGGGCATGAAATGGCTGAAACAAAGTGAACGCAGCGCGTCGCCATGGAAAAACGCTGGCGGCGTTACCTGGCAGGTGGCTATCGAGCCATCTGGAGCCGGTCTCGATGACTTCGACTGGCGGATCAGCATGGCCGAGGTCAGCCGGGACGGCCGGTTTTCCAGGTTTGATGGCGTGGACCGTACGCTGCTATTGCTGGAAGGCAGGTCTCTGACGCTGGAGTTTCCTACCCGGCGCGTGGTGCTGGAGCGAGGCTCGGCTGCCGTGGCATTTGCCGGAGAGGTGCCGGTGTCGGCCAGTCCTGACGGGCGGGTGCTGGATTTCGGGGTAATGAGCCGCAGGGGACGTTTTTGCCAACGGGTCGAGCGTCTGGTGCTGAATGCGGCGGTTTCGTCTTCGTGCCGCGAGGGCGTCTGGCTGGTCGTGAATGTCGGTGCCGGGACCGTGCAAGTTGATATCGGAGCCGAGAGCGGAATGCTGGACTATCTGGATGCGGCACTCTGGGAGGTGGAGGACGGGGACAGCTATCGTTTGACGCCCGGTGATGTCGGTGCCGAAGTGGTGCTGGTTTGCCTGAGCAACAGCCCGGACTGGCCGGGCTGACTGACTCAGTTGGCGTAGCGCTCGCAGAGTCCCTTGAAGGCGCTGGCGAGTTCCGGCTGAACGTAAGGCTTGAGCAGGGCCAGTACCTGACGTACTCCGCGGCGTCCCGACTCTTCGGTGATCGGGGCCTTGGGACGGGCGGTCTGCTCGAACGCGAACCAGAATTTCACCACCAGCCAGATGTTGATGCTGACGGCTTCGATATCTTCTTCATCCATCTTGAGCAGCCCCAGGCGAATGAATTCGCGGAAGTGGTGGCCCAGGATGTCCTTCATCTCGGTATTCACGAACTGATGGTATTCGGCCTGCATCTGCGGACTGCGGCCCAGCAGGCCCGGCAGGTCATAGAACATGAAACGGAATTGCCACATCGCATCGAAGGCGGTGTCCAGATAGTTGACCAGATCGGCAACGGTCATGGCGCGGTCGGTCGGCACCGAGAGACGCTCGTTGATGAAGTTCCGGTACTGGACGAAGATCTGGTAAACGATCTCTTCCTTGTTGCGGAAGTGATAGTACAGATTGCCCGGGCTGATGCCGAGGTGCGCCGCGATATGGTTGGTGGTGATGCTCCGCTCACCTTGTTCATTGAAGAGTTTCAGACTCTCCAGAACGATTTTGTCATAGGTCTTGATGCGGGGTTTGCTCATGATCGCCTGATTATTCCGGTTCGTTATTGTGATCATTATGCCATTCATGTGGAGCGTTTGCTCTAACTTTACGCGCTTTGACCCGGGCATGGCGCGCCTTCCCTTGCATGCCATGCCCGTTTACGGTCAGTCGTTCAGTTTGACCGCATGCTCCCGGGTCTCGTGGAACACGATGTCCGGCCAGCGTTCCTGGGTCAATTGCAGGTTGACACGGCTGGTGGCGAGGTAGGCCAGATTGCCGCCGGCATCCACCGACATATTGTTGACCAGGTTGTTGGAGAACTCGTCGAGCTTCTTGCGATCCTCGCAGCTGACCCAACGCGCACTCCAGATCGTGGTGGATTCGAAGACGGCGTCGACACCGTACTCGGCCGCGAGGCGAGCCGCCACGACGTCGAACTGCAGGACACCGACGGCACCCAGAATCAAATCGCCACCGTTGTGCGGCTTGAAGACCTGTACCGCACCTTCTTCACCCAATTGCTGAAGACCTTTCTGCAACTGTTTGATCTTCAGCGGGTTCTTGATGCGTACGGTGCGGAACAGTTCCGGGGCAAAGAACGGGATGCCGGTGAACTGCAGCGCTTCGCCATCGGAAAAGCTGTCGCCGATCTGGATGTTGCCGTGGTTGGGGATGCCGATAATGTCACCGGCAAACGCTTCTTCCACGGTTTCGCGTTCGTGGGCCATGAAGGTCACCACGCTCGACGCGGAGATATCGCGGTTCAGACGCAGGTGTTTCATCTTCATGCCGCGCTCGAAACGGCCCGAGCAGACGCGCAGGAAGGCGATGCGGTCGCGGTGTTTCGGATCCATATTGGCCTGGATCTTGAACACGAAACCGGAGAACGCTTCTTCGGTCGGTTCGACGTCGCGGATCGTGCCGTGACGTGTCGACGGTGCCGGAGCCCAGTTGATCAGGGCGTCGAGAATCTCGCGGATACCGAAGTTGTTGATCGCCGAGCCAAAGAACACCGGGGTCAGTTCGCCGGCGAGGAACTCGTCGAGGCTAAACTCGTTGGAGGCGCCCTTGACCAGTTCGATCTCCATGCGCAGCTGTTCCATTTCCAGCGGGAACAGTTCGTCCAGACGCGGGTTGTCGATTCCCTTGATCACTTCGACGTCGGAGATCAGTTTGTCGCTGCCGGCCTCGAACAGAATGACCACGTCGTCAAGCAGACTGTAAACCCCACGGAATACCTTGCCCATCCCGATCGGCCAGGTGACCGGCGCGCAACGGATTTTCAGGACATTTTCGACTTCGTCCAGCAATTCCAGCGAGTCACGCACTTCACGGTCATACTTGTTCATGAAGGTCACGATCGGGGTATTGCGCAAGCGGCAGACATTGAGCAGCTTGATGGTTTGTTCTTCCACGCCCTTGGCCGCATCGATCACCATCAGCGCCGAGTCGACGGCGGTGAGTACCCGGTAGGTGTCTTCGGAAAAGTCCTGGTGACCCGGGGTGTCGAGCAGGTTGACCGTGTGGTTGCGGTACTCGAACTGCATGACAGATGACGCAACGGAAATGCCACGTTGCTTTTCGATTTCCATCCAGTCCGAGGTGGCGAACTTGCCGGTTTTCTTGCCCTTGACGGTACCGGCGTTCTGGATCGCGCCCGAAAACAGCAAGAGTTTTTCCGTCAGCGTGGTCTTGCCCGCGTCAGGGTGGGAAATGATGGCGAAGGTACGGCGACGCGCCACTTCGTCGGCAATGCGGGTCAATTCTGCGGACATGGAGGTACTTAACGATGCTAAAAGGGTTGATTTTACTCTGATATCGGCGTTTTGGGCAGGTCTGTCACGGCCTGAATGACACGCGTTAAGGGCAAAACCATGGGTTTTTGGTTATGATAGGGGGCATTGATGGGATATTTGCCCGCGAAAGAGAGTGGATTTACATGTTTACCGGCATTGTAAAAGGGGTGGCTGCGCTTGTGTCTGTCAGCGAGCGGCCCGGATTTCGCACGCATGTGCTGGAGTTTCCCGCTGACTGGCTCGAGGGACTGGAGCCGGGTGCGTCTGTTGCACACAATGGCTGCTGTCTGACCGTGACCTCCATTGAGGGAAACCGTGTTTCCTTCGATCTGATGCAGGAAACCCTGCGCATCACCAATCTTGGCACGCTCGGTGTCGGCGACCGGGTCAATATCGAACGCGCGGCCCGTTTCGGCGATGAAATCGGCGGACATCAAATGTCCGGTCACGTAATGGCGACCGCCGAGGTGATCGAGGTGATTGAATCGCCGGATAACCGCACTGTCTATTTCCGCATTCCCGAGGCACTGGAACGCTATATCTTCACCAAGGGCTATATCGGCATTGACGGTGCCAGTCTGACCATCGGCGAAGTGCGCGACGGCACGTTCTGCGTCCATTTGATCCCCGAAACCCTGGCCCGCACCCTGATGGGCGTGCGCAAAGCCGGTGACCGGGTCAATATCGAAATCGACCCCCAGACCCAGGTGATTGTCGATACCGTAGAACGCGTTCTGGCTTCCCGCCACTGACACCCAACGAATTCAGGGTCGCCGGACGGGTGGCCCGGACAAAGGAAGGCAACCATGGTCATTTCACCGACCCAAGACATTATTGACGATATTCGTGCCGGCAAGATGGTGGTGCTGGTTGATGCCGAAGACCGGGAAAACGAAGGCGATCTGGTGATGGCCGCCGAGTTCGTTACCCCCGAGGCGATCAATTTCATGGCCAAGCATGCGCGCGGCCTGATCTGCATGACCCTCAGCGAGGAGCGCTGCAGTCAGCTCAACCTGCCCTTGATGGTGTCGCAGAACGGCACCGCGCACGGGACCAACTTCACGGTATCCATCGAAGCTGCCACCGGGGTGACCACCGGTATCTCTGCGGCCGACCGTGCACGAACCGTTCAGGTTGCCGCCGCCCGCAATGCCCGTCCGGAAGATCTGGTGCAGCCGGGACACATTTTTCCGCTCAAGGCCCGCAATGGCGGCGTGCTGGTGCGTGCCGGCCATACCGAGGCAGGTTCCGACCTTGCGCAACTGGCCGGCCTCGAACCGGCGTCGGTCATTTGCGAAGTGATGAATGACGACGGCACCATGGCACG
>JAGLBD010000071.1:0-3849 GCA_018260425.1 Pseudogulbenkiania sp. | reverse complement strand
CTGGAAGTGACCGGCTTCTCTTTGCCTGAACACGGCATGCCGGAAATCGGTTAAACTTACGCCCCTGAAAATAGAATTGCTGCGAGGAAGACATGCTGGAAGCCATTCAACGTATCGAACCCGTGCTGGACGGTAAAGGTCTCAAGATCGGTGTCGTGATGAGCCGTTTCAATGAACCGGTATGCCATGGCCTGCGTGACGCGTGCCTGTCGGAACTGGCGCGGCTTGGCGTGGATGGCAAGGATGTGGTTCTGGCAACCGTGCCCGGCGCTCTGGAAATTCCGCTGATGCTGCAAACCATGGCCAAATCCGGCCGGTTTGACGCGCTGGTGGCCCTGGGTGCGGTCATTCGCGGCGAAACCTATCATTTCGAACTGGTGTCCAATGAATCGGGCGCCGGGATTACCCGGGTCGGTCTGGACCACGATATCGTCGTGGCCAATGCCGTCCTGACGACTGAAACCGACGAGCAGGCTGAAGTGCGCATGACCGAAAAGGGAAGTGACGCCGCCCGCGTTGCCGTCGAAATGGCCCGTTTGCAGATCGCCCTCCGGGGTTGACCGCGGGCTGCGTTCTTTGACTTGAGGAAGTAATTAGATGAAAACCGCACGACGTCGCGCACGCGAATTCGCCATGCAGGGTATCTACGAATGGCAGCTGAACCCGGATCGCGCTGCCTCGATGATCGAAAAGCACCTGCGCGAGAACGACTATTTCGTCAAGGCGGATGAAACCTTGTTCCGCACCATTCTGTTCGGTGTGCTGAAAGATGCCGACGACCTGTCGGCCATGCTGGCCCGTCATTACGAGCGCGCTCCGGAAGATGTCAGCCCGGTTGAACGTGCCGTATTGCTGATGGCCGCGCTGGAACTGACCCAGCACCCGGAAACTCCTTATCCGGTCATCATCAACGAAGCCATCGAAATCGCCAAATCGTTTGGCGGTACCGATGGTCACAAATTCGTCAACGGTGTGCTCGACAAGCTGGCCTATGAAGTTCGTCCGGATGAAGTGGCTTCCGGCCGGGGCCGTCGTCCGGCCTGATCCGGGTCCTTAGTGTTTGCAACACCCGCCCTGTGGCGGGTGTTTTTTCATTCTGAAGCGCTCATGAACGAATTTGATCTGATTCGCGCCTACTTTACCCATCACTCCGATCAGGTGGTGCTGGGGGTGGGCGACGATGCGGCGATCGTTGCTCCGACCCCCGGTTGTGAATTGCTGGTCTCCACCGATATGCTGGTCGAGGGGCGGCATTTCTTTGCCGATGTCGACCCGTATGCCTTGGGGCATAAATGCCTGGCGGTGAATGTTTCCGACATGGCGGCCATGGGTGCGCGGCCACGCTGGGCATTTCTATCGCTGGCCTTGCCGGGGCTGGCGCCGCAGTGGCTCTCGGCCTTTGCCGACGGTTTCATGACGCTGGCCAACCGGTTCGGCGTGGCGCTGGCCGGTGGCGACACCACCCGTGGTCCGTTGACGCTGTCAGTGACGATTATCGGCGAGGTGCCGCAAGGCCAGGCGCTGCGGCGTGACGGCGGCAAGGCGGGTGACGACGTGTGGGTGAGTGGTCGCGTCGGTATGGCGGCATTGGCCGTAAAAACGCGACTGGAGGGCCTTGCCGGCATCCCGGATGAGGTGTTGGCGGTATGCCGCGCCGAACTCGACTACCCCGAGCCGCGTGTCGCGCTTGGGCAGTCGCTGCGCGGCATGGCCCATGCGGCCATCGATGTCTCGGACGGCGTGCTGGCCGATGTCGGGCATATCGCCGACCGTTCCGGGTTGGGGGTGGAAATTCATTTCGATGCCTTGCCAACCCACCCGTGGCTGGCCGAGCGGCGCGGGCAGTGGCTGGAGTGTCTGACCGGCGGCGGGGATGAGTATGAGCTGTGCTTTACGGCGCCGGTGGCAGAGCGGTCACGGATCGCCGCGTTGGCGACTGAGGGGTGTCCGCTGACGCGGGTCGGCAGTCTGGTTGAGCAAGGCGGTGTCCGCTTGCTGGCAGCGGATGGTTCTGTGATGGAAACGGGAAGGATAGGGTATGACCACTTCGCAGCGTAAACCGGATTGGCGGATGATTACCCGCCACCCGGCGTATTTCGTGGCTTTTGGTTTTGGTAGTGGTTTGTCGCCGTGGGGGCCGGGAACGCTTGGCACACTGGTGGCCTATCCGCTGTATTTTTTGTTGGCATGGTGCGGCATCAGCGGCGTATGGCTGGCGGCGCTGTGTGTGCCCTTGTTTGCCATTGGCGTGAAGATTTGCGCCATGTCGGACGAGTTGCTCGGCATGCATGATCATAGCGGGGTCAATTACGACGAGATCGTTGCGATGCTGCTGGTGCTGGCGTTCGTGCCCGCGACGCCGCTGGCCTGGGTGCTGGCGTTCGTGGCCTTCCGGGTGTTCGATATTATCAAACCCTGGCCGATCGGCTGGGTTGACCGGCATGTCTCCGGTGGGTTCGGTGTGATGATCGATGACATTCTGGCCGCCATCATGGCCTTGCTGGTGATGACCTTGTTCTCGGCTGCCGGCATTATTTAAGCAGAATATCTTCATTGCGGGGGCGGGTGAGTTACCTCGCTGTGGCGAGTTGTGATATGCTTGCGCCCCCTTTAACTGTGGCCTGTCACCAAATCGCATGCGAGACCCCTGCGACCACTATACCTATGACCTGATCGGCGGCGCGCCGAAGAAGCCCGGGCGCAAGCCGCTGGGCGAGCGCGCCATGACAGCCGCCGAGCGCAAGCGTCGCAGCAGGGAGATTCGCCGCAATCGTCTGCAGGAGCTGTCTGTCACGGTCGAGTTGACCCGCGACGCGCAAAAGTCGCTGGACAAGCTGATCGAGTGGTGGGGAGTGAGCAAGAAAGAAGCGATCAACCGTGCCATCCTGATCGCGTCCCAGTCGCAATCGGGTCGTACCGGCAATCTGTTCGAGGCGGATCCGGATTTTTTGGTGACGGGTGCCGAGCGCCGCAAGAATCGCAGTAAATCCTGATGCCATGACTATCCATGATCGAATCCGTCAGGCCGCCGAGGCACTGGTTGCCGAGGGGGTTTGGCCCACCGTTGCCGATGTCCGCCATCGGCTGGGTAGCGGTTCCAATACCACCATCAATGCCACACTGAAAGACTGGCGGCACGAGTTTCTGGCGCGTGATGCCCGGCAACGTCGTCTGCCCGAGATTCCGGAGTCGCTGGCGACGCTGTTTTCTCAGGTCTGGGAGCAATCCTGTGCCGTTGCCACCACCTTGTTCGACGAAGACCGTGCCGTGCTGGAACAGGAGCGTCTGGAGTGGCAGGCGCGCCTCGATCAGGCCGGGCAGGCACTGGCCGAGAGTGCGGCCAGGCTGGCGGTGAGCCACGAGGCACTCTCGCAGGCTGAGCAGCAAAGCGAGGCTGACCGTGTGGCCAGCAAGACGTCGCAGGCCGAAGCGCTGCGAGTGACGGCGGAACTGGAGGCAGTGAAGGGCGAAAGCGAGCGGCAGCGCGAGCTGCTGTTGTCCTTGCAAATGTCGGCCGAGCAGCGTGTCGCCGACGCCGAGAGCCGTGCGGCACGGCAAGTCGAATTGGCACGCGAAGAAGCGCAGCGACGCGAAACGCTAGCCTACGAGCGTCTCGAAGGTTTGCGTCTGTCCTTGTTCGAGCAGGTCGAAGAAGAGCGCAGGGCGGCGCGGGTGGCCCGTGAAGAGGCGGCCCGGCGTGAGGCGGAGGCGTTGGAGACAGCCAGCCGCCTCCAGCGTGCCGCACAAGAGCGGCTGATGGTGCTGGAGCGCGAACGTGGCCGGCTGGAATCGGCGCTGGAAGCGTTGACCTTGCGCCTGGCGGAGAGTGCCGCCGACAACGAGCGCTTG
>JAGLBD010000217.1 GCA_018260425.1 Pseudogulbenkiania sp. | reverse complement strand
GTTTCACCCTTATCGAACTGATGATCGTGATCGCGATCGTGGGCCTGCTGGCCACCCTGGCGGTGCCGCGCTACAACGATTACACCAAGCGCGCCAAACTCGGTGAAGCATTGCAATTGCTGGATGCTACCAAACTCACTGTGACCGAAGCGCAAATGACCAACGGCGCGATGCCGGATACTGTGGCGTTGCCGGGCCAGACTTCGACCTATGTTTCCGGAATTGCCTACGCCAAGAAAAGTGCGTCAGAGGCTTTCGTCACAGCCACCTTGCAAGGGGATAGTAGTTTTACCGGCAAAAAGCTCTCCTTGCATGGCGTCATGACGGGGAGCAATCTGGTCTGGACGTGTGAAAACGGCGACTCTGCCGCAGCCACTCCGGTGGATGCGGGTATTCTGCCGTCTACGTGTACGACTAAGCCTTGATTGCTTGATCGCATGCTCTGAAAAGGCGCCCTGTGGCGCCTTTTTGTCTGTCTGCCGGGCGGAATACTGTCATTTCTGCGTTGCCGTTTTCTTCCTGACGGGGTATTGGGTTATCCTTCACGCTTGATTAGTAAAAAGAAAATAATTGCTCACCATGAACTGGAAATCCCTGTCGCTCGGTCTGTCACTGTTCTTTTGGTGTCTGATCCCGATCGTTCCTTTTGCCTCCCGGACTCATTTCCTTCCCTTGCCGCAATGGTGGGGTGAAATGGAGACGGTGTGCTTCGCGTTGGCGGCCTTGTTGTTCACCTTGCCGCTCCGCCATGCCTTGAGCCGTTTGCCCCGTGCCAGCCTGTGGTGCTTGATGATGGCGTTGCTCTGGGCCGTGCAGCCCTGGCTGGTGCCGTTGTTATTCCCTGGCTTGAATACGGTGACGGCATTGGCGTTCTGCGCACTGGCCTTGCTGGCACTGGCAACGACTACCTTGCGGGAGGAACTGGGCAATGGTGAGCTGACGATCTGGCTGGCGCGGGCCTTGATGGCGGGGGGGCTGGTGCAGTCGTTGATCGGCTTTGCCCAACTGACCGGGCTTGCCGAGTTGAGCAACGGCATTCTGTTTTACGACAGTGAACACCCGACCACCAATATTTTCGGTCACATCGGGCAGCGCAACCAGTTCGCTCATTATCTGATGTGGGGTGTATTGGGCGCGGTGTACCTGCGTTCCCGCGAGCAGATTGGCAAACCGGTGTTCATGGCCTGGACGGTGTGGAT
>JAGLBD010000070.1:1952-14970 GCA_018260425.1 Pseudogulbenkiania sp. | reverse complement strand
CTAGTGCCAACCAGTTACATAGCCCGTGGATTTTGTGCACGAGGATAATGAATGCTCCTCAATACCGGGGGACGTCGGCATCACATCAGCCGTCAGACGTGTCACCCTGTGGAAACGCTTATGTACGCCTCGAGTCAGGTAGACGCCCGAAGATTCGAATCTCTCCCCCTGCACCAGCCACAAAAAAGCCCGATTCCTGCGAGTCGGGCTTGTTGGATTGCACGACATGTCAGCTCATGCCAGTTGCTTGAAGTACAGCGAGGTGGGGTGCAGCTCGCCTTGCGGGCTCAGGGCATACGCCGGGATTTCACCGGCCCGCTGCCAGCCGAGGCGCTGGTAGACCTGTTCGGCCGTCGAACCGGTTTCAGTGTCCAGAAACAGCAAGGACAACCCGGTTTCCCGCGCATGCTGTTCCAGCGCCGCCATCAGCCGGCGTGCCACGCCCTGCCCGCGCGCTTTGGTGCTCACCAGCAACTTCTGCACTTCGGCACGGTGCCGGCCATTGGCCTTGCCACACGGGTCAAGCACCACCGCGCCCAGCAGGGACTCGCCGGTGGCGACCCATAGCTGTGCCGTGGTGCCCTCGGCAAACCGTTCTGCCCACCAGTCACGCGCTTCGGCCACGTCGAGCGGGGCAAGAAACCCCACCGACGCACCCTCCTCTACGCAGTCAACCAGCAGGTCGGCCAGCTCATCCAGCAGCGCATCGCCCGGAACCGGGATCTGCGCAACAATCATTGCCCGGTACCGCCGACCGTCAGGCCGCCGTCGATACGCAGGGTCGGTTGACCCACGCCGACCGGAATGCTTTGACCTTCCTTGCCGCACACCCCGATACCGGTATCCAGCGCCATATCGTTGCCGACCATGGACACATGGTTCAGCACTTCCGGGCCATTGCCGATCAGGGTCGCGCCTTTGACCGGATAGGTCAGCTTGCCGTCTTCGATTCGCCACGCTTCGGACGCCGAGAACACGAAGCGGCCGCTGGTGATATCCACCTGACCACCGCCAAAGTTCACGGCATACAAACCATCCTTCACCGAGGCAATGATCTCCTGCGGATCATGATCACCGCCCGGCATATAGGTATTGGTCATTCGCGGCATCGGAATATGCGCATACGACTCACGGCGACCATTACCGGTCGGCGCGACATTCATCAGACGGGCATTCATGGCATCCTGCATATAGCCCTTGAGGATACCGTCCTCGATCAACACCGTGCGCTGGGTCAGGTTACCCTCGTCGTCGATGGACAAGGAACCACGGCGGTCCGGCAAGGTGCCGTCATCCACCACCGTCACCCCCTTGGCCGCCACACGTTGGCCGACCATGCCGCTGAACGCACTGGTGCCCTTGCGATTGAAATCGCCTTCCAGACCATGACCAATCGCTTCATGCAACAGCACGCCCGGCCAGCCGGAGCCCAGCACCACGGTCATTTGCCCTGCCGGCGCCGGACGGGAATCCAGATTGATCAAGGCCTGATTGACCGCATCGCGCACGTGACGCTCGACCACCTCGTCATTGAAGCGGGTCAGGTCGTAACGACCGCCGACCCCGCTGCCACCCTGCTCGCGACGACCGTTTTGCTCGGCAATCACATACACCGACAAACGCACCAGCGGGCGCACGTCAGCCACCCTCACCCCATCGTGACGGGCGATATACACCACATCGTATTCGGAACTCAGCCCCGCCATCACCTGGATGACCCGCGGGTCCATGGCGCGCGCCAGACGTTCAACCTTTTCCAGCAGGGCCACCTTGGCCGCCGCATCCAGACTGCCACACGGATCAATGGCCGGATACAACCGGGTAAAGCCGTGACGGCTGCCCGGCATGCCGACCGAGCCCGACCCGCCTTGACGCCCGATGGCGCGCACGGCCGTGGCGGTACGGGTCAGGGCATCCAGACTGATATCATCGGAGTAGGCAAAGGCGGTCTTGTCGCCGGACACGGCGCGGACCCCGACCCCTTGATCGATACTGAAACTACCCGATTTGACGATGCCCTCTTCCAGACTCCAGGCCTCGTGGCGGGTGTACTGGAAATACAGGTCGGCGTAATCGACATCATGGCGGGTGATCAGCGACAGCGAGCTTTCCAGTGCGCCTTCGTCCAGAGAGAACGGGGTCAGCAACAGGGATTCGGCGGTGGTAAATACGTCTTCCATGGCGGAGTCTTTCTTCACAGTACGCGGTGCGCCAGCGCCGGGAGGCGGGCTCGCACCGACTGGACAACATTCAGGTCAATCGAGGCCGTAATCACGCCCTCGTCTTTTTTCAATTCGGCCACCGTGCGTCCCCACGGATCGACCACCATCGTCTGTCCATGGGTCTTGCGACCATTCTGGTGTTCACCGCCTTGCGCAGAGGCGACCACATAACACTGGTTTTCAATGGCGCGGGCCCGGATCAGCGTCTCCCAGTGGGCCTCGCCGGTCACAGCGGTGAAGGCGGCCGGCAAAATCAGCACATCGAAGGGCGCCAGCGCCCGGAACATTTCCGGGAAACGCAGATCGTAACAAATCCCGAAGGCCAGGCTGGCGAACGGTGTCTCGACCTTGACCGGTGTCGTCCCGGCCAGAATCGTATCCGATTCGCAATAGCGCTCGCCCATCCCGGAAAACCCGAACAGGTGAATCTTGTCGTAACGGCTCACCACCTCGCCCGCCGGGTTATAGAGCAGACTGGTGTTGAACACCCGCGCCGGATCAGGACACTCCAACGGGATCGTGCCCGCCGACAGCCAGACGCCATGGTCACGCGCCATGCGCGCCAGCGCCTCCTGCATCGGCCCCTCGCCGAACACTTCCCGCAACGCGACCTTGTCGGTATCGCGGGCGCCCATCAAACAAAAATACTCCGGGAGCACCACCAGCGTCGCTCCGGCGGCCGCCGCTTCTGCCACCAGCGCAGCGGCACGGCTCAGATTGACGGCGGGGTCCGTGCCGGAAACCATCTGGATGGCGGCAACAGTAAAACGTTGACTCATGGTTGTTTCCGTTGAGATTGTCGGGCCGGTTTCTTGCTCACCACAGGCTCGCGCAACGAGCCTGTGACATCGTAATCCACTGAAAATATCTTGCCTACCGGGTCCTTGAGGACCTTTTGCGCCGCCAGTGCCGCCACCCCGACCACGGGATTAATCAGCGCTGCGCCGGTCGCCAGTGCCACGCCTTCGGCAAGGTGCGGTTCGACATGCAGACTCAGGGTCTGCGTCTCTGTCACGAGGTTGACCTGCCCCTTGATCGAGACATCGGCCGCCGGCCCCTTCATCTGGGTCGAATCCGAGCGGAACACCCCGTTGCTCACCGACGCCTCGCCCTTCAGGCTATCGAAGGCAAAGCCGTCGCTGAAGACATCGGTAAAATCGAGCCGGATGCGACGGGTCAGCGACTGCAAGGAAATCACGCCCAGCAAGCGTGCCACGCCCGGATCGACCTGGGCAAACCGCCCGTCTTTCAGGTCCATGGCCACACGGCCGCTCACCTTGTCCAGACTCAGGTCCGACAAACCACCCGGCCAGCTCAACTCGCCCCACAAGCGACCTTGTCCCTTGCGGAAGGTGTCCTTCACCCCGAAACGCTCCAGCATTTTGCCCACGTCGCTGGCATCCAGCGCAAACCGGGTATCGACGCTTGGCGGTGTCGAACCCTGTGCCGCCAGCACCTTGGCACTGCCCTGCAAACTGCCATGCTGAGCCTTGAGCAGCACTTTGTCCATCAACCAGTCCTGGCCCTGACGACGCGCCGCCAGTTCCAGGCTGCCGACCGAACGGCCATCCAGCACCAGTTCATCCACCTTGATATCCAGCGCCGGCAATTCCATGGTGGCGGAGGAGCGATTCGCCGCCTCCTGATTGCTCTCCAGGGACAAAGCCGACGAGGCCAGTTCCAGTCGCGGCAGACGCGCACGAATCTGGCCGCCCGCCTCCTCCAGATAACTGATGCGCCCGTTCAACTGCGTGGAGCGCAGCTTGACCTGCCATTCGTCGCTACCGGGTGCATGACGCACTTCGGCGCTGACCTTGTCCAGATGGTGACGACCCAGTTTCACCAGCGGGCTATCGACATTCAGCGTCAAGGGCCAGCCCGGCGCAGCACCACCCTGCCCCTTGACCACCTCGACCCAGGGCCCGAGATCCAGCTCGGGAGCGCTGACCAGAATCTGCAGGCCGTCCTGAGCCACCGCGGGCAGCGCACGTCCCACCGCGACCACGCCATTTTTCAGATCCCCCTCGTCGGAGACCTGAAAACGTCCCGCAGCACGGCCGTCCAGCGTAAAGCCAACCTCGACACCACTGGTTTCCGGGCGAACCTGCACCGACAGCGGCAAAGCGCTTGCGGCCTCCTTGGACACCGGGGCCGGAGCCTTGATCGCCGTCCCCAGCAGGTCCGAGGTGATCAGCAAGTTTTCCAGGCCCTGCTTGACCGCGAAGCGGGCGGCAAAGCGCGAGTGTCCGTCCACGAACGGTCCCAGCACATCGACGTAGCGACTCAGCACATTGCGGGTCGGCGCATCGCCGTCGAGGGCAAACTGCATCCGCCCGTTCTTTTCGGTTTTGGCGCTCAACGCAAAGCGGCCGCCAAATGCCGCCAGCGTCAGCCCCGGACTGCTCACGCCCTGTTCGGTGAAGGTCAGCGGCCCGGTGACGTTTTCCAGTGCCGGCAAGGGCAGCCGGCTCAATGTCAGGGTATTGCCGGCAAAGCCCAGATGCCCGGTCACCCGGGTGGTCTCGGGTCCGGACAAGGGCACGATGATCCCCAGCTCCAGCGTGGCATTGCCGTCAGCACGAATCTGGCCGGTAAACCCCGACAGCATGGCGTCCACCGGACTCTTTACGGTATAGGCCAACATCCGTGACAACGGTGCCGCCGCCTTGCCGACGATATCCAGTCGGGCGTTATCGGCCATCAGGTCCGGAATGGTCACTTTCACCCCGTGCAGCGGAACCCCCAGGGTCGATACCGCCGTGGAGGTCACCTCCATGCGCTCATTGTGGAACAGCAGCGACGCATCGATGCCCTCCAGCAAGGGCCAGCCGGTTTGGAACAGCAGGCTGGCCTTGCGCACCGAGCCCTTGACCAGAAACTCGCCACCCTTGCCCCCCTGGAACGGGAAAGCGTCCATATCCCCCTTGAGTACCATGCTGACATCGTCGAGACGACCGCCTTTCAGCGCCCGGGTCAACCAGGCGCGGGTATCAACACCGGCGGCATAAGGGAGATAGTGCATCACACTGGTGGCCGGTACGCCGTCCAGCGACGCCCGCAGATCGGCAAGCCCGGCGCCTTTGCCGGTATAGCGATAGCTGCCGGACAGGGCGCCGGACAGATCGTCATTGGCGAAAGCCAGCTTGCGAATAAGGATAGTGGCCGCGCCATTCTGCAACTGCCATTCAACCTTGCCATCCAAACGGGAAAACCCCAAGGGCTCGGGGAACACCTCCGGCAGAGTCACCCGGGACTTGCCGGTGGCCAGCGTCAACACACCGCCCTTTTCATCGAAGCGCACCTGACCGGTCGCTCCGGCAATACCCGGCAAGCCACCGACCGGCGACCAGGCCAGATCGGAGAAGCGACTGTCCAGCGCGTAATGACTGGGCGCCGCAAAATCCCCCTTCCAGCTCACCGTCAGATGGGTGACCTGACCCGCCGGAGAAAACTGGCCGAACAAGGGGTTGCTATCCGCGCCCAGCGCATGAATGAACGGAGTGAGGTGGTGCAGATCGGCATTGTCCAGCGTCAGTTCGCCAAACCCTTTGACCCCCTGCTGCCAACGACCGTCGATACGGGTGTGATTGAAGGCAAGGCCGGTCTGGCTGGCCAGCGTCAAGTCGCTGGCATGAATGCTGTAGGTCTCGCCCTGACGCTCGACCTGCAAGCGCCCCCCCAGCTCGGGAAACACCAGTTCGCGGCCATCGGGGATGCGCCAGGCCGCGTTGCTGACGCGGATATCCGCATCGAGCGAATCGATATGTCCGTCGCTGAACGACACCTCCAGCGCACCATTGCCTTGCCCGGAGCGCAACAAGCCAAAGGCGGACAGATAACGGTTCCAGGCCCCGACCCGGGCATTGTCGAGCCGCAGGGACAGACTACCGTCCCAGCTTTTCCAGTCATGAATATCGTCGCCGCTCCAGCGCGCACTGATATCGATGCCGGTCTGCGGGCTGAAGGTGGGCCGACCGCCGACATGCAAACGATGCCCCCACAGCCCGTGGGTCAGTTCGAGCACGCCCTGTTCGATGCCCAAGGGCGGCAAACCCAGAAAATCATCTTGCCAGTCGATGCGTGCACCACGCACCACCACCCGCGACTGGCGCAGCAACCAGTTGCCGAACCGGCCATCGGACTTCCCCTGGGTCAGCGGGAAGCCGTTGAGAAACAATTGATCATCGCGACTGCGCCGCAAGGACAAGCCCGGGCCATTGATTTCGATCAGGGCCAGGCGGGGCTCGAAGGTCAACAGACTGGTCCAGGAGGGTTTGATATCGACGGTGGACAAGGTCAACGCCCGCCCACCGGCAGGATCGGCGATGCTCAGGCTTTGCAACGACAGACGGGGGGCCACGCCCTCCCATTGACCGGAGAGGCGTGCAATACTGACCTGCCGGCCGGTGGCACGCGCAAGCTCGCTTTCCAGCAAGGGGCGATACTGGTCCAGCCGGGGCAACAACACCCAGGTGAACACGGCGAATGCCGCACCAATCAACACAGCCGCCAGCGTGCCGATGGCAAGCATCAGCCGGACGATACGGCGCAGGGTGGCGATGACTCGCCAGTCGGGAATGCGTTCCGGGTGCTTTTCCAAAAGGCTCAAACCATTACAATGTAGTGACAGGGATCAGGCAGCAGAGGACTTTGACATTATGCCATCAATTATGCCGGACGCCATCGACATCGGGCGACAGTTTTCCAGCTATTTTGCCCGACGGCTCTCGGCCCGCGACGGGCTTGGGGAGGCGCTGCGCGCCGGACTCGCCACCGGCTTCGATGCCGCGGCAATGAATGACTTTGCCGACTGGCCATCGTTCACCACGCCGGACAGTCTGGCCGCTCCACTGCGCCGCTTGCGCGAAGCCGTGCTGGTGCGACTCATTGCCCGCGACCTGACCGGCCTCGCGCCACTGGACGAGGTCGTCTCCACACTATCGGATCTGGCGGATTTCGCCATCCGTCAGGCGGTGCGGGTTGCCAGCGCCTCTCTCGCTCACTACGGACAGCCGATCGGCGAGGACAGCGGCGAACCCCAGCAACTGATCGTGGTTGGCATGGGCAAACTGGGCGGCGGCGAGCTCAATGCGTCCTCCGACATCGATTTGATCTTCCTCTACCCCGAAAGCGGCGAAACCAACGGTGAACGGCGCACCTCCAACCACGAGTATTTCACCCAGCTGGGCAAAAAGGTCATTGCCCTGATCGACGAGCTGACCGAAGACGGCCGGGTGTTCCGCGTCGACATGCGGCTGCGCCCCTATGGTGACTCCGGGCCGCTGGTCATGAGCCTGTCCGCGCTGGAAAACTATTTGCTGGCGCAAGGACGGGAATGGGAGCGCTACGCCTGGATCAAGGGGCGCGTCATCACCGGCGACGAAGCCGCACTGATGGAACTGGTGCGTCCCTTTGTCTATCGCAAATATCTGGATTACGGCGCGTATGGCGCGATGCGCGAACTGCACTCGCAAATCCGCCGCGAGGTCGCCCGCCGCGATATGGCCGCCAATATCAAACTGGGGCCAGGCGGCATTCGCGAGATCGAATTCATTGCCCAGGTGTTCCAGTTGATCCGCGGCGGCCGCGATCGTTCACTGCAGCTCAAGGGAACCCGCGAAACCCTGGAACGCTTGCGTGAGCTGCGGCTGATGGAAAACCGCGCCATCGACGAACTTCAGGAAGCCTACCTGTTCCTGCGCACCCTGGAACACCGCCTGCAATACCGCGACGACCAGCAAACCCAGTCGCTGCCGGACAACGATGACAGCCTCGCCATCATTGCCCGCAGTCTGGGCTTTGCCGACAGCGACGCGTTCATGGCCGCGCTCAACGAACAGCGCCGGCGGGTTACCCGCCACTTTGAACAAGTGTTTTTCCTGCCGACCGAGGGTGCTCCCGACCATCCCCTGTCGCGTTTGTGGCGGGATATCGGCGAGCAAGGCATCGCCCGCGAACTGCAGGGGCTTGGCTATCACAGTCCTGACGATGTGGAGCGGCGCCTGAAGGAACTGGCGGCCAGCCAACGCTATCAGCAAATGGCCCAGGCCAACCGCAAGAAATTCGATGCCCTCATCGGCCCCTTGATCGAAGTGGCCGCCAGTCTGCCGGGGCCGGATCAAACCTTGTCGCGCATTCTCGACCTGCTCGAAGCCATCAGCCGGCGCTCGTCCTATCTCGCCCTGCTCACCGAGTACCCGCAAACCCTGCAACGACTCGCCACCTTGCACTCGGCCAGCGCCTGGGTCTCCAGCTACCTGACACGTCACCCCATCCTGCTGGACGAGTTGCTGGATGCCCGGGTGCTGTATGCCACCCCGGACTGGCAGGCGCTCGCCCAACAGCTGGAAGACGCCATGCTGGCCGCCGGCGACGATGTCGAAGCACAGATGGACACGCTGCGTCACTTCCAGCATGCCCAGACGTTCCGGCTGGTGGCACAGGACATTGCCGGCATGTGGACGCTGGAAGCGCTCTCCGACGAGTTGTCGGCGCTGGCCGATCTGGTGCTGGAAAGCACCATCGCCCATGTCTGGCGCCTGCTGCCCGGCCGCCACCGCGACATGCACCGCTTTGCCGTGATCGGTTACGGCAAGCTGGGCGGCAAGGAATTAGGCTATGCCTCGGACCTCGACCTGATTTTCCTGTACGACGACGACCATCCGGACGCGGCCGATGTCTACTCCCGCATGGCGCGACGCATGATGGCCTGGCTGACCAGCGCCACCAGTGCCGGCATTCTGTACGATATCGATCTGCGCCTGCGCCCCAACGGCTCGAGCGGCCTGTTGGTCAGCTCGGTGGCCGCGTTTGAAAACTACCAGCAAAACACCGCCTGGGTGTGGGAGCATCAGGCATTGACGCGGGCGCGCTTTGTCGCCGGAGACCGCCAGGTCGGCGAACGCTTCGAGACCATCCGCCACGACGTGCTGACTCGCCAGCGCGACCCGGAAACCGTCATGACGGAGGTCGTGGACATGCGCGAGCGCATGCTCAAGAGTCATCCGCCCCACCCCGACGACATCAAACATGCCCGGGGCGGCATCGTCGACATCGAGTTCATCGTGCAAACCCTGATTCTCTGTCATGCCGCGACCCTGCCGGCACTGACACGCAACAGCGGTAATATTGCCCTGCTGGGCGAAGCGGCCGGCGCCGGCCTGATCCATGCCGAAACGGCACGGGCAGCCCAGGTCGCCTACCGGCAACTACGCCGCTTGCAACATGCCGCGCGGCTCAACGAAGAGAAACACCCGGAGGTCGGGGCCGAATTGCTGCAAGCCTGCGCCGCCGGAAAACGGCTCTGGGAAGAATTGTTCGACAAGCGGTTCACAAGCCCGGACGGGACGGTATAATCAGGGTCATAATTCGTCATAAATGTGGAGAAATTCGAGATGTCTATGTCTGATCGCGATGGTTTCCTCTGGTACGATGGTGAAATGGTCGACTGGCGTTCTGCCACCACCCACGTGCTAACCCACACGCTGCACTATGGCATGGGCGTCTTCGAAGGCGTGCGGGCCTATGAAACCCCGCGCGGCCCCGCGGTATTCCGCCTGCAGGATCACACTGACCGCCTGTTCCGGTCGGCGCACATCCTCGGCATGAAACTGCCCTTCACCAAAGAGCAGATCAATCAGGCCCATCTCGACGTGGTCCGTGCCAATAAACTCAAATCCTGCTATTTCCGTCCCATGGCATTTTATGGGTCGGGCAAGCTGGGCATCGCACCGCCGGCCAATGACGTTCATGTGATCGTTGCCGCCTGGCCGTGGGGCGCCTACCTTGGCGAAGACGGTCTGGAAAAAGGCATCCGCGTCAAAACCTCCTCGTTCACCCGCCACCATGTGAATATCACCATGTGCAAGGCCAAGGCGAACGGCAACTATATGAACTCGATCCTCGCCAACACCGACGCCACCCGCGACGGTTACGACGAGGCGCTGTTGCTGGATGTGGAAGGCTATGTAGCCGAAGGCTCGGGCGAGAACATCTTCATTATCCGCAACGGCAAGCTCTACACGCCGGACCTGACCTCGGCGCTGGAAGGCATCACCCGCGACACCGTGTTGCAGATCGCTGCACGCATGGACCTGCAGGTGATTGAAAAACGCATTACCCGCGACGAAGTCTATAGTGCCGATGAAGCCTTCTTTACCGGTACCGCGGCGGAGATCACCCCGATCCGCGAACTGGACAACCGTGATATCGGCGAAGGCCGTCGCGGTCCGATTACCGCCGAAATCCAGAAGCGTTATTTCGATGCGGTCAAAGGACTGGATGCCGAAAGCGCTCACTGGCTCACCTATATCGAAAACTGACAAGACCTCAATAAGGCCCGCACGACGGGCCGGCAAGGAAGACCATGGCTGAACTGAAAGAAAACACCCAACGCAACATTGAAGTGACCGGCGACGACCTGCCCTTGCACTGTCCGACACCGGAAATGGTAAAATGGAACTCGCACCCCCGTGTGTTCCTGCCGGTACACAAGACCGGTGAGGCTCTGTGCCCGTATTGCGGCACGCGCTACACGCTGGTCGGACCGGTCAAAGGCCATCACTGAGCCACGGTTACTTCCGTTTTGAAAGGTGCGGCCCTCCATCGCCGCACCTTTTTGCTTGTCAAGAAACATGAAAAAAATACTGGTTATCGGTCCTTCCTGGGTTGGCGACAGCGTCATGGCCCAACCACTTTATCACCGGCTGCACCAACGTCACCCGGGGCTGGAGCTGCACGTGTTTGCACCGCAGTGGACCCTGCCGCTGCTGGCGCGCATGCCCGAGGTGGCCCGCGCTCACCTCAACCCCTTCGGCCATGGTGCCCTGCGGCTGGTGGAGCGCTGGAGAGTGGCCCGGCAACTCGCCCGCCAGGGATTCGACCAAGTCATCGTCCTGCCCAATTCGCTGAAATCCGCGCTGATCCCCTTGCTGGCCGGCATCCCCCGCCGCACCGGTTTCATCGGCGAGTCGCGCTACGGCTTGTTGAATGATGCCCGGGAGCTGGATGAAAAAGCCTTGCCGATGATGGTTGAACGGTTTTGTGCCTTGGCCGAAGAGCGCAAGCAACCGGTACACAGACCGATTCCCCATCCGTCCCTGACGGTCAAGGCCGAACAGCAAGGCGAGGTGGTTGCCCGCCTCGGTCTGGATATGTCGCGTCCGGTCGTCGCATTTTGCCCGGGTGCAGAGTATGGGCCGGCCAAACGCTGGCCGGCACACCATTTCGCCGAACTGGCCCGGCGCTTTGCCGAACATGGCTACGCGGTCTGGTCGTTCGGTTCGGCCAAGGACAGCGAGATCGGCGCTGACATCACCCGCTTGTCGGGAGGGATCGCCGTCAATCTGTGCGGCGCCACCGGACTGGATGAAGCCATCGACCTGATGGGCCTGGCCCGTCTCGCGGTCTGCAATGACTCCGGTCTGATGCATGTCGCTGCCGCCCTCGGCGTCCCGCTGGTCGCCGTCTATGGTTCGTCCAGCCCGGATTTCACGCCGCCGCTGTCGGAACACGCTGCCATCGTCAATTTGAACCTGCCCTGTAGCCCCTGTTTCGAGCGCACGTGTCCGTATGGCCACACTGACTGCCTGGAAAAGCTTCAACCCGAATTAGCCTGGGACGCCGCACAGCGTTTGATCGAGACCGCATGAACACACACGAAACCCTGACACACGCCCCGGAAGAAAACAGTCGCCGCATGGAACTGATCGAAGCGGCCGCCAAACTGTTCCGTGACCAAGGCTACGAGCGAACGACAGTGCGGGATCTGGGCAACGCTGTCGGACTGCAGTCAGGCAGCCTGTTCTACCATTTCCGCACCAAGGAAGAAATCCTGGTTGCCGTCATGGCACGCGGCATTACCCGCACCACCGAACAGCTCGAGCGCGCCATTGCCGCCGCCGACAGCCCGCGCGCCAAACTGGCCGCCTTGTTCCATGTCCACCTCAACTCGCTGCTGGGCGACAACCAGGCGGCTCTGGAAGTCATGCTCTACGAGTGGCGCAGTGTGTCCGATGCGGCACGCCCCGGCCTGATCGTGTTGCGTGACCGCTATGAAGCGCTCTGGCAAACCGTACTGGATGAAGCGGCGACCCACGGGCTGGTCAGACAGGACACCCGTTTATTGCGCCGCACCCTGCTTGGCAGCCTGCACTGGTCGGTCCAGTGGTATCGCAAGGACGGTCAACTGAGTGTCGACGAACTGGCGGACCATATGCTCGGGCTGGTAGTCGTGTCATGAAGTTGGTTTGTCGATAATGCAACACTCATTGGCCGCCCCGCTTCCAAACCGGCCGACGGATTCGCCTTACGGAAAAAAATAGCCTAGAATCAAGGTGATAATTCCGCAAGGAGCACGCCATGACACCGATTACTGCTACCAACACGCTGCAAACCCAGTATGCAGCGCAGTCGGCGCGCAAGAACAGCGCGGTCGAGTCACGGCCGGAATCCGCCAACGGCGCTCAGCCGCAAACGGCGCAAGCCACCGGCAACGAATCTCAAAACCGGACCGCGGTCATCGCCCAGCAGAACCCTCAAGTGAGCCGGGTGGCCGACGAGTTGAACCGTCAATTGACCGCCAGTCAGGCCAAGAGCGTTTCGGAACCGCCCACGCAACCGTCGCCTTCCCTGAAAACCGACACGTCCGTCGCCGTGGCAACGCCGGGTTCGACCGAAAACCTGCAGGCCAAAGCCGACAGTCAGGCACAAAACAGTCAGGCTGCCAGCCGTAACCAGGACGCCCAGGCCAACCAGCAACGCACCGAAGCCGCCAACCGTGACACGGAAGCGCGCTC
>JAGLBD010000070.1:0-1852 GCA_018260425.1 Pseudogulbenkiania sp. | reverse complement strand
ACAATCGGACCGAAGTGCTCCAGTTGATTGAAGGCGACCCCGGCTTTGGCCATGGTATGTGCGGTAAAGCCACCCAACAGCGACGCCAGCGCATTCAGTACCAAACGGGTACCACCACTGGCCACCATCAGGGTTTCATCCTTGAGATTCAAGCCCAGGCGGGCATTCACCCACATCAAGCCGCCCAGCAAACCATCGTCATGCGCCGGCAATGCCTTGCCATAGCGATACACATGGCGCACATTGGCCACCGCGGCCACAATATCCATCAGCGCCACCCCGGTATTGACGCCTGACACGCCCAATGCCACCGCGCCAAGCGGTCCGAGATACGGTAAGGAAAACGCCGAAACCGCCAGCCCCAGCAAGTTGAGGGATAAATACCCCACTCGCTTCATCAAACCAAACCACGCGGCCTTCTTCATCGCGCTGTGAGCCTTGCGTTCCACCTCGGCCCGGTCGAGCGGCTTCACGTCGGCCTCATCGATAGGTTTATCAAGCGGTACCGCATCCAGCGTGCACACCTTAAGAGGGTTTGCCGGTTTCGCCTCCTCTGCCACCGGTTTCGTCGTTAAACCATTCACGTTCATTGTCATAGCTCTTGGCATTGCCATCTCCTTCAATGCAGTTGATCCAGATAGTGCTGCGCCAGAGCGGCCAAACGGTCATCACCGTTTTCCTGGCACAACTCCAACGTCAGACTGAAGGCCTCGAGTGCTTCCTCGACCTCCCCCACGCCCAGCAGACACTCGCCGATGCGAAATACCGCACCGGGGTCATCGGACTGCAGCGTCGAGGCGTAGAGAAAGAACGGCAAGGCCTCGCGGCACAGCCCGGTTTGCAACAAGGTCGAGCCCAGTCCTACATGAAAACGCCGCTCCAGCGGCTGCATCAGCAAGGCACCGGCAAACACCTCGAATGCCGTGTCATAGTCGCGGGACTGGTACGCCTCATAGCCTTTCCGGTAGAGCGATTCCAGCATCACCGGGGTAATACCGGCCACCTCCGCGATGGAACGACTATCGCTGACCGCCTGCAAACAGCGTTCCAGTAGTGCTTCCTGCCCGTCGTGACTCAGGCCGGGAAACCCCGTTTCCACTCGGGACGGGGCAGTGACTTGCGTGTTGTCTATGTGTGCCATGATGGCCTCCTTGTCCGTGCTGACACGATCTCAGAAACCCCGGATGTTGACTTTCATTAATTACTCATCAATGACCGACCGGCCGACGACAGTTCCACCATGACAGGAGACCCGGAATGGACCATCATTCCTGTATCCCGCCGCGAGGACAGGCAGCATGGCACTTCACACCCGTTTTACGCCTTCGGGCGTCCGATTGCGTCTGGCCGGACAACGCCCCGGCCCATGGGACTGGCTGCTGTTTCCCGGCGGACCGGGGCTGGGTTCGGAAAGTTTGCAGGGATTGGCGGAGAGTGCCGCGTTGCCGGGCAGAACCTGGCTGGTCGACTTGCCGGGAGAGGGGTCCAACCTCGGGCAGACGCATGACGAGTCGGTCTTTTCAGGCTGGCCGGGGGTCTTGCTGGAGGCGTTTGACAACATGGCGCAACCGGTCGCCATCGGGCATTCGACCGGAGGGATGTTTTTGCTGTCGGTGCCGGAGCTGGAATCACGACTGAAGGGACTGGTGTTGATTGGCTGTGCCGAAGATGCCCGTTGGCAAGATGACTTTGCCACCATGGCACAACAGCATCCCCTGCCGGCAGCCGATGCGGCACAGCGCCAGTTTGCCGAACAGCCCGACGACGCCAACTTGCGGGCCTTGCTGGTGGCGACCGCCGACTGGAGCTTTACCCCGAAAGGGTTGAATGAAGGTCGCCGGCTGTTTGCCGG
>JAGLBD010000216.1 GCA_018260425.1 Pseudogulbenkiania sp. | reverse complement strand
CTGTAATGACCCAGCTGTTTCTGCTCAGGTCAGGCTGCTAATTCGTAAATTCTGGCCGGCGTCTTCATCCCCAATGCTTGGTGGGGACGTCGGTTGTTGTAGAAACTAATCCAGTCTGTAATGACACGGCTGGCGTGCGTCAGGCTTTCGAAGCGGTGTCGATGCACACACTGCTCCTTCATAGTCCTGATCACACGCTCAACCATCCCGTTTTGTTCTGGCGTGTACGGCGTAATGAACTCCTGCTGCAGGCCGTAGCTCTTGACCAGCGCCGTGTAGTTCCGGCTGGTGAAAACCAGACCGTTATCGCTTCTCAGCAAGAAGGTCTCTGGCACTCGTCCTAGGCAACCAAATCGGCTGATGAGGGCATGCTCAAGCGCTGATTCGGCTGTCTTCGACTTACCGCTGCGTGACAGATGCCAGCCCAACAGTTCGCGCGTGTGGCAATCAATGACCAGCGCCAAGTGGCACCAGTTGTCTTTGCCCGCCCAGATACGGCACAGATCAGTAGCCCAGCGTTCATTCGGCCGTTGTGCCACCGAAGGCAGCGCTTGGACACGTGGGCGGAAGCCCACCGGGCGTTTCTTCACCTGCCAGCCCTTGAGCTGGAAGATACGTTGCACGGTGTTCTTGTTGAAGCCCAGAAGCCCCGCAACCGTGCGATAGCCGAATGAGGGATTCTCCTCGATCATCGCTTTGATCGGTGCCACCAAGTGCGGCTGGAGTTTGGGCTCAGCCTTCTGCGCACGGTAGTACACCGTGCGTCGGGGCACATCAAACCAGCGGCACAACTTGCTGACCGATACCTGAATACCGTCTTCTGCCAGTCCCTGCCTGACGGACTCGATTACTTGTCGTCCTCGCCCAACAGGGACTGCAATTTTTTTCTGGCACGTAACTCCAGCATGGCTTCGCCGTAGGCCTCCTGGAGATCCTTGATCTGTTTCTCGTACTGCTCGCGGATCTCCATCGGTTTGGAACGGAGGGCATTCTCCATGCCACGCTTGGCTTCATCGACCCACTCCTCGACTTCGGATGGCGTCAGATCGAAGGATCGGGACGCCTCGGCTATCGTGGTCTTGCCTTGAATGATTTCCATCACCAGAGCGGCTTTGCGCTTGGCGGTCCAACGCTTGATTTCGTCTTCCATGGTCATACTCATCACATGCTCCTGTGTGAATTATGACCTGAGCAGAGATTCAGTGGGTCAT
>JAGLBD010000069.1 GCA_018260425.1 Pseudogulbenkiania sp. | reverse complement strand
TGCCTATCCAGCTGTCAATCCTGACTTCCCCCAGATTCCGCGATGAACCTTTTTTCACAGTAAAAAGGCGAGTGTTCGATGCGATTGCCTGGAATGAGGGCAAACGGGGAGGGAGAGATTTTCATCATGATTTCGTTATGGCTCAAGGGTGTACTGGTGAACGGGGCGATAAACATCCCCCCGCGCTGTTTCATCACACGGGCAACTGCTCGGTGGCAACCGGGATTCCCTCTGGCGTGAGGGTGACATAGGCGAACTTGTGTCGTCCGGAGTTTTGGTCCGTGTAATTCACCAGCAGAGGATAGCCGCGGATAGCCTTGAGGTTCGCGAGGACGGTGTCCTGATTGTGATAAAGATAGAGATTGACGGTCGCGAGATTCATGGCTTCGAAGCCGCTTCGCATGTCGAGGAAGAACCCGTCAATCACATGATCAAGGTTATCGTCCGGGGCCCCGAAGAGCACTTCGGTGCATTGTGTCGGGTCGTGCTTTTCAATGTGTTTACGCAAGGCCGCCAAGGTCTTGTCCCAGGTGCGTTCTTTAATGCCCTTGGCGCCCCTCTTGAAATGTTTGTCCCGTTTTACTTCCAGGTAGCTGGAATCAGGACTCGCCGCGGTTTTCAAGGGCGATTTTCTGAATCGATATTTTTTGAATCGATGAAGTTGGGTGATATAGCGTCGATTGCTGGTACCTCCCGCCACGGGGAACGCATGATAGATCTTGGCATGATCGCTAACGATGAAGCCCATGTAGAGCGTCGAGCAGCGATAAAGCACTTCCGGATGTCCTTTCCATGCGGTCAACCAGGCCTGTCCGAGCTCTCGCTCCGTGACACGGATGTCGTTCAAATTCTCGCTTGAGCACGTCTTCCACAGGGCATCAAGGCGCGCCTGAAGTGAATCGAGATGGTCTTTTTGTGCTTGCGTGATGTTCTCGGGAAGACCAATGTCCTTCCAGCGAGACAGATTTCGACACTCAAAAGGCTCGTTAATACGCGATGGCATGTGCCAGTAGAGTCTGGCACGATTAGTCGGATTGTGGAGTGATCCCGAAAAATTCACATCACTGTGTTTGTTATTGTTAAATGCATTGCGTCGGGTTTCGAACTCATTTTGGAGGATGTTCAGACTAAATGTCCCGATTTTATCTGGATCAAGGAGGGAAACCACCAGATTGGTTGCGGGATCGGCGTTGTAGCTTTTGATTTTTTGGTCAAGGCTCCGGATAACGGGCGGCTTGCCCAACGTGCGGGGGGACCTGGTGAGCGGAGCAAGGTGCGGTGCGTCGGGTGGTGAAGCGCACAAGTCGGTGATGCCGGTGCAACCCGACAGGGGAAGGGGGGCGCGCTCATTGGACGTTTCCCGCCGTGATGCCGGTGCCCATTCAAAAACGGTTTGCGGGTCCGATCCTGTCGGGTGGATGTCCGGCGAGGCGTTGTGAATCCCCGGTTTCCCCGCGACCGTGCCACGTGTCGTGTCAGTGTGATTTTTTCCGGAATGCGCCTTGGGCTTCGAATGTGTCAGCCACCCGAATAGGGCATCCTTCAACGATCGTTTTCGGTGGTCCGTGGCGGGGGGGGGAAGAAGTTGGGGTTCTGTTGCTGGAAATTCGCATGTCGGGCCCGGTGAAGTCTGGTGGTTTGATGTCGAGCCATGACTATTGCAATTGTTTATCAGTACCACTTCCAAATACTGCTCATCGGTTGGAGGCTTGGCAACAGCCAGGGTGCCCGGTTGTGGCGAGCTGGTAGTTTTACTACGCAGGGATCCTCGGCGGGAGATGACGTCGCCCGGAGAGTCCCGCTGCTCCGCAATATCCCCGGATTGTACGCAGTGACATGGCTTCGTCCTGCACCGTGTTTGATGTCGATCAGTCTGTCCACATGGACATGGCGTGGCGAGATGGTAATATAACTACATCACTTCCTCCCTCAGGGATGCTCATGATGGATAATCGCAATCGACAAACTCCGGCGTTCGACATGGTGCTGTTCGGCGGCTCGGGTGACCTGGTCATGCGCAAGCTGCTGCCCTCTCTTTACCAGGCCCATGCGGCCGGATTGCTGGCTCCGGAAGGGCGCATCCTTGCCTTGGGACGCCGCGAGATGGCGCGGGACAGCTATCTTTCCTATGTGGACGAGCATTCCCGGCAGAACATCAAGAGCAATTTTGACGAGACTCACTGGGCCACCTTCAAGGAACGCATCGACTACATGAAGGTGGATGCATCATGTCCGGAAGATTTTCCGGCGCTGGCGGCCGCCCTGCCGGCTGAGCAGGGACGCGTGACCGTGTGTTATCTGGCCACCGCGCCCGACCTGTTTGCCGGGATCTGTGCTTCGCTGGCGGCGGTCGGACTCAATCGCGAATCGGTGCGAGTGGTGCTGGAGAAGCCGCTTGGCACCGACCTGGAGTCTTCCAATGCGATCAACGACGAGGTGGCACGCTTCTTCCAGGAAGAGCAGCTCTATCGTATCGACCATTATCTGGGCAAGGAGTCGGTGCAGAACCTGATGGCAATCCGCTTTGCCAATGCCCTGTTCGAACCGCTGTGGCGCCGCGAGTGGATCCACGATGTGCAGATCACCATTGCCGAAGATCTGGGCGTGGAAGGTCGCGGCGACTTTTACAACGGCACCGGCGCCTTGCGCGACATGGTGCAAAACCATCTATTGCAATTGCTGTGCATCGTGGCCATGGAGCCGCCGTCTACGATGGAGTCGGATGCTATCCGCGATGAAAAGCTCAAGGTGCTCAAGGCTCTGCGGCCGTTCACCGAGCAGGACGTGGCCACCCGCGCGGTGCGGGGCCAGTACAAGGCCGGGGCCGTCGCCGGTCGTCCGGTGGTCGGGTATATCGAAGAGCCGGGCATCCCCGCCGGCAGTGCGACCGAAACCTTTGTGGCCATCAAGGCCGAGATCGACAACTGGCGTTGGGCCGGCGTGCCGTTTTTCCTGCGTACCGGCAAGCGCATGCAGGAACGTCTGGCCGAGATCGTCATCAACTTCCGCGATGTGCCGCACAAATTGTTTCCGGGTCCGGTGGGCTGCCATACCGCCAACCGTCTGGTGATCCGTCTGCAGCCCGAAGAAAGCATCCGCTTGTATTTCCTGGCCAAGGAACCGGGCGACACCATGCGTTTGCAACCGGCCTATCTCAATCTGGACTTCCATGAAATGTTCAAGCTGCGTCGCGCCGATGCCTACGAGCGTTTGTTGCTGGATGTGATCCGCGGCAAGCTGGCACTGTTCATGCGACGTGACGAACTGGTCGAGGCCTGGCGCTGGGTGGAGCCGATCATGGAGTCCTGGCAGCATTCCAGTACCTTGCCCAAGCAATACACCGCCGGCACCTGGGGCCCGGCGGCCTCCAGCGCGCTGTTGTCGCGTGATGGCATTTCCTGGCACGAAGAGAGTTAAGAGGGGGAGAGGATCATGTCTGATCGCGACAGCCAGCTGCGCCTGATTGCCGATATTGGCGGTACGCATGCCCGTTTTGCGCTGGAAACCGCACCGGGGGTACTGGAAGACATCGATGTCATGCCCTGTGCGGCATGGCCGACGCTGGAAGCGGCATTGCGCGAGTATCTGGCCCGCACCGGCACACGTTCGGTGGCGCATGCCGCCATCGGTATTGCCAACCCGGTGACCAGCGACTGGGTGCAAATGACCAACCACCACTGGGCATTCTCGATCGAAGCCACGCGTGAAGCGTTGGGTTTGACCACCTTGCTGGTGATCAATGATTTCACGGCGCTGGCGCTGGCCTTGCCCGAACTTGGCGAGCACGAGCTGGTGCAGATCGGTGGGGTGCATGCCGAAGCCGGCAGTCCGATCGCTTTGCTGGGGCCGGGCACCGGGCTGGGGGTCTCGGCACTGATTCCCCATGCGGACGGGTTTACTCCGTTGGCCGGTGAGGGCGGGCATGTCAGCTTCGCTCCCTTCGACGAGCGCGAGGCGGCGATCTGGCGCTATGCCCGCGACCGTTTCGGCCATGTCTCGGCGGAGCGCTTGTTGTCCGGTCCGGGACTGTCGGTTATCCATCAGGCGCTGTGCGATCTGGCCGGCGAGCCTTGCGAAGTGCCGATGACTGCCGCGCAGATCACCGAGTTTGCGTTGGTGGGGCACTGTGCCCGTTGCCGGGAAACTCTGGATGCCTTTACCGCCATGCTGGGCACCGCCGCTGCCAATCTGGCGCTGACGCTGGGTTCCCGTGGCGGGGTCTATCTGGGAGGTGGTATCCTGCCCCGTATGCTGGACTATTTTAAAACTTCGCCGTTCCGGGCCCGTTTCGAAGACAAGGGACGGTTCTCAGGGTACCTGGCAGCGATTCCCGTTTACGTCATCACCGCGCGTTATCCGGCTTTGACCGGTGCTTCGGCTGCTTTGTCCCTGCATCTGGAGAAACACCATGCTTGAGCGGGTACGCAGCAAACTGGATGACCTTTCCGCCGCCGAACGTCGTGTCGCCGAGCTGGTGTTGGCGCAGCCTTACACCATGATGCAGGCGGCCGTCGCCGATATTGCCCGCAATGCCGGGGTGAGCCAGCCGACGGTGATCCGCTTTTGCCGTTCGCTGGGCTGTGCCGGCTTGCCGGACTTCAAGTTGAAGCTGGCCGGTTCGCTGGTCACCGGGGTGCGCTATGTGCATTCCAGCGTCAGCCCCGACGACCCGCCTTCCGAAATTGTCGCCAAGGTATTCGACAATACCGTGGCCGCTCTGGTGAAAAGCCGCAACGAGGTGAATCCACCGTGCATTGAAGAGGCCATTACGCTGCTGTCTTCGGCGCGTCGTATCGAGTTTTACGGGTTGGGCAACTCCGGGATCATCGCGGCCGATGCCCAGCATAAATTCTTCCGCTTCGGCATTCCCACCGTCGCCTACGCCGACTCGCATATCCAGATGATGGCAGCCTCTTTGCTGCGCGAGGGGGACGTGTTGCTGGCCATTTCCAGTTCCGGACGTAGCCGGGAGTTGCTGGAAGCGGTCGAAGTCGCCTTGAAGGCCGGAGCGTCGGTGGTGGCGATCACCGCCAGCGGCTCGCCTTTGGCGGCCAAGGCCACCGTGGCGCTGAGTGCCGATCCGAAAGAAGACAACGATACCTATAGCCCGATGATCTCGCGCATTATCCATCTGGTGCTGATCGATGTATTGGCCGTCGGAGTGGCGCTGCGCCGGGGACCGGGCTTGATCGGAACCTTGGAAAAAACAAAAATCAGCCTGAAAAACAAACGGCTGGGAGCCCAGACAGAGGACGCATCATCATGACCAGCGCATTGACCCGCCTGCCGGCCTGGCACGCCTTGTGGGAGCACTTCGCCGACGCACAGCATTTGCACATGCGCGATTTGTTCGCCGATGATCCGGAGCGGGCCGAACGCTATTCTCTGGAGGTCGGCGGCTTGCTGCTGGATTACTCCAAGAACCGCATCACTGATGAAACTATCCGCGGCCTGATGCAGCTGGCGCGCGAAGCCGGCTTGCCGGACAAGATGCGGGCGATGTTCAAGGGCGAGAAGCTCAACACCACGGAAAACCGTGCCGTGCTGCATGTGGCGCTGCGCAACCGGACCAATTCGCCGATTCTGGTCGACGGCGAAGACGTGATGCCCAAGATCAACGCCGTGCTGGAGCGCATGGGGCGTTTCTCCACGGCGGTGCGGTCCGGTGAATGGCTGGGCTATACCAATCAGCCGATCACCGACGTGGTGAACATCGGCATCGGCGGCTCCGACCTCGGGCCGCTGATGGTCTGTTCGGCGCTCAAACCGTTCGGACACCCGCGCATGAACATGCACTTCGTGTCGAACGTGGATGGTGCGCAACTCAAGGAAACCCTCAAGAAAATCCATCCCGAGACCACTTTGTTCGTGGTCGAGTCCAAGACCTTCACCACGCAGGAGACGCTGACCAATGCGTTGACGGCACGGGACTGGTTTGTGGAACGGGCCCGTGACGACAAGGCGGTCGCCAAGCATTTCGTGGCGGTCTCCACCAACAAGAAAGCCGTGGCCGAGTTCGGTATCGACCCGGCCAATATGTTCGAGTTCTGGGATTGGGTCGGCGGCCGCTACAGCCTGTGGTCGGCCATTGGTTTGCCGATCATGCTCTACCTCGGCGAAGAAAACTTTACCGAGTTGCTCAACGGCGCGCACATCATGGACCAGCATTTCCGCAATGCGCCGCTGGAAGCCAATATGCCGGTGCTGCTGGGCATGATCGGGGTGTGGTACATCAACTATTTTGGTGGTGGCAGCCATGTCATCGCCCCTTACGACCAGTATCTACACCGCTTGCCGGCGTTCATCCAGCAGCTGGACATGGAGTCCAACGGCAAGCAGGTGATGCTGGACGGTGCTCCGGTCAACTTCGAAACAGCACCGATCATTTGGGGTGAAACCGGGATCAACGGTCAACATGCGTTCTTCCAGTTGTTGCATCAGGGCACGCATATCTCGCCGATCGACCTGATCGCGTCGCTGGCCAACCGCTCGAGTCTGCCGGGCCATCATGCCATTCTGATGGCCAATGTTCTGGCGCAGGCCGAGGCCTTCATGCGCGGCAAGACCGCGGAGGAAGTGCGTGAGGAGTTGACACAGCAGGGGCTGGAAGGCGCTGCGCTAGAAGCCCTGGTGCCGCACAAGGTGTTTGGCGGCAACCGGCCGACCAATACGCTGATGATGTCGCGGCTCGACCCGCGCAATCTGGGTTCGCTGATTGCCTTGTACGAGCACAAGATCTTCGTGCAGGGCGTGATCTGGCATATCAACAGTTTTGATCAATGGGGGGTGGAATTGGGCAAGCAACTGGCCAAGACCATTCATGCCGAGCTGACCGGCCGGCTGGAGGGCGCCGAGCATGACAGCTCGACACGGCGCTTGATCGAGTTGTGCCGGCGGGCCGGCAAAGAAGGCTGATCTCCCCACGGCGACCTCGAGTCGCCTTTTTGTTGGGTCATGGGCGGGATGTGGTGTAGAGTCACTTTTTATGTCTACGGCATTGGCGTAACGATCATGACCTACCTGCAACTCGCCTATTTGCATCTTGCTTCGATTGTTCCTGCCATGCTGCTGGGAAGCAGCCTGATGGTTCTACGCAAAGGGACGCCGCAGCACCGTCTGGCTGGCCGGGCTTACATGGTGCTGATGTTGGCAACGGCCGTGACGACCTTGTGGATGCCGGCTCAGGTCGGCCCGCAAGTGATTGGCCATTTCGGTTTCGTTCATGTACTGAGTTTCGTCACGATTGTGGCCGTGATCGGGGCATGGCGCGCCATCCAGCGCCGTGACGTGGCCACCCACCGCAAGATCATGATCCGCCTGTATATCGGAGCATTCGGTGTCGCCGGGGCCTTTACCCTGATGCCAGGGCGCATGATTCATGACTGGTTGTTTGGCTGACACGTCAGGGCGAAGCACGGGCCTCGCCCTGACAGTATCCGCTTAGCCTGCCAGCGGGGTGGCTTTGCCGAAGTAGCCGATGCTGGCCAATTCTTCGCTGAAGCGCTGCGCGAGCAGCGGCTGGCTCAGAATCGGGGCGGCCGGAATGCCCAGCAGGTACAGCTCGGTACCTTTGGCCAGCGACGGAATGTCGGTGTTGGACAAGGGCTGGCCGTCTGCGGTTAGCCAGGCCAGTGTGTCGGGAGCGGCGGCCAGCGGTTCGGCGCGGGTGCTGTCCCAGGCAATCAGGTTTTCGTTGATGGCGCTCACCAGTACGACCCGGCCATTCGGTTCGCTCACCGAGATGGTATAGCCATCAAAACCACCGCCTTCGCTGGCTTGATAGGCGAGCAGGGCGCCATCGGCCAGTACGGTCACCACGCCGCCGAGCGCTTCGTTGACGGCGGCCACCGGGTCTTGTCCGGCTTCACGGGCAAGACGCAAGGCGCGTCCTGCGGCAATGGCGCGGCTGACCGAGCCTTCCACGCAGGCACCGGGCAGTTGTCCCGCCGTCATTTGCCAGGTGGAGAATGCCCCTTCCTGTTCGAAGGCCTGGGTGGTCAGTAGCGCGCGTACCACACTGTCGGCTTGCGGAGCGGTTTTGGTGTCGATGACCGCCACGGCCTGCTGCAAAGGGTCGCTGGTCTGGTTGGCCAGCGTCAGCGGCGACGGTTCGACGGCCAGATTGTAGGCGGCCAGGCTGAGTGTCGGCAGGGCGCGTCCCGAGCTGTCCAGATCAAGCAGCGGCAGGCCGAGCTGTGCGGCAACCAGAGCGGCGATGATGCTGTTCATCGCGCCGGTTTCCCCGGGCGACACGGCACCCAGCGTTTGTCCTGTCACGCTTTGCAGCTTGAGAAAGGCATCGCGCGGTGCGGTGCTGAACGACGGGCCACGCGTGGCGGCATCGGGGGCGCCGATCCCGGCAACCACGGCGCACTGGATATCAGTCGGGACGCTGTCGAGTGTGACCAGTGTGACGCCGTCATAGTTTTGCACGATCAGGTCGATGAGCGGACGTGCGCCAACCATCGGGCCACCGCCCCCGCCTCCCAGCAGGCACGCGCCCTCCAGCAGATCATTGAGGGCAGTGCGGTCAAGAAATGTATTCGCCATCTTATTTCATCCTATTCATATGTTTGTGCCATAATCTATGGCAGGATAACCGCTCGGACTGCATTGGAATAGTACCTTTACATGAATCGTCTTCACGACCGCCAACGGCCGTTGGTAGAAGCTTTGCGGCAGCGTTTTGCTATTTTCGATAGCTTGTGGCAACGCTTTCCTGACAATATTTTCCTGATTCGTTGCGGGCTGGACGGGCGTTTCTACGTCGAGGCCATCAATCCTCCTCTCGAAATCATGTGCGGTGTCAGCAACGAAGACGCGTCCGGGATGTTGCTCGAGCAGATCGTGTCTCCCGACTACCTGCCGGCCGTCGAAGCGCGTTATCGCGAATGTGTGGAACTGCGTGCTCCCCTGACCTATGAAGAAGTGGGCAGTGCCCCGGGCATGCCCGCCCAATACTGGTTGACCATGATGGTGCCGGCGATGGATCAGCATGGGCGGGTCGAGTACATTCTGGGCATTTCCCGTGACATTACCGTGATTCGCGAAGCGGAAGAGGCATTACGCCAAACCAATGAGGTGCTGGAGCGCCGGGTAGCCGAGCGCACCGCGGCGCTGGAAGCGGCCAATCAGCGCTTGCGTGAACTGGCGATCCGCGACGGTTTGACCGGGCTGTATAACCGTCGGCATTTCTTCGAGCTGGCCGAAATGGAGCTCAAGCAGGCCATGCGTTCGGGACAGGCCTTGTCGGTAGTGATGATCGATCTGGATAGTTTCAAGCGCATCAATGATAGTTTGGGTCATGCCGCCGGCGATCAGGTGCTGCGGGAGATTTCCGAGGTGTTCCGTTCGGTGATGCGCGAAGCCGACGTGATCGGTCGCTATGGCGGTGAAGAGTTCGCCGTGGTGATGGCGCAGGCCACCGATGCGGAAGCCTGTCTGTTGGCCGAGCGCTTGCAGATGGCGGTGGCGTCGGCACGCATTCCATGGCGCGATACCGTTATCCAGTGCACCTTGAGTATTGGTGTTGCCCAATATGATCCCCGGTTTGACCCGAGTCTGGATGCGTTGATCGAACGCGCCGACGTTGCGCTGCTCGACGCGAAATCGCAAGGACGCAATCGCGTTATCGTCAGTCAGCCTGACCATTCCCATCCCCGACCGCACGAACTGTTCAATTGAACGGTTTACGTCATCTATCCAGTTGACCCTTCTGTCATTGAGAATGATTTTTATTGACGCTATTTCGTAAACGATATATCGTTAACTGCATGAAACCCACCGCTCCACCCGACTCCCCCGAGGCGTGCTCATTGCGTTTGCTGGGCCGCGGCGATATGCCGGTCTTGATCATGGCATTGCTGTGTCAGACGGCGCAGCACGGCTATGAATTGATCAAGGCTATGGAAACGCTGAGCGAAGGCAGTTATTGCCCCAGCCCCGGGTCGGTGTATCCGGTGCTGGCGCGTTTGCAGCGCGAGGGCATGGTGTGTGCCGTGGCGAGTGCCGATGCCCGCAAGGCCTATGCCGCCACGGAACAGGGCCGGGCGTGGCTTGAAGAGCGACCGGAACAGTGCCGCCGGGTGCTGGGCCGACTCGGTATGGCCGCACGGCGACAAGCCCGTGCCCGCTTGCCCGCCGAGGTCGAGGAGGCGATGGATGCGCTCAAGGCCGCCTTGTTTTCGCTGCGCGAGAGTTGGTCCGATAGTAGGGCACGCCAGGTGGCAGAAACGCTCCGCCGGGCGTCCGAGGCGGTTGCACTGGTGGCCGATAAACAGGAGACACGATCATGAGTTCCGTTATTCATCCGGGCGTACGCCGTGTGCGTCACCCTTTGCAGTTCCGTTTGCTGGAAGTACGCCGCGTGACGCGCCTGAGTCCGCATATGGTGCGTTTGACCTTGGCCGGCGCGGCGCTGGACGGCTTTGTGTCCGAGTCATTCGATGACCACGTCAAGATCATGCTGCCCCCGCCGGGGAGTTCGGTGCCGGTCATGCCGGTAGCAGGGCCCGACGGTATATCGTCATTCCCCGAAGGCGTCGAGCGTGGACCGATGCGCGACTACACGCCGCGTCGTTACGATGCCGTGACGGGGGAACTGGATATCGATTTTGTTTTGCATGGCGAGGGCCCCGGTTCGGAGTTTGCCGCGCATGCCCGGCCGGGGGATGCCTTGGGCGTTGCCGGACCCCGCGGCTCGTTTGTCATTCCGGTCGATTTCGCCTGGCATCTGCTGGTGGGCGACGCGACGGCCTTGCCGGCGATTGCCCGCCGTTTGGAGGAGCTGCCCGCCACCACGCGGGCCATCGCGGTGATCGAGGTGGCCGACGAGGCAGAGCAGTTGCCCCTGAACAGTGCGGCAGCGCTGGAGGTGATCTGGGTGAAGGCGGGTGCGCCGGGCGAGAGCCAGGCCCTGCTGGACGCGGTGACGGCGCTGGTCTTGCCCGAGGGGGAGGGTTATGTGTGGGCCGCCGGCGAATTCCACATGATCCGTGCCTTGCGCGAGCACCTGCAGACTGACCGTGCGCTGCCACGGCAAAATGTGCGGGCCGCCAGTTATTGGCGGCATGGCGAGGGCGATGTGGATGAAGAAGACTGATTGATGTGGTGATCGGGGTGGTCAGAGTACCGGCAATGATGTCATCATTGCCGGTGTTGTTACCCTGAACAGACTGCCAGCCCGATGATAGATGCCACGACGCTTGCCCTGATCGCCTTTGCCGGCCTCTATGCCGGTACCCAGAACGTGTTGGCGGGTGGGGGTTCCTTCATTACCTTTCCGGCGTTATTGCTGGCGGGTCTGGATCCGCTCTCCGCGAACATTACCTCGACAGTGGCACTGTTTCCGTCGCAGATCACCTCGGCGGTGGCCGGGCGCAAGCTGGTGTCCGATGTCGGTCCCTTGCGCTTCCGTTATCTGTTCCTGATCAGTATTCTGGGCGGGATTGTTGGTGCAATCCTGCTGTTGCATACCCCGGTTTCGACCTTTTCGTTTCTGGTGCCGTGGTTCGTGTTATTCGCGACCGTGGTGTTTGCCTGGGGCAGTTTCTTCCGTAAAAAGACAGAGGGTGCCGCGCGCGCGTCGTTGCCGGCGCTGATTGCCGCGCAGTCGGCGATTGCCGTGTACGGGGGCTATTTTGGCGGGGGCATCGGTATCCTGATGCTGGCGGCCCTGACCCTGGCGGGGCAGGCGGTGCGTCCGGCCACGGCGGGCAAGAATGTGCTGGCGATGGCGATGAATGCGTCCGCGGTAGTGATTTTCATGATGTCGGGCCGGGTGGTGTGGAGTGCGGCGCTGGCACTGGCGTTTGGCGGCGTGCTGGGCGGTCTGGCGGGTTCATGGTTGATGCATCGTCTCCCGGAGAAGGTTATGCGCGGTTTTGTGGTGTGTGTCGGTCTGGTACTGACCGTTTGGCTGTTCAGGCGCTGACATGTCGGTCTCTTTGCGCCATATCGAGATTTTTTGGGCGGTGATGACGGCCGGCAGCGTGACCGAAGCCGCGCGTATGCTGGCGACGTCGCAACCCACCGTCAGCCGTGAGTTGGCCCGGCTGGAAACCCTGACCGGGCTGGTGTTGTTCGAGCGCAGTCGCGGTCGCTTGCAGCCGACCCGGCAGGCCTTGATGCTGTTTGACGAGGTGCGTCGTTCCTACTTCGGTCTGGAGCGCATCGTCAATGCGGCGGAAGCCTTGCGCCAATTCGATCAGGGACAGATTTCCGTGGTGTGTCAGCCCGGGCTGGCCCAGACACTGATGCCGGCGGTGTGTCGCCGCTTTCTGGCGCAGTACCCGGGGGTGTCGCTCAGCATCATTCCGCAGGACCCGCCCTTGCTCGACGAGTGGCTGGCTGCGCAACGGCATGATATGGGCTTGACCGAAGAGGGCATGGATCCACGCGGCACCCGGGTGGAAACCGTGTTGACCACCGAGGAAGTGTGCGTCTTGCCGCCCGGCCATCCGCTGGCCGCCAAGGCGGTGCTGTCGGCTGCGGATTTTGCCGGGGTGGACTTCGTGTATCTGGCCGAAGCGGACCCTTATCGGCAGAAGGTCGATGAAGTGTTTCGCCAGCAGGGTATCCTGCGCCGGCCGGTGGTCGAAACCCATAGTTCGGCCGCGCTGTGTTCGATGGTGATCGAAGGGGTGGGCTGTGCGATCGTCAATGCCGTCACGGCCCTGAGCTATCGGGACCGGGGTTTGGAAATTCGCCGCTTTGCCAGTGAAATACCGTACTCGGTGACCTTGGCCTTGCCTTTGTACCGTCCGCCGTCCCAGAGTGTGGACCGCTTTGTCGAGGTGCTGAAAGAGCGCTGCCGGGAGCTGGAGGGCGAGTTGGCCAAGGCGCTTGGCCCGCGTGCTTAAGCGAGAGCTTTGGCCAGCGCCATGGAAAAGCGGTAGATGATGCCCTGAGTGGGAGCGGGCACAAAATTCAAGGCATACCAGAGTGTGACCAACACCGCGGCCATGCGCCACAGCACCGGGGCTTCCAGCCAGCGGTCCACCGCTTGGCGTCCAGTGATCAGGCACGCGGCGTAACCCAGTGCCAGACCGCCGATGACTTCGCTTGGCGTGTGGGCATTGACTTGCAGACGTGAAATTCCCACCAGCAGTGCCAGTGCGGCCCCGAGACCGAACAAGCGCCATGCGCTGTTGCGGTCACTGCCGAGGCCGGCCAGCAACAGCGGCAGGATCACCGCCGACATCTGGCTGTGTCCGCTGAATCCCCGGAAGTCGATGGCGTGGATGCCGATGCCGAAGGCAAAGTACAGCACCTTGCTGGACACGGTGAGCACCATGACCGCCAGCAGTGCCAGCGGCCAGCGCCATTCCCGTTTCCACAGCATCCACGCCACCATGACCAGCCCGGTGCGCAACATCACCGAAGAGTCACCAAGGCGGGTCAGCAGATGCCAGCCGGTGAGGGTCAGCATTCGACGATGTTCACCGGCAGTTCCACCACATTGATCGCCAGACCGCCACGGGCGGTTTCCTTGTATTTGCTGTTCATGTCGCGTCCGGTGTCGCGCATGGTCTTGATGACACGATCCAGCGAGACAAAGTGGTGGCCGTCACCGCGCAGTGCCATGCGCGAGGCGTTGATGGCCTTGATCGAGGCCATGGCATTGCGTTCGATGCAGGGAACCTGCACCAGCCCGCCGACCGGGTCGCAAGTGAGTCCGAGGTTATGTTCCATGCCGATTTCCGCTGCGTTTTCGACTTGTTCCGGGGTGCCGCCCATGACCTCGGTCAGTGCGCCGGCCGCCATCGAACAGGCCGAGCCGACTTCACCCTGACAACCGACTTCCGCACCGGAAATCGAGGCATTGAGTTTGAACAGGATGCCGATGGCGCCTGCGGTCAGCAGGAAGCGGACGATGCCGTCATCGTCGGCGCCCGGGACGAAGCGGGCGTAGTAATGCATCACGGCCGGCAGGATACCGGCAGCCCCGTTGGTCGGCGCGGTGACGACACGGCCGCCGGCAGCGTTTTCTTCATTGACGGCCAGGGCATAGAGGTTGACCCAGTCCATGATGGTCAGCGGGTCGCGCAGTGCCGCTTCGGGCGACTGCATCAGTTTGCGTTGCAAGTCGGCGGCGCGGCGACGGACTTTCATGCCGCCCGGCAAGATGCCTTCCCGTTCGCAGCCGCGCTTGACGCAGTCTTGCATGACTTGCCAGATGCGTAGCAGTTCGCTGCGGATCTGTTCTTCGCTGCGCCAGGCCAACTCGTTTTCCAGCATGATCTGGCTGATCGGCTTTTGGTAACGTTGGCACAGGGCCAGCAGTTCGGCGGCACTGGTGAAGGGGTGCTTGAGTTCGGTGGCGCCGGGCGGGGTAAAGCCGGCTTCCACCGCCGCTTCATCAACGACAAACCCGCCGCCGACCGAGTAATAGGCGCGCTGGGAGAGACGGTTGCCTTCCGCGTCGAAGGCTTCGAAGATCATCCCGTTGGGGTGATAGGGCAGGCTTTTGCGCTTGTGCAGGATCAGGTGTTCGGCTTCGTCAAAGACCACTTCGTGGTGGCCGAGCAAGCGGATGCAGCGTTGCTGGCGAATGGCATCGAGCATGTCCGGTACCCGGTCGGTATCCACCACATCGGGCAATTCGCCCTGCAGACCCAGCAGTACCGCGATATCGGAGCCGTGGCCCTTGCCGGTCGCTCCCAGCGAGCCGAACAATTCAGCCTTCACCCGGGTGGTGGTGGCCAGCAGGCCATCCTTTTCCAGGCGGGCGACGAACTGGCGTGCGGCACGCATCGGACCGACGGTATGGGAGCTGGAGGGACCGATACCGATCTTGAACAAGTCGAAAACACTGATAGCCATGGCTGTCTCACTCTGTTGTTGTGCCGGAACTGTAAGGAAGCCTCACCGTATCGTCAATCATATCCGGCGTTTCCGACTTGCTAATGGCTCTCCCACGACATAAAATGCCAGACTCACTGCAGTATCCATGCCGTGCCCGGGTGGTGAAATTGGTAGACACAGCAGACTTAAAATCTGCCGCTTATAGCGTACCGGTTCGATTCCGGTCCCGGGCACCAAGACCCTGTTTCACGGGGTTTCAGGAAGTTTCAGTAAA
>JAGLBD010000215.1 GCA_018260425.1 Pseudogulbenkiania sp. | reverse complement strand
CGGGCGTTTCCCATAATCGATACGAACAGTTCAATGTGCCGGAGCGAGGCGCCATCCTCAACAATAGCCCGGGCACTGTTTCAAGCCAGCTCGCCGGATATATGGATGGCAATGCCGCCCTGAAGACGGGGGGGGCGCGCATCATTCTCAATGAGGTTGTTGCTCACAATCCGTCTCGACTCAACGGCTATCTGGAGGTTGCCGGCCAGAAAGCCGAAGTGGTCATTGCCAATCCGTGGGGCATCACTTGCCACGGTTGCGGATTCATCAATACCTCACGTGCCGCTCTCACAACCGGTGTGCCACTGATGACGGAGGGGCGACTAAACGGCTATCGGGTAGAGGGCGGAGCCCTGCGTATCGGAGGGAAAGATCTTGATGTGACCGGAATGGATGGCTTTGCCCTGATCAGTCGAGCACTACACCTGACGCGGGGTATTTACGCCAAGCGTCTGGATGTGGTGCTGGGGCGCAATGAAGTCAACCATGACACGCTGTCAGGCAAACCCCTCGATGCCGTTGAAAAAAATGGTGTCGCACTCGATGTGTCGGCGCTGGGAGGCATGTATGCCGGTGCTATTACCTTGATCAGTAGTGAGTCGGGCTTTGCGGTGAACAGTCTGGGCAAGCTGCAGGCGAGCGAGGGGCGCTTGCACTTGTCCAGTCGCGGTGATCTGACGCTTGCCGGCGACAGCCACGGCACGACCGGCGTGATGCTCGCTGCCGATGGAGTGTTAGTGCAAACAGCGACAGTGAGTAGCCACGGAGACATTGCGCTGCAGGGGCAGTCGCAGCTCGTGCTGGATGGGCGGGTCATTGCCGGTGGCGAGGTGAGTGTGCAGGCGGCATCCCTGTCGGGAAAGGGCGATGTCGTGGCGGGCATGCGCGAAGACGGCAGTCGAAACGATTTGGGCTCGATTCGTGCCGCGGTCAGCGGAGCCATGGTTCATCAGGGGTTCTGGCGGGCATCGCGCAACATGCTGCTGAGTGGCGACTCCATCGACCTGTCAGGTGCTCGGCTTGCGACATTACTGGGCGACCTGAGCCTGAGTAGTGCCGGTGCGGTCTTGCTGAGGGGAAGTACTACGTCCGTGGCGGGTGAAGCAAGCGTACATGCCGGTGGCAGCGTGGATCACCGTCACGGGCGATTTGCCGCCGGAAGCCTGCAATTGCAGGCCCGGGAGCTGCTGAATGATGACGGCACGCTGAGCCTGACGG
>JAGLBD010000214.1 GCA_018260425.1 Pseudogulbenkiania sp. | reverse complement strand
CCGTCAGGCTCAGCGTGCCGTCATCATTCAGCAGCTCCCGGGCCTGCAATTGCAGACTTCCGGCGGTAAATCGCCCATGGCGGTGATCCACAATGCCAACGGCATGCACACTTGCTTCACCCGCCACGGACGTCGTACTTTCCGTCAGCAACACCGCACCGGCACTACTCAGGTTCAGATCGCCCAGTAATGTCGAAAGCTGTGCACCTGACAGGTCGATGGAGTCGCCACTCAGCAGCATGTTGCGCGATGCCTGCCAGAATCCCTGATGAACCATGGCTCCGCTGACCGCGGCACGAATCGAGCCAAAATCGTTTCGACTACCGTCTTCGCGCATGCCCGCCACGACATCGCCCTTTCCCGACAGGGATGCCGCCTGCACACTCACCTCGCCACCGGCAATGACCCGCCCATCCAGCACGAGCTGCGACTGCCCCTGCAGCGCAATGTCTCCGTGGCTACTCACTGTCGCTGTTTGCACTAACACTCCATCGGCAGCGAGCATCACGCCGGTCGTGCCGTGGCTGTCGCCGGCAAGCGTCAGATCACCGCGACTGGACAAGTGCAAGCGCCCCTCGCTCGCCTGCAGCTTGCCCAGACTGTTCACCGCAAAACCCGACTCACTACTGACCAGGGTAATCGCACCGGCATACATGCCCCCCAGCGCCGACACATCGAGCGCAACACCCTGTCCGCCAACGGCATCGAGGGGCTTGCCTGCCAGCGTGTCATGACTGACTTCATTGCGCCCCAGCACCACATCCAGTCGCTTGGCGTAAATACCCCGCGTCAGGTGCAGGGCACGACTGATCAGGGCAAAGCCATCCATTCCGGACACATCCAGATCTTTCCCTTCGACACGCAGGGCACCGCCCTCTACCCGATAGCCGCTTAGTCGCCCCTCCAACATCAGTGGCACACCGGTCGTGAGAGCGGCACGTGAGGTATTGATGAATCCGCAACCATGGCAGGTGATACCCCACGGATTGGCAATGACCACTTCGGCTTTCTGGCCGGCAACCTCCAGATAACCATTGAGTCGAGACGGATTGGCGGCGACCACTTCATTGAGAATGATGCGCGCCGCTCCCTGTCTCAGGGCGGCATTGCCATCCACATATCCGCCGAGCCGGCTTAAAACAGTGCCCGGGCTATTGTTGAGAATGGCGCCTCGCTCCGGCACATTGAACTGTTCGTATCGATTATGGGAAACGCCCG
>JAGLBD010000213.1 GCA_018260425.1 Pseudogulbenkiania sp. | reverse complement strand
GCGGCCTTGACCGCGTCGCCATCCGGTACGACCCGGTTGACCAAGCGGAACGACACGGCTTCGTCGGCCGTGACATCGCGTCCGGTCAGCGCCATTTCCCGTGCAATGCCTTCCCCCACCACATGCGGCAAGCGCTGCAAGGTTCCCACGTCAGCCACCATACCGACATCCACTTCCCTTACCCCGAACACGGCATCGCTGGAGGCAAACCGAAAATCGGCCGCCAGGGCAATATCCAGACCGCCGCCCAGACAGGCACCGTGGATGGCCGCGATCACCGGCTTGCGGCAGGCCTCCAGGCTGGTGACACAGTCCTGCAGGTCGAGAATCAGACGGCGCAGCTTTTCACGCATCCGCCCTTCGCACTCGTCCTTGATCCGCGCCTGCACCCCCATCAACATGGACAGATCGATCCCTGAACAGAAATGTTTGCCCTCGCCCTGCAGGACCACGGCGCGGATTTCCGGCGTGTCATCCGCCCAGCGCATCGCCGTACGTAACTCGCTCCAGCTGGCTTCATCCAGCGAATTGGCTTTGCTGGCCCGATTGAAGCTGATGACCGCAACCGCTCCGTGCTGCTCGACGTTCAGTGCACTGTAGTTCATCCCGATTTCTCCTCTGCTCATCACTGTTGTGGACGTTTTTTAGGAACCCATGCCCAGACCATTTCGCAACTGACCGGTTGCTCTCCGGACTCGTCGGTTACCGCCACCGTTACCGTGACATCGCCCTTTTCCTCGTTGTACATGCGCTGGATCTGCGCATCGTCAAGGGTGGCGACCGCACACATATTGCCTTGGGAGCGACGGGTATAGTTGACGTGCATGGATTTGAGCAGCATCAGTTTGTCATCGGGCACATTCATGCCGACCACAAATCCGGTCGCTGTTTCTGCCAACAGGGCCATCGCCGCGGCATGTACCCCTTTGATGTGGTTCTGGACCTTGCGACGATTGCGCAGAGATACCACCAGCCGTTGCCGGCTGACCTCTTCAAAGCGTAGACCCGCGGTGCCGAGAAACGGCACTACCCGGCCAAAAGCGCGCGTCAGGATAAACTGTCTCAAGCCTTCAGGCAGCGCCTGTGTCCGTCCGACCAGGCGGCTCATGCTATTGCTGCGATACTCCATTCAGCCTCTCTCCTTGCGTTGTAATGTGGTGTGAGTCAAGCGACGCCCAGTGTGGCCCTGAGCTGTTTTTTTATATCGTGCAGGTAAACC
>JAGLBD010000212.1 GCA_018260425.1 Pseudogulbenkiania sp. | reverse complement strand
CGGATGATGAATTGATTCGATCTGAAGACACGACAACTACCCTAACACCGGGGGATGGCGGCAGAAATCTCACGTGAGTCCGACTCGGCTTGTTCAGAGGCCACTCCGCTGCACGATGCGGCAGGATCATGATTTGGTTCGAAGACTCCTATCCCAAATTTCCGTGGGATATGTGAGCGATCATCATTAGCACGGCCAGAGGGGCCAGCATCGAGACTGTGAGCGTTTTCGCGTTGTATTGGTCGAATTGCATCACGGCTCCTTTTCCAGTCTTAATATGGGGACGCAGACCTCCTCTATGAGTTTCACCTGTGCAGCAATTATCTGATCAACCTCATTCTCCTCGGGTGATGGATACCCAGACCATAAAGTGCGATCTATTTCTTTCCGGAACTCAGTGTCCAGTTCTCCTTTGTCATGGAGTTTGGAGTCAACATGAACCTCTACAACCCAGAACTGGTGATTTAGCTTCTCCAAAGCTTTTTCCAATTCTTCACCAAACAGTGCACGGGCCATAGGCTGACATTCCTGAAGCACCCGTTGATCATCCTTTGTACGGTTGATTCTGTTGTAATAGGCCTGTGCTGTAGAAAGATTCTTTTGCTCCTGCGGCCCATTGACCTTATCCCATTCGCCGCTTGCCTTCAGGTGCTCCTCAGCGTTAGAGATCTCGTGCGCCCATATCGCTGGGCCTCGGACGAACAACAGGCCCTGACGGGCTTTATAGGTCGCGGTCAGTATCCGTTCTGCCTGATCGATACGGCGTTCCGATAGCTTTTGTTGCCGCCAGCTTTCGAATGTATTGCCTCCAATAAATGCGGCGACAATTACAGCAACTCCACCGATGATGGTGCCAATCCCCTGAAGCATCGTCCCGGTCGCTGCCCAGTCAATTGTTGTAATACAGTTCATTCAGTTTTTCCGAGGTCAAATTGCAAAGTATTCAAGGGGTTTCCCCATGAGCGCTGCGTAGTTGGCCTGGCAATTTTCAGGAGTCCATTCTTGCCAGTCCATGCAGTTCTCGAACTCGCCAGGTTGCATCGTAAGCACCCGGCCAGCACCGTCTGGATTCCCACCATAATTCAGTGAGAATAATGTCCATCACATCGATAATGGACACTGTTTCATGGACTCCACGACCCAAGCTCGCAAACGCCACCGCCGACCGAACTTTCCTCTCGACTTCAAATTGCGCCTGGTTCAGGCTTCCCTTCAGCCGG
>JAGLBD010000211.1 GCA_018260425.1 Pseudogulbenkiania sp. | reverse complement strand
CCAAAATTTGAAATCGAAATTCGAAAAAATAATTCGTCAATCGCTTTTGCACTTACTTTTCGGGTGATGACGTCATTTACATTCGGGTGATGACGTCATTTACATTCGGGTAATTACTGTAAACGTCTTTACCGGGCGTTTTGGCCAAAATGCAAGTGTAAAAGTGTGATGCACGATTTGATGTTGTTCTCTGAGCTCCCCAGAAACCGTGGTCGAACCGCAAATCGCTCAATTACAAACTTAAACCTCTAAAATAGGCGTTAGAAGAAGCAGAGTGAATTACCGACCTGACAATGGCACCCGAAGAATTGGTAATACATCAAATTAAAATGAGTAGGACCCACTGTTGCTTCAAATACTCAGGAAAACAATTCGGAGATGCCAGCCCCGGAGGATAAGGCAACACCACAAGTTAGAGATGGCACATCAAATTGGTCAAGTGGTTGTTTCAAACACTCAGGAAAGCAATTCGGAGATACCAACCCCCCCGGGGGGTAAGGCAGCACAAGTTCGAGCTGGCATATCAAATTGGTCAAATGGTTGCTTCAAACACTCAGGAAAACAATTCGGAGATGCCAGCTCTCGGAGAATAAGGCAACACCACAATTTCGAGCTCGCATATAAAACACTCAGGAAAACAATTCGGAGATACCACATCTGGCATATCGCATTGCCAGAAGAAAGGTTCACGACAAAAAGTCACTCCACATCAATGCCAAGTTCAGGCGTTACCGCACGGTCATCCGACCTGAGGCTTAACGCGCGGCAGAATGCCTCACGTGATTAATCAATTAATTTCCCAAATTAATCGATAATCATTCAATAAATCAATCAATCAATCATCAAATCAATCAATTAATTAATTAATAAATAATCATTCTTACCTTTCAAATCGATTTGTGATTTCGCTTTTGATCACTTTTCCTTTTTTTTTTTTTTTTTTTTACTTTCCACAGAAACTTCCTTGCGTCCATCTTTTTGTTTTTTGATCACGTGACTTTTGGCGGTATTCTGGTACGGTTCACTTACACTGCGCGTGAATTATCTCAAAGAATTTATTGTTTTCGTCGTTTTTGCTTTTTTGAGAGAGAGAGAGAATCAATGGTTTTGACAACAAATGGCAATTTTTTTGGCTTCCGATTAATTTTTTTTCTTTACAAAATAATCCTCGAATAATCGGTCGCGGTTCCGCGTCGGAGGAAAAAGAAAAGTGACGGTTAAAACCCGTGCTTTCACCGA
>JAGLBD010000210.1 GCA_018260425.1 Pseudogulbenkiania sp. | reverse complement strand
CATCATTTTGCGTCGTGCCGGTGCAGGTTTTACCCGCGCTGTCGGTGACGGTGACAGTGGCGTTGGCCAGCGGAGCGCCGGTCGCAGCGACGCCGTTCAGACTGCCAGCGGCGGCGGAGGGCGTCCCCGGGCTTCCACTGCCGCCCCCACCCCCGCCGCCGCAGGCAGTGAGGGACATGGCGGCGCAGGCGGCCAGAGTCAGGACGGTACAACGAGAAAGAATGAACGAGCGCTGCATGGTAATCCTCCAGGCGAGTTTGAGGCTGTTGTCAGTGTTTGCTGCAAGCCTAGGGATTTCACGTGTGCCTATCCATCCTGCATGAAGTGAGGCGGGGTCAACCTGAAGTTGACGGAGCCTGCTCTTTGTTGGCATTTGGTGGCAGAATCCTGAAACTATTTCATTTGCATTGATTGCTTGGAGAGTTTTTTTCGTGTCGGAACGCCTGAGTCGTCGTCAGTGGAGTGTCATGGCAGTGCTGGTGCTGGTCTCGATGCTGGCGTGCGGCCTGATCTATGACCAGCTTTCCCAACGCAAGGAGGAAGAGGCGCGCCGTGCATTCGTTTTTGAGATGTCGCCTTACACCACGGCGCTGATGTACTCCTTCAATAGTTTGCAGCAACGCGTTTTCAGTTTGTTCGATCTGGTGATTTTCGAACACGACCGGATCACGCTGAATCCTGCGGTCAATGCGGCGCAGGTGTGCAATTTCATCGGCACGGCCAGCGAGCCGGGGTGGCTGGCGCTGGAATTGGTGGTGCCACCGCAGCGGGTGAGTTGCGGCGTCAGGGAGCAAGGTTTTTCGAGGGGGGCGGCCGATGCCAGGGATCGCGCTGCGTTGGCGCGTTTGCAGCATTTACCGGTGGACAAGGGGCCGTATGCCGGCGAGGGGATGGTCAGTGGCCCTCGCCCGGATGGCACGGTGCCGGTGGAATGGTTGTTTCCTCTGTCGTCCAATGGCCGTGTGCATGCTTTTGTGCGGGCACGCATTGACATGGAGGCGCTGGTACGCGCCACCGGCATTGCCGGGCGGCACGATATTTCGCGGGCCTTGCTTCTGAAAACCCGGGACCATCCGGACGGTATCATCGTGGCGGGGACGGCGCCTGACGGGGTCGCCCCCCGTGCCTGGCAAGATGAATCCCGCTGGGTATCGAGTAATGTGGGCATCAAGACCATTCAGCAGGAGCCGCTTCAATTCGTGCTGCAGCTTTACGCGCCGTTGGCCCCTCGCGTGACACTGACCCGT
>JAGLBD010000209.1 GCA_018260425.1 Pseudogulbenkiania sp. | reverse complement strand
CGGGCAGGGTGGCGGCATCGATCTGGCTGATGCTTTGGCCCGGGTGTTGGCTGCCAAGCTCAAGTTGCACGACATCGCCATTCTTGCACAGCAGCGTCACGCTGCCGGCGGCTTGGTCCTCATACAGGCGGAGTTGTACCTTGCCGATCAGTTGCCAGTCCCCGGGCCGGGAGCTCAGCTGAACCGTATCGTTATCCAGATGGCGCCCATCCAGAATCCACCGGGTAGTGTCCGGTTGCGCGGCGCGCAGGATGATCCGGATGCCGGCTTGCAGGTCAATCAGGTGTTGGCCACCCGCTTCGGCAAACAGGCAACAGTCCGGCCCGTGCTGCGATTCCATGGCGGGCGGCATTTGCAAGCGCGGACTGTGCTCGCCCAGCCGTACCATGATTTCATGCTCGACATACTCGGGGTGCAGTTCTGTGATCGCGTATTGAATGAAAATGTTGACGTCGAAGCGGAAATCATCGCCATTCAAACGACGCAGCAGGTCAAAGCCGGTATCGTGCCGCCAGCACACGGCAGGAATCTGTTGGTATTTGCTGTAAAGGTAATACCGCGAGGTAAAGGGGAGCACGAAGGTCTCGCCGCGCAAGGCGGGTAGCGGGGCTTGTTTGGGCCAGTTCATTCGTTGGCGGATGTCGATGGCGTGGGCTTTGTCCTGCCCGGTGTTCGGCCAGCGTCCGGGTTTGACGTAGGGAGCGGTGTTCCAGTGCCAGACCGTCGGGTAGATTAGCGGTGATGCAAAGCTGACGGTGCCGCTACGCAGGTTGATTTCCTCGAACACCACGGAAGCCTGTGGCAGCAGACGGCCGTCTTGCTGTTGGTAACCACCGCTGAACGTGTCGGTTTGCGTTGTGTAGGCGTGGTTCAGCTCGGCAAAGAACACGCCGACTTGCTGGGCTTGCTTCAAAAAGCCGGAGTAAATGCCGGCCAGCGTGCTGATGCCGATGCCAAGACCGGCCAACGGGATAGCCAGCGGGCCGGCGGCTTCGACGCCGAGTGCTGACAGGGCCCCCATGCCGACGCCGGCAGAATCGAAGGTCAGTTGGGTGCCGAACACCGCGCGCTGTACCGCATCGTTGGCCTGGGTCAGTTCATAGATGTCCAGACCTACGCTGGCCAGCTGCAAAAGCAAGCCGGCTTTGCCCAGCAGCGCCGTGCTGGCCCCGGGCAAGGTGGTGGTCTCCGCCTGTGCCAGCTTGATCAGTAGCACCAGATGGCTGGCATCGCTCAGTACGCCGGTGCCGA
>JAGLBD010000208.1 GCA_018260425.1 Pseudogulbenkiania sp. | reverse complement strand
CGGGCAGGGTGGCGGCATCGATCTGGCTGATGCTTTGGCCCGGGTGTTGGCTGCCCAGCTCAAGTTGCACGACGTCGCCATTCTTGCACAGCAGCGTGACGCTACCTGCCGCCTGGTCCTCATGCAGGCGGAGTTGTACCTTGCCGATCTGTTGCCAGTCCCCGGGCCGGGTGCTCAGCTGAATGGTGTCACTATCCAGATGGCGACCATCCAGAATCCACTGGGTGCTGTCCGGTTGTGCGGCGCGCAGGATGATCCGGATGCCGGCTTGCAGGTCAATGATGTGCCGGCCCCCTGCCTCGGCAAACAGGCAACAATCCAGCCCGTGCTGCGACTCCATGGCGGGCGGCATTTGCAAGCGCGGGCTGTGTTCGCCCAGCCGCACCAAAATCTCGTGGTCGACATACTCGGGGTGCATTTCGGTGATTGCGTACTGAATGAAAATGTTGACGTCGAAGCGGAAGTCATCGCCATTCAAACGACGCAGCAGGTCAAAGCCGGTATCGTGCCGCCAGCACACGGCCGGAATCTGCCGGTATTGGCTGTAAAGGTAATAGCGGGAGGTGAAGGGGAGCACGAAGGTCTCGCCGCGCAAGGTGGGTAGCGGGGCCTGTTTGGGCCAGTCCATGCGTTGGCGGATGTCGATGGCGTGGGCTTTGTCCTGACCGGTATTCGGCCAGCGTCCGGGTTTGACATACGGCGCGGTGTTCCAGTGCCAGACAGTCGGGTAGACCAGCGGCGACGCCAGGCTGACGGTGCCGGTGCGCAGGTTGATTTCCTCGAACACCACCGAACTCTGTGGCAGCAAACGGCCGTCTTGCCGTTGGTAACCGCCACTGGCGCTGTCGGTGTGTGCCGTGTAGGCGTGGTTCAGGTCGGCAAAGAACGCCCCGACTTGCTGGGCTTGTTTCAAAAAGCCGGAGTAGATGCCGGCCAGCGTGCTGATGCCGATGCCAAGGCCTGCCAGCGGGATGGACAAGGGGCCGGCCGCTTCGACGCCAAGCACCGACAGGGCTCCCATGCCGACACCGGCCGAGTCAAAGGTCAGTTGCGTGCCGAATACCGCGCGCTGTACCGCATCGTTGGCCTGAGTCAGTTCATAGATGTCCAGACCCACGCTGGCCAGCTGCAACAGCAAGCCGGCCTTGCCCAGCACCGCCGTGCTGGCCCCGGGCAAGGTGGTGGTCTCCGCTTGCGCCAGCTTGATCAGTAGCACCAGATGGCTGGCATCGCTCAGTACGCCGGTGCCGA
>JAGLBD010000207.1 GCA_018260425.1 Pseudogulbenkiania sp. | reverse complement strand
TCTTTAAATGATGGCTGCTTCTAAGCCAACATCCTGGCTGTCTATGCCTTCCCACCTCGTTTACCACTTAGCATATCATTTGGGACCTTAGCTGGCGGTCTGGGTTGTTTCCCTCTTGACGATGGACGTTAGCACCCACCGTCTGTCTCCCATGCTCGCACTTTCCGGTATTCAGAGTTTGCCATGGGTTGGTAAGTCGCAATGACCCCCTAGCCATAACAGTGCTTTACCCCCGGAAGTGATACATGAGGCACTACCTAAATAGTTTTCGGGGAGAACCAGCTATCTCCGAGTTTGTTTAGCCTTTCACCCCTATCCACAGCTCATCCCCTAATTTTGCAACATTAGTGGGTTCGGACCTCCAGTGCGTGTTACCGCACCTTCATCCTGGCCATGGATAGATCACTCGGTTTCGGGTCTACGCCCAGCAACTAAATCGCCCTATTCGGACTCGGTTTCCCTACGCCTCCCCTATTCGGTTAAGCTCGCTACTGAACGTAAGTCGCTGACCCATTATACAAAAGGTACGCAGTCACCCCATTTTTCAAGGGCTCCCACTGTTTGTATGCATCCGGTTTCAGGTTCTATTTCACTCCCCTCCCGGGGTTCTTTTCGCCTTTCCCTCACGGTACTGGTTCACTATCGGTCGATCACGAGTATTTAGCCTTGGAGGATGGTCCCCCCATCTTCAGACAGGATTTCGCGTGTCCCGCCCTACTTGTCGTACGCTTAGTTCCACCGCTGCGTTTTCGTGTACGGGGCTATCACCCACTATGGCGGTCCTTTCCATGACCTTCCACTAACGCAATGGCTAAATCGTACAGGCTATTCCGCTTTCGCTCGCCACTACTGGCGGAATCTCGGTTGATTTCTTTTCCTGCGGGTACTTAGATGTTTCAGTTCTCCGCGTTCGCTTCGCCTACCCTATGTGTTCAGGTAGGGATGACCCCTAAGGGCCGGGTTTCCCCATTCGGACATCGTGGGATCAATGTTCCATTGCCAACTCCCCCACGCTTTTCGCAGGCTTGCACGTCCTTCATCGCCTGTGATCGCCAAGGCATCCACCAGATGCACTTAATCGCTTGACCCTATCATTTGAACGGCCTCAGCCATCCAAACAACAGCATGTTTGTGCGATACGTCTTGCGCCCCTTTTAAAGCGCTCAACGTCGATACAATCATCTACCCAAGTGACACAATCCCGGATAAATCCGGCATCATGCCTCTCTGTATATTTCAGCTTCTCAGTTTGTTAAAGATCAACGCGTTGGTGACAACGCAAATCA
>JAGLBD010000206.1 GCA_018260425.1 Pseudogulbenkiania sp. | reverse complement strand
AACGCAGTTTCCGCAAAAGCACCAGCTATCAGGAAAACCGCAAGGTTCGCAACAGTCGTCAGGCACGGGCCATGGACAAAGGCAGCCGTTACGGCCGCAAGATGCAGGAAGAAGAATGGCAGAACGCCGAAGTGGATGCGCTATTCCGCTTGTCGGCGGCGGGCGTTACCGTGCCCCGTCCGCATCTGTGCCATGAAGGGGTGTTGCTGATGGATCTGGTCGGTGATGGCGAAGGCGGTGTGGCGCCGCGTCTCAACGATGTGGAAATGAGTGAAGCGCTGGCACTGGACTATCACGCACGCCTGATCAAGGAAGTGGTCAGGATGCTGTGCGCCGGCATCATCCATGGCGACTTGTCGGAATACAACATTCTGGTCGGGGAACACGGGCCGGTGGTCATCGACCTGCCACAGGCCGTCGACGCGGCTGGCAACAGTATGGCTTTCGAGATGTTCAAGCGCGACGTCATCAATCTGCGCAGTTATTTCAGCACCTTCGCTCCCGCGCTCGGCGAAACGATGTATGCAGAGGAAATCTGGGCTTACTACGAAGAGGGCACACTCCATCCTGATCTGCCGTTGACGGGTCAATTTACCGTCGATGACCGTCCGGTCGACGTGGATGCCGTTCTCGAACAAGTCGAGTTGGCCATCGAAGAAGAGGCATTGCGCCAGATGTTCCAGAGTGACGAGTGAGCGGAAGAGTGCTGCATCACTCGCCAACGACCGGCTATGGAGCCGTCACCGGCCTATGAGTCGTTAGAAGCTGTATTGGACACCCGCCGTCAGCAGATTCACTTTCAGCCCGGAGGATTTATTGTGCAATCCTTCCAGACGAAAGAACTGCTCGGCTTCCACCCGTAACGCCAACGGTTTGCTGATTTTGACACTGGCGCCCACCCCCCAGTTGCCCCCCACCCGGTGGTAAGTTTTCGAATCGGAGACCTGCTGCCCGGGGGCGGAGGCATCCAACTGCTGATGAACCGTCGAACGAATCAGGCCCAGCTTGCCGAACACCGAAAACTGTTCGTTCACCGGGAGTATCCCCAAGGCCGCAATATGGATCCCCGATGCCTTGACGCTTGACGACACCTGCCCTCCCTTCACGGAAGTGTTATACGGCGCTTTTCCCAGTTTGACGTAGCCGCCCTCGACAGCAAAAAACTTGTTGAAGTTATACCCCACATTCACTTTATACACAGTCCCGGCGCGGGACGACGACCTGCGCACGGCACCTCCCATCGACTTGATGGCACTGTCAAACCCGTCGTTCGACAGATCGAAACGGGCTT
>JAGLBD010000205.1 GCA_018260425.1 Pseudogulbenkiania sp. | reverse complement strand
GTGCCGCTTATGTGGTGAACGAGCAGACCTTGTCGGCGGTGACCGTGGTGCCGGGTTCGGGGGGAGTCCCGGGCCTGTCCGGTACGGTGGACGGTGTGCGTTATGTACTGGTACGCCACGGACAGGCATTGGACATCACTGAACTGCAGATCTTCTCGGGCGGCGTGAATATCGCGTTGCAGGCCAACAATCCCAATACCGTCACCGTGACCGGCACCACGCCGTATTTCCCGGCGGATGGCTGGTCGGGGGTCAACGACAACAATCTCAACCTCAGTCACTCTACTAGTGGTCCTGGCTCCGGTAGCTACTTCAGTCAGTATGTCAGCAATGCCTGGGTGCAGATCGATCTGGGCGCAGCCTATGCGATCGACTCCATCGTGTTTTACCCGCGCGCGCACATGGTTAACTCCGGGAATTCCTATCTCTATGTGTCGGCCTCCGACATGTCGGGCGGCATCGCGGCAACCTCCGCCGATCAGGTACCGACCGACCAGTCGGTGCTGTATGGCATTACCCCGGCGACCAGCGTCGACTGGGTGCCGCAGACCCTGACGGCAAGCATTCTCAAGGTGGCCGATGACCATGCGGTGCTGAGCGGCACGCTCTCGACCACCTTGGGGGCCAATGAAGTTCTGGCGATCTATGAAGGGTCGACGCGGCTGGGGGTGGCCACCGTGACGGGGACGAGCTGGAGCTTTACCCCGGGCAGTGCCTATGCGGCAGGGAACCATCAGCTGGTGGTGCGGCTGGAAGACAGTACGACGCATGTCGGCAAGATGGATACCACGGTGAGTTTCGACGTGGTGACGGCGCAGACGCCGACCCAGCTGGTGACGGTGACCGGGGTGACCGATGCGCAGGGACTGCACGGTTCGGGTACCGGCAGCTTTGGCGGCGATACGACGATAGACGATGCGCTGCCGGTGATCGCCGGCACGCTGGGCAGTGCGCTGGGCAGCGGTCAGGTGCTGCAGGTATTCGACGGCACGGCCTTGCTGGGCAATGCCACGGTCACCGGTTTGACCTGGACCTTCCAGCCGGTCACGGCGTTGGCGGCGGGTGAGCACAGCATTACCGGCCGGGTGCTGGATGCGGGCGGGGCGAGCGGTCCGGCGAGTGCGGCCTTTGTGGTGCATGAAGGCAGCCTGTCGGCGGTGACGGTGACACCATCGGTGGATGGCGTGGCCACCGCCAGCGTGCAGGGACGTTTCGTGATGTTGCGCCACACGGTGAATGACAGTTTCGATCTGGCCGAGCTGGTGGTGATGTCGGGTGGCCGGAATGTGGCGTATGGAC
>JAGLBD010000204.1 GCA_018260425.1 Pseudogulbenkiania sp. | reverse complement strand
ACGCGCCCGGTTACTCGGGCTTACCGAACTATGATGTCCGAGTGCGGAAGCCCTGTGTGAAACCCCAGTCGTGACCGTCCAACATGAACCACCCGTCGCAATCAAAATCGGAAAGCTTCCCCACTTTCTGGCGAGTATATTTTCGCATGCTTGATTAACATGATGATCTGTACGGATTCACTTCCGCTTTCAAACATGAACCAGCAGGCTGGTGTTACATAAACGGTTGCAAAGCCAGTGTGTAAATAACTATTTAAAATATGCGCTGATAATCGTGACTTTGTGTTAATAGCAATAAATCTATGGTTTGGCGTATTTATTATCTCAAGTTGTTTTACGAGTAATGCCTTCTAAAAAATATTGCTCATGAATAGGCATCAAGGCAAAATATGCTTTTGGAAAGATGTTGAAATTCCCAAATAGCCCCCCTTTGCAGGGAAGACTCTCGGAGAAGTTAATGCGCTCATATGCTGCTTTATTTGTGGTTTTGGTCACTCTTGCATCACAGGCTAATGCCGTGACTGTGAAGCTATCGACAACGATAGATGCTAAAAATCAGAATTACTTTGGTACGGGCGTTACCGACTTTTTCAAAATTGGAGATACCGTTAATTTCTCCTTTAACTACACTCCGGATGACTCCATTCCCGCCGGTGATTGGAATGGAATGAAATATGTAGTCACTGACTTTACGATTGATACGCCAGCATACTCTGCCACCGTGCTTAATCGGGGAGCTATCAAATTTACCCATGCAAATGGATCTGACCAGTTTGTTATGAGTTCCGGCTACTCTGACTTGACCAGTTCATATGGGGTACCTCTTGCAAATGTACCCTTACTAAACGGTTACTACTTGTCTAGCGTTGGGATGTCCCTCAATGCAGACAGAGGAGGGGTATTCACCAGTGACTCGCTCAAGCAGCCTCTACGCAAGGATATGTTTAATTCTGCTAGTTTTTTCTTTGACTTCCGTGAACCGGGCACAACCCGTGCAATGGGGACGATGCAGTCATTTCATATCGACTCTTTGACGAGCTCCATCTCCCCTGTCCCTGAACCCTCTACCGAGCTTCTTTTTGGTGCAGGGATACTGGCGTTAGCATTGCGGGTTCGTCAAAAAAAATACTCGAAGAAACAGTGATGTTGCAACAAAAGTAATTTCGTTAGTATTTTTAAAATTACGCTTATCTGACTGTTGCTGCAGCCATCAAAAAGCCCACCGGAAACGGTGGGCTTCATTTATGGCCTTGGCTCTACTGCCGTAAGCACCCGGCCAGCACCGTCTGGATTCCCACCATAATTCAGTGAGAATAG
>JAGLBD010000203.1 GCA_018260425.1 Pseudogulbenkiania sp. | reverse complement strand
CGAACACCACCTGCTTGGGCGTCATATAGCCCGCCAGGCGCTCGCGGCAAAACGCGATCAACTCGGCTTCGCTCAACGGTGTGCAGCCGTCCTTGAGGGTCACATAGGCGCAGGGCACCTCACCCCATTTGGGATCCGGCTTGGCCACCACTGCCGCTTCCAGCACGGAGGGGTGCTGATACAGCACACTCTCGATCTCCAGACTGGCAATGTTTTCTCCGCCGGAGATGATGATGTCCTTGGAACGGTCTTTCAGTTCGATATACCCGTCTGGATGCAAGACGCCGAGGTCACCGGAATGGAACCATCCACCGGCAAAGGCGTCAGCCGTGGCACGCTCGTTTTTCAGATAGCCCTTCATGACGATATTGCCGCGGAACATCACCTCCCCGAGGGTCACCCCGTCGGCCGGCACTTCGACCATGGTGTCAGGATCCAGAACACTGACCGCTTCCAGCACCGGGTACCGTACTCCCTGCCGCCGCAGAATACGCCCCTGGGCATCGTCATCCAGAGTATTGAACTCGTCCTTCCACACACACAGCGTGGCCGGGCCGTAGGTCTCGGTCAGCCCGTACATATGCTGCACCTTGAAACCAATGGCCTCTGCGGCGCGAATCACCGGAACAGGCACCGGTGCGGCGGCGGCATTGAAACGTACGGTTTGCGTAAACTCGCGGCGCTGCCCGGCAGGGGCATTGATGAACATCGACAGGACAACCGCCGCACCACACATGGTGTTCACCCCGTGGTCAGCGATCAGTTGGTACATGGCACCGGCCTCGACGCGGCGCAGACATACCGAGGTTCCGCCAACGGCCGCCAGCGTCCAGATAAAACACCAGCCATTGCAATGAAACATCGGCAGCGACCAGAGCTTTACCGTGTTCTGGGTCATCCCGGTCGACAAGGCATTGGACAGAGCATTCAGATAGGCGCCCCGGTGGTGGTACACCACTCCTTTGGGATTGCCGGTCGTTCCGGAGGTGTAATTGAGGGCAATGGCATCCCATTCATCGCGAGGATTCAGCCATGGTTCATCCACCGAACCCTCCCGCAATAAATCGTCGTAACGCAACGTCGCCAACCGCTCGCCAGTGTCGTATTCACTATCGATGATGTCGACCAGCAAAGGCGTGGTGCGCGCCAGTTGTAATGCCTCGCGGGCCAGCGGCACAAACTCGCTGTCCACCAGCAGCACCGATGCGTCGCCATGATCCAGCTGAAACGCGATAGTGCGGGCATCCAGCCGGTAGTTCAGCGTATTGAGCACGGCACCGGTCATGGGGACCGCAAAGTGCACCTCGATCATTTCCGGGATATTCGGCGCCAGTACGGCCACGGTATTTCCAC
>JAGLBD010000202.1 GCA_018260425.1 Pseudogulbenkiania sp. | reverse complement strand
GTGGAAATACCGTGGCCGTACTGGCGCCGAATATCCCGGAAATGATCGAGGTGCATTTTGCGGTTCCCATGACCGGCGCCGTGCTCAATACGCTGAACTACCGGCTGGATGCCCGCACCATTGCTTTTCAGCTGGACCATGGTGACGCGTCGGTGCTGTTGGTGGACAGTGAGTTTGTGCCGCTGGCTCGCGAGGCCTTGCAACTGGCGCGCAGCACGCCGCTGTTGGTCGACATCATCGATAGCGAATACGACACCGGCGAGAGGTTGGCGACGTTGCGTTACGACGATTTGTTGCGGGAGGGCTCGGTGGATGAGCCATGGTTGAATCCGCGCGACGAGTGGGACGCCATTACCCTCAATTACACCTCCGGAACGACCGGCAATCCCAAAGGTGTGGTGTACCACCATCGGGGCGCCTATCTGAATGCCCTGTCCAATGCCTTGTCGACCGGGATGACCCAGAACACGGTAAAGCTCTGGTCACTGCCGATGTTTCATTGCAATGGCTGGTGTTTTATCTGGACGCTGGCGGCCGTCGGCGGAACCTCGGTATGTCTGCGCCGCGTCGAGGCCGGTGCCATGTACCAACTGATCGCTGACCACGGGGTGAACACCATGTGTGGTGCGGCGGTTGTCCTGTCGATGTTCATCAATGCCCCTGCCGGGCAGCGCCGCGAGTTTCCGCAGACTGTACGGTTCAATGCCGCTGCCGCACCGGTTCCGGTACCCGTGATCCGCGCGGCGGAGGCCATCGGCTTCAAGGTGCAGCATATGTACGGACTGACCGAGACCTATGGTCCGGCCACGCTGTGCGTGTGGAAGGACGAGTTCAATGCTCTGGATGATGACGCCCAGGGGCGCATTCTGCGGCGGCAGGGGGTACGGTACCCGGTGCTGGAAGCGGTCAGTGTTCTGGATCCCGACACCATGGTCGAAGTGCCTGCCGACGGGGTGACCCTCGGGGAGGTGATGTTCCGCGGCAATATCGTCATGAAGGGCTATCTGAAAAATGAACGCGCCACGGCTGACGCCTTTGCCGGTGGATGGTTCCATTCCGGCGACCTCGGCGTCTTGCATCCGGACGGGTATATCGAGCTGAAAGACCGTTCCAAGGACATCATCATCTCCGGCGGTGAAAACATTGCCAGCCTGGAGATCGAGAGTGTGCTGTATCAGCACCCCTCCGTGCTGGAAGCGGCGGTGGTGGCCAAGCCGGATCCCAAATGGGGCGAGGTGCCCTGCGCCTATGTCACTCTCAAGGATGGCTGCGCGCCGTTGAGCGAAGCCGAGTTGATTGCGTTTTGCCGCGAGCGCCTGGCGGGCTATATGACGCCCAAGCAGGTGGTGTTCG
>JAGLBD010000201.1 GCA_018260425.1 Pseudogulbenkiania sp. | reverse complement strand
GCGGCCAGCTCGGCATCGTCCAGTCTGTCAGTCATGGCCTCCCAAACAGCAGGACTCAGAATATAGCCCACCGGTCTGTTGCAACCCAGAATCGCGACGGGCTCCTCTTCGGCGGCGGTCAATACCGAAGCCGGATTCTTCTTCAGCTCCGTAATACCGGTGACCTTACTGGCAAGAATGTTGGGCATGTTGACACCTCGAATAGCACATTGAACAGCTCGCATTATGGCGCTTTCTCGCACCCTGCTTCGCCGCTTCTTCATTGCCACATGGCGCAAGGCGCACTGGCACAACCCCATACATTTATCCAAAACAACAATAAAACAGTAAATAAATACTCCAATAGCGCTTTCCGTAGCGATACCTGACACAACCTGCCGCCACAACTCCATTTTTCCCTTTATTTTCAACACACTGCACAACATCGTCATTCAGTACAGTAGCAGCACTTCTTTTGCTGACGTCACTATGGTTTCGCCATCTGCTGCAGCGGACTCGGCACCTTCGTTCCCTCACTTTTGATAAGGAAATGTCCATGCAAATCATCGAACTGGATGAAATCGACGTACAGGAAGCCCAGGCGACGTGCGGTAGCTACAACACCAATTGATCGTGACCCTCTGGCGGGTGGCAACACTCGCCAGAGTCCTTGGAGAATCCAGGATGAACGCTTCGATCGGAGCAGGATTCAACCCTGCCCTGCTGTCCGGGGTCGATACCCCACCCCGCCTGCCTCTGCCACGCTGCGTCGACTTTATCGAGGGCGGCATCGGAGAATGGATGGCACTGGCCAGCCACGACCCGCTATCCTCCTTGCGTGGCTCGCTGCATCTCGCCCGCACCCCGATCACCGAAGACCCTGATCGCCAAGCCGTCTTCCTCGACTATCTGGCGGAGGTCCTCGTCCGCTTGCCGGTGGTGCCGCTCTCCATCGGGCTGCATCTCACCGGCTCGCGTTACCGCGGCAATGGCTTGCTGGGCGGCGCCGACCGCTACCTGCCCAGCGCCGCCAACCAGTCCCGGGCCCACCGTTTCATTGAGCAGCTGCAGCAGCGCACCGGCCTGCCGGTCTGGCTGGAAAACGCCAACTTCTACAGCGACAATGCCGCCATGGCCTTGCACAGCTGGCAACACACCCGCGAACTCTGTCAGGCCACCGGCTGCCGGGCCATTGCCGATCTGGCCCATCTGGCCATTGAGGCACGCAACACCGGGACACCGCCCGAGGTCTTGCTCGGCGCCATCCCCTGGGACGCGGTGGCCGAACTTCATTTGTCCGGCATTCGCGTGGCACGGGACGGCAGTTGGCATGACGGACACGGCGAACCGGTGCACGACATCGTCTGGTCCTTGC
>JAGLBD010000200.1 GCA_018260425.1 Pseudogulbenkiania sp. | reverse complement strand
AGATGACCAAGGCCTACAAGATCGGCCGGGAAAAAGGTAACGAGATCATGCAGGCTCCCGGGGGCTTCGACAGCCAAACCGACAAAGCGGCCGGGACACTGGATCAGTTGGACAAGCAAATCAATGACAGTTCCAGCGCCAGCAATACTGTCATTATCAAAGCGCAAGCCACCACCCGGCTACTGCTGTGGAGCATGTCCGGTCTAACCCTGGGCTTGATTCTGCTGGCATCATGGCTGCTCTACCGAGGAGTATTCGGGCAATTGGGCGGCGAGCCCATCCATACCCGAGAGCTGGCGCAACACATGGCCGAGGGCGATATGACCCGACAGGTCGCGCTGGGCGGCGCGCACCCCGAGAGTCTGGTCGCACAACTGTCGAACATGCAAAAGAAGTGGGTTGAAATTCTGAGCATGATCAGCGGGTTCTCATTCCATCTTGGCACGGTATCCAACCATATCAACGAACAATCCCGCACCTTGCTTGCCAACGGCGAACACCAAAAACAGGCCAGCGGCGACATGAGCGCGAGCATTGAAGAGCTGTCGGTCAGTCTGGATACCATGGCCGAGGCGGCCAACCGCGTCGAAGACAGCAACCGCAATGCGATGGCTGGCGAAGAGCTGATCGGCAAGCTGGTCGACGATATCCGGGTCGCCGCAGAGTCGGTACGGCAATCCGCCCTCCAAGTGACCGAACTGGATGGCAAGGCCGCGCAAATCGCCAGCACCGTCTCGATCATTCACGAAATCGCCGACCAGACCAATCTACTGGCCCTCAATGCCGCCATCGAAGCGGCTCGTGCCGGCGAAACCGGACGGGGGTTTGCCGTGGTCGCCGACGAGGTGCGCAAACTGGCCGAACGGACCAGTCAGTCGACCCTGTCCATTGCCTCGGTCATCAAGCAGATGGGCGATGCCACCCATGGCGTGGTCGGCATCATCAATGCCGGCGTCACCCGGGTTGAGTCCTGCGTCGACATCGCCAATGAAGCCCTGCAGACCATGGGGGAAATCCGCTCGGACGCCGCACAGGCGCGCAGCGACCTGAGCCACATTGTCACGGCCTTGCAGGATGTGCGCAGCCATGCCCATGAAATTGCCAATCGTGTGACGCAGGTGATCGAAATGACTGTGGCCAATGCCGATACCACCGACTGTCTGGGGGAAATGGTCCGGGAACTGGATACGGTCAGCGAATCACTGAACGCCAATATCGCCTATTTCAAGCTCCCCCGCGAGGCGACATAAATGGCAGTGGCATGGCCGGCGAATTCAGGGCAAAATCCCGGCTTTCCACCCTGTCACCTTCCCCCACCATGAAACCTGTTCTGATTGCCGCCCTGACCGCCGCTGCCTTGCTGCCCTTGCC
>JAGLBD010000199.1 GCA_018260425.1 Pseudogulbenkiania sp. | reverse complement strand
AGTGCATGGAGTGTGGCTACGAGAATAACGCCGACGTGGTCGGTGCGATCAATGTGCTAAGGGCGGGACACGCCCGGTTAGCCTGTGCAGAGACTTCGCCTGAAGTCAGGGCGTCGGGCCAGGACCCCGCCGAAGTGACTAGACAGATTAGCGTCTAGCGCCGTAGGAATCCCCCACCTTCCCGGTCTTGAGGCCGGCGAGCGTAAGCGAGAGGCGGGGGAGGATGTCAATTATTCCTTAAGGAGTTTACCGATGAAAAACATCAACGTGGCGCTGGTTGGCGTGGGTAATTGCGCATCCAGTCTGGTGCAACTGATTCAGTCCGGTGACGACCCTGCACAGGGTTTTGCCGGACTTATGCATGATGTAGTCGGTGGTTACGGTGTGGAACATATCCACGTGGTCGCGGCCTTCGATGTCAATCGAACCAAGGTTGGCCGGGATGTGTGCGAGGCGATTTTCAGTCCGCCCAATTGTACTACCCGTTATCGGGAGGTTCCGGCGCTTGGCGTGACCGTTGCTGCCGGCGCGTTTCAAGATGGTCTCGGCGCAAACCTCCGTGATGTGATCGATATTGATCCGCGGTGTTTTGATACCTCACTTGAGGAGGTTGCGGCTCATCTTGGCGCCTGTCAGGTCGATGTCGTGGTGAACTATTTGCCGGTCGGTGCCCGGTTGGATACCGATCTGTATGCGGCGGCATCCATTATGGCCGGGTGTGCTTTTGTTAATTGCAACCCGGAGCGTGTGGCAAGTGATGCGGTGTGGGCAGCCCGTTTTAAACAGGCAGGTCTACCGGTGTTGGGGGATGACATAAAAAGCCAGATCGGAGCCACCTTGCTGCATCGAAAGTTGTGTCAGGCGTTGCTTGATCGAGGGGGCAGGGTGAGGTCGACCTACCAGCTGAATGTTGGCGGCAATACCGATTTTCAGAACATGTCCGATCGCAGCCGGGCTGTTGCCAAAAAGTTTACCAAGTCCAATGCGATTGCCGATCTGCTCGGCACTCAGGTGGCCATCAATGTCGGACCCTCAGACTACCTGCCGTTGTTGGGGGACAGGAAGGTCGCCTATATCCGTCTGGAGGGCAATGCGTGCCTAAATATGAGTTTTTCAATCGAGCTAAGGCTGGAGGTCGAAGATAGCCCGAACTCGGCAGGTGTCGCCGTCGATGCAATTCGGTGTGCCCAGTTGGCAAGAGACCGGCATTTACGTGGTGCGATAGAAGAGCCGGCGGCGTTCTTGTTCAAGCTGCCTCCCCGTAAGGTCGCCGAGCCCGATGAAAAACAGCGGATGGAAAGCTGGTGCGCGGCATAGGGCAAAGGGGACTGCTGCAGGGGAGACGCCAATGAATGTTGTTTTTGATTTGGGTGGTGT
>JAGLBD010000068.1 GCA_018260425.1 Pseudogulbenkiania sp. | reverse complement strand
GCCAGATGCACCACCGAGGTGTCGACACTGATGACCAGGTCCAGTTGCTGAACGATGGCGGCGGTATCCGCGAAGTCGCCGATGGGCAGCGGCTTGACCGTGTCCTGTAATAGCTCGGGCACGGCCGACAGTTGCAAACTGTACACTTCGAGGTCGGGCCGTGTCGTCAAGGCGCGGAACAGTTCGGCCGGGATGGATTTGTTCTGCCTGCCGTGGTCGGCGACCCCGACCCCCCAGACGCCGGTTTCCCACACCACGCCGATACGGGTTGTGCCGGCCGGCTTTTCACCGAGCTGCACCTGCCATGTCTCGCGCCACTCCGCTTCGGTGGAAAGGTAGGGGGCACCCTTGATATCGCCAAAATCAATACCGAGTTTGCCGGGCAAGGAGAGTAGGGGGAGTTGGACATCGTGGTACGGCGGCGGGGCCTCGACATCGACCAGTGTGATGCCGGCAAGCTGCCGGAATAAGCGATGGCAGGAGGGCGGGCATGCCAGCACGAAGTTGGCCGCCGGGTGGCGGCGCTGCAGTTCGGGCAGGAAGCGCACCATCTGCAGCGTGTCCCCCAGTCCCTGTTCGCTCCAGATCAGTAGTGTCTTGTCATTCAGGGCTTCCCCGGTCCAGGGGTGATCGCTATGGCGTAGGGTAAGGATGCTCTGCCAGCGATCTTCATAAAGTGGCCAGGCTTCGGCATAGCGGCCTTGCAGCAATAAGGCCACCGACAGGTTGAAGCGGACGCAAGGGTCGTGCGGGGCCAGCTGCAGCGCAGCCTGATAGGCACTGACGCCTTCCTCCAGCAACAGCGCGCAGGTAAAGGCGTTGGCCAGATTGTTGAAGCGGGCCGCACTGGGGCCGCCCAGCTCGATGGCTTTCAGGTGATAATCGGCCGCTTCTTCGTAGCGAAGCTGATAGTGGGTGACCAGCCCGAGATTGCTCCATGCATCGGCCTGCTCCGGTTCTGCCGTCAGGACTTCACGCAGCATGGTTTCTGCCAGGGCAAATTCGCCCAGCTCCTTCAGTAGCGCCGAGAGATTGATCTTGATGCCGTGGGCGTCGGGCTTGATCGACAGGGCCAGCAGATAATCGTCCAGCGCCAGAGCATGCTGGCCACCCTTCATCCGTGCCATGGCCCGATTGCCGGCGGCCTGCCAATCGGTCGGGTCATTCGTCAGGCATTCGCTGAAGGCCTCGATGGCGTCGGCGGTATTGCCAGCGGCCAACACGCGATTGCCGCGCTCGAAAGCACTTTCCATGCTGCGTCTTCTTTTTGGTTGGGCGTCGCCAGGGCGCACGCCTGCTGAATTCGGGTCTATCCGGCAAGTGTACCCTTGCCCGTGCAGCGTTGCGCAGGAGTTTGCTGCAGTGGCACATGGAGACTCGTTGACGCCAACCCCGTTGGCATGGCAATAATCCGGTAAAACAATGACATTGCCAAATAATGCAGGGCGGTTCTATCGATCAACGAGGAGAGCTTGGATGGAGAAGATCTGGTTGGCGTCATATCCGCAAGGCGTGGCTGCGACGATTGATGGCACGCGCTACGCTTCGCTGGTCGACTTGATGGAGGAGGCATTCCGCAAGCATTCCATGCGGCAGGCTTACGTCTGCATGGGCGCCTTTCTCAATTATGGCGAACTGGATCATTATTCGCGTTCACTGGCGGCCTGGTTGCAGGCACGGGGTTTGACGCCGGGTGCCCGGGTGGCCGTGATGATGCCGAACATCCTGCAGTATCCGATTGCCGTCGCCGCCATCCTCCGTGCCGGTCTGACGGTGGTCAATGTCAATCCGCTCTACACCGCACGCGAGTTACGTCATCAATTGGTGGATTGCGGAGCCGAAGCCATCATCGTTCTGGAAAACTTTGCCGCCACACTGGCCGCTGTCATTCAGGATACGGCTTTGCAGCATGTGCTGGTGGCGCGACTGGGCGATATGCAAGGGGCCCTGAAGGGCGCGATGGTCAATTTTGCCGTCCGCCATGTGAAAAAAATGGTCCCCCCGTACTCGATTCCCGGTGCGCACGCCTTCCGGCGTGCCTTGCAAGAGGGTGAGAGTCTGACCTTGCAAACGGTCGAGGTGTCGCGCGAGACGATTGCCTTCCTGCAATACACCGGCGGAACCACCGGGGTCGCCAAAGGGGCGATGCTGACCCACGGCAACCTGATCGCCAATGTGTTGCAACTGGATGCCTGGGCCGGGCCGGTGATGCAGCGTCGTACCGACGAGGCGCTGACGGCACTGTGTGCTTTGCCGCTCTATCATGTCATCGCCCTGACCGGCTGTTTGATGATGGGGATGCATTGGGGCATGTTGAATGTCCTGATTCCGAATCCGCGCGACATTCCCGGACTGGTGCGTGAAATGAGACGGTTCCCGGTCAATTTCCTGCCCGGGGTCAACACCCTGTTCAATGCCTTGCTCAATAACCCCGAATTCCAGACGCTCGGTTTCAGCCAATTGCGAGTCAGCATTGGTGGCGGGGCGGCCGTGCAGCGTGCCGTTGCCGAACGTTGGCAGGCCTTGACCGGCTCCACCATCCTTGAAGGGTATGGCCTGTCGGAAACTTCGCCGGTGGCTTCATTGAACCCGCCGGGGCATGAGCGGTTCTCCGGGACGATTGGTTTGCCCTTGCCCTCGACCGAGATGGTCATCCTTGATGACGATGGTCATGCCGTTCCGCTGGGCGAGCGTGGCGAAGTCGGTATTCGCGGGCCGCAGGTCATGAAGGGTTACTGGAACATGCCTGAAGAAACCGCCCGGGTGATGACGGAGGACGGATTTTTTCGGAGCGGTGATATCGGCGTGATGGACGATCGGGGCTTCATTACCTTGGTAGACCGCAAGAAGGACATGATTCTGGTCTCGGGGTTCAATGTCTTTCCCAATGAAATCGAGGGGGTGGTGGCCGCCCATCCGGCGGTGCTCGAGTGTGCCTGCATCGGGGTGCCGGATACCCAGACCGGCGAGGCGGTCAAACTGTTTGTGGTGCCGCGCAGCCCGTCGTTGACGCTTGACGAGCTGATGCAGTACTGCAAGGAGCAATTGACCGGCTACAAGAAGCCGCGGCATATCGAGTTCCGTACCGAGCTGCCCAAGTCCAATGTCGGCAAAATATTGCGCCGGGAGTTGCGGCAGTAATCCTTGGGTGTGCGGGCCGGCGAGGAACGTGCCCGCACGCATGTATTCATGCCGTGTTTTATGTAAAATAGATTTGATGTTGCTTTGGTGGTTATGTATTTTTTTTGCAACATTTTTCATTGAATTCAACTTTTTTACGACAAAGAGATCACCCGCTGTGGAAATTCGAGTCTCTGAGTTTCACCTCGAAGTTTTTTATCTATCTCGCTGTATTTGAAGTTTATTTCTATCATTTTCCCCTCTTGTGAGGCGTGGTGCTGAAATCCCGTTCAGCATCGCAGGGTGTTGTTGCCCTGTTTTGGTGCGCAATGCACCAATGTGTCTGGCATATCCGGATTGACGTAAATCAAACAAAACCTCATGGTTAAAGCTAATGACATTGTGCTGGTGCGGGCGGAGGATAGCCCGTGCCGTAACGGTCAAGTCTGTCATGCCCTGATGGAGTGGCAGGCCAAATAAGAAAGTCATCAGAGATAAGAGGAAATACGTCATGAAAATGAAGCGACTGGCTTATGCCATTGCCTCGCTGGGAGTTGCTGCCGCCTCGACAGCCTATGCCAACGATGCCATCCAAACCGAGCAGCTGGAAAAAATCACCGTTACCGGCTCCAATATCAAGCGGATCAACCGCGAAGGCCCGACGGCCGTCGAAGTGATCAAGAAAGCGGATATCGAGAGATCCGGCGCTTCCACTGTCGCACAATTGCTGGACAAGATTCCTTCCGTGACGAGTACCACCTATGGTACCTCTTCCAGTAGCTTCGCCTCGGGTGCCGCCAACGTGGGTTTGCGTGGCATGAACACCAAATACGTGCTGATTCTGCTGAATGGCCGGCGTGTTGCCAACTACGGCTTTGCCGAAGGTGGCGAAAACAGTTTTGTCGATTTGAACAGCCTGCCGCTGTCCGCTATCGAATCGGTTGAAATCCTGCGTGACGGTGCGTCCGCCATTTATGGCTCCGATGCGGTTGCGGGGGTGATCAACTTCAAAACCAAGAAAAACTTCAAAGGTATCGAAGGTTCTGCGCGTTATGGCCAGACCATCGATGGCGATGGCCAGGAAACCTCGCTCAACCTGACCGCCGGTTGGGGCGACCTGAACGAAGAGGGTCGTAACTTCCTGTTGTCCATTGACACCTATCACCGTGAACCGGTCTTTTCACGGAATCACGAACAGACCAAAACGAGTGACATGCGTCGCTACGGTGGTGTGGATGGCCGCGACGCCTACTCGTGGGGTGCATGGAAAGACATTTCGGCTAATGGCGATACGCATTTCCATCCGATCCCCGGGTGTGATCCCAGCAAGATCATCACGACAGCCAAGGGCAATAGCTATTGCCTGAATGACCCTGCCGCGACCTATAAGCAGGAAGTGCCGCGTACTACCCGTTTTGGCGCGTTGGGGGTGTATACCCAGAAGCTCGGCACGGGTGAAATCTTCGGCGAACTGGGCTTTAACCGTGTAGTGACCAAGATGGACTCGGACTACGCCTTTATCGATGAAGGCTCGCTGGGCTATGTGACCCCGGGCATGGCGGCCTATCCGAATCCCGCACAACTGGCCGGAGTCGGCGGCTACCAGCCGGGGGACGATCTGTTCATCCGCAAGTCCATTACCGAGCCGGGTCGCCGGTATCGCACTACCACCAGCGATACCTATCGAGCCTTGGCCGGCTATCGCACGACCTTGGGCAACTGGGATCTTGAAACCGCATTGAGCATTAACGAAAACAAGATCCGCGATGAAACGTCCAATGCCCTGTTGGGCGACGCACTCGCCGACAATATGCAAAATGGTGTCAATGGTGGCCCGGGCTACAACCCGTTCATCAGCAATAACCCGATGAGTGTGATCCGTCCGTTCCTGCACACGATTCTGAATACCTCGACCTCGAAGCTGCAGACGGCCGACTTGAAGATGAGCAACTCCGAGTTGTTCTCGCTGCCTGCCGGCAATGTCGGTTTTGCCTGGGGTGTGCAAGCCAACCACGAGACCATCAACAGTACTCCGGATGAGCAAACCGTATCGGGCAATATCATTGGCTACGGTGCTTCCCCGGTGAAAGGCTCGCGCGTTGTTACCTCGGCCTACGGTGAGTTCAGTATTCCGGTCATCAAGGATCTCGAGGTTCAACTGGCACTGCGTGGTGACCACTATAATGACTTCGGTGACTCGGTGAATCCGAAAATTGCCTTCTCCTACAAACCGGTCAAGGAAGTGCTGATTCGTGGTGGCGCCACCACTTCCTTCAAGGCACCGACCTTGCCGGAAATGAATGCGACAACGGCCGGTTATTCGGAAGTGCACGATTACAAGCAGTGCCTGCAGACTGGGGTTTCTGCGCAGTCCTGCACGGATTCCAAGTACTCGGTCAGTGGTGGTAACCCCAATCTGAAACCGGAAAAGGCCCAGAACTACTCGCTTGGCTTTGTCTTGCAGCCGATCAAGGAGTTGTCTGCTTCCATTGACTACTACTATATCAAGCAGACCAACACCATCCAGTCGCTGGATCCGCAATATGTTGTGGATAATGAGGGTGCCGTCGGCACGGTGAAACGTCGCAAGCCGACTCCCGATCAGGTGGCTGCCGGTGTCACGCTGGGTGACATTGTCGAAATCGATGCGCCTTATATCAACGTTGGCAAGACCAGAACCAGTGGTTTGGATATTGACCTTCAATACGAGGTGTCACTCGGTGGATGGGGTACGCTGAAGTTCCGCGAGGTGCAGAACCGTATTTTCAGCTTTAAAGAGAGCAAACTGGCCAATGACCCGATGCTCGAATCGGTTGATACGGCTAGCACACCGCGCTGGAAGAATGTTTTCTCGGCAACCTACGATTTCCGCAAAGCCGCGGTCACCCTGACGGCACGCACCTATGCGGGGACCAAGAATATTGGTTACTCAAGCAGTGTGTCTAATTCCAAGCTGGCCGAACGTATCCCGTCCTTCTCGATTCTTGACATGAACGTTGACTTCCAGCCGATCAAGAATCTGAACGTTTCGGCCGGGATCAACAACGTCGGCAACAAGAAGGTGCCGTATGGCAACGGTACCGATGTAACGTCCTTTGTCGGCCCGGCGGCGGATACCTGGGGTCGTAGTGCCTATATTAACGTTCGTTACAAGTTCAAGTAAGCGAATGTCAGAGCCTGCGCAAGCAGGCAACTGGTGCATCACCTGACCACTGCCCGGCAATCATTTGCCGGGCTTTTTTCTATTGTGCGGTCAGTCCGGCTGGCGGACTGGCGTGCTTCCTTGCTGAAAAACCGTTAGCATCGCCACTTTGCCTGATTGCATGGAGTAGCGAGTGACCGTACTGGAAACCTCCCGGTTGATACTGCGCCGGATAACGCCTGACGATGCCCTGTTTATTCACACCTTGATGAATGATCCCGACTTCATTCGCAATATCGGTGACCGTGGCTTGAGCAATCAAGCTGATGCGCGCAGCTTCATCGAGCAACGCATGATGCCGAGTTATGAGCGTTATGGACATGGTTTGTACTGCGTCGTGTTGCGCGACACCGCCGTGCCGATCGGTATCTGTGGTCTGTTGTATCGCGAGGCATTGCAGGAGACCGACATCGGTTACGCCTTCTTGCCGGGCTTCCGCGGGCAGGGCTATGCGCTTGAAGCCGCCACGGCCTGTATGGACTATGGGCGGACGGTGTTGGGCAAGTCACGGATTGTCGGATTTACCGATCAGGCGAATCTGGCCTCGGCGCGGCTGCTGGAGAAGCTGGGCTTGCGTTACAACCGGCAGGTTTCGTTTGGCGAGGGTGATGAAACCGGCTTGTATGATTGAATTCGCCGGCCAACGACTTTTCGTGTCTGATCAGGTGTAGACTGTCTCTGTCAGGGAGAACGGACAGCATGTCCGTTCACGGCCCTGACAGGATACTCCGGTTGTCTGGCGCATGGCGCGCCTCCCTTCCCCTTGCCTTGCCCGGATTCATTCAGTTCCCCAAAGGGCTTCCTGCGGAGTGTGCGGCTCCGTCCCCAGGTCTTGCAGTCGCTCCGGCATGGTGTTCTGCTGCCGGACGTCTCGAAAATCTGTCTGCGTCTTTCATGCTGCGTGGCAGAGGATTGGTAAGACAAGACAAAAGTCATGTGTCCTATAGCTGCTGGTTTACGTGGGTGAAACCTGCTTGAATAGATCAGCGGGGGGAATAACATGCGTCTGTTGGTGATTGATCGATCTGTAATTTACGCCGAAGGTGTGCGCTCCGTTGTCAGCCCGTTGTTTTCAGGCGTCACGGTCGACCATGGTGCTTCTTTGGATGTACTGGAGGCACTGCACAGTGATGACCATGTGTTGCTGGATATTGCGGTGAACCACGAAAAATGGATGGATGGCATGCGGGAAGTATTGGAGCGCGCGCCAGAGGTACGTTTTGTCGTGAATGCACCCCGGGTCGGAACAGAACTCATGGTGCGGGTACTGGATAGCGGTGGCGCCGGAATCTTCTATCGCGATGGGAGCGCGGCCGATCTACGCGCGGTGTTTGCCGCCGTGGCGCATGGCGGGCAGTGTGTGCCGATGCTCGGTGACCAGACCGGTCCGGGGGGAGGGAGTAGCGTGCTACTGCGGTGTCTGTCCGTGCGGCAACGGCAGATTCTGGACCGGGTGGCGCAAGGCCACTCCAACAAAGCCATCGCCCGGGAGTTGGGCTTGTCGGTCGGTACGGTGAAAAACCAGTTGCACAGCATTTTCAAAACGCTGTCGGTGTCCAACCGGACGGAAGCGGCCTGTCTGGTCCTGCAGGGGGAACCCCTCTCCCTGCCGGGTGTGGCAGGAGAGGGGAGATGCTGATGCTGATTAGGCGGTCTTGCGTTTGCGCCTGGTCAACAGCAGTCCGGCCAGGCCCAGACCCATCAGGGCATAGGTTTCCGGTTCCGGAACGGCGGCCGTTACGGCCGAGGTGAAGGTGTAGAAGCCTCCGCCAAGGCCATCGGCTTTGCCGGAGATGGTGTAGAAGTACTTGCCGGTGCTCAGGTGGTCGAACAGGCGGGTGCTGTCGCCAGTGGTGCCGTCAAAGCTGAAACTTTTTACCAGTGTGGCCGGCGAATCGCCATTGTCCTTGAAAAGGGCAAAGGCACCATTGGTAATGCGCAGGAAGTTCAGACCGCCGATGGTCAGGTTGTTTGACACGACGGTGCCACCCAGCGAGCCTGCGTGGCTCAAGGTGAAGGTGTAGCTGTTGGAAAAATTACCTGCTACGTTCCCCGTCGTTACATGGGGGGTCGTACCGTGGTCTCCCCAGTTGACCACTTCGGCCTGACTGGCGGCTGCGCTGACAGCAAAAACGGCTGCCGTCACAAAATGTGCGATTCGCATGTTTCTCGATTCCTTATTCCAAAATAGTACTATTTTTCGATTGTTACCAGAGCGACTTTATTGATTCTGTGATAGCACGTCAATCCGAATGATTGAAAATGGGTCGTGAGGATTGTCTGGCCATGGTGGCCATACAACACATTGAAGTGTCTGATTTATCAGTTGAAAAATGATCAGGGTTTTACCATGCGCCAGCTTGTTAGTGCGCGGGGGACCAAGGTGGCCGAATTTCCAGTCTGGCAATTCGGCCGGGGGGCACTCAGGGACGCGGGTCGGTGTCAGACCAGCGTATTGTTGCGGTAGTCGGTGATGGCCTGATCAATCTCTTCAGCCGTATTCATGACAAAGGGGCCATATTGCACGATCGGCTCGCCAATCGGGTCGGCGGCCAGCACCAGAAAACCGCTCGGCTCCGTTGCCAGAACGCTGACTGCATCGCCTTTTCCAAGAATGCCGGCTTGATGCGCCCTCAAGGAAGCGGCGCTGCCGTCGGGGTCAACGATCAGGCTGCCCTGATAGGGGTAGAGAAAAGCATGGCTCGTTGGCGCCAGAGGATGTGAGAAACGGCTGCCGGCGGGCAGGCGGATATCAAAAAATAGCGGGTTGCGGCTGATGCCATTGACGGGGCCGCAAGTGGCAGACTCCTCGTGCAGAAAGGTTCCAGCGATGATGCGGGCCAGTCCGCCGTCTGCCAGGGGAATCTCCGGGATCATGTCCGGGGCCAAATCGCGGTAGGAGGCCGGTTTCATCTTTTCCCGGGCGGGCAGATTGATCCATAACTGGAAGCCCCGCATGCGCCCGGACTCCTGTCGCGGCATTTCCGAATGAATAATGCCCCGTCCACAGCTCATCCATTGTGCTCCGCCACTCTTCAGTTCGCCGCGATTGCCTAAATGATCTTCATGCAGCATATGACCTTCCAGCATATAGGTCACGGTTTCGAAGCCTCGGTGCGGGTGGGCGGGGAAGCCTGCCAGATAGTCATCCGGATTGTCCGAGTAGAAACAATCCAGCATCAGGAAGGGGTCCAGTCGTGCCTCGCGGGTGTGGCCGAGACTGCGTAACAGTTTGACGCCAGCCCCGTCGGAGACGGCGACAGCGGGAAGGATTCGGTGTAATGAGCGTTGTGCCATGGAAGGCTCCATAGAGGGTGTCATGGTGTCATTGAACCATCGAATAGTCTATGGAAAAAGCGCAATATTTAGCCCGGAATCATCAAATAACTGAATGATTCCGGGCTGAGGTGCTGCTTAGCGGGCCGGGGCCTTTTTGTTGAAATCGCCGGCATAGACGTTCAGCAACTGGCCGGGCTTGATGTACTTGCGAATCACGGCATTGACATCATCACGGCTGATGTTTTTCACCGCCGTTTCAAGCTGGGTGCCGAAGGCCATGGTACGGTTCAAATACAGTTGGCTACTCAACAATCCGGCCAGATTTCCGTCCTGGGCCCGCGACAGGCTGCGAGCCTGCAGAATGCCGCTCTTGGCAGTCGCCAGTTCTTCATCGGTCACACCGTCTTTCACCAGTCGCGCCAGTTCTTCGGAGACGCCGGTCTTGAGTCGGCCCAGGTTTTGCGGGGCATAAATGGCATAGAAGGAAATGCCGCCATTGTCGTCGTGCTGTCCTGCGGCGAGCGAGCTGCCCGCGCCATAGCTGATCCCGTCCTTCTGGCGCAGGCGGTCAATCAAGCGGTTTTTCAGTGCGCCTCCGCCCAGAATGTCCGTGGCCACCAACAGGCCCGGGAAGTCCGGGCTGGTGTCCTTTAGCGGGAAGTTCAACTGGGCAAACCAGACTGCATTGGCTTTGTCCGGGGTTTGCAGCGTGATGGATTCGCTTTTCTCGGCGATGAACGGCGAGGGAATGCGACTGTAGGGGCTGGCGGTTTTCCAGTGACCGAAGTCCTGTTGCAGCTGCGCGAGCGTCAAGGCTTTGTCGAAGTCGCCAACCAGCGCCAGTTGGGCATGTTGGGTGCTGTAGAAGCGCTGGTGGAAGGCTTTCAGGTCTGCCGGCTTGACGCTTTTGATGCTGGCAATCTGTTCTTCGAAGGTCGGGGCGTAACGCACATCGCCCTTCGGGTAAGGGTTGTCATGACGGCTCAGTGCCTGGGAAGCCAATGCCTGTGGGTCGTTGCGTGCGCCCTCGATGGCGGTGATCTGCTCGTTTTTCAGCGAGTCCAGTTCGTTGGCCGGGAAGGACGGGGTGCGCAGGATCTCGACCAGCAACGTGAGCAAGGCTGGCAGGTGTTCACGCCGGGTTTCGAAATGAACGCTGATACCGCTGGCCCCGCCACCGATAGAGATATTGGCATTGAGGGCCCTGAGCCGGTCTTCAATCTCGGTGCGAGTCAGTTTGCCGGAGCCGCGCAGCAGCATGTCGGCAGTGAATGCGGCGATGGTCGATTGCTTGAACAGGCTCTTTTCATCACCCATGTTCAGATGTAGCGTGCCGTTGACGGTTTGTCCGCGGGTGCTCTTCGGCAACAGCGCCAGTTTCATGCCGTTGTCGAGGGTAAGTCGCTCGGTGCGGGCTTCGATATTGGCTGCGGAGGGGTCGAAGGTTTCGCCGGCCGCTTGTTTGGCACGTCCTTGATAGCTGCCAACCAGTTCCTTGACATCCGGAGCCGCCGGAATCTCGGCGCGATCGGGTTTGGCTGTCGGAATGAATTCGCCGACGGTGCGGTTGGACTCCCTCAGGTAATTGATTGCAACCCGCTGCACATCGGCCACGGTGGCTTTCTCGATGCGGTCGCGTTGCAGGAAGAACAGCCTCCAGTCGCCCTTGGCGATCGACTCCGAGAGTGCCAGACCAAAGTGGGCCGGATCGGACAGGCTCTGCTCATAGCCGTTGAGGAAGGTGGTCTTGGCACGTTTCAATTCGGCTTCGGTGATCGGCTTTTTGGCAATGGTTTCCAGTTCGGCCAGCATGGCGGCACGTGCTGCCGGCAGCGATTGCTTGCCATTGAGCAAGGCCACGAATATCACCATGCCCGGGTCTTTCATACTCATCGGCATGGCGGTGGTGGCGGTAGCCTTCTTGCCTTCCACCAGCGTTTTGTACAGACGACCACTCGGTTCGTCACCCAGGATCTGCGCCAGCAGGGCGATGTAGGCCGAGTCGGCATGGGCGCCCGGCGCAATATGGTACTCGACCGCGACCAAGGGGTTGTCGCCGACCCGGGTCAGCGTCACTTCTCGCGCGCCGTCCTGAACCGGATCCAGTGTGTAGGTGGGCTCGATGATGCGCGTCGGGCGGGGAATCTTGCCGAATTTGGCGACGATGGCGGCCAAGGTCTTTTCTTCATCGAACTTGCCGGTCACGATCAGTACCGCATTGTCCGGCTGGTAATACTTGCGATAAAAGTCCTTCAGACGGTCGATGCTGACGTTTTCTACGTCGGTTCGCGCACCGATGGTGCTCTTGCCGTAGTTGTGCCATTGGTAGGCGCTGGCATTCATCTTCTGGATCAGAACGCCCATCGGGTTGTTTTCACCCGCTTCCATCTCGTTGCGCACCACGGAAAACTCCGAGTCCAGATCCTTGCGGGCGATGAAGCTGTTGACCATGCGGTCGGCCTCCATGTCCAAGGCCCAGTCAAGGTTGTCGTCGCTGCTGGCGAAGGTTTCGTAGTAATTGGTGCGGTCGTAGGTGGTGGTGCCGTTGAAGTGCATGCCGCGCTTGCTGAATTGTTCGGGAATGGATTTGCCCGGCAGCGATGGCGTGCCCTTGAACAACATGTGCTCCAGCAAGTGGGCCATGCCGGTTTCGCCATAGTTTTCCATGCGGCTGCCGACCAGATAGGTCACGTTCACCGTGGTGGACGGTTTGGTGGCGTCCGGGGCGAGCAGCACGCGCAGGCCATTGGCCAGCCGGTATTCGGTAATGCCTTCGACACTGGTGATCCGGGTGGCGCCGGCAACCACGCTGGCGGTGACAGGGAGGGGGGCGTCAGCTGCCAGCGCAGGTACTGACAGGTTAAGCGCTGCGGCAATGGCAAAGCTGAGAGGGGTGAGGCGCATTATCGATAACTCCTGTGGTGCCATTGTTTTTGTTTGTTGGTGATGACCGTTTAATGTCATGGGCATATATATCATGCCGCCGGAAAAGAATCTACGTCATGCTGCCGGCTTGCCGGTCCGTGAGTGGCTGACCGTGCAGAATGGCAGAGGTTCACCGGAAAAACGTGTTTTTTAATCATTCTCGTTCGCATGGCCTGTACTAGCCATAACATTTCTTTATAATGCCCAGTCGATTATCTGCATGCCGTATGCAAATTCCGGTAGCGCCTTGGTATAACCCTATGCTCGAGAAAGAAACAACGAAGTGAAGCACTCCCTGACATTGACTCAGCGTCTCGTTGGAACGCTGAGCTTGTGCATTGTCGCTCTGGTCGTCGTTGGCACGATCGGCGTTATGACGCTGGCGAAGTCGCAAGACCGGTTTGATTACAACAATGCCATCACCTATCCCAGTATTCGTACCATGTCCCAACTGATGGGCAATATTGACCAGCTGCGCATTACCGTCTACCAGCATTGGTCGGCCGATGATGAAATGAAATCCCGGGTGGATCAACGCATCGCCGCTCTGGACAAGGTGGTCGATGACAGTTTTGCCCAGTATCAGGCCGGTGCCAATTACGATGAGCAAGACGTCCGTATGTTGGGTCAGGCCAAAGTGGATGACTACGCCGCCCAGGACAAGGTGCTGCTGGCCAATGACCTGGCCGCCCTGAAGGCGTGGCGGGAAGCCCGTGACGGATTCTTGCTGGCCTCGCGCGCCAACGATCGTCAGTCACTGCGCGGTGCGGCCCCGCCGTTCGATGCGGCCGGCGACAAAATCCGCGAGGCGCTGAAGGCGCATATGGAAATGAACTTCCGTTTGGCCAATGACGTGGCGCAAGCCAACAAAGCCGGTTATCAAACTTCGCGGACAGTGTTGTTCGTCTTGATCGGGGTGGCGGTGATCCTTGCCGCAGTACTCGGCGTGCGTATGGCGCTGACCATCCGGCAAAGTCTGTTTGCCCTCAAGGATGCCATGCGCAAAGTTGAGCACGACCTTGACCTGACGGCTCGGGCACCGGTGCTGCGTGGAGATGAAATCGGCCAGACGGCGCAGGACTTCAATGCCTTGCTGGCGCGCTTGCAGGGCAATTTGGCTACCATTTTGCAGGGAGCGCGCGAAGTGGCTGATGTCTCCGGTTCGGTGGCAGACGCTTCGCAGCGTGTTACTCATAGCGCCTCTAGCCAGAACGAAGCCTCCGCGGCGATGGCGGCCGCCATCGAAGAGATGTCGGTCAGCATTTCCCATGTGGCCGATCGCGCCGGAGAAACCCGTGAAGCGTCGCGGCTGGCCGGGGAACGCGCGGCCGCCGGTTCGGCGTCCATCGCTGAAACCATTGCCGATATTCATGCCATCGCCGACGTCGTCGAAGACGCGGCAGGCAGTATTCGTGAAATGGAAGGCTATAGCGCGCAAGTGGTCAGCGTGGTGCAGATCATCAAGGATATTGCCGACCAGACCAATTTGCTGGCCTTGAATGCGGCCATTGAAGCGGCACGTGCCGGCGAGCAGGGCCGGGGATTCGCCGTGGTGGCCGACGAGGTGCGCAAGCTGGCCGAACGTACCTCGCAGTCGACGATTGAAATTACCGGCACCATTGAAAAAATGCGTACCCATGCACGCGTGGCGACGGAGCAGATGCACAGCGTCGAGACGCTGGTGGAGACCGGCGAGAAGCGTGCCGACCTCGCCGACAAGGCCATTCGCGACATTGGCGAAGCGACCCGGGTGGCGTCGGCACAGGTCAGCGACATCAGTGACGCCATTACCGAGCAGGGGGCCGCCAGTCAGGCGATTGCCAGCCGCGTCGAGCAGGTGGCCGGCATGGCGGAAGAGTCCAGTAGTACCAGCCGGCACACCGCCGAGTTGTCGGGGCGCCTTGACCAGCTGGCACGCGAACAGATCTGGATTCTGGCCAGCTACACGCTGTAATCAGCGTTGCGGGGCCCGGCGCCATGCCGGCCCTGCTTCCTTGATGGCGGCAAGGAGGGTGTCGCCAATGCGCCGGGCCAATTGCATCGACGAGGTTTCCACCGGCTTGAACGCCCAGGCGGCGGCCAGACTGGTCACCGTGCCGACGGTAAAGGTCAGTATTCCTGCCGCCACGTCATTGACACCTGCCCGCAATAGCCCCAGATGCAGGGCCGACACCACACTGCACAGCAGCAGGAAATGCACTAGATACAAAGAAAATGACAGTTCCCCCAGCCGGCGCGACAGCGGGGTTTCAAACAGGCGCCGCAACGGTGCGCTGTAGGAGACCGCCAGCAGCAGTCCGGTGGCGAGGCTGGTGAGGTGCAAGGGCGTTGCGTAGGGCGCACGGAACATCGCGGCCGCGGCGCATCCTGTCAGCACGAGGAGGCTCGCCAGCGGTGTGAAGGGCTGCGAGGCCAGACGCTGGCCAGCCCGCGAGGTAATCAGATCGGCGAGTACCATGCCGGACAGAAAGGCCAGCAAGGGGCTTTCCGTGGTGATTAGCCACGATGCACCAATGACATATAGCGGAAAACGTATCCAGTGCTGGCCGAACAGTGCCAGGAACAGGAAGATCGCCATCGAGCCTGCCAATTCGTGCTGCATGGTCCACAATACCGGAATCAGGGCGGTGTCCCGATCATAGCGGAAGAAAACCTCGTAGACCGAGAACTTCAGCCAGTCCTTCGCGTCCGGTGTATAGCGATAGAACTGCGCCAGCCATTCATAGTCGCCTTCTGCCGCGAGCGGACCGTTCCACATGGCCCCGCTCTGCACCAGGATCACTGCCAGCAAGGAGGCAGCCAGTACCGGCAGACACAGTCTGGGGTAGCGGCGTAGCGCCGCGGTGAGCAAGCGTTCGCGGGAGGGTGAGCGGAAGTGGTGGATGGACATGACCAGACCGGACAACACGAAAAACAGATAGACCGCCAATGCGCCATCGGTGATCAACGGGTAAAAGGACAGATCAAGATCCGCCAGCAGGAAGCACGGCCCGAGATGGCTGAACAGGACCATGAGCGACGCCCATCCCCGAACGCCGTCCAGATGAGAAAAACGCATGTTGAGGCTGCTACGGTAGGAAAACCAGAAGCGCACAATTGTAACATGATTGTGCTATGCATTTTGTATGGAAATAGTATCATGCAAATGATCGAAAACGAACATGACGAAAACGTTTATTGTTGAAAGTGAACATTTTGATGTAGTGGCAGGATAACAGTCAAAAATGCGTCAACAGCATACGGCAAAAGGAAAAAACGTCCATGCCCATGGGCTTGTTTGATCTTGGTCAAGTTTGAAAATGAACATTTTGGACTACTCTGGACTCAGAGAATCAGGTAGTGCTGGATGTAAACCGAACAAATAAGGAGCTGAACATGGACGCCCTCAATAGCGCGGCACGTGCTGCCGACCCGTGGAACGGATTTGCCTCGGGTGAATGGATGAATACCATCGATGTGCGGGGGTTCATTCAGCAGAACTACCACCCCTATACCGGTGACGCCTCCTTCCTCGCGGCGG
>JAGLBD010000198.1 GCA_018260425.1 Pseudogulbenkiania sp. | reverse complement strand
GATCCCTAGTGGCATGCCAGCCAAGCACTGATTGAGCCTTGTGCGGATCAGCAAAACAGCAGGCAATATCACCAGCCCGACGTGCTGCGAGGCTGTAGGGAATTGGTTTGCCGCTTGCCTTGGCGAAGGCATTGACGATATCCAATACCGAATAGCCTTGGCCTGTTCCCAGGTTAAGAGTCAGAACGCCTTCGACGGTTTCAAGGGCATCCATAGCTTTGACGTGAGCGGTAGCCAGATCAACAACATGAATGTAGTCACGAACTCCCGTACCGTCGTGGGTGGGATAATCGCTGCCAAAAACATTCAGTTTTGACAACTTGCCAATGGCAACCTGGCTAATATAAGGCATTAGATTGTTAGGTAATCCGTTGGGGTCTTCTCCAATACAACCACTTTCGTGCGCACCTACCGGGTTAAAGTAGCGGAGCAGGCCAATCTGCCATCCAGCCTCAGCCTTGGCGACATCCTCAAGAATCTCTTCCATCATCCGCTTGCTTCTACCGTAGGGGTTGGTGATCGTCCCAATCGGGCAGTCTTCTTTGATAGGAACGGTATCAGGGTCACCATATACGGTTGCAGAGGAACTAAAAACAATGCTACGAACGTTCGCTTTGCGCATGGCTTCAAGCAGCGTTAACGTTCCTACGATATTGTTTTCATAATAATGAAGTGGTTTGGCAACCGACTCCCCAACTGATTTCAGTGCCGCAAAATGGATGACCCCGGATATTGGGTGATTGGCAAAAATGGCATCCAGACTGGTACGGTCTCTAATATCTGTCTCGAAAAAGGTCAGTGACTTCCCTGTGAGTTGCTCGACGCGTTTGAGCGACTCTTTTTTGCTATTGCATAGATTGTCGACTGCAACAATAGAGTACCCTGCATTGAGAAGCTCTACGCAGGTGTGTGAGCCGATGTAACCTGCAGCACCAGTGACAAGAATAGTTTTGTTGTGCATTTTAAGTGTCTACTTGATTGAAATTTTGGATTGCTCAGTTAACGTCTTGCGTCGGTGTTGCTGGCGTAGCCATGAGGGCGTTTTGAACAAAATTATCATTCGGTAGAGCGATATGTACAGGATGGCAAAAATTACGGCACAGACAACCAATGCCGGAGTGTTATTCCAGAAATAGGTCGCAGGGATAATCGACATCGCGGCAAGAAACCACAAGTAGGGCGATGTCATGCTGTTCTGCCGAATCTTGCATACATCCTGTTCGTCGGTCATCCATCGTACAAAACGTTTGTAGACAAGCATATGTAGGTGTAGTCCGTCAGGCACACCAGGGGAGATGCCGCGGACGTATTTCTTGCGGTAGATGGAAAAAAGCGTTTCAAAAACGGGGTATCCGACTACCAACAAGGGAAACCAGGCAGAGACTTCTGGGTGACGGGCAA
>JAGLBD010000197.1 GCA_018260425.1 Pseudogulbenkiania sp. | reverse complement strand
GATCCCTAGTGGCATGCCAGCCAAGCACTGATTGAGCCTTGTGCGGATCAGCAAAGCAGCAGGCAATATCACCAGCCCGACGTGCTGCGAGGCTGTAGGGAATCGGTTTGCCGCTTGCCTTGGCAAAGGCATTGACGATATCCAATACCGAATAGCCTTGGCCTGTTCCCAGATTAAGAGTCAGAACGCCTTCGACGGTTTCAAGGGCATCCATTGCTTTGACGTGAGCGGTAGCCAGATCGACAACATGAATGTAGTCGCGAACTCCCGTACCGTCGTGGGTAGGATAATCGCTGCCAAAAACATTCAGTTTTGACAATTTACCGATTGCAACCTGGCTAATGTAGGGCATTAGATTATTGGGTAATCCGTTGGGGTCTTCTCCAATACAACCACTCTCATGAGCACCTACCGGGTTAAAGTAGCGGAGCAGGCCAATCTGCCATCCAGTCTCAGCCTTGGCGACATCCTCAAGAATCTCTTCCATCATCCGCTTGCTTCGACCGTATGGGTTGGTGATCGTCCCAATCGGGCAGTCTTCTTTGATAGGAACGGTATCAGGGTCTCCATATACGGTTGCCGAGGAACTGAAAACAATGCGACGAACGTTCGCTTTGCGCATGGCTTCAAGCAGCGTTAGCGTTCCGACAACATTGTTTTCATAATAATGAAGTGGTTTTGCGACCGACTCCCCAACTGATTTTAGTGCCGCAAAATGGATGACCCCGGAGATTGGGTGATCGGCAAAAATAGCATCCAGACTGCTACGGTCTCTAATATCTGTCTCGAAGAAAGTCAGTGCCTTGCCTGTGAGTTGCTCGACCCGCTTGAGCGACTCTTTTTTGCTATTGCATAGATTGTCGACTGCAACAATAGAGTACCCTGCATTGAGAAGCTCTACGCAGGTGTGTGAGCCGATGTAACCGGCCGCACCTGTAACAAGAATGGTTTTGTTCCGCATTTTAATGGTCTATTCGATAGAAATTTTAGATTGTTTGATTTACGTCTATCGTCGGTGTTGCTGACGTAGCCATGAGGGTGTTTTGAACAAAATTATCATTCGATAGAACGAAATGTACAGGATGGCAAAAATTACGGCACAGATAATCAAAGCTGGAGTGTTATTCCAAAAATAGGTTGCAGGGATGATCGACATCGCGGCAAGAAACCAGAGGTAAGGTGATGTCATGCTGTTCTGGCGAATCTTGCATACATCCTGTTCGTCGGTCATCCACCTTACAAAACGTTTGTAGACAAGCATATGTAGGTGTAGCCCGTCTGGCACACCAGGGGAGATGCCGCGTATGTATTTCTTGCGGTAGATGGAAAAAAGCGTTTCAAAAACCGGGTATCCGACTACCAACAAGGGAAACCAGGCAGAGACTTCTGGGTGACGGGCAA
>JAGLBD010000196.1 GCA_018260425.1 Pseudogulbenkiania sp. | reverse complement strand
ACATTCGGCATACCCTCCGGTGAATGGCAAGAATCTCACTATACCGCAGCCCTCAATCTCTGCGACATCCGGAATAATTGCAAATAGCATGGACATTCCCTATATTGCCAATGTCATTATTTGGTCACTTTCCATGAAAACACCCCTTGCTCCACGTCCTGATTACGGGCTCGATGCGCCTGATGTCGTTCGCAACCTGTTCATCGCCGGTGTCGCCGGCATGCTGCTGGCGTTTGCCACGTGGCGCGGGCTCGTGCCGTCCACCTTGCGGCTGCCCTTGCCCGGCGTTCAGCTGCTGTTCCCGCTGTTGTCGATCGGCCTCATCGTGGGTATCAGCTGCACGGTCATGGGCGGGGTCATGCTGTGGGGTAGCCGGATCGGCAAACTGCGGCGTCGCGAATGGTTGCTCGACCTGCATCACTGGAGCGGCCATGAGCAGGTGCTCGACGTCGGCTGCGGTCGCGGTCTGATGTTGATCGGCGCCGCGCTGCGGCTCTCGACTGGCAAGGCCTGCGGCATCGACATCTGGCGCGACGGGGACCTGTCCGGTAACTCGGCGCAAGCGACCGTGGCCAACGCGCGTCTGGCCGGCATCGAGCAGCGCGTCACTGTCACCACCGCCGACATGCGTGAAATTCCCTTCCCGGACAAGCACTTCGATGTGATTGTCTCCCGGGCCGCCATCCACAATATCGACAGCCAGGCGGACCGTGACCGGGCCATTGCCGAACTGGCCCGGGTGCTGAAACCCGGCGGCGTCGCCTTGATCGATGACATTCGCCATCACCGCCACTATGCTGCAGCGTTTGCCCGGCATGGCTGCAGCGAGATCCATTACCCGGACAGCCGACTGTTGCGTCTGGTGTTTACCGTTCTGAGCTGGGGGCAATTGCAACCGGCAGTGCTGCAGGTCAGGAAACCGGCCTAAGCCCCGTACGCTATACTGAGACGAGACTATCCCGCCGGCGAAACAGATGAAAAACCCGCTGTCAGTCCTGATCGTCGATGACGACCCGATCACCCGACAACTGTTGCGTGCCATTTTGCGAGAAAGCGATTACGATGTCATCGGCGAAGCCTCCAACGGAGATGGCGCGCTGGCGCAGTGTCTGGCCCTGCATCCCGATATCGTGCTACTGGACATTTCCATGCCGGGCATGAACGGCCTGGCTATCCTGCAAGAGCTGCGCCAAAAGCACCCTGACTGCGTCGTTGTCATGCTCAGCGCCACCGCCACGGCACAGCGTGTTGGTGACGCACTGCGGCTCGGGGCTCGCGGCTTTATCGTCAAACCCTTTACGGCGGGAAAGGTAGTGAATGAACTTGGAAAAAGCCTGTCCTTCTGAAACCGTCCGTCCCGCACAGGACATCATCGACATTCAGGGCATGCTCGACCTGTTTCCGC
>JAGLBD010000195.1 GCA_018260425.1 Pseudogulbenkiania sp. | reverse complement strand
CCGAGCGGATTACCACCCAATGACGGGTTTCCGGACTGGCGATGGAATGAAACGGATGGTCTGCCAGTGCCGCAAAATGATCATCCATGATCACCAGTACATGAGGAAAACCTCCCAGAATGTCCCGCAAGCAGGCCGCCCGCGCGGCGCTCAGACTGCAGCCGGTGGGATTCTGTGCCCTGGAGGTGATGATCACCGCCCGGGCCCCCTGCTCCAGCGCATGCAATAAGGCTTCGGGACACATTCCCTCATGGTCCATTCCGACACCGAGCATGGGGTGTCCCATTTCCTTCAAGGTGTTGAGGCTGCCCAGAAAGCAGGGATTTTCCACGGCAACGGCATCACCCGGCGCCAGCCAGGCCTGCAACACCCTTTCGATGGCATCCACGGCTCCGTGAGTCACCGTAACCTCGATCCGGCCGGGACCGGCATCGGCCAGCCAGACGGCGGCTCGTTCATGCAAGGCCAGCGTACCAGCCGGTTCGCCATACAAGGTCACCCGGCTTCCGGCCGCCTTCAACAACACCAGCGGGTCGGGCAAACAGGCCGGGTCCGGATTGCCACTGGCCAGATCGTGCAGTGCCGAGCCCGGTTCAATCCCTTCCTGCGCCAGCAACACCGGCAAGCGACGAATCACCGTACCGCGCCGGCCTTGCGTCACGGCGATGCCCGCCGCCACCAGCCGCGAATAGGCCAGGGCGACGGTATTGCGGTTGACGCTCAACTGTCCGGCCAAGTCACGCACCGGAGGCAAGGCCTGTTCGGGGTGCAACTGTCCCTCTTCCACCAGACGCCGGATACATTCAACGATCTCGGCTGCCGTGTTTCCTACTATTTCCATTTTGTCCTATGACAATGTATGATTTGTCCCATGACAATTCTACTACCATTGATCTGACGCGGCGACCACCGTCCCGCGAACGGTTCTGGAGCGCACTGCCATGGACGTCAACAACGAAACCACACTTCGCCCGCTATACCCGCAAGCCACCACCCTCGGCGAAATTCAGGCCAACCTGCACTCGGTAAGACACCGTATCGAGATAGCCTGCCTGAACACCGGCAGGGACCCGGACAGCGTCCGGCTGCTGCCGGTCAGCAAAACCGTTCCGATCGAACGGATTTTGCTGGCCTACGAGGCAGGCTGTCGCGAGTTCGGCGAAAACAAAGTGCAGGAATGCACCCGCAAGGCACGAGAACTCCAGGACTGGCAGGATCTCGACTGGTCGGTGATCGGACACCTCCAAACCAACAAGGCCAAGGAAGTGGCCCGGTTTGCCCGGGAGTTCCAGGCGCTGGACAGCCTGCGGGTCGCCGAGGCCCTCGATCGCCATTTGCAACAGCAGGGGCGGAGCCTGGATGTCATGGTGCAGGTGAATACCTCGCAGGAAGCCAGTAAATACGGCCTTGCCCCGG
>JAGLBD010000194.1 GCA_018260425.1 Pseudogulbenkiania sp. | reverse complement strand
CCGAGCGGATTACCACCCAATGACGGGTTTCCGGACTGGCGATGGAATGAAACGGCTGTTCCGCCAGTGCGGCAAAATGATCATCCATGATCACCAGTACATGAGGAAAACCACCCAGAATGTTCCGCAAGCAGGCCGCACGCGCGGCGCTCAGACTGCAGCCGGTAGGATTCTGCGCCCGGGGGGTCACGATCACCGCCCGGGCCCCCTGCTCCAGCGCCTGCAATAAGGCGTCGGGACACATACCCTCATTGTCCATCCCGACACCGAGCATGGGGTGCCCCATTTCTTTCAGGGTGTTGAGGCTGCCCAGAAAGCAGGGGTTTTCCACGGCAACGGCATCACCCGGCGCCAGCCAGGCCTGCAACACGCGTTCAATGGCATCCACGGCCCCGTGGGTCACCGTCACCTCGCTCCGACCGGGACCGGCATCGGCCAGCCACGCGGCGGCTTGTTCATGCAAGGCCAGCGTACCGGCCGGTTCGCCATACAAGGTCACCCGGCTTCCAGCCGCCTTCAGCAACACCAGCGGGTCAGGCAAACAGGCCGGGTCCGGATTGCCACTGGCCAGATCGTGCAGTGCCGAGCCCGGTTCAATCCCTTCCTGCGCCAGCAACACCGGCAAGCGACGAATCACCGTACCGCGCCGGCCTTGCGTCACGGCGATGCCCGCCGCCACCAGCCGCGAATAGGCCAGGGCGACGGTATTGCGGTTGACGCTCAACTGTCCGGCCAAGTCACGCACCGGAGGCAAGGCCTGTTCGGGGTGCAACTGTCCCTCTTCCACCAGACGCCGGATACATTCAACGATCTCGGCTGCCGTGTTTCCTACTATTTCCATTTTGTCCTATGACAATGTATGATTTGTCCCATGACAATTCTACTACCATTGATCTGACGCGGCGACCACCGTCCCGCGAACGGTTCTGGAGCGCACTGCCATGGACGTCAACAACGAAACCACACTTCGCCCGCTATACCCGCAAGCCACCACCCTCGGCGAGATTCAGGCCAACCTGCTCTCGGTAAGACACCGTATCGAAACAGCCTGTCTGAACGCTGGCAGGGACCCGGACCGTGTCCGGCTGCTTCCCGTCAGCAAGACCGTTCCGATCGAGCGAATTTTGCTGGCCTACGAGGCTGGCTGTCGCGAGTTCGGCGAAAACAAAGTTCAGGAGTGCACCCGCAAGGAACGAGAACTGCAGAACTGGCAGGATCTCGAGTGGTCGGTCATCGGCCACCTCCAAACCAATAAAGCCCGGGACGTCGCCCGGTTTGCCCGGGAGTTCCAGGCGCTGGACAGCCTGCGGGTCGCCGAGACCCTCGATCGTCATTTGCAACAGCAGGGGCGGAGCCTGGACGTCATGGTGCAGGTGAATACCTCGCAGGAAGCCAGTAAATACGGCCTTGCCCCGG
>JAGLBD010000193.1 GCA_018260425.1 Pseudogulbenkiania sp. | reverse complement strand
GCCAACCTGACCAGTTGCAGGTTGTCTCGCGCACCCAACTTGATACGCAGGCGCTGGCGGTGGGTTTCTACGGTATTGGGACTGATGGCCAAACGCGCCGCAATCTGGCCCTTGGGCAATCCTTCTGCCAGCAAACGAAACACATCCAGCTCACGTGGCGTCAAACTGTCCACCCCCTGACATTCCAGCTTACGGAAATAGAGTCGTTCGGCCAGTTCGACCGGCACATGGCGACGCCCCGCCATCACGGTGGCAATGGCTCCCGCCAACGCCCGGCCGGCACTGTCTTTCAATAGATAGCCCCGGGCTCCCGCTTGCAGGGCACGCTCCACCAACGCCAGTTCGTCATGCATCGACAACACCAGCACCGGAGTACCCGGTGAGTGCGATGCCAGCCATGGCAATAAATCCAGACCGCTGGCGTCGCCAAGATTGACATCCAGCAACACCAGATCGACCCGGGAGGTCGCCAACACGGTCTTTGCCTCTTCAAGCGTAGCCGCCTCGCTGCACTGCCATGCGCCATCCAGCATCGCGACCACCTGGGCCAGACCGATCCGCACAATGGGATGGTCATCGATAATCAAGCACTGTTTCACTTATCCCACCTCTTGAGTGACGGTCACCACGGTTTCCTGCCCCACCCGTCCTATCGATAGCCTGGCACCGATCAAACCGGCACGTTGACGCAGGGAGCGCAATCCCACCCCCGACTCGACCGTCTCCGGGTCAAAGCCGCTACCATTATCGCGAATGGACAGCCAGTCGCGTTCCTCGCCAAGCTCGATGGCAATCCGGTTCGCCGCACCATGCCGCAATGCATTGCTGACCGCCTCTTGGGCGATGCGATACAAATGCAGCCGGGACTCGGCATCCACACCGGGCTCGCTCCCGACCACCTGCATGCGTATACCGCTGCCGGTTCCCTGCGCCACCAGTCGTTCCAGGGCCGGCTTGAGCCCGCGTTCCAGCGCCACTTCGGGGGCCATCCGCCGCGCACTGATACGCACCGAATCCAGCGCGTCCCCCAACACGGTAGAAAGCTGCTCGGCAACACCGCGTTGGCGATCGGTCGCCGACACCGCCAGATGATCGGCCAACATCCGCGCCGCCGTCAGCAACTGCCCGGTATTGTCATGCAATTCACGCCCCAGCTTGCTGCGCTCGTTGTCACTGGTTTCCACCAGAGCCGCCTCCAGCAGGCGTGCTTCGTCGCGTTGCTGCGTTAGCGCCCGCATCCGGCGCCTAACATGCCCGGTACGTGCCGCCACCGAACGAGCCAGCCGCTGACGTGCAACAAACACTCGCCAGGCCAGCACCACGATGGCGAACAAGGACACCACGACGACTCCAAGTACCCGCCAATCGTTACGGGTCAGTGTCACGCGAGGGGCCAACGGCGCGTAAAGCTGCAGCACGAATTGA
>JAGLBD010000192.1 GCA_018260425.1 Pseudogulbenkiania sp. | reverse complement strand
ATAAATATTATGGAGACACCATGAAACAGTTCATCGCTACGCTGGCTCTGGCCAGCATCACCGCACCCGTGCTAGCCGCGCCGAGTGGTCCTCAAACCACGCAGGCCATCACGCCCAAAGCGGCGGTATTTACCAATACCTATACCTATCTGCGTTGCTGGTACCGGGAAAGTGCCGATGCCGGCAAGCCGGCGACCCGCTATGTCTGGGCGCGTGATCCGGCGTCATCGGACTACTATCGCCTGTACGGCAATTGGCGGAGCGACGGTATGTTTGCCTGGGCAAACATGTTCTACACCGACACCACCCAAAACGAGATGGCCGCGGTGTGCAAAAACAGCCTTGCCGTGGCTGGTATCCGTCAGCCGTATATTTTCCATAGCGCGGCTGATAGCGCCATGTCCTTTGATTACACCGCATGGACCCGTGCCAATGCCGCCGATCAGGGCATGGAGCGCATGGTGTCCTTCGGTGACAGCCTGTCGGATACCCGCAATATATTCAATGCGTCGCTGTGGAAACTGCCGAATTCGACCAGTTGGTACCGCGGCCATTTCAGTAATGGCCCGGTGTGGGTAGAAAACCTCTCTGCGGCGTTGGGCTTGCCCTTGTACAACTGGGCAATTGGCGGGGCGGCTGCCGACCAGCATCTGGTGGTGCCGGGGCTGGTGCAGCAGGTCGAGTCGTTCAAATACTATTTGCGGGAAGACAGTGGCTATCGTCCGGAGAACACCTTGTTCACCGTGTTGATCGGCGGCAATGATCTGGTGAATTACGGCAAAAGTGTCGATGCCATCATCCGTTCCGAGCAGCAGGCGCTGGAGTCGTTGATCCAGGCTGGCGGCAAGCACATTCTGCTGCTCAACCTGCCGGACGTGTCGCGTGCGCCGGTGTTCCGCTGGCGCAAGGACGGTGATGCCGTCGCGGCCGATGTCAGCGAATACAACCGTCGTTTGGCGAAATTGCGCGATACCCTGGCGCAGAAATACGGCAACACGGTGGATCTGCGGCTGTTCGACACCCGCGGCATTTTCGATGATTTGCTGACGCGTCCGCAAAATTATGTGATCGACAATGCCCGGGACACTTGTCTGGATATCCGCAAGGACTCGTCGCTGAACTATGTCGAAAGCCATCCGCTCAGCGCGGCATGCCGCAATCCGGATCGCTATGTGTTCTGGGATACCCTGCATCCGACCCGTCGCGTGCATCAGTTGCTGGCAGAAAAGATCCTGCCGCTGGTGGCCGATCTACACCGCTAACCGGTCTGACCGGGACAGGGGGAGCATCTCCTCGTCCCGGTGTCTTCCTTCCGCAATTCCCCTTCCTCATCCCCCATAAAAAAACCGGGAGAAGGCGCCCGACGCGCCAATCCCGGTATCAAGGCTTGCACAACTCTGTTGCTGCTTACAGCAGGTAAGCCATCA
>JAGLBD010000191.1 GCA_018260425.1 Pseudogulbenkiania sp. | reverse complement strand
CTGAACTGACCCCATAAAGTTGGACAGTTTACGGCTAGGGCCGCAAGGCCTGAGTTCTGTACATCACAGGACTCAGGCCTTTTAATTTCAGCTTGATGCGCTCGTGGTTGTAGTAATGGATGTATTGCCGGATCCCCGCCTGCAATTCATCGATGCTCGCGAAGCGCTTCAGATGGAAGAACTCTGATTTGAGTGTACCGAAGAAGCTCTCCATTGCAGCATTGTCGAGGCAGTTCCCTTTGCGCGACATACTTTGCGTCAGCGAGCGTTCGGCCAGTAGTCTCTGGTAGCTCCCCATTTGGTAGTGCCATCCCTGATCCGAGTGCACAATGGGCCGGTCCTTCGGGCCTAGCTGGCTCAGTGCGTCCTTCAACATGCCGGTGACCAAGTCCAGCACGGGACGCCGGGCCATCTGGTACGCCACGATTTCCCCGTTGAACAAATCCAGTACCGGAGACAGGTACAGCTTCTCCTCACCCACTTTGAACTCGGTCACATCCGTAACCCACTTCTGGTTCGGATGTGACGCATGGAAGTTACGCTGCAACACATTGTCCGCGATGCGCCCCACTGTCCCGCGAAACGAACGGTATTTCTTCTGACGAACCACCGACTGCAGCTGCATCGACTGCATCAGACGCTGAACACGCTTGTGATTCACCACTTCACCCCTGCTGCGTATCACGCTGGTCACACGGCGATAGCCATAGCGTCCGTGGTGCGCGTCATAAATCGACTGGATAGTCGCCTTAAGCTCCGCACACGGGTCATCACGCCGCAGCACCTTGCACTGATAGTAGAAGGTACTGCGTGCCAATCCAGCCAGGCTCAACAAGCTCGCCAGAGGATACTGCTGCCTTAACTCAAGCACTACTTGCGTTTTTTGCGCAACGTTGCCGGCTTGTCCGCCTGGATTAAGGCATCCAGCTTTTTTAGGTAGGCATTCTCCATGCGCAGGTATTCGTTTTCCTTACGCAACGCCTCAAGCATCTGGGTTTCGCTCGTCATGGGTGCCTCTGCGGCTTGCGGCGGAGATTTGGGTGATTTCATTAGTCGTCCTCGGGGTCGAGGCTTTAATGCCTCCAAACCACCCGAATCATACTGCTGTTTCCACTCAGAAATGCACTTGTGGCTTCGAATGTTGAATACGGCCGCAGTCTGGCGGCTGGAGGTCTGATGTTGGTTCATGTACTGCAGAACCATCAGTTTGAAATGCGCATCGTAATGGCTGAATTTCTTGGCGAGACCGTCAATGCCATGAATTCGGAAAGCCGTGACCCATTTTCGAATAGTCGCGTCATCCACGCCATGTTGCTTGGAGAGGCGCCGATATCCATCGTTGCCGGACAGGTAGTCCTGAACAACGGTGCACTTGAATTTACAACTATATTTGGTCATGAAAAACACCCCAAAGGTTGAACGGGTGTCCAACTTTTGGGGTGCAGTTCA
>JAGLBD010000190.1 GCA_018260425.1 Pseudogulbenkiania sp. | reverse complement strand
TGATGGCTTACCTGCTGTAAGCAGCAACAGAGTTGTGCAAGCCTTGATACCGGGACTGGCGCGTCGGGCGCCTTCTCCCGGTTTTTTTATGGGGGATGAGGAAGGGGAATGGCGTAAGGAATAACGTTCTGGCGGAAGGAAGACACCGGGACGAGGAGACTCTCCCCGGTCCCGGTCAGACCGGCTAACGGTGTAAATCGGCCACCAGCGGCAGGATCTGTTCTGCCAGCAATTGATGCACGCGACGGGTCGGATGCAGGGTATCCCAGAACACATAGCGATCCGGATTGCGGCATGCCGCGCTGAGCGGATGGCTTTCGACATAGTTCAGCGACGAGTCCTTGCGGATATCCAGACAAGTGTCCCGGGCATTGTCGATCACATAATTTTGCGGACGCGTCAGCAAATCATCGAAAATGCCGCGGGTGTCGAACAGCCGCAGATCCACCGTGTTGCCGTATTTCTGCGCCAGGGTATCGCGCAATTTCGCCAAACGACGGTTGTATTCGCTGACATCGGCCGCGACGGCATCACCGTCCTTGCGCCAGCGGAACACCGGCGCACGCGACACGTCCGGCAGGTTGAGCAGCAGAATGTGCTTGCCGCCAGCCTGGATCAACGACTCCAGCGCCTGCTGCTCGGAACGGATGATGGCATCGACACTTTTGCCGTAATTCACCAGATCATTGCCGCCGATCAACACGGTGAACAAGGTGTTCTCCGGACGATAGCCACTGTCTTCCCGCAAATAGTATTTGAACGACTCGACCTGCTGCACCAGCCCCGGCACCACCAGATGCTGGTCGGCAGCCGCCCCGCCAATCGCCCAGTTATACAAAGGCAGTCCCAAGGCCGCAGAGAGGTTTTCTACCCACACCGGGCCATTGCTGAAGTGGCCACGGTACCAACTGGTCGAGTTCGGCAGCTTCCACAGCGACGCATTGAACATATTGCGGTTATCCGACAGGCTGTCACCAAATGCCACCATGCGTTCAATGCCTTGCTCCGCCGGGTTGGCACGGGTCCATGCGGTGTAATCGAAGGACATGGCGCTGTCGGCGGCACTATGGAAGATATACGGCTGACGGATGCCGGCAGCGGCAAGACTGCTCTTGCATACCGAGGCCATCTCGTTTTGGGTGGTGTCGGTATAGAACATGTTTGCCCAGGCAAACATGCCATCGGCACGCCAATTGCCGTACAGGCGATAGTAGTCCGATGACGCCGGATCACGCGCCCAGACATAGCGGGTCGCCGGCTTGCCGGCGTCGGCATTTTCCCGGTACCAGCAACGCAGGTAGGTATAGGTATTGCTGAATGTCGCGGCTTTGGGCGTGATGGCCTGCGTGGAATACGCGGCAGGACCACTCGGCGCGGCCAGCACGGGAGCCGTGATACTGGCCAGAGCCAGCGTAGCGATGAACTGTTTCATGGTGTCTCCATAATATTTAT
>JAGLBD010000189.1 GCA_018260425.1 Pseudogulbenkiania sp. | reverse complement strand
CGGGCAAGGATGGCGGCAGAAAGCTCTTCCGGCTGATGTTCCAGCGGAAGCTTCAGTTCGGTAATGCGAAGCATGAATCGTGTCCAGGAGGTTGGTGTTTATTCAACAAACCGTGATTATAGCTGCTCCGCTACCAGTGTTGAAATTTCTCGAAAATCACACCCAGCAATTTTATGCATTATGCAATTTCAGGAAATTAGTTCTAAATCTCCATTCGAAATTTGCTCCCGTCGCGCCAAAATACTTCTATCCCGAGCCCAGAAAGTAATTCAATAAGATCTGCCCTTGGCCGCATTGGTACTAATATCGCCAAACGGTCTACCTTTGCAAAGCGACGATAGTCGAATAGCTGGCCAATCGCCATGCGGATTGATGCTCTCGTCACCGATGATTTGGCTTCAACAAGCAAACTTCTACTCGGAATATAAATGTCGCTATAGAGCGGGCTTGCTTCCCCGCGTGGGGTAATTTTTAAACGGATCACATCATCAATGTTTTGACTGAGTAGATACTTTTTGAAATCACTGACTAACTCGGACTCTTTCCGCTCCGCAAGTCGTTCTCCCTCACTATGCGACACAGAAAAAATTTCCACATTGTGCTCTTCAATTGGTACAGCATCGACAACGGCGGCATCTGAAAAATGAACGATTGAAGAAGGAGTCTCACCAAGGCGGCTATGCTCACCCTCCGGTCTCATACGAAAAGCAATGACTTGTCGAATAGGCCCATTATTCGCAGAAGGGGCCTCTGCATAGTAATAGGGCTCTTCGTGATCAAGGTAGAAGGCGCCAAGATAGGTTACTTTACCTCCAACCCCCTGGAATACACGTAAGGTATTCTTATCTTGCGCAGAATCGCGGATCGCTAAATTTCCATCCTTGAACTCCTGGTCGCCGACTCGGCCGGCCCCGGTGTAATGGAAACATCCATCGTCCTTCCACCCATCCATGACGTATCCATGCTTTTCACCCGCCTTCAAATCTGAAAATATCAAGATATTAGGCGAATTTTTGCATGCCGCAATTCCACTCTGGCGGTTACCACCATAAAGGTTATGCAATTCTTTCCTAAGGATCTTACTACCCGGCAGCAGGCTCCAAACCTGTGTTTCTGATGAGGTCATAAATAGCCACTATTTGTATCTATCGATAAATAGTTATGCTATACGTCAAATTACACCATGTCATCATAATAACGTTGCCGTTGGCTTACGCATCGTCACATCAGAGTCCACTTCTGGCTTTCAAGTGAAGCTGAATGTAGAGGTTGGGCATACGTGAAAATCAAATGGCAAGATATTCATTGTCGGGAAAAACACCCTGCCACCACCTCCAGCGTCCTCACCCGGTCACTGTAAGCGTAGCTGTCGGTGGTCATCATGATCTCGTCGACCCAGGTGCGTTCCAGGAAGGCGCTCAACGCTGCCGCGATGGTGTCGGGACTGCCGACA
>JAGLBD010000188.1 GCA_018260425.1 Pseudogulbenkiania sp. | reverse complement strand
GGTTGTCGGGGTTGAAATGTCACTCGCAGGGGAGTGGATGAAGGTGCCCAGTCGAACTGGACGGTGTCCGGGATAACGGACGATGTACTGAAAAAACAGGACGATAGCGACTAATGTAACACAATGTACGAATATTTGTAAACGCTGATAAATGGTGGGGCGGTAGATTCCCAGGGATCTGGCCGCCCTCAGGCGCTGCGAATCGCCGAGAAAAAACGGCTTTGCAGGGCAGGATCGGAGTCGAATTTACCACCGAAGGCCTGCGTGACGACCCGCTCGCTGCCGCGACGGTTTTCACCGAGCAGCAGGCACAGCTGCTGGGCATCCACCACACAGGCAACACCACTGGCGTGTCCTGCGTCCATCAAGGTATCGACGATATCCCGGGTCATCCACTCCTGATAGGTCATACGATGGCTGATGACATCCACCATGCGGGAAATACGGCCAAATCCGTGCAGGCGGCCACCGGGCAGGTAGGCGACATGGGCGAGTCCATGGAACGGAATCAGGTGATGGGGACAGATGCCATGGATGGCGATGTCGCGAATGATCACCATATCGGTCGACGGGTCGGCAAACCCTTCACCCAATACCTCGCGCGGGCACTGCGTGTAGCCGTCCAGCAAGCGGGTTTGCCACAGTTCACGGACCCGTTGCGGCGTCTTGCCGGTATGTGTCGAGTCGGAGGCGATGCCGCAGGCACCCAGTAAGTCGCGTACCGCCTGCTCGAAGGCGGCGGGGTCGAAGGGCCGGCGGGGTTCCAGTTCCCGGCGCGGCAGCTGACCTTCAGGATCGTTGCATAGCATGTAAGGGTGTCTTCTCTGGTTGGCGGGTTATTCGACCCGCGACAGCGTGGAAAAATCGAGATGCATGGCATCGTCGAAGATCTGCGACTCTCCTTCCAGACAAATCCGGTAGGACTTGCCCATGGCGTGAAGCAGGTAATTGCCGCTGGCCGGACTCAAGCGCTGCGGAACCAGTAGCCAGCGATCCCGGCCATGGGCCTTGTTGCGCGGCACGTACAAGGCCACGGAGGCATCGCCGTCGGCGCTTTGCTGCAAGGTGACCGGCACCGGCTCTGAACCCAGCCGTTCGATGCCGACGCGAATCCCTTGCGACTGGCGCATCAAGCGGCGGATGACGCCCAAATGGCAACTGCCATCATGCATCCTGACCAGAATCAGGCGGCCCGGCGTGAGGTCCGGCAACATCCCCGGGTAATAGAGTCCCAAGCCGGATTCGCTCTCGTCCACCAGACGCCAGCCTGCCGGCGAAGCGGCCCGTCGGGTTTGATTGTCGCCGAACTGCAAGGCGCGGGCAATGGCCGCTAGTCCATCGGCCACGGTGACCTCCTCGTTTTGTTGCGCCCGGTCGGAGCGGCGCAAGGACTTGCCGCCATCGGGCGACCAGCGCAGTGACAATGACCGGCTGAGTGCCCGCCATTGTTCCCGGGTCAAGG
>JAGLBD010000187.1 GCA_018260425.1 Pseudogulbenkiania sp. | reverse complement strand
CCTTGACCCGGGAACAATGGCGGGCACTCAGCCGGTCATTGTCACTGCGCTGGTCTCCCGATGGCGGAAAATCCTTGCGCCGCTCCGACCGGGCGCAACAAAACGAGGAGGTCACGGTAGCGGATGGACTATCGGCCATTGCCCGCGCCTTGCAGTTCGGCGACAATCAAACCCGACGAGCTGCTTCGCCGGCAGGCTGGCGTCTGGTGGACGAGAGCGAGTCCGGGCTGGGACTGTATTATCCGGGGATGTTGCCTGACCTCACGCCGGGCCGACTGATTCTGGTCCGCATGCACGATGGCAGTTGCCATTTGGGCGTCATCCGCCGCTTGATGCGCCAGTCGCAAGGGATCCGAGTCGGCATCGAACGACTGGGCTCAGAGCCGGTGCCGGTCACCTTGCAGCAAAGCGCCGACGCCGATGCCTCCGTGGCCTTGTATGTGCCTCGCAACAAGGCTCATGGCCGCGATCGCTGGCTACTGGTTCCGCAACGCCTGAGTCCGGCCAGCGGCAATTACCTGCTTCACGCCATGGGCAAGTGCTACCGCATTTGTCTGGAAGGTGAATCACAGGTCTTCGACGATGCCATGCATCTCGATTTTTCCACGCTTTCGCGGGTCGAATGACACGCCAACCAGGGAAGACACCCTCACATGCTCTGCAACGATCCTGACGGTCAGCTGCCGCGCCGGGAACTGGAATCCCTCCGGCCCTTCGACCCCGCCGCCTTCGAGCAGGCGGTGCGCGACTTGCTGGGCGCCTGCGGCATCGCCTCCGACTCGACGCATACCGGCAAAACACCGCAACGGGTCCGTGAACTATGGCAAAACCGCTTGCTGGACGGCTACACCCAGTGTCCGCGCGAGGTACTGGGTGAAGGGTTTGCCGACCCGTCGACCGATATGGTGATCATTCGTGACATCGCCATTCATGGCATCTGTCCCCATCACCTGATTCCTTTCCACGGGCTCGCCCATGTCGCCTACCTGCCCGGTGGCCGCCTGCACGGGTTTGGCCGTATTTCCCGCATGGTGGATGTCATCAGTCATCGCATGACCTATCAGGAATGGATGACCCGGGATATCGTCGACACCTTGATGGAGGCCGGACACGCCAGTGGTGTTGCCTGTGTGGTGGATGCCCAGCAACTGTGCCTGCTGCTCGGTGAAAACCGTCGTGGCAGCGAGCGGGTTGTCACGCAGGCCTTCGGTGGTAAATTCGACTCCGATCCTGCACTGCAAAGCCGTTTTTTCTCCTCGATTCGCAACGCCTGAGTACGATCAGACCCGCAGCGTTCTACCACCTCACCATTCATCAGCGTTTACAAATATTCGTACATTGTGTTACATTAGCCGCTATCGTCCTGTTTTTTCAGTACATCGTCCGTTATCCCGGACACCGTCCAGCTCGACTGGGCACCTTCATCCACTCCCCTGCGAGTGACATTTCAACCCCGACAACC
>JAGLBD010000186.1 GCA_018260425.1 Pseudogulbenkiania sp. | reverse complement strand
ATGCAACGGGCTAGGGAAGGCGGTGTATCATGAGCAACTCCACACGATTCTGCGCTGCAGCAAAAACCATTGCTGCCGCTCTGTTTGCCGCCTCCATGCTGACTGCCTGCAACTTCTCGACCGACAGCGCACCGAAAGCTGCCAGCCTGCAAGTCAGCCCGTCTTCTCTGGTTGGCCGTGTTGCTGCCGATGAACCCATTGCCAACGCAAACGTTACCGTTACCGATGTCAACGGTCGCAGCTATAGCGTAAGCAGCGACGCAGCCGGCAATTTCTCCTTGCCGCTCAACGGCATGAAAGCCCCGCTGGTGATTGCCGCCACCGACCCTTCCGGTGCCAGCCCGATGCTGTACTCGGTCGTTGCCACCATTCCGGCCGGTACCACCGCCCCGGTGGTTGCCAATGTCACCAAACTAAGCACCGCACTTGTCTCGTTGCTCACCGACAGCGGCAACGCTGCCGATCTGACGTCTTCCGGCAATTTGTCAGAACTGGTTTCGGCAACTCGCCTTGACGCCGCCGTGGCACGGCTGGATGGCTCGCTGAGCAAGCTGGCGGATAGCGGCGCAGGCGCAACGGCACCGGAAGGCATCCCGGAAGGGCAGACCACCCCGGTTTCCACTACCGGCTCTGATGCGCAGCCAGCCGATGGCTCTACCGCAACTACAAACTCCGGCAACAATGTCGGTGCACCGGCATCGCCGACAACACTGCTGTCCGCCTTGAACGCCCGCCTGGCAAGCTGCCTGTCCGGCGTATCGACCAGCTGCACCCAGGTGATTGCCAGTGACTACCTGGAAGACGGCTATACCAGTTTCGCCGCTGCACACCCGGCGCTGACCGGTCGCGGGGTGTCGATAGCTTCCCTGCAAACCGTACAACTGTTCAATGCCAACGGTGGGCAACGTGCACTGATCCAGATAAACTGGACCACGGCTGATGGCCATACCGGCAGCGATACCACGGTAGTGGCCTATGACGCCACCAGCTGGATGGTGGTGGGTAACCAGCACTGATAGACCCCGACACTCATCAAGGCCCTGCGGGGTCTTGATTCACGAAATGCACTCATAATGGTGGGTGACATTCATCATTTGATGGGGTATCCGCAACAGGGATTCCAGACATATCTCCTTATTTCTAACCGCGTGCTGAATGCAGGCATCGCCTTGATTTAGGAAGGTTTTACGCGCCGCATACTGTCTGGTGCCGGCGCCGCCTGATTCATCTACCCTCCATTCACCCGGTAAAAAACACTTCAATATTTCAATGGTTCTTGTATAGTTGTTGCATGGATAAGAAAACTGCCACGCAACTCTTCGAGTTGCTATCGTCACCGGTCCGGCTCGACATCTACCGGCTACTGGTCAAGCAAGGACTGGAGGGCATGGTCGCCGGGCAGATTGCCGCAACCCTGGACCTGCCTCCCAATAATGTCTCATTTCACCTCAAGGGCATGACTC
>JAGLBD010000185.1 GCA_018260425.1 Pseudogulbenkiania sp. | reverse complement strand
GAGTCATGCCCTTGAGGTGAAATGAGACATTATTGGGAGGCAGGTCCAGGGTTGCTGCAATCTGCCCGGCGACCATGCCCTCCAGTCCTTGCTTGACCAGCAGCCGGAAGATGTCGAGCCGAACCGGTGACGAGAGCAACTCGAACAGTTGCGTGGCGGTTTTTTTATCCATGCATCAACTATACAAGAATCATTGAAATATTGAAGTGTTTTTTGCCGGTTGAATGGAGGGTGGATGAATCAGGTGATACCGGTGCCCGGCAGTATGCGGCGCGTAAAACCGCGCCACATCAAGGTGCGGCATGCATCCAGTTCACGATAAGACATGGGGGAGTATGGCTGGAATCCCTGTTGCGGAAACCCCATCAAATGATGGGTGTCACCCGCCATTATGAGTGCATTTCGTGAATCAAGGCCCCGAAGGGCCTTAACGAGTGTCGGGGTCTATCCGTGTTGATTGCCGACCACCATCCAGCTGGTCGCGTCATACGCCACTACCGTGGTGTCACTGCCGGTATGACCATCAGCCGTGGTCCAGTTTATCTGGATCAGTGCTCGTTGCCCACCGTTGACATTGAACAACTGTACGGTTTGCAGGGAAGAGATCGAGACGCCACGGCTGACCAGTGCCGGGTGAGCGGCAGCGAAATTGGTATAGCCGTCTTCCAGATAGTCGCCGGCAATCACCTGGGTGCAGTTGGTCGATACGCCGGACAAGCAGCTTGCCAACCGGGCATTCAACGAGGACAGCAGTGTTGTCGGCGATACCGGCGCACCGATAGTGTTGCCGGAGTTTATTGTTGCGGTGGTGCCGTCGGTAGCCTGTGAATCTGTGCCGGTAATGGAAACCGGGGTGGCCTGCCCTTCCGGTGCGCCTTCCGGCGCCGTTGTGCCTGCACCGCTATCCACCAGCTTGCTCAGCGAGCCATCCAGTCGTGCTACGGCAGCATCAAGGCGGCTGGCCGAAACCCGTTCCGACAGATCGCCGGAGGATGCCAGATCGGCGGCGTTGCCGCTGTCGGTCAGCAAGGCAGCAAGCGCCGTGCTCAGTTTGGTGACATTGGCAACCACCGGTGCGGTTGTGCCCACCGGAATGGTGGCAACGACCGTGTACAGCGTCGGGTTTGCGCCGGAAGGGTCGGTGGCGGCAATCACCAGCGGGGCTTTCATGCCGTTGAGCGGCAGGGAGAAGTTGCCGGCTGTGTCGCTGGTGACACTGTAGCTGCGGCCGTTGACATCGGTAACGGTGACATTGGCGTTGGCAATGGCTTCGTCGGCAGCAACACGACCCACCACGGAAGACGGGCTGACTTGCAGGCTGGCAGCTTTCGGCGTGCTGTCGGTCGAGAAGTTGCAGGCTGTCAGCATGGAGGCGGCAAACAGTGCGGCAGCGATGGTTTTTGCTGCTGCGCAGAATCGTGTGGAGTTGCTCATGATACACCGCCTTCCCTAGCCCGTTGCAT
>JAGLBD010000184.1 GCA_018260425.1 Pseudogulbenkiania sp. | reverse complement strand
GTCTTGCCGATCTGGTCGAACGGGTCGGCAAAACCAGTGTTAGCCAGTTCCCGCTCTTCCTTGCCGAGGATGGTAGCGTCACCGGCATCTTCATGAAAATCCGGCTGGGCAGCCGTTTCGATGACTGCCCGGGCTTGGGCAAGATGGCCGGCGCCGTGTGCCGCGACCCCTTCGGGCGCGATATCGCCGAAGCCGACCTGTATCGATTGATCGACAATGGCGGCAGCCGTGCCGTCCTCGACCGCTTTTTGCGAACCCTGCACCTGCTCAACTATCTGGCACAAGGCTCCCCCTGGCAACCCTTGGGGCTGCCGGTCAGCATGGCCTTGCTCGGCGAGGTACGTGACCAGCACGGCAAGGCCTTCCGCACTATTCTCGACTCACTGGACATCGAACCCGACCGCTTCGTCATGGTACTGCCCGCCGAGTTGCAACAGGAACCGGAACGGCTGGAAAGCATTCGCGCCAACTACCGGCACCACGGCTTCGATACCCGCTTCGCCAATCACTAGCGGGTTTGCCGCCATCCCGCCATGACAGCGGCAGCGCAGACCACCCAGAAGTACGCCGATACCGCACCGCGTCCCATTTCCAGCAAGGCATTCACCAGAAATGGCGAGACAACGCCACAGATGGCGTACGACAGATTGTATGAAAAGGCCATTCCGCTGTAGCGCAACTCTGCCGGAAAGCGCCGGATCATCGCCAGCGGAATCGCCCCGATTACCCCGGCAAAAAATCCGCTCAGGGCGTAGGGCAACATGAATTCGTAACTTCCCTGCGCCAGACTGGCGAACAACCAGCTCTGACACACCGCAAAGCCGGCGGCACCCGAGACCAGCGTGGCGCGGATGCCCCACTGATCCGTCAGTCCGCCCGCCAGTATCGATCCGGCAATCAGGCAGACAATCGCCAGGGAGTTGGCCAGCAAGGTAGGCGCCGGCTGGGTACCAAACCGCTGCAACAGCAGATTGGGCAACATCAGGATCAAGACCAGCACGCAGGTAGCCAGTAGCCAGGTCAGCACCATCGACTCCAGTACCTCGCGGCGATGGCGCAGCATCACCCCGCCGAGCGGAATCTCCATGCGTTGGCTTCGCTGGCGCTGCAAGGACAGAAAAACCGGCGTCTCGGCCAGACGATAGCGCAACAAGGCCGCCAGCAAGCCGAACACGCCCCCCAGCAGAAACGGCAGCCGCCACAGCCCCCCCACCACGTCGGCAGGCAGGAAGGCGGCATTGATCAAGGTGGCGATCAAGGAGCCGGTGAGGATGCCGACTTCGAGACTGGCGCTGATCACGCCACAGGCCAGACCGCAATAGGCGCGGTCGACATGCTCGGCGACAAAGATCCAGCCGCCGGGCACTTCGCCGCCAATGGCCACCCCTTGCACCAGTCGCAATAGCAATAGCAGCAGCGGAGCCGCAATGCCGATATGGTCATAGGACGGCAACACGCTCATCAACAGGGCCGGCAAGG
>JAGLBD010000183.1 GCA_018260425.1 Pseudogulbenkiania sp. | reverse complement strand
CCTTGCCGGCCCTGTTGATGAGCGTGTTGCCGTCCTATGACCATATCGGCATTGCCGCGCCGGTGCTGCTATTGCTATTGCGGCTGGTGCAAGGGGTGGCCATAGGCGGCGAAGTGCCCGGCGGCTGGATCTTTGTCGCCGAGCATGTCGATCGCGCCTATTGCGGTCTGGCCTGTGGCGTGATCAGCGCCAGTCTTGAAGTGGGCATCCTCACCGGCTCCTTGATCGCCACCTTGATCAATACCGCCTTCCTGCCTGCCGAGGTGGTGGGTGGGCTGTGGCGACTACCGTTTCTGCTGGGCGGGGTGTTCGGCTTGTTGGCGGCCTTGTTGCGCTACCGTCTGGCCGAGACCCCGGTTTTTCTGTCCTTGCAGCGCCAGCGAAGTCAGCGCAGGGAGTTCCCGCTTGGCGGGGTGATGCTGCGCCATCGCCGCGAGGTGCTGGAGTCGATGGTGCTGACCTGGCTATTGGCTACCTGCGTGCTGGTCTTGATCCTGATGCTGCCCAATCTGTTGTTGCAGCGCTTCGGCACCCAGCCTGCGCCCACCTTGCTGGCCAACTCCCTGGCGATTGTCTGCCTGATTGCCGGCTCGATCGTGGCGGGCGCCATGACCGACCAGTGGGGAATTCGCGTCACGCTGGTCTCGGGGGCGGCCGGGCTGGCGGTGTGTCAGGGCTGGTTGTTTGCCAGTCTGGCACCGGGCAGTTACGAATTCATGCTGCCCTATGCCTTGAGCGGGTTTTTTGCCGGGGTGATCGGAGCGATTCCGCTGGCGATGATCCGGCGTTTTCCGGCGGAGTTGCGCTACAGCGGAATGGCCTTTTCATACAATTTGTCGTACGCCATATGTGGCGTTGTCTCGCCATTTCTGTTGAATGCCTTGCTGGAATTGGGGCGGGGCGCGGTGTCGGCGTATTTCTGGGTGGTCTGCGTTGCCGCCGTCGTGGCGGGATGGCGGCAAACCCGTTAGAGCGAGGCGAAGCGGGTATCGAACCCGTGTTGCCGGTAGTTGGTGCGAATGCTTTCCAGACGGTCCGGTTCCTGCTGCAACTCGGCGGGCAGGACCATGACGAAGCGGTCGGGTTCGATGTCCAGTGAGTCGAGAATGGTGCGGAAGGCCTTGCCGTGCTTGTCACGCACCTCGCCGAGCAAGGCCATGCTGACCGGCAGTCCAAGGGGTTGCCACGGGGAGCCCTGCCCCAGATAGTTGAGCAGGTGCAGGGTCCGTAAAAAGCGGTCTAGGACGGCACGGCTGCCGCCGTTGGCGATCAGCCGGTACAGATCGGCTTCGGCGATATCGTGCCCGAAGGGGTCGCGGCACACGGCGCGTGCCATCTTGCCTAGTCCCGGGCAGTCATCGAAACGGCTGCCCAGACGGATTTTCATGAAGATGCCGGTGACGCTGCCATCCTCGGCAAGAAATAGCGGGAACTGGCTAACACTGGTTTTGCCGACCCGTTCGACCAGATCGGCAAGAC
>JAGLBD010000182.1 GCA_018260425.1 Pseudogulbenkiania sp. | reverse complement strand
TGAAGCTTCCGCTGGAACATCAGCCGGAAGAGCTTTCTGCCGCCATCCTTGCCCGTCTTGGCATCAAACCCGCCGACCTTCGCGAATTCACCGTCTTCAAGCGTAGCTACGATGCGCGCAAGTCGATGATGATGCTGACCTATATCATCGACGCCGATGTCGAGAACGAGGCCAAACTGCTGGCCAAATTCAAGGACGACATCCATGTCATGCCGACGCCGGATACCTCCTATCACTTTGTTGGCAGCGCACCGGCCAACCTGCCCTTGCGTCCGGTGGTGATCGGCTTTGGCCCCTGTGGCATCTTCGCCGCGCTGATTCTGGCTCAAATGGGCTTCAAGCCGATCGTGCTGGAGCGTGGCAAGAAAGTGCGCGAGCGGACCAAGGACACCTGGGACCTGTGGCGCAAGAACAATCTGCATCCCGAGTCGAACGTGCAGTTCGGCGAAGGCGGGGCCGGTACCTTCTCCGACGGCAAACTGTATAGCCAGATCAAGGATCCGCGTCATTTGGGCCGCAAGGTGTTGACCGAGTTCGTCAAGGCCGGGGCACCCGAAGAAATCCTGTTCATTGCCAAGCCGCACATCGGCACCTTCCGTCTGGTGTCCATGGTGGAAAAGATGCGTGCCGAGATCGAGTCGCTGGGTGGCGAGATCCGCTTCGAGCAGCGCGTCACCGATTTCCGTATCGAAGACGGCGCGATCCGCGGCGTGACGCTGGCCAGCGGTGAAGAAATCCGTGCCGACCATGTGGTGCTGGCACTGGGTCATAGTGCCCGCGATACCTTCGAACACCTCCATGCCCGTGGTGTGTTCATGGAAGCCAAACCGTTCTCGGTGGGATTCCGTATCGAGCATCCGCAGTCCTTGATCGACAAGGCCCGTTGGGGCAAGTACGCCGGCAACGAGATCCTTGGCGCTGCCGATTACAAGCTGGTTCACCATGCCGCCAACGGCCGTGCGGTCTACAGCTTCTGTATGTGCCCGGGGGGTACGGTGGTGGCGGCGACGTCCGAGCCGGGCCGTGTGGTCACCAACGGCATGAGCCAGTACTCTCGTAACGAACGCAATGCCAATGCAGGTATCGTGGTGGGGATTACCCCGGAAGACTATCCGGGCGGTCCGCTGGCCGGTATCGAATTGCAGCGGGCGCTGGAAAGCCACGCCTATGTGCTGGGCGGCAGCTCGTATGAAGCGCCGGCACAACTGGTGGGCGACTTCCTGGCCGGTCGTGCTTCGACCCAGCTGGGTGCGGTTGAACCCTCCTACAAGCCGGGCGTGCACCTGACTGATCTGGCCTCTGCCTTGCCGGATTACGCCATTGCCGCGATTCGCGAAGCCATTCCGGCCTTCGATCGCAAGATCCGTGGTTTTGCCATGCACGATGCGGTGTTGACCGGGGTGGAAACCCGCACCAGCTCGCCGCTGCGCATTACCCGTGGTGCCGACTGTCAAAGCCTGAACGTCAAAGGTCTGTATCCGGC
>JAGLBD010000181.1 GCA_018260425.1 Pseudogulbenkiania sp. | reverse complement strand
CAGAAGCCTCCGGGGCGATTTTGTTGGGTACCCTGTTGTCGCTTGTTACCTTTCCCGTGGTGATGTGGCTGAGTGCCGGATGGGTGTGATCGCAGGTCATTCCCTGTCAACCCAAGACGTCGCGTCCCGGCAGCAGCGCCAGAATCACCTGATCGCAGAGTTGTCCCTGTGGGTCACGTTCGACGTTGCGCAAACAGCCTTCACGAACGTAACCGAGCTGTTCCACCAGATGAATGGAGCGGTGATTGCGGGCATCGCACCAGGCCTCGATACGTTGCATGCCGAGGTGGATGGCGAGGTTTGTCGCCTGACGCACGGCATCCCGCATCAAGCCGCGTCCGGTGGCACGGCTGTCGCCGACATAGCCGATCTGGCAACGCGGCACACTGTCGTCGAAGCTGTGCAGGTCGACCGTGCCGACCAGCATTCCGCTGTGTCGTTCGAAGGCGAAGTAGTCGAGAAACGCGGGCTCCTTATCCATGGCTTCCCGGGAGCGGTGGCAGCGTTCCTCGGCACGGGCAAGGTCCCACGGCTCGCGTGCCCACTCGATGAAGGTCAATTCGGGAAGCGAGTGCCGGTACAGGTCAAGCAGCAAGGGGGCATGGGCCAGACAGGTCATTTCCAGTATGACCCGCTCGCCGGTCACGTGTCGGGGGGCGTCGCGCAGTTGTTCCAATGAAAATGACAAAGCGGTCGTTCCTGTTGGTTGGCATGGCGTTGCCGGCGACGGGATCCGGGAAGATGCCGTCGCCGGTTGACAGGGTTTAGAGAATACCTGACTGCGGGTCTGGCTGCCCGGATTCGTCATCTACCGGCCAGTCGTCCAGACTCTCTGGAGCTTGCCAGCCTTGTTGCAAGGCCGGCAAGCTCAGGGGGCGTCCGTCCGGCATCGTAATACTCAATGCCAACCGGGGTTGTCCCTTGCTGAATGCCGACGTGACGAGCAGGGCGCGGCCACTGGCCCGATCCAGCAGCTGCAACTGCTCGTCCTCCAGTCGTGCCTCCAGTGCCAGAGGGTTGTCCAGCCTCAGCTCGACCTGCAGACCGTTCGGGTTTTCCAGTGGGTCAAGGTCGATGACGATGCGCTGGTAGTGAGCCCACTGCGTCTGATCAATCACCAACGGTGTGTCGCCATGACTCGTGAGGGGCGGCGTGATCAGCAACTGGTCGATGCCATCCAGCAATGGCGGCAGTTGCTGGCTACCCAGTGTGGCGGTCAGCGTTGATGCGAAGCGTACCAGTTTGCCGAACGTTCCTGCCGGGTCCGCCGCGACCACGTCCCGCAAGGCCGCGGGTGACTGACCGTCGGCGCCGACGCTTTGCTGCAAGCCGAGCGTGGCGTCGAGTTGCGGGTCGTCCAGCAGTGGCTGACGGTAGAGCTGTTGTGTCGCCGTGTCATGAAAATACGCCGTATTCCGGTCGGCGCTCAAACCGAGCAGGGGAACCGACGCGGCCAGATTGGCGCCGGACAGCACCACCTTGTCAC
>JAGLBD010000067.1 GCA_018260425.1 Pseudogulbenkiania sp. | reverse complement strand
AAGAAGGTCTGCGTTTCGCCATCCGCGAAGGTGGCCGTACCGTCGGCGCCGGTGTCGTTTCCAAAATCGTCGCTTAATTAGGAATTGACATGCAAAGCCAACGTATCCGCATCCGTCTGAAAGCATTCGACCACAACCTGATCGATCGTTCCGCTCAGGAAATCGTCGAAACCGCTAAACGCACCGGCGCTGTTGTTAAAGGCCCGGTTCCGCTGCCGACCAAAATCGAGCGTTTCAACGTTCTGCGTTCGCCGCACGTGAACAAGACTTCCCGCGACCAGCTGGAAATCCGTACTCACCTGCGTCTGATGGACATCGTTGATCCGACCGACAAGACTGTCGATGCTCTGATGAAGCTCGACCTGCCGGCTGGCGTTGATGTGGAAATCAAGCTGCAGTAATCACGGAAAATAGTCGCAAGTGCGCTAAGTGCTTGCGGCGCTTAATTTTTTTGTGATACATTAGCGGACTCGCAATTTTGCGAGTCCGCTTTTGTTTTTGTATGTCGGCCAATCGTAGTCGGCACCTGCAAAAGGAAATAAACATGAGTAAAGGTCTTGTCGGACGCAAAGTCGGCATGACCCGCATTTTTGCCGAAGATGGTGCTTCCATCCCGGTAACTGTGCTGGACATGTCCGCCAACCGCGTTACGCAAATCAAAACCGCTGAAGTTGATGGTTATAACGCCGTGCAAGTGACTTATGGCACTCGCAAGGCAAACCGTGTCAACAAGGCAGCGGCCGGTCACTACGCCAAAGCTGGCGTTGAAGCTGGTCGTGGTCTGGGTGAATTCACCCTGTCCGCCGAAGAACTCGCAGGCTACAAAGCCGGCGATTCCATCACCGTTGAGATTTTCTCGGTAGGTCAGATCGTTGACGTTACCGGTACTTCCAAGGGTAAGGGCTTCTCCGGTGTGATCAAGCGTCACAACTTCGCCTCCAACCGTGCTACCCATGGTAACTCCCGTTCGCATAACACGCCGGGTTCCATTGGTCAGGCTCAGGATCCGGGTCGCGTTCTGCCAGGCAAGCGCATGGCAGGTCAATACGGTAACGTTCAACGTACCGTTCAACGCCTGGAAATTGTTCGTATCGACGTAGAACGTCAGCTGCTGCTGGTCAAGGGTGCCGTACCTGGCGCCAAGAACGGCGACGTTGTCGTGCGTCCTAGCGTGAAGGCGGGTGCGTGATGGAACTGAAAGTAATCAATGCTCAAGGCAAGGCTGTAGAAGGCCTGCAAGCGTCTGAAGAATTGTTCGGCCGCGAATACAACGAAGCACTGGTACATCAGGTCGTTACTGCCTATCTGGCTAACGCCCGTAGCGCTAACCGCGCTCAGAAGACCCGTGCTGAAGTTCATCACTCGACCAAGAAACCGTGGCGTCAAAAGGGTACCGGCCGTGCGCGTTCCGGTATGACTTCGTCCCCGATCTGGCGTGGTGGTGGCCGTGCGTTCCCGAACAGCCCGGACGAAAACTACAGCCACAAAGTTAACCGCAAGATGTTCCGCGCCGGTATGGCAGCTATCCTGTCCCAACTGGTTCGCGACGAGCGTCTGATCGTTGTTGACAGCCTGTCGGTTGAAACCCCGAAGACCAAGGAATTCGTTGGTGTCGTGAAGTCCATGGGCCTGGAACAGGCTCTGTTCATCACGAAAGAACTCGACGAAAACCTGTATCTCTCGTCTCGCAACCTGCCGAACGTGCTGGTGATCGAAGCTCAGCAAGCTGACCCGTACAGCCTGCTCCGCTTCAAGAAGATCGTGATCACCCGTGACGCCGTGAAGCAACTGGAGGAGCAGTGGGCATGAATCAAGAACGTCTGTTGCAAGTAATTCTTGCTCCGGTTGTTTCCGAGAAGAGCACATTGGTTGCCGAAAAACACCAACAAGTGGTTTTCCGTGTAGCCAGCGATGCCACCAAGTCTGAAATCAAGGCTGCGGTGGAGATGCTCTTCAACGTCAAGGTGGACAGCGTGTCTACCGTGAACGTCAAAGGCAAAGTCAAGCGTTTCGGCCGTACCTTCGGTCGTCGCAAAGACTGGAAAAAGGCTTACGTAAGCCTGGTTCAAGGTCAGGAAATTGATCTGACCACCGCGGTTGCGGAGTAAGGAGATAGAGCATGCCTATCGTAAAAGTTAAACCGACTTCTGCGGGCCGCCGCTCCCTGGTCAAGGTTGTAAACCCGGACCTGCACAAAGGCGCCCCGTACGCTCCGCTGATCGAGAAGAAAAGCTCGACCGGTGGTCGTAACAACAACGGTCATATCACTACCCGTCACAAGGGTGGTGGTCACAAGAAGCACTACCGTATCGTTGACTTCCGTCGTAACAAAGACGGAATCCCGGCGAAGGTCGAGCGTCTTGAATATGATCCGAACCGCACTGCGAACATCGCTCTGCTGTGCTATGCCGACGGCGAACGCCGTTACATCATCGCCCCGCGCGGTGTAAAGGTTGGCGCTGTACTGCTGTCGGGTGCCGAAGCTCCGATCAAGGCTGGTAACACGCTGCCGATCCGCAACATCCCGGTTGGTACCACCATCCACTGCATCGAGCTGCAACCTGGTCGTGGCGCGCAAATCGCCCGCTCCGCAGGTGCTTCCGCCATGCTGCTGGCTCGCGAAGGCATTTATGCCCAGCTGCGTCTGCGCTCCGGCGAAATCCGCAAGGTGCACGTAGACTGCCGCGCTACCATCGGTGAAGTTGGTAACGAAGAGCACAGCCTGCGCAAGATCGGTAAAGCCGGTGCAAATCGCTGGCGTGGTATTCGTCCGACCGTTCGCGGTACCGCTATGAACCCGATCGATCACCCGCACGGTGGTGGTGAAGGTCGTACTGGTGAAGGTCGCGTACCGGTTAGTCCGTGGGGCACTCCGACCAAGGGCTTCCGTACCCGTCGCAACAAGCGTACCGACAACATGATCGTACGCCGCCGCTATTCTAATAAAGGGTAATTGACATGGCACGTTCGCAGAAAAAAGGCCCGTTTGTCGATCTGCACCTTCTGAAGAAGGTAGACGCGGCGCGTGCGACCAGTGACAAGCGTCCGATCAAGACCTGGTCGCGTCGTTCGACCGTCCTGCCGGACTTCATTGGTCTGACCATCGCCGTACATAATGGGCGCACTCATGTTCCCGTTTATGTTTCCGAAAACATGGTCGGCCATAAACTGGGCGAATTTTCCCTGACTCGTACCTTCAAAGGCCACGCGGCCGATAAGAAGGCGAAGAAGCGATAAGGTGAAGCGATGAGAGTATCTGCAAATCTGAATAATGCCCGCCTGTCGGCCCAAAAGGGTCGTCTGGTGGCAGACCTGATCCGCGGCAAGTCCGTCGATGAGGCACTGAACATTCTGGCTTTCAGCCCGAAAAAAGGTGCTGAATTGATCAAGAAGCTGCTCCTGTCCGCTATCGCCAACGCCGAGCACAACGAAGGTGCTGATGTTGACACCCTTAAGGTGGCAACCATTTTCGTTGACAAGGGTCCGAGCCTGAAGCGTTTCACCGCTCGAGCCAAAGGCCGCGGTAACCGCATCGAGAAGCAGACCTGCCACATCTCGTTGACTGTGGGCAACTAAGGGGTACGCAATGGGTCAGAAGATTCATCCGACGGGGTTCCGTCTTGCCGTAAATAAGAACTGGTCGTCCAAATGGTTCGCCAATAGCCACGATTTCGCTGGCATGCTGAAACAGGATATCGACGTACGTGAATTCCTGAAAAAGCGTCTGGCTCACGCCAGTGTTGGTCGTGTCATCATTGAACGTCCGGCCAAGTCCGCTCGCATCACCATTCACAGTGCCCGTCCGGGTGTTGTGATCGGTAAAAAGGGTGAGGACATCGAAGTCCTGAAGCAAGAACTGCAAAAGCGCCTTGGTGTGCCTGTGCATGTGAACATCGAAGAAGTTCGCAAGCCGGAACTGGACGCACAGATCATTGCTGACGGTATCGCTTCTCAGCTCGAAAAGCGTGTGATGTTCCGTCGCGCCATGAAGCGTGCTATGCAGAACGCCATGCGTATGGGCGCACAGGGCATCAAGATCATGTCCTCCGGCCGTCTGAACGGTATCGATATCGCTCGTAGCGAATGGTACCGCGAAGGTCGCGTGCCCCTGCATACCCTGCGTGCAGACGTAGACTATGCTACCTCCGAAGCCAAAACTACCTACGGTATCATTGGCATCAAGGTATGGGTATACAAGGGTGAGCTGAAGCCGGGCCAGGTTGTTGCCGCTCCGGTTGCTCCCGAGAAGAAAATGAGAAAGGGGCCTCGCAATGCTGCAGCCAACTAGACTCAAGTACCGTAAACAGCAGAAAGGCCGCAACACGGGTATCGCTACTCGTGGCAACAAAGTGAGCTTTGGTGATTTCGGTCTTAAGGCTATTGGTCGCGGTCGCCTGACCGCCCGTCAGATCGAAGCTGCGCGTCGTGCGATGACCCGCCACATCAAACGTGGTGGTCGCATCTGGATTCGCATCTTCCCGGACAAGCCGATTACGTCCAAGCCTGCCGAAGTACGTATGGGTAACGGTAAAGGTTCCCCTGAGTACTACGTTGCAGAAATTCAGCCTGGCAAGATGCTGTACGAAATGGATGGTGTTTCCGAGGAACTCGCTCGTGAAGCTTTCCGTCTGGCCGCAGCCAAGTTGCCGATCCCGACTGTGTTTGTGACTAGACAGGTAGGTCAGTAATGAAAGCGTCCGAACTCAAAGCCAAGAGCGTTGAAGAGCTGAAGGTCGAACTGCTTAGCCTTCTGAAGGCCCAGTTCGCGCTGCGTATGCAGCACGCCACCCAACAGCTCGCCAAGACCAGTGAACTGAAGAAAGTGCGCCGTGACATCGCTCGCGTTCGTACCGTTCTGAAAGAAAAGGCGGCTTGATTATGAGCGAAACCAAAGTCGTACGTACGCTGACCGGTAAGGTTGTCAGCGACAAGATGGACAAGACTGTAACCGTTTTGGTCGAGCGCAAGGTTAAGCACCCGATCTACGGCAAGATTATCCGTCGTTCCAAGAAGTTTCACGCACATGACGAGAACAACGAGTTCAAGGCTGGCGATATCGTGACTATCAGCGAATCCCGCCCGCTCTCGAAGAACAAGTCGTGGGTAGTGACTGCACTGGTCGAGAAGTCTCGCCTGGTGTAAGTGCTTGCAGAGGAGCTTGCTCCTCTGTATAATGGCCATTTTCCTGCCTCGTTAGGGCAGGATTCTGCCCTTTACGGGGTCCAAAACTGGCCGTTTGACACGCCGCAGCTTTGGCTGTGGCGTTTCGTCTGTCGTAGTCTTGCATCTAGGCGAGGCTTAACGCAGATGAGAGTGACGGGTTAAGTTGGATAGAAAGGTAATCACATGATCCAAATGCAGACCATGCTTGAGGTCGCTGACAACACTGGTGCGAAGCACGTTATGTGCATCAAAGTGTTGGGTGGCTCCAAGCGTCGCTACGCTAGCGTGGGCGACATCATTAAGGTGAGCATCAAGGATGCTGCACCGCGCGGCCGCGTCAAAAAAGGCGACGTGTACAACGCGGTTGTAGTGCGCACTGCTAAAGGTGTGCGTCGTCCGGATGGCTCGTTGATCAAATTTGACGGCAACGCCGCTGTATTGCTCAACGCCAAGCTTGAGCCCATCGGCACTCGTATCTTCGGGCCCGTTACGCGTGAACTGCGTACCGAACGCTTTATGAAGATCGTTTCGCTGGCTCCGGAAGTGTTGTAAGGAGGACGCATGCTTAAAATCCGCAAAGGTGATGAAGTCGTAGTAATCACCGGAAAAGACAAAGGTAAGCGTGGCACCGTCCTGCGTGTCCTCGAGGGCAAGCTGGTCGTTGAAGGCGTGAATGTTGTCAAGAAACACCAAAAGCCGAACCCGATTCGTGGCGTCGCTGGTGGTGTCGTTGAAAAGACCATGCCTGTTGATGTGTCCAATGTGGCTATCTTCAACCAGGCTAGCCAGAAGGCTGATCGCGTAGGCTTCAAGATTCTTGAAGATGGCCGCAAGGTACGCGTATTCAAGTCCAACGGCGAAGTTATCGGGGCGTAAGGAGTCAACATGGCACGTCTCTACGATTTCTACAAAGAAACCGTTGTACCGGACCTGATGAAACAGTTCGGTTACAAGTCGATCATGGAAGTACCGCGCATCGAAAAAATCACCCTGAACATGGGTGTTGGCGAAGCGGTTGCTGACAAAAAGGTCATGGAACACGCCGTCGGCGACATGGAAAAACTGGCTGGTCAAAAGCCGGTGGTTACCACTGCTCGCAAATCGATCGCTGGTTTCAAGATCCGTGATCATTATCCGATCGGCTGCAAGGTAACCCTGCGTCGCGAACGTATGTATGAGTTCTTCGACCGCCTGGTGACCATCGCTCTGCCGCGCGTACGTGACTTCCGTGGTGTTTCCGCCAAATCTTTCGATGGCCGCGGCAACTACAACATGGGCGTCAAAGAGCAGATCATCTTCCCGGAAATCGAGTACGACAAGATCGATGCTCTGCGTGGTATGAACATTACCATTACCACCACGGCGAAGACTGACGAAGAGGCCCGCGCACTGCTGGCCGCGTTCAAGTTCCCGTTCAAGGGTTAAGCACATGGCAACACTTGCACTGATTAACCGTGAAGATAAGCGTGTCAAGCTGGCTGCGAAATTCGCCGCCAAGCGTGAAGAGCTTATCGCGATCATCAACAACCAGAGCCTCTCGGAAGAAGAGCGTTTCGCTGCACGCCTGAAATTGCAACAGCTGCCGCGCAATGCTTCCCCGGTACGTCAGCGTCGTCGCTGCGCCATCACCGGTCGTCCGCGTGGCGTTTTCCGTAAATTCGGTCTGGGTCGTAACAAACTTCGCGAGATCGCCCTCAAAGGCGAGATCCCGGGTGTTGTGAAGGCCAGCTGGTAATAGGAGACACATAAATGAGCATGCATGATCCTATTTCCGATATGCTGACCCGCATCCGCAACGGTCAACGTGCTTCCAAGGTGGCAGTTTCCATGCCGTCCTCGAAGCTGAAGGTAGCGTTGGCTCAGGTGCTGAAGGAAGAAGGCTATATCGAAGACTTCGCCATCGCTGGCGAAGAGAAGAAACCTGTTCTCGATATCCAGCTCAAGTACTATGCTGGCCGTCCGGTGATTGAGCGCATTGAGCGCGTATCCCGCCCTGGTCTGCGTGTGTACAAGGGCACCACTGAAATTCCGAAGGTCATGAATGGCCTCGGCGTAGCCATCTTGTCCACTTCCAGTGGCTTGATGACCGACCGCAAGGCACGTGCTGCCGGCGTCGGTGGTGAGCTACTCTGCATCGTGGCTTAAGGGGAGGGTGTAATGTCTCGCGTAGCTAAGAATCCCGTAGCTATCCCGGCTGGCGTTGAAGTTAAATTCAATGCAACCGAGGTGAGCGTCAAGGGCTCGAACGGCACCCTCAGCACTGCCCTGTGCAACGAGGTAGAAATCAAGCTGGATAACAATCAGCTGACTTTCGCTGCCAAAAACGACAGCAAGTTCGCACGTGCCATGTCTGGTACGTTGCGTGCTCTCCTCAACAACATGGTGATTGGCGTGTCCAAAGGCTTCGAGAAGAAGCTGAACCTGGTAGGCGTGGGCTATCGTGCCCAGGCTCAGGGCGACACTCTGAACCTGTCTCTTGGTTTCTCCCATCCGGTTGCGCACAAGATGCCGGCCGGAATCAAGGCAGAAACCCCGACTCAGACCGAGATCCTGATCAAGGGTGCTGACAAGCAACTCGTAGGTCAGATCGCAGCCGAAATCCGCGCTTACCGCGCACCGGAGCCGTACAAAGGCAAGGGTGTTCGTTACGCCGACGAGGTCGTGGTTCTGAAAGAGACCAAGAAGAAGTAATTGAGGCACTGACATGGACAAGAAACAAGCTCGACTCCGCCGTGCACGCAAAACCCGTGCTCGGATTGCGGAGCTCAAGATGGTGCGTCTCACTGTGTATCGCACCAACGGCCACATTTACGCCCAGATCATTGACGAGACCCGCAGCCGCGTACTCGCCAGCGCTTCCACGCTGGAGACCGAAGTTCGCGCCGGTATCAAAAATGGTGGCAACGTGGAAGCCGCAGCCCTTGTTGGCCAGCGCATTGCTGAAAAAGCAAAAGCAGCTGGCATCGAGAAAGTTGCCTTCGACCGTTCGGGTTTCAAATACCACGGTCGTATCAAGGCCCTGGCCGACGCGGCTCGCGAAAACGGTCTGGTATTCTAATTCGGAGTAAAGAATGGCTAAGCACGAGATCGAAGATCGCGGCGACGGTTTGATCGAAAAAATGATCAGCGTCAACCGTGTCACCAAAGTGGTGAAGGGCGGTCGTATCATGGCCTTCTCCGCTCTCACCGTAGTCGGTGATGGCGATGGTGGCATCGGCATGGGCAAAGGCAGATCGAAAGAAGTGCCTGTTGCCGTGCAAAAGGCAATGGAGCAGGCCCGTCGCGGTCTGGTCAAGATTCCGTTGAGAAACGGCACTCTGCATCACACCGTAGTTGGCAAACATGGCGCGACCACCGTGTTCATGCAGCCGGCGAAGGAAGGTACCGGCGTTAAGGCCGGTGGCCCGATGCGTGCCATTTTCGACGCAATGGGTGTACGTAACGTGTCCGCCAAGGTTCACGGTTCGACCAACCCGTACAACGTGGTTCGCGCCACGCTGGATGGTCTGAACAAGATCTGCGTACCGTCCCAGATCGCTGCAAAACGCGGTCTGACCGTTGAGCAAATCCTGGGGGTTGATCATGAGTGATGCCAAGACCGTGAAAGTGACTCTGGTGAAAAGCCTTATCGGCCGCCTGGAGTCGCACAAGGCTTGCGCTCGTGGTCTGGGTCTGAAGAAGATCAACCAGACTGTTGAAGTGCTCGATACGCCTGCAAACCGTGGCATGATCAACAAGATCAGCTACCTCTTGAAATTCGAGGGCTAAGTGATGCAGCTTAATACCATCAAACCTGCCGAGGGCGCCAAGCATTCCAAGCGTCGCGTCGGTCGTGGTATCGGTAGCGGTCTGGGTAAGACTGCTGGCCGCGGCCACAAAGGTCAGAAGAGCCGTGCTGGTGGTTTCCACAAGGTAGGCTTCGAAGGCGGTCAAATGCCGCTGCAGCGTCGTCTGCCGAAGCGCGGCTTCAAGTCCCTGTCCGCTGGCAAGACTGCTGAAGTTCGCCTGTCCGAACTGAACCTTCTGCCGGTAGACGAAATCGATCTGCTGACCCTGAAGCAAGCTGGCGTGGTACCGGCCCTGGCTCAACAAGCCAAGGTTATCCTGTCCGGCAAGGTCGAGCGTGCTCTGAAACTGCGTGGTGTTCTGGCGACTGCCGGTGCACGTGCAGCGATCGAAGCCGCTGGTGGCAGTATTGTTGAATAAGGCACACGTACGTGGCGAATACTTCGATAGTGGCAAATGCCAATAAGTTTGGAGATCTCAAGAATCGTATCTGGTTCTTGATCGGTGCGCTGATCGTTTATCGACTTGGCGCTCATATTCCCGTTCCGGGGATCAATCCGTCCGAACTAGCGAAGTTGTTCCACACGTCGCAAACGGGGCTCCTCGACATGTTCAACATGTTCTCGGGGGGCGCCCTTTCCAGATTTACGGTATTTGCCCTGGGCATCATGCCGTATATCTCGGCCTCGATTATTCTTCAGCTGGCCGGTGAGGTTCTGCCTCAACTGAAACAGCTGAAGAAAGAGGGCGATTCGGGACGTCGCAAGATAACCCAGTACACACGTTACGCTACCGTAGCGCTGGCCTCTTTCCAGAGTTTCGGCATCGCGGTAATGCTTTATAAGCAGCCCAACCTGGTAGTGACTCCCCAGTGGGAGTTTTACCTGACTACAGTGGTTACCTTGGTAACTGGTACAATGTTCTTGATGTGGCTTGGTGAACAAATCACCGAGCGTGGTATCGGCAACGGTATCTCACTCATCATTTGTGCCGGTATTGCCGCAGGGGTTCCCGCTGCGATCGGTAAGACCCTGACTCTAACCAGTCAAGGTTCGCTGCCCATCCTGTTTGCCATCGTGCTGTTCCTGGCAGTGATTGGCGTGACGTATGTAGTGATCTACGCTGAGCGTGGTCAACGCAAAGTCCTCGTCAACTATGCCAAACGTCAGGTTGGCAATCGTGTCATGCAGGGCCAGAGTACGCATTTGCCGCTCAAGCTCAACATGGCAGGGGTGATTCCGCCGATTTTTGCATCCAGCATCATCTTGTTCCCGGCTACCGTTCTCGGCTGGTTTGGTAACACTGAGGGTCTGGGTTGGTTGAAAGGTGTTGCAGATAAGTTGCACCCCGGACAACCGATCTATGTCCTGCTGTATGCGGCGGCCATCATCTTCTTCTGCTATTTCTACACGGCGTTGATGTTCAACCCGAAAGAGACAGCTGACAATCTGAAGAAGAGTGGTGCGTTCATTCCGGGCATCCGTCCAGGTGAGCAGACTTCTCGTTACATCGAGAAAATCACTCTGCGGCTGACGCTGATCGGTGCGATCTATATAACGCTTGTTTGCCTGTTGCCAGAATTCCTGGTGCTGAAGTGGAACGTACCGTTCTATTTCGGTGGCACCTCGCTACTGATTATCGTCGTGGTGACCATGGATTTCATGGCTCAGGTTCAATCTTACGTGCTGTCGCACCAGTACGAGAGTCTGCTCAAGAAGGCTAACTTCAAGGGCAACACTCTTACCCGCTGATACACGAGTTCACACTGGGTTATATGGCTAAGGAAGATACCATCCAGATGCAGGGCGAGGTCCTGGAGACGTTGCCCAATGCAACCTTCAGGGTCAAGCTTGAGAATGGACACGTTGTGCTCGGGCATATCTCCGGGAAGATGCGGATGCACTACATCCGCATCCTCCCCGGCGACAAGGTTACGGTGGAGTTGACTCCATACGATCTAACCCGTGCCCGAATCGTGTTCCGTGCGAAATAACGCACTCGCTCTTTAGCATTGAAAGGAACTGACATGCGAGTACAGCCTTCGGTAAAGAAAATTTGCCGTAATTGCAAAATCATTCGTCGCAATCGCGTAGTTCGCGTGATTTGCACGGATCCGCGTCACAAGCAAAAACAGGGCTAACATTTGTTAGTCCTGCAATTGCGTGATACAATCCCAAACTTTTCAAAGTCTTAAGGCTTAAGGAAAGAGTATGGCCCGTATTGCAGGGGTAAATATCCCCAATCATGCACACGCCGTGATCGGCCTGCAGGCAATTTTCGGTGTCGGTCAAACCCGTGCACAACAGATTTGTGTTGCTGCCGGTGTGGCTACCTCCACGAAAGTGAAGGACCTGACTGATGCTGAAATGGAAGCTCTTCGTGAAGAAGTGGCCAAGTTCACTGTAGAAGGTGACTTGCGTCGTGAAATCACTATGAGCATCAAACGACTGATGGACATGGGCTGCTATCGCGGCATGCGTCATCGTCGTGGCTTGCCGTGCCGCGGTCAACGCACTCGCACCAATGCTCGTACCCGTAAGGGTCCGCGCAAGGCGATTGCCGGCAAGAAGTAAATCTAAGGAACACAGATAATGGCTAAAGCAAACACAGCTGTCCGTGTACGTAAAAAAGTGCGCAAGAGTGTTAGCGAAGGTATCGTGCATGTTCACGCTTCCTTCAACAACACGATCATCACCATCACCGACCGTCAAGGCAATGCTTTGTCTTGGGCTACCTCTGGCGGCGCGGGTTTTAAAGGTTCGCGCAAGAGTACACCCTTTGCAGCTCAGGTAGCTGCAGAGCACGCTGGTAAAGTTGCCCAAGAATACGGTGTGAAGAACCTCGAAGTTCGAATCAAGGGCCCGGGTCCGGGTCGTGAGTCCGCCGTGCGTGCACTTAACGCACTTGGTTTCAAGATTACCAGCATCTCCGACGTGACGCCGGTGCCGCACAACGGCTGCCGTCCGCCCAAGAAACGTCGTATCTAATTCGGAGAGGTTGAGAACATGGCACGTTACATCGGCCCCAAGTGTAAACTCGCGCGTCGCGAAGGTACGGATCTTTTCCTGAAAAGCGCGCGTCGTGCACTGGATTCCAAGTGCAAACTGGACAGCGTTCCTGGTCAGCATGGCGCCCGCAAAGGCCGTCTGTCCGACTACGGCGTCCAACTGCGTGAAAAACAAAAAATTCGCCGTATCTACGGCGTACTCGAGCGTCAGTTCCGCAATTACTTTGCGGAAGCTGTCCGTCGTAAAGGCTCCACGGGTGAAAACCTGCTGAAGCTGCTCGAGTCCCGACTGGACAACGTTGTATATCGCATGGGCTTTGGCTCCACTCGTGCAGAAGCACGTCAGCTGGTAAGCCACAAGGCCATCGTTGTTAACGGTCAGGTCGTGAACATCCCGTCCTTCCAGGTAAAAGCGGGCGACATCGTTGCCGTTCGCGAGAAGGCCAAGAAACAGGTTCGCGTTGCTGAAGCTCTGGCACTTGCCGAGCAAATTGGCTTCCCGTCCTGGGTTTCGGTTGATCCGAAGAAAATGGAAGGCGTTTTCAAGGTCGCTCCGGAACGTTCCGAACTGTCTAGCGATATCAACGAACAGCTCGTTGTGGAATTCTACTCCAAGTAATCGCTAGCTCTTAGGGAATGACTATGCAAAACAGCGCTTCGGAATTTCTGAAACCCCGTCTTATCGACGTACAGCCGGTAACCGCTACGCATGCTCGCGTCTCCATGGAGCCGTTCGAGCGCGGATATGCCCATACCCTGGGTAACTCCTTGCGTCGCATTCTTCTGTCGTCGATGCCGGGCTACGCTCCTACCGAAGTGACCATCGCTGGCGTTTTGCATGAGTATTCCGCACTTGACGGTGTACGGGAGGATGTTGTTGACATCCTCCTGAACCTCAAGGGCGTAGTGCTTAAGCTTCATGGTCGTGACAGTGTCGTTCTCGCTCTGAAAAAAGAGGGAGAAGGTCCTGTTCTGGCTGGCGATATCGAACTTCCGCATGACGTTGAAGTGATCAATCCGGACCACGTGATTGCTCATCTCTCCGCTGGCGGCAAGATCGAGATGGAGATCAAGGTCGAAAAAGGCCGCGGTTACCAACCGGTATCCGTTCGCAGCTCTCATGATGATAACCGTTCCATCGGGACTATCCAGCTGGACGCTTCGTTCTCACCGGTTCGCCGTGTGAGCTACGCAGTGGAAAGCGCCCGTGTGGAACAGCGTACCGACCTCGACCGTCTGGTTCTCGATATCGAGACCAATGGCGTCATCGAGCCGGAACAAGCAGTGCGTAATGCTGCTCGTATCCTCATTGATCAGCTGTCCATTTTTGCCGATCTCCAGGGCACAGCGGTTGAAGAAGTCGTTGAGAAGGCGCCCCCGATCGATCCGATCCTGTTGCGCCCGGTTGACGATCTTGAACTGACGGTTCGTTCGGCGAACTGCCTGAAAGCCGAGAACATCTATTATATCGGCGATCTGATTCAGCGTACTGAGACAGAATTGCTCAAGACGCCGAACCTGGGCCGTAAATCTCTCAACGAGATTAAAGAAGTTCTCGCCTCTAAAGGCCTGACTCTGGGCATGAAGCTCGAGAATTGGCCTCCGGCAGGGCTCGAAAAACCGTAAGGTTTGAGACTAAAGGACATTAACAATGCGTCATCGTTACAGTAATCGTAAACTGAACCGCACGACCAGCCATCGTCTGGCAATGTTGCGTAACATGGCTAATTCGCTGCTGCGTCACGAAGTTATCGTGACCACGCTGCCGAAAGCCAAGGAACTGCGTCGTGTGGCCGAGCCGCTTATCACGCTCGGTAAAAAACCTTCGCTGGCCAACCGTCGTCTGGCCTTTGATCGCACCCGCGATCGCGATATGGTTGTAAAACTCTTCGACGTACTTGGACCGCGCTATGCTGCCCGTAATGGTGGCTACGTTCGTATCCTGAAGTACGGCTTCCGCAAGGGCGACAATGCTCCTATGGCTCTGGTAGAGCTGGTGGACCGTCCTGAAGATGTGGTTGCAGTAGAAGTCGCCGACGAGTAATCGTCTGCTGAAGAGCCAGCCGCAAGGCTGGCTTTTTTTATTTACAGATGTTTCCAGCGCTTATCCCCTATACCGTTATTTTTAACGGTTCCCTGCATATCGTCCGGTTTTTCCTCTCTGCACTCTATTTTTTATGGTGTTTTGCACATTGGTGTTTGGTTTCTTTCGCACTACAACTAGAGATGAAACACACAATGCAGCATCACACGAAATAGATGCGATAACGATTAGAGAAATTCGGGGAGTTTCTGATGAATTCCATGAAAGCCAAACTGATTGCACTGACAGCGGTGTTTTTGCTGTTGTTTGGGGTCGTGTTTACCGGCATTGCCTATACGGAAATGCGCTCTGAGCTAATCGACGGAGTGACCAAGGAACTGTCCAGTACCTCCCGTGGTTACACTACCTTTGTCAAAACCTGGTATACCGGCAAATTGCAGCAGGCACTTGCCGGCATGGATGTTCTCAAGAAGCCAGACCCGGTGCCGTATCTGGAACGATTGGGGGCAGGTGCAGGCTATGACCTGATGTACATCGGCACCGCGGATCATCGCATGATTCGCGGTGATGGCAAACCGCAGCCGCAGGGCTATGATCCGGTCGCCCGGCCGTGGTACCAGATGGCGCAGAAGTCCGGCAAGCCTGGCGTCTCGGATCCGTATGTCGATTTCGATACCAAGAAACTGGTCGTGACCTTTGTTGCACCGATCAGTGAGGGGGGCAGTTTGAAGGCGGTCGTCGGAGGCGATATCTTTATTGATGCTCTGGTAAAAACCGTCCTGGATATCAAACTGCGTGGCAATGGGTTTGCCTTCCTGGTCGACCAATCCGGCAAGGTGATTGCTCACCCGAACCAGGCGCTAACCCTGAAACCGCTCTCTGAATCTGTGCCCTTGCTGACTGCCGAGAAATTGACCAGTGCGGCCACCAATCAGGAATTGTTGGAAGTCGATATGGACGGTTCGACCCGCTATGTGCAGCTGCTGCAGGTAGAGGGTACGCCGTGGATTCTGGGTATTGCCGTCGATAAGAGCATTATTCTCGAACCGCTCAACAAGCTGCTCTATAGCATAGTGGGCTTGGGAGCCCTGGTGGTGGTGATTCTGGTTCCGGTTGCCAGCCTGATTCTTGGTCGCATGCTGGGCGGGCTGGGGCGTCTCAGTCGTGCCATGCGCGAGATTGCCCAAGGCGAAGGTGATCTGACCCGCCGCATGCAAGTGACCGGGAATGACGAGATTGCTGAAACGGCTCGCTCGTTCAATCTGTTCATTGAGCAGTTGCAGACGATGTTCATTAGTGTGCGTGAAGAAGCCTCGAATGTCATTGCCGGGGTCGAGGATGTCAGCAGCACCGTCGAAAAAGTGGCGGATGACTCGCGTTCGATTTCTGATGTCTCCAGCTCGAATGCCGCCACACTGGAAGAAATCACGGTGAGTATCTCGCACATCGCCGATGCCGCGCGCGAGGCCGATGGACTTGTGACGAAAACCGGTGATTACTCACACGCCAGTGCCAAAGATATGGAGCAGATCTCTCGCGAAATGAACCGTACGGTCGATGCCGTGAAAGGCTTGTCGACCATGTTGTCCACGCTCGACAACCGATCGCAGCAAATCTCCGGTATCACCAATGTGATCAAGGACATTGCCGACCAGACCAACTTGTTGGCCTTGAATGCTGCCATCGAAGCCGCACGGGCCGGCGAGATGGGCCGTGGGTTTGCCGTGGTGGCTGACGAAGTGCGCAAGCTGGCCGAGCGTACCGCTCAGGCGACGGTCGAGATCACCGCGATGGTCAACACCATTCGGGATGAAACCAGTCAGGCTGTGGCCAATATGCAAAACACCGTAACGTCGGTGGACGATGGTGTGGTGTTGACGCGCGATGCGGTGGAACGGATTTCGAAGATTCAGGATGCCATGGAAGAGGTGGTCGCCAAGATGAACGAAATCAATTTGTCGACGACCGAACAGCATAAGGCGACTACGGTGATCGCCCAGAGTACCGAGCGTATCAATGGCCGGATTCTGGATAGTGACACTGCACTGCAAGGTGTTCACGGTACGCTCTCTTCGCTCAAGCATGCTGCTTCGAGTATGAGACAGACCTTCTCGCGCTTCAAAGTCTGATGGTGTTGCTACTAATCACCATCGACATGTCGCCTCAGGATATGACGGTGACAGATCGTATCAGGTACACTGATGCTGTTTAGAGATTAAGCATAATTAAAAACAGTCAGTGTGAGGAGTCTCCATGGGTAAGTCTGCAGGCATGCCCCTCAAGTCCCGGCTTGGAGGGTTACTGGTTCTGGTGATATTACTGGTGCTGGTCATCGGTCTGATTGCGGTGTATACCGAGCGGTCGACCATGATCAAGGATCGGCAGGACAAGATTCGCAATGTGGTCGAAACCACCCTGGGCATTGTGAGTTATTACGAGGATCAGGCGACCTCAGGAAAAATTCCTGAAGCCCAGGCCAAAGCGTTGGCGGTGGCCGCCATGAACAAGATCCGCTTTGATGGCAAAGAGTATATGTTTGCCTTTGACAGCAATTTGCAATATGTCGCCCATGGCGTGAAACCCCAGATAGCCGGCAAGCCTTTGAACACCCTCAAGGATGCGTCAGGAAAAAATATGGGTGATTTGTTCGCCAAGGCCCTGGCCGACGGTAACGGCAAAGGCTTTGTCGATTATGTCTGGGATAAGCCCGGATTCGATTCGCCTCAACCCAAGATGTCCTACATCGCGACCAGTGCTTCGTGGAAATGGATTGTCGGTACCGGTATCTATATGGATGACGTCAACCGCGAGTTCTTCCATGAACTGGG
>JAGLBD010000180.1 GCA_018260425.1 Pseudogulbenkiania sp. | reverse complement strand
GTGACAAGGTGGTGCTGTCCGGCGCCAATCTGGCCGCGTCGGTTCCCCTGCTCGGCTTGAGCGCCGACCGGAATACGGCGTATTTTCATGACACGGTGACGCATCAGCTCTACCGTCAGCCACTACTGGACGACCCGCAACTCGACGCCACGCTCGGCTTGCAGCACAGCGTCAGCAGCGATGGCCAGTCACCTGCGGCACTAAGGGAAGTGGTTGCGGCAGAGCTCGCAGGAAGGTTCGGCAAACTGACACGCTTCGCATCAACGCTGACCGCCGTGCTCGATAGCCCGCAACTCCCGCCCTTGCTGGATGGCATCGACCAGTTGCTGATCACGCCATCCGGTCAGGGTCACAACAGTGCGCCGTTATTGATCGATCAGTCGCAATGGGCTCACTACCAGCGCATTGTCATCGACCTTGACCCGCTGGAGGACCCGAACGGCCTGCAGGTCGAGCTGGCGCTGGACAATCCTCTGGCACTTGAGGCACGTCTGGAAGAAGCGCAGTTGCAATTGCTCGATCGGGCCAGTGGCCGCGCCCTGCTCATCACATCGGCCTTCAGGAACGGGCAGGCCCGGTTGGTGCTGCGTATCAGGATGCCGGACGGACAGACACTGACCTTGCCGGCCTTGCAACAAGGCTGGCACGCGCCCGAGAGTCTGGACGACTGGCCGGTGGATGATGGATCCGGGCGGCCGGACCCGCAGCGGGGCATTCTCTAGCCCCTGATGGCCGGCGACGGCATCGGTGCCGTCGCCGGCCATGCGCTACAATGCCATAAGCATTGACACACTAACAATCGGGGATGACAGCCATGACATTCTCTTTGGAGCAGTTGCTCGACGCTCCCCGGCAGTTGGGGGGCGAGCGGGTCATACTGGAAATGACCTGTCTGGCCCATGCCCCCCTGCTGCTTGACCTGTACCGGCACTCGCTCCCCGAACTCAGCTTCATCGAGTGGGCACGCGAGCCGTGGGATCTGGCCCGCGCCGAGGAGCGCTGCCACCGCTCCCGGGAGGCCATGGATAGCCAACCCTCGTTTCTCGACTACGTCGCCTTCGAACGACACAGCGGACAACTGGTCGGCACCGTTGACCTGCACAGCTTTGATTGCAGTGTGCCGCGTTGCCAGATCGGCTATGTCGGCGACAGCCGTGCCACCGGGCGCGGTCTGGTGCGGGACGCTGTACGTGAAGCTACCGGCCTCGCCATCCGCCTCGGCATGCACCGTATCGAGGCCTGGTGTGACGCCCGCAACCTGCGCTCCATCCATTTGGTGGAACAGCTGGGTTACGTTCGGGAAGGCTGTTTACGCGATGTCGAGCGCGACCCGCAGGGACAACGCTGCGACCAGGTGATTCTGGCGCTGCTGCCGGGTCGCGACCCGTTGCGCTGATCCTGCCACGGCGCGCAGCGGTTCACAGCAGTCCGGCACTCAGCCAGATCACCAGCGGAAAGGTAACAAGCGACAACAGGGTACCCAACAAAATCGCCCCGGAGGCTTCTG
>JAGLBD010000179.1 GCA_018260425.1 Pseudogulbenkiania sp. | reverse complement strand
TTCTGTGCCAGAGTCATCGCGTCGTAGTTCGCGACAAAATGGTTTTCCAGTGCGGTGGTACTGACAAAGGTGGTGCCCTCCTGCTGCAGTCGTTCGAGGGTGTCGGCGATGGCGGTCGGGGCATTCTTGCCTTGCTGGAACTCGGCGCGTTCGGTGGCCGAGGCAAACCAGGTCAGGTGGAGCAGCAAGGCATCGCGCTTTTGCAGAAATGCCCCGGCGTCGGGAAAGTTGTCACTGTCGATGTCCTGGCGACGCATGCCGAGGCTGTTTTTCAGTTTGAGGCAGAGCTCCCCCAGATCCTGAAACTTGCGGTTTTTGGCAAAGTCCGGCCATTCGGAGTCCACCAGCGAGACCCGCTGGGCGCCATGCCATTTGACGGGCTGGCTGACGATGGTTCCCTCCGCCGTCCGGTAGCGCAATTCGAAGTCGCGCGAACCCTCTACCGGCCGAATGAAAAAGTCATTGGCTGCGGTCAGCTGCGCATCCTGCGTTTCCGGCGGCAGCAACGGCGAGGGTCTGTCCGTCAGGAGCAGGTCTGATTGCAGGAAGCCCAACATTTTTTCCAGACTGGATTCATCGAATACTTCGCCAACATCCACGACCAGTTGGTCCGGCTGGCGGCGCAGATCGATATCGAGGCGGATGCCGATGGCGCCGGTGAGTTCTGCTAGGCCGGGCGTGCCCATCATCCAGTTGCTATGGGCTGACCCGGTAATGACCACCCATTTGTCGTGAGGTGCCAGGGACTGATAGCGTTGAATCAGCCGTGCTGCAACGTGATTGAACATCGGGATGCGTCGGGTGGCATACAGGCCCGGGCTCTCCGTGGCGAGATGTTGCCCGGCGCTGCACTCCAGCGCGACGATGCGCATGCCGAGCCGGGTAGCGGTTTCGAGCAGGTGAATCTTCGAGTTGGTGCCGCGCGTATCTCGCTCTGCCAGCGTGGCCAGTCGTTCCAGATGCAGTTTGAAGCGGTCGGGAAGCTGCTGGGTGGCGAACCACTGATCGAGTTCGGGCTGGTGTAATTCGTACAGGATCCCTTCGATATAGAGTGTGCGTACTCCATGTTCGAACAGGGTGACCAGCAAGTCGGCCTGAGCCGCTTTGTGCCAGGGTTGTTCATGGCTCTCCCCGATGATGATGCCCGGGGCCTGCTCGAGGAGTTTCTTGAGCGAGGTGCTGGTGGTGTCGCCTGGGAGTAAGGGGGGGATGGGTCGGGGACGGAGGGGGACGGGCTGTCTGGCGTCGCGCAGCAACTGCGCCCGCTTGACGTCAAGCTCTTCTCTGGCGAGATGGATCGAGCGGCTGGGCGGGACGATGCCGATGCCTTCTTCTTCCAGTTGGCGTGCGTCGCGCAGTGGCAATAAATAGGGGCTGATGTCGCCAGCGGTTGGCGATGCCGCAATGCGCTGCGGTTTGCCCAGCCGCTGTTCCATGCCACGGCCCTGCAATTGGCTGGCCAGCTCGGACAGGTCATCGAAGCGTAGTGTGGCGAGCTCCGGCCAGT
>JAGLBD010000178.1 GCA_018260425.1 Pseudogulbenkiania sp. | reverse complement strand
TTCTGTGCCAGAGTCATCGCGTCGTAGTTCGCGACAAAATGGTTTTCCAGTGCGGCCATGCTGTCAAAGGTGGTGCCTTCCTGTCGCAATCGCTCGCGGGTGTCTGAGATAGCGCTAGGGGAGAGTTTGCCTTGCTGGAACTCGGCGCGCTCGGCGGCCGAGGCAAACCAGGTCAGGTGCAGCAGCAAGGCATCGCGTTTTTGCAGGAATGCCGCGGCATCGGGAAAGTTCTCGCTGGCAATGCTCCGTCGTCGCATGTCGCGACTGTTTTTCAGCTTGAGACTGAGTTCCCCCAGATCCTGAAATTTGCGGTTTTTGGCGAACTCCGGCCATTCGGAGTCCACCAGCGAAACCCGCTGGGCGTCATGCCATTTGACGGGCTGGCTGACGAGGCTTCCCTCCGTTGTCCGATAGCGCAATTCGAAGTCGCGCGAGCCTTCCACCGGCCGAATGAAAAAGTCATTGGCTTCCGTCAGTTGCGCATCGTGTGTCTCGGGCGGGAGTAACTGCGAGGGTCTGTCCGTCAGGATCAGATCGCTTTGCAGGAAGCCCAGCATTTTTTCCAGACTGGATTCGTCGAACACCACCCCGGCGTCGACCCGCAGTCGATCCGGCATGCGGCGCAGCGCGATATCGAGGCGGATGCCAATGGCCCCGGTGAGTTCGGCAAGGCCCGGGGTGCCAATCATCCAGTTGGCGTGGGCTGACCCGGTGATGGCCACCCATTTGTCGTGAGGTGCCAGCGATTGGTGCCGATAAATCAGCCGTGCCGCCACATGGTTGAACATCGGGATGCGTCGGGTGGCATACAGGCCCGGGCTCTCCGTGGCGAGATGTTGCCCGGCGCTGCACTCCAGCGCGATGATGCGCATGCCGAGCCGGGTGGCGGTTTCAAGCAGGTGGATTTTCGAATTGGGGCCGTGCGTGTCACGCCCCGCCAGTGTTGCCAGTCGTTCCAGATGCAGTTTGAACCGGTCGGGAAGCTGTTGGGTGGCGAACCATTGATCGAGTTCGGGCTGGTGTAGCTCGTGCAGGATGCCTTCGATATAGAGGGTGCGCACCCCCTGTTCGAACAGGGTGGTCAGTAGCTCGGCTTCGGTCGCTTTGTGCCAGGGTTGTTCATGGCTTTCCCCAACCACGATGCCGGGTGCCTGCTCGAGGAGTTTCTTGAGCGAGGTGCTGGTGGTGTCGCCCGGGATTAACGGGGGAATGGGGGGGGCGACGAATGGTGACGGGCTGTTTGGCATCGCGCAGTAACAGCGCGCGTTTGACGTCCAGCTCTTCTCTGGCCAGATGGCTCGAGCGGCTGGGCGGGACGATGCCCATGCCTTCGTCTTCCAGTTGGCGTGAGTCGCGGGGGGGCAATAAATAGGGGCTGATGTCGCCTGCGGTTGGCGATGCCGCAATGCGCTGCGGCTTGCCCAGTCGCTGCTCCATGCCACGGCCCTGCAAGTGGCTGGCCAGCTCGGACAGGTCATCGAAGCGTAGTGTGGCGAGCTCCGGCCAGT
>JAGLBD010000066.1:11177-16856 GCA_018260425.1 Pseudogulbenkiania sp. | reverse complement strand
GGCAGTTGGCATGACGGACACGGCGAACCGGTGCACGACATCGTCTGGTCCTTGCTCGACACCAGCCTCGCCCTGCTGGCGGGAAACCACCACGTCATCCACACCATCGAACACACCTCACCCGGCTGGGCAGGACGTGCCGCAGACTTTGCGGCGGATTTCGCGCGACTGGTGCAGGTGCTCGCCACCCCTACCCCGCCCGCCAACCGGGCCGACCGGCAGGCACAGTATATGCAGGGCTATCTGCGCACCCTGATCCATGAACGCATTCCGCTGCTGGCACCGGCATGCGCGCAACGCCAGCTGGCCATGGACACGCTGATCACCGCCTGGCTGGAACAGGTCGCCGCCAGCGGCCGCCGCGTGGTGTTCGATACCGCCGATATTCCGTATCCGGAACGGGCGGACTGTGTGGAGTTGTGCCAGGGATTTCTGGCCTACGCAAAGACGGCATTGAAAGACGTCGAGGTGGCGCATGGCAGATAGCATGCACGGCATCGGCGTCAACCTGACCCGCCGCAGCCAGATCGACCCGGTGCGACAGATGATAGAGGACGGCAGCGCCGACCATGTGGAAGTGCTCATCGACAATTTTTTGAGTTGTGAGCCGGCCAGCATCCGCGACAGTCTGGGTGATATCCCGTTGAGCCTGCACATCATGCGCTCGCGCTTTCTGGAACGCCCCGCTGCGGACTTGCCGGCACTGGGCACACGTCTACGTGCCTTCATCCGCGAACTCCAGCCGTTCGCAGTGTCCGACCATTGCGCCCGATTCACCGAACAGGGATTGCCGCTGGCCATGCTGGCCGAGGTCGATTACCGCAACAGCCGCACACTCTGCACCCGTATCGCCGGTTGGCAGGAGGCACTGGACCACCCGCTCCTTCTGGAAAACTTTCCTTCCCTTGGCGAGGAAGGCCGTGCGCAACCGGCCTTCTTCGCCGAAGCGGCCGCCCGTTGCGGCTCGGGGCTGCTGTTCGACCTGTCCAATGCCCTGATTGCCGCGCACAACGGCGGCGCCGTGCTGGAGGACTGGTATCCGCACCTTGCCACCGTCCACCATCTTCACTGCGGTGGCTACTCGATGCTGGACAACAGCCCCTTGCGCATCGACAGCCACGACCGGCCGCTGGCCGACGATAGCTGGCAGGCCCTGGCGCAACTCCTCGACGCCGGCCGCCTGCCCCGCCTTGGCAGCCTGACGCTGGAATTCGATCACGACATCGACTACCCCGCCTGGCGTCGCGACCTCGCACGCGCCCGTACCCAACTGGCCGGGAGAGGGTCATGATCACGGCGCTGGCGCATTTTCAGGCACGGCGGGTCTGGCACAGTGTGTTCGATGCGGCCCCCCTCACCCAAGAGCGGCTTGGCCACGACGCATCGCCACTGATCCGCGACTTCATCGCGTCCTGCCGCCAGCAGCGCATCGCCCTTGACTGGCGCCGGCATGTGCACTGGCTGCGCTGGCTCGAACAGCAGGGCCGGCACACCGTCAGCCATGAGCCTGCCGTACGCAAGGAACTGCTGGCGGCCTGCGCCTCGGCCTGGGCCCACGATGGCTACATTGACCCCGACGCCTCACGCATCGTCATTGCCGACCCGCTGACCGCTCAGGCACTGAGTGCCTGCCGCCCGTCCCGGTTTGCCGAGCGGGTCCGGGTCTGCCATGTGCGCTGCGAATTGCCGGACAGTGGCCCCATCCTGTGCTACCGCACCCTTGCTGCCGAACAGGCCTCGCCATGGCACGCCCTGTAACCCTGCAAGGCTTCGGCAAAGCCTATCTCGCCATCCTGCTCACCTTTGTCACCAGCCGGCTGTTGCTGCAGACCGACCTGCTGATGATTGCGCCGTTCGGCGCCGCTGCCGGCGCGGCCTTTGCCGTCCCGGGCAAGCTGATGATCATCGATGCCATTGTCGCCTTCGCCCTGGGACCGGCCATCGCGGTCGCGGTCGGCTGGGAAACGGCGCCCCTGGCCCGCATCGCGCTGATCCGTCAGGCACTGGGCCTGACGCTTGCGTTGTCGCTGCTGCTGACCGTGACCGGTCTGTTGCTCTATCCGCGCCTGCTGCCCCTGCTGGTCAGCGACCCGGCCATCCGTCTACTGGCCCGCCCGGCGCTATGGTGGATGACCCTCACTATCCCGCTGCGCATGCTGGTATTCATCGGCACGCTGTGTCTGTTCTCGCTGAATCAGGGCGGCCGGGTGGCACGTCTGGCACTGGCGACCCTGCTACTCAATGCGCTGTTGGATGCCCTGCTGATTTACGGGCTGGGGATGGGCTTTACCGGTGCCTATCAGGCCACCGCCGCCGTCGCGCTGCTCGAGGCGGTGGTCACGCTGGGTTGGCTGGCGCGGGAATGCGGCGGCCTGCCGTTGGGCGGGTTCAACCGTCGCTGGCTGGCGGCCATGGCGCGCAAAAGCGGCTGGGAATGGCTACGACTGGTGTTCTGGCAACTGGAAGGGGTCGCGACGCTGGCCATCCTGGCGGCTCCGGCGGTCGGTGCCGCCCGCTTCAGCACCTGCGTGATCAGTTCCGAGCTGTTCGCCTTGCTGGCCATGCCCTTGGTCGCACTGATGCGCTGTACCAGCCTGCACACCTCGGGGCATGACTCGGCGGCCAGTGCCTGGAGCGCGCTGGGTGTGGTGCGTCGCAACGGGATGTGCATTGCCCTGGCGGCCACTCTGCTGCTGTGGCTGGGCACCGAGCCGATCGGCCGTCATCTGTATCAGCTTGATAGCGAACGTCTGGACTGGTGGACCCGCTTGCTGCACTGGCAGGCACTGATCCTGCCGGTGTGGGTCTACGGTTACCTGCTGCGTGGCTGCCTGCAGGGTCAGGCCTGTTTTGCCCGGCTGGCCTTGGTGGATATTGGCTGTGGCTGGCTGATCGGCTTGCCCTTGCTGGCGCTGGCCTTGCAGCTCGACAGTCCGGTGTTGCTCGGCATCAGTCTGTTGGGGAGAGAGGTGTTGGTCTGCGCCCTGCTCGGTGTAAGAACAGAGCGCAGTACCCACCCGGGCGGATGACACCGGGCGGGCGATTCACGACTGTGGGTTTATTTACCGGCCACCTTGGGCAAGGCGGCACGCACCTTGGCGACATCACCGGCCGTCACTTCACTGGCGACATTGCCCCAGCTCTGGCGCATATAGGTGAGGACATCGGCGACTTCCTTGTCGTTCAGCTGTCCGGCATAGCCCGGCATGCTGTACTCCCAGGCCTGATGACGGGTACGAGCATTGATGCCGCCTTCCAGCACGATGCGGATCAACGATGCCGGATCACGGGCCATGACCGCCGAGCTGCCGGCCAACGCCGGAACCACGCTGTCATGACCTTCACCCTTGGCCTGATGGCAGGTGGCGCAGTTCTCGAAGAACAGCGCTGCCCCGGTACGCACCGGAGCCACCTGGGCCGCACCGGCCGCCGGCAGGCTCTTGATATACACCGCCATGGCGGCCAAATCGTCGCGGCTGACATGCTGGGTGCTGAAGTGCACCACTTCGGCCATCGGGCCAAAGGCGGCGGTATAGCGATTGCGGCCATTCTGCAGGTACTCGACCAGATCATCGGCCGACCAGCTGCCCAGACCTTCACGCGGATCGGCCGTCAGGTTGCCGGCGAACCACCCCTCCAGATTATTGCCGGTCAAATAGCCGGACGCCTTTTCCGAGAGGGCGACTTCCTGAAAACCAACGCCACGCGGAGTATGACAGGTACCGCAATGCGCCATGCCCTGCACCAGATAGGCACCACGGTTCCACTGGGTGCTCTGGTTCGCCACCGGCTGATAGGGGCTGGCATCATGGAACAGCCAGCGCCACAGGGTCAGCGGCCAACGCATCGACAAGGGCCAGACAATATCGCTGTCGCGGTTCGGCTGGCGCACCGGCTCCACGCCATTCATGAAATAGGCATACAGGTCATGCATGTCCCGATCATTGATCTTGGCAAAAGAGGGATAAGGCATGGCCGGATACAAGGTGTGCCCTTCCCGGGCCACGCCGTCGCGCAGCGCCCGGGCAAACTCCTCGTAACGGTAGTTGCCGATGCCGGTTTCCTTGTCCGGGGTGATATTGGTGGAATAGATCTTGCCCACCGGGGTATCCATCGCCAGGCCACCAGCATTGGGCTTGCCGTTTTCGGTGCTATGGCAGGCAATACAGTCCGACACCCGGGCAAGATAGGCCCCGCGGCGAACACTCTCGGTATCAACCGACGCGCCGGCCGAGCTTGCAACGGTCAGCCAGGCCAGCGCCATGGCAACGTGTTTTATAGTCATGGCAGTCTCTCTCAAGCCAGTTCATTGACGGCACGCCAGGCCTGATCGATCGCGGCGTGGGTGTAGGGATTCCAGTCGGAGTCGGAGTTGGCGATCACCACATTGCCAGCCGGACGGCGGGCGGCGGCGATGATGCGCTGGCTCTCGGCTTCGTCGTCGAACAAGGAATTGAAGAAATAGGAATAGCCATGCGACCAGCGATTGACGGTGATGGCCGCGATGTCACGGTTGTGATCGAATCCGGCCGGCCCCAGAATGCGCTGCAACTGCTTACGCACCATGCTCTCCATTTCCGCAAACGGCATGGCCAGCAATTTGGCACGGCCCATCCGTGACTGGGTACGGGCGTCCAGCCCGGAACCGGCGATGGTCGGAACGTAGACCATATGCAGACACATCGGCTCGGACGGTTTGCGCGGATGACGGTAGCCGCCCAGATCCACCGGGTAATCCAGCTTGATACGGGTGTAGGGCATCGACGGGCAGTACAGCTCGTGTACCCCGAGCTTCATGAAGCTGTCCCAGTTTTTCAGGACAACCTTGGTATACACCAGCGGGCATTTCACGTTCTGTGCCAGCGCATGTTTCTGGTCGTCCGGCAGCTCGGGCATGATGTGCGGAATCATCATGTTGTAGCAGGCCATCACGGTGTGACGGGCTTGCACGCGATGCAGCTTGCCGGCTTTGTCCAGATAGCCAACATCAACCTTGCCGGCGCGGTTTTCAACCCGCACCGCCGTGCTGTTCAAGCGCAAGCGTACCGGTGATCCGGCCACATCCAGCTTGCTGTAATCGAAACGGGCCTGAACGATATCATTCATGTCGCGTCCCGGTGCCACGGCCGGAATCAGTTTGCGCACCAACAGGCGGGCAATCGACGCGTTGCCGTCCGGGAAATGGTAGATATACGGGTCGCGCAGTTCGGCTTCCGCCTCGGCGCTGATCTTGCCCAGCCCGGCCACGCCGTGGAAACCCGGCAAATCGAGGTTGCGGGCGTCCAGCGCCGGCAGGCCGTCAATGCCCACCGCCTGAAAATCGTTGCTGCGCGACTGGAAGAAACGCACCGCCGTGGCCGACAAGCCGACGTGACGAATCAGATAGGTACGGTAGCTGATCTTGGCGAGATAGGCTTCGCGCTTGGCCTTGGGCATATCCCCCAGGTAATCGCGGGTCGAGGTATGCAAGTCGATCAAGGCATCGCGATCCTGCTTCGACATCGGGAAATCGTTGATGAAGTCCCGGATCGGACGGGCATTGAGCCGCTTGGGGTCAATGTCGTCGGCGACCTGCAAATAGGGATCGCCACCGACCATTTTGTCGACGCCAAAGTTTTCCTTGTCGAAGAACACCCCGCGCGACAACTTCAGGTCCGGATAGAAATTGCGGTTGAAATG
>JAGLBD010000066.1:6979-11077 GCA_018260425.1 Pseudogulbenkiania sp. | reverse complement strand
ACGGCATGGTGGGCGCGTCCGAGCTGGTGGGCCGCTTCGAAAGAGCCTTCATGGTTGCCACGCAAGCCGGTCAGGGAGGGGGGATAATAGCTGGCGCTGATCTGACGCGGGGCAGCACGGAGAATCTCCAGAGGAGTCAGTCCGGCAGCCACCGTCAGCGCGAAACCATTGAGAAAGTCTCGGCGAGTGATTGACATGGTGTGTCCTGTTGATGGGTTGTCATCGGCAGGCCGCCTCTTCGGGCAGTCCTGTCCAGATCTAAAGCAGCAAAACGGATAAGCGTCAGCGAGGTGTCGACGCGCCGCGACTAAGGTCGCGGGCGACGGGACGGCGTATGGAGGGAATACACGGGAAACCCGGCCGCAACAGGGCCGTCCATCAGATGCACCGGTTTTGCCCTAGGCAAAACGGCAGAGGCAGGATATATATCCAAACATCATTAACTACTGATTATCTCAACAGAATTAGATACGTTTCTGCGTTGATTGTCAAGCTCGCAAACCGGCTTTGAGCGGCGCAGCACTCGTTGCACGAGGGGCGGCCACATCACGCGACACGGTGTCGCGACGGTCTTTACGCACGTTCTTTTCGTTGAGCAGGTAAGCCAGCAGGCCGGTTCTCATAAATTCAATACGCATAGTCTCTCCCGGGCGCAGCAACGCCCACGATACAATTCCGGAATTGGCAGGGAGACTGACGGACGCGAGTCCGTTGACGCCACTACCCTTGCAGACAAGGGCAGCGACAGAAGAAATGATCCGTGGTGACCTTGTCTTTAGGCTTCGATCCAAGATCGAGGTCGAGAATCACTGTCCACAGAGGGACTCCATTCAATAAAGACGTCACAATTTTAGCGTGCCGGCCCGCATCTGTCCAGAAACGCGCCGGGTTTACAATGAATTTTCAAGCAGTTAGACCCCGGCACCCGCGGTTTTTCCTCCCGGCAACACATCACAGCGGACATCGCAATCATTCCACTAGGGTCATTAATTACAAACCGAAGCCAATAACATGCGCATTTGTCATTAAAAATTCATTCCACGTTGAACCATAAGCATGCCATTTGGCATAGAATCCCGTCCGGGTAAATGTGAAGCCCATGGGCACAACAAGAAAGGTATAACATGTTAATGAGAACAACAGCGCTGCTCGGCCTGGCCGGGATCGTTCTTGCCGGCTGCTCAAGCTCCGGCACCTCGTCGACGAACGGCATGATTGCCGATGGCACGACGGTCGATGTCGTGTTGATGGAAACCACCGACATCCATCAAAACGTGCTGAGCTATGACTACTACAAACTGGCGGACAATCCGTCGTTTGGTCTCGAACGCACCGCGACGCTGATCAAGCAGGCCCGTAGCCAGTACGCCAACACCCTGTTGCTTGACGATGGCGACCTGATCCAGGGCACGGCCCTTGGCGACTATCAGGCCGTGATCAAACCGGTGACCTGCAGCCAGACGCTGGCCGTTCACAAGGTCATGAACTACCTCAAGTACGATGCCGGCACCATCGGCAACCACGAATTCAACTATGGCCTGCCCTTCCTGTCGCAGGTCACCAATACCAACTTCCGCCTGAATGGTGTGACGGCACCGTCGAACTGCGGTGCACCGAACTACCCGCAAGTGTTGGCCAACGTATCGAACCTCGCCGACAAGCAGCCGATTTTCACGCCGTTCTCGATCCTGAAGCGTACCTTCAGCGGCAAGGCGCCGGACGGCAGCACGGTCACCGTACCGGTTAACGTCGGCGTTATCGGTTTTACCCCGCCCACCATCATGGACTGGGACAAAGCCAATCTGTCGAATCGCGTTTACACCGACGGTCTGGTCGAAACCGCCAACAAATACCTTCCGCAGATGCGCGCCCAAGGCGCCGATCTGGTGGTCGCGTTGTCGCACGGCGGTCTGGATCCGTCCAGCTATAGCCCGACCATGGAGAACGGGAGCTGGCACCTGACCAAAACCGGTATCGATGCACTGATGATCGGTCACTCGCACGACATTTTCCCGAACCCGGGCGTGGCCAGCTCCCAGTTCAACAACATGACCGGCGTGGACAACACCAAGGGCCTGGTCAATAGCATCCCGACCGTCATGGCCGGCAACTGGGGCAACCGTCTCGGCCTGATCCATGTCACCCTCAAGTTCACCGGGGGCAAGTGGGTAGTACAGAAAGACAAATCGAGCGTGGAAACCCGCTCGACCAAAAATGCCGATGGCAGCTACGTCGCCGCCGACCCGAACGTATCGGCACTGGTCAGCGCCGAACATCAAGGCACCATCGACTACGTCAAAACACCGATCGGCAGCACCGACTTCCGCATGAACACCTACTTTGCCCTGCTGGGCGACGTGAGTGCCGTGCAGATCGTCAACATGGCGCAGCAGGACTATGTACAGAAGTACATTCAGACCAACCTGCCGCAGTACCAGAGTCTGCCGGTATTGTCGGTGTCGGCTCCGTTCAAGGCCGGCCGCAATGGCGCCAGCGACTTTACCGACGTTCAGGCCGGTTCGATCGCCATCAACAACGCCGCCGACCTCTACCTGTACCCGAACACCGTACAGGCGGTCAAAGTCAGCGGTGCCGACATCCTCAACTGGCTGGAAACCTCGGCGAAGATGTTCAACACCATCAACCCGGCCAGCAGCGCGCCACAGGACCTGATCAACAACAACTATCAGGTCTTCAACTTTGACGTGATGTATGGTGTCCAGTACCAGATCGATGTCACCAAGGCCCCGGGCAGCCGCATTGTCAATGCGACCTACAACGGCGCACCGATCAACCCGGCCCAGCAGTTCATCGTTGCCACCAACAACTACCGCGCCAGCGGTGGCGGCAACTTCCCGGGCATCGATGGCACCAAGACCATCATCCAGTCCCCGGATGCCAACCGTGACGTGTTGATCAGCTACATCAAGGCAAAAGGCACCCTGAACCGTGCCAGCTACGGTGCAACCCGTTCGTGGAGCTTCGTACCGGTGAGCGCCGCCGGCCCGGTCCGCTTCAAGACCGTTGCCAATCAGATTGCCGCTGCGGCACTGGCCGGCATCACCGTGTCCAAAAACAGCGACAACAATGACGGCACCTGGACCTATCTGGTTGACCTGAGCCACTGATCATGACGGTTTGACCCTTGCTCCCCTGCCTTCGGGCAGGGGATTTTGCCTTGTACAGGACACCGATGACTTCGCTTCTCCCCCTCTTCCTGATCAGCGCCATGGCGCTCGGCCTTGGCGCCTGCAGCAATAAACCCTCTCAGGCACAACTGGACGACACGCGCCAGCACGCCATTTTTGCCCGCGACCCAGCCGCCTTGCAGCAGCTGGAACGCTGGGCCGCCGCCGACGATGCCGATGCACAACGCACCCTGGCCGAAACGCTGGCCGAACCCGCCACCCCCGAGGCCTGGCGCAAGGCCCGCCCGTGGTTCGAGCGCGCGGCCCGGCTTGGCGATGCACACTCTGCCTTCCGGCTAGCCAGGATTTACGCCAAAGGGCTTGGCACCCCGGTGAATCCGGCGCTGTCAGAGCAGTGGCTGGTCATTGCCGCTGACCGCAAACAGGCCGATGCACGCTGTTTGCTGGGACTGCATGCCAAGAGTCCGGTCAACGGCAAACCCGATCTGGCTCGCGCCAACCACTGGTTCGAACTGGCCGCCGAACAAGGTAGCGCCGAAGCCATGTTCCAGCTCGGCATTGCTTATCAGGACGGCATTGGCGTACAGCGGGATATCGCCAAAGCCCGCGACTGGTATGAAAAGGCCGCCCGCAAGGAAATGCCGGCAGCACTGCAAACACTGGCCATGGCCTATGAAAACGGTGATCTCGGCGTCAAGCAGGATCACATCAAAGCCAGCGAACTGTTCAATCTGGCCGCCCATGCGGTGCATGACTTCGAGTCGGAACTGTTTTAAAACGTCGGAGAGAGGCCGGACTTGCCTCTCTTGGCGATTATGGCTAAATTAATACCATTCCAATATTTTGGCAGTTGTGTTAATCATAGAGTCTTTTGCTTCGCCTGCTACGATCCCCCATGAATGCCGTCGCACCCGCTACCCCCGCCCCGCTTGACCTGCACGCCCGTCAC
>JAGLBD010000066.1:0-6879 GCA_018260425.1 Pseudogulbenkiania sp. | reverse complement strand
CATGAATGCCGTCGCACCCGCTACCCCCGCCCCGCTTGACCTGCACGCCCGTCACCGCCCCCGCCGCTATCAGGCAACCGTTGTGCTACTGGCCGTGCTCGGCAATGCCTATATCCTGCTGACCCTGGCCCTGTTACTGGCACTTGGCATCGGTGGTGCACTATGGATGTTCTCCAAGGGTTTCCTGATCGTGCAGCTACTGCTGGCACTGGGGCTGGTAGTGCTGCAGATCACCAAGGGACTGCGCGTCAAGACCCCCGAGCCGGTCGGTATTCCGCTGAGCCGCACGGAAGCCCCGGCGCTGTTTGCGCTGCTGGACGAACTGCGGGCCGGGCTGAATGCGCCACGGATTCATCAGCTACTGGTCACCAGCGAGATGAATGCCGCCATTGTCCAGCACCCCCGTTTTGGCCAGTTCGGTGCTTACCGCTCGACGGTGTTGCTGGGTCTTCCCTTGCTGAAGGGTCTGGATTGCGAAGCATTCCGCGCGGTGCTGGCGCATGAATTGGCGCATCTGGCGCGGGGCCATGGCAAAACCAGTCACTGGATCTACCGGCAACGGCTGCGCTGGGCACAGCTGCTCGAGGGCATGGAACAGGGCTCGGGCAGTTTTTTGCTTAGCCCGTTTCTGAAACGGTTTGTGCCTTATTTCATTCGCTACTCCCTGCCACTGGCTCGGCTCAATGAATATCAGGCGGATGCCAGTGCGGCGGCCCTGACCTCGCCCAAGGCACTGGCCACAGCGCTCACCGCCGTCGACCTGCAAGACCACCTGTTGCAACGGCATTACTGGGAAACCATCCAGCAACAGGCCGATGTACTGGCCACCCCGGACACCCTCCACCCGTTTCGCGACATGGGGCCAGCCCTTGCACAGACCCAGAGCCACCCGCACTACCCGCTCTGGTTGTCGAGCTGCCTCACTCGCCAAAGCCATGCCGACGATACCCACCCCTCGCTCAGCGACCGGTTGGCGGCGCTGGGCGAGGACGCCCGTTTTTCCGCCCCGACACCGGACACGGCGGCCGCAACACTGCTGGGCGATGCGCTGCCGCGTCTGGAACAGCAGTTCGACGCACAGTGGCGCAAACAAATGCGCCGCCAGTGGGCCGAGTGCTTCGAACAACGCCAGAGCGAACGGGTGACACTCGCCGGCTATGAAGCGGCACTGGCCCGTGGCGAAACACTGGACAAGGAGGCCGCACTGGAACGCGCCTTGCTGACCGGTACGGTGGGCAGAGACAAGGACGCCTCGCTGGCGCAACTGGAAGCCTTGCTTCGTCAACACGAGGACTGGCTAACCGCCCGCTACCACCTTGGGCTCGCCTTGCTGGACCATGAAGAGGTGCGCGGTGAAACCCTGTTGCTGGAGGTGCTGGAGCAGGATGAAGAGGCCACCGAAGCCGTTGCGGTGGCGCTGCGCGACTACCATTGGCGCCATGGCCGGACCGAGATTGCCCGGCAGTGGCACGCACAGGCCGAGGGCTGGCTATTGATGAAATCGGAGGCCGAGGCGGAGCGCAACAGTCTGTCGCGAACCGACCGGTTTGCCCCTGTTGAACTGGATGCGGCGACGCTGGCCAACGCCCGTGCGGCGCTGCAGGACATTGAAGGCTTGCGGGATGCCTGGCTGGTACGTAAGGGAACCCGCCACTACCCCGGGATTCCTTTGTATATCGTGGCGTATCGGGTTCGGCAACGCTGGCCATTCCACGATGACAGCCTGCCGGCCGATGTGGGGCGCAAGCTGTCCCGCACACTGGAACTGCCCATCGCCACGTCGCTGTTCTATCTAGGCAAGGATCAGGGCGCCCTGCTGGCAAAAATGCGCAAGCACGGGGCCCATCAACTACGCTGAACCCCGGATGCTTACGGGCGTGCCGACAAGGCGCGTTCGATGAAGTGCGGCGAAACACGGCTGCGCGGCACCTTGCCGTGGAACCAGCGCCGCACGTCCTCGTCCAAACCAATGCCGTGCATATAGTTGTACAAGGCCTTGTTGAGCGCCGCCCCCAGTGCGTCGTGGTCCACCCCGGTCGGGTCGATGAAGCCGACATCGTTTTTGGCAAAGGTCACCGGCGGCAAGGCTTCCAGCGTGACGCCATACTCCTCGGGGTTCTGTCCCACCGGCGAATGCACGGTACAGGCAAAACGGTGGAAGAAGCCCGACTGGATGCAGTTGGCGTCGAACAGCTGTCGCACATACTCCAGCGCATCCACGGTGTCGTGGACGGTCTGGGTCGGGAAGCCATACATCAGATAGGCATGCACCAGAATACCGGCTTCGGTGAAAGCATGGGTCACCCGTGCGACCTGATCGACCGACACGCCTTTTTTCATGAGTTTGAGCAAGCGGTCCGAGGCGACTTCCAGCCCGCCCGATACAGCAATGCAGCCGCTATCGGCCAGTAACTGGCACAGCTCGGGACTAAAGGATTTCTCGAAGCGGATATTGCCCCACCACGAAATGGCCACGTTGCGGCGCAGCAGTTCTTCTGCCAGTGCCTTGAGCATTTTGGGCGGAGCGGCTTCGTCGACGAAGTGGAAGCCGGTCTGGCCGGTTTCGGCAATGATCGCTTCGATGCGGTCGACCAGAATCTCGGCCGAGGCTGTCTCGTAGCGGGAAATGTAATCCAGCGTGACATCGCAGAAGCTACATTTTTTCCAGTAACAGCCGTGGGCAATGGTCAGTTTGTTCCAGCGCCCGTCCGACCACAAACGGTGCATCGGGTTGAGCATGTCCAGCAAGGACAGATAGCGGTCCAGCGGCAAGCCGTCCCAGGTCGGGGTGCCGACTTCGGCAAACGGCACATCCGGCTCCGGCCAGTTCACATAGCGCACCACCCCCTCGGGGGTACGCAGATAGGTGCGCACCAGTCGCTCGGCGGAGCGTTTGCCCGCCAGGTGGTCGATCAGGGCCAGCAGCGGCCGTTCGCCGTCATCCAGCGTGACATGGTCGACAAAATCGAACAGTCGCGGCTCGCGCAATTCCCGCAATTCGGTATTGGCGAAGCCGCCGCCCAGCACAATCACGATACGCGGGTCATGGGCCTTGATGGATTGGGCAATCCGCAAGGCGGCATACATGGCGCCCGGAAACGGCACCGACAACAACACCATGTCCGGCCGGTGCCGTTCTATGGCGGCGAGGGTCAAGTCATGCAAGGTGCGGTCGACCAGATTCAACGGTGCCGCCAGCGCCCGGGCCAGCGGGTCGAAGGTCGGCTGGCTGAGGGCCAGCGACTCGGCATAGCGCACGAACTCGAAGCGCGGGTCGATGGCATCGCGGACCACGTCGGCCAGATCGTTGAGATAGAGCGTGCCCAGATGACGCGCCCGGTCATGCACGCCGAGCGAGCCGAATGCCCAGGCCAGGGGATCGCCGCCATAGGGATCGTCCGGGTCGACATAGACATCCAGCGAGGCGAAACGGGCACCTTCGGGCAGGAAGTTGCGGCTGGCGATACGGTGCGCCACCGTCGAGTCCCGGCCCTGCAAAAAGGCGATGGTCGGTTCGATGGTGGCCAGATAGCGGTCGATGTTGTCGACGAAGCCGCGCACCTGGGCAGAACGTTTTTTCAGGGGAATGCCGTCGATCACGTCGAGCATCGCCTGCAGTCCCTTGCGGGAAAACAGCGCCAGAACCAGCGCCAGCGCCAGATCTTCCTGCTCGGCCGCGATGTCGCGGGAACGCAGAAAACCGGTCAGGTACGCGGTGGAAGGATACGGCGTGTTCAGCTGGGTCATCGGCGGGATGAGCGACAGCACGCGCAAGGAGGAAGGCGACATCGAAGACAAGGGAAACGGCACTCCGGCAAAGAACAATCAAAAGCGCCGGAGCCACCCCTCAACACCCTGATTTCATGGCATTAAGGTCGACTCCGGCAGGTTCGGCATGATACGTCAACGGCGTCCGGCTGTCAGCCGCCAGGGCAGGCTTTCGCCAGTGCGGCAGGATTGGACACCAGCGGGTTGCCACTGCCCTGCCACTTGACGATACGACGATCGCGTTCGCGTTCCCACTCGTCCACCGGATACTGGCGCGCCCAGGCACACATCAGTTGGCGGTCCTGACGACTCATCGACAAGTTCCAGCGGTCATGCATATACAGGGTGATACGCGCTGCCCGGCCGCGCACTTCTTCGCGTGGCTGAACCCGGCGTGCCTTGAAGTCGACAATGGTCGTGCACTGCCCGTATTGCCGCTCCGGCGAGCGGGTCCACTGACTATAGGGGAAATTGGCGCGATCGCCATTCACTTCCCCGACCGAAGGCACCAGATTGACCAGATCGCCTTCCATCGCGGCAAAGCCCGGATCGGTATCGGTACAGTTCTTGCGCCCGCCGTTCTGCCAGCATTGACGTTGATGGCCCAGCACCCAGGCCGGCACCACGTGTTCCCACTCCAGTCGCGAAGCTCGTACGGCATTCTTGCGTGGCTCATACCCGCATGAAGCCAGATCAATGGTTTTGCCGGTATACCGGCAACCGCAGTAAAAATCTTCCTCAAGGCCACGAAACACCTCGGGCAACACCTTCTTGGCATTGACGAAGTCACGATGCCCCACGGCCCGCTTGCCGTTCACCAGCTCAACGGACGGAGTCGCCGCCACAGGAGCCGCAGCGGCCGACGATGAGGAGGAAGCCCTGCCGGAATCCTCCGGACAGGCAGTCAGAAACAGAGAAGACAACACCAGAATCAATACGCGTCGCAACATGGAAAAGGACTGGGTATAGGAAAAGGCTGTACCTTAACCGCAGCCCGGGCACGACGCAAGAAATCTGCAAAGAAAATGCGTCCGGGGAATTGACCGCCACGTGATCACACGCTATTATTCGCTCTCTCTGGAGGGGTTCCCGAGCGGTCAAAGGGATCAGACTGTAAATCTGACGGCTCAGCCTTCGAAGGTTCGAATCCTTCTCCCTCCACCAGATACAAAAAAGCCCGATTCTTGCGAGTCGGGCTTTTTGCATTGGCACACTGAAAGCGGCACATGCTCCGGGGGGAATGATGACGTGAGCAGTGATTCAGTGGGTCATTGCAAGTCGAAGGGTCTGGACGCATCTCTTTTGGCATTGCTTGGATGTTCTCAATCGTATCTGCGTCAAGTGAAAAGTTGAGACCTCGCCTGTTTGCGACAATTATTCGACTACATATTTAACCCCAATAAGAGACATTGCATCGCAAATATCTGAAACGATCTTATTTCTTCTCGCATCATCAATGGTTTCCTTTTCGTAAGGAGGAAACCATTTTTGGATAGATTCTTTGTATATAGAAATATCACCGATTCCATGCTCCACCTCAATATTTATATGCCTTCCTTCAATTGAGTATTTCACGACGCCTCGGTCTAATTGAACACTTAAACCATAATCTCCTTCAACGCGAGTCTTTGATACGACTTTCATCTTAATTCCTAAAATTAATTAAAACATTATTCTTCTGCAGGATCGGATATTCAAATTGATAAAATACCCGGTCTGGCTTAGCGACATTGACGAAAGCTGTAACTGATTTTTGCGCACCATTTGCATATTCATGAGAAATTGCAGCCCAAACTTTATCAGCATCAACGGGGTTTAAAAAATCTCCTTACTTAGCACTGCCGTAAAGCTTTTCTTGATCAAGCCATTTACCTCCGGTTCTCAGTACTGCTTGTTAAGCAATATCGAAGCAGGAAGCTCGAAACTTTGCTCAATCAGATCAAAGTCGATTGGCTTCTTCAAGATTGCAAAATAGCCGGTCGGATTACTTCCCCATCGGTAGATGGTCGCCAAATGATTGCCGTTTGCAAGTAAGTAATCCAATATTGGGTCCAGTAATGCATATCTTGGCAACCCGACAAAATCATCGTTGCTTAGCGTTAATTTCATTGCTTCCTCTCCTTATGGCTTCCTAGGTGTCGCATCCCGGGCGATCATCTGAGCAAACGCATCTGGAAATTTACCCTGGCCAGCGAAGGTTTGGGCAAGCTTCTGGCAACGCTCAAGGCCAAGATGAAATGAAATCCTTCACAGGCATAGTTCATTATTTTGCAGAAACCAATGCTTCTTCTAAACTATTTTTGGGAGAAAAACTCATATCCTAATATCTATTTTAATAAAATTTCTTTGTAATATAAGCGTGCATTTTTCGAAGAGATTACATCTGCATAACGCTCAAATTGCTCCCAAAAAACACCACAGGCCTCGCACTGATGCAAAGTCGCACGACGCTCTTGGCTTACCCCAAGCTCAGGGGGAGGATTCCCTTCCTCCCATTTGCGCCTACATATAGCGCAGCCTTTTGAATCCCAATCTGTACTCACTAGAATTTCCTTAATGGTATCCACTCGCCATTCAGGCCAAGCTGGACAAGAACCGACGCCGGCTTTGTTGCATAAATAGGGTTCGACGCGCAAAGCCCCTTTCCCCGAACGGATTTATGGCATGCGCACCGTTGTGGGTGTACCCAAGCATGTGAAGCGGTTTAGGATCGCGGCCCGTACCTGGAGCTCAGCAACCTGCCGGTCGAAGTCTCTTGCCATGACCCGCTCCCCCAGCAGCTTAAAACAACGCATCTTGGTTTCCACCAAGCTGCGCCGGTGATAACCACTCCATTTTTTCCAGATGGTTCGCCCCAGGTAGCGGGTGGCCCGCAGAATCTCGTTCCGAACATGCGCGCCCAGCCGGTTCTCTTTCCACGGCTTGGCATTCTTGCGGGTGGGAATGACCGCTTCTGCCTGCCGTTTGGCAATCGCTGCGTGGCAGCCCTTGGTATCGTAGGCACCATCGGCACTGACAGCGGCAATTTTCTCTTCCGCTGGAATCTGGCTTAACAACTCAGGCAGCATCGGCGCATCACCCACCGAGTTGTCGGTCACTTCAATCGCCCGG
>JAGLBD010000177.1 GCA_018260425.1 Pseudogulbenkiania sp. | reverse complement strand
TCGATTCCCGCCGTCTCCACCAAACACCTTTGAGCAGCACATGCCATGCCGTCCCAAAAACGGCTGAAAGCCCCGAAAACACAGCGTTTCGGGGCTTTTTTCATTCCCCCGCCGGTTCCCTCCCATCCCTTGACATCCCACACTGTTGGGGGCACAAATGGGGGCATCAGCTGACCGAGTCGCGATTTCGCCCCTCCAGATGCCCCCAGCCTCCCCCGAAAGCCGCCACCATGCTCAGCGAGATCGCTTGCCGAAACGCAAAACCCAGAGACGACGGCAAAGCCCTGCGACTCACCGACGAAAAAGGCATGTACCTCGAGGTCATGCCGAGCGGCGCACGGTACTGGCGACTGAAGTACCGCATCGAAGGCGCCGAACGCCGACTCGCCCTCGGCATCTATCCCGACACCTCTCTCAAACAAGCTCGCCAACTACGGGACGACGCAAAAAAACTCATCGTGCAGGGCATCGATCCGGTGCAGCACCGCAAACAGAGCAAAGAAGAAGATGAACGTCGAGAACAAAGCAATTTCGAGTTTCTTGCCCGGGAATGGTTTGCCCGCATGACCTGCTCCCCCTAAACAGCCCCCTCGGCTTACTGCGTCCCCATAGCTCTCAGCCAATTGCCACCGATTTCCGTACGTTCCGCTTCCCACTCTGGCGGAAGATCTGCGATCTGATGAAGTGTCGGATCGACATCAAGCAAAATCTAGTGGGGTTAGATGCACCCATTTTGTTCTCGCCTTGTTCTGCAATTGATCAACTAGCTACTTGTAAATCCAAGCACCTCTGCCATGAGAAAAGATGAGTATGAGACACGCAAGCTATCAGGCAATGGCTCAACGGTCACGCTATCCATTAGAGCATCGAACACCATTTTAAGTTTGTTGAAGAGTTCCTCAACGGCTGGGCTTGTGAATGAGTCAGCTTTGTAACTAGCCGAAAGCTCCTTCATATCATCACTCACAAAATATGAAATTTGCATCCCGCTCCGAGCATCATTCGTCGATGCCTCCGACTGAACTTGATACTCATCCTTAGTCCCACTGTCAGCTTCCAGTATCACGTCCCGAAGGTTCGACTCGAGTTGTTCAACCTTGAAGAACAAAGTCTGAGCCGACAACGTATTCAAGATCTCCCCTATCGAACGAAATGACCGTTCCCAAGTACAGCGGCGCAAACAATAATTCACATCCTCGGCAGAACCGCTCGACGCATATAAACCGTAAAACTCCGCCTGCGTTTTCCCGAAGACCGAAATTCCAGCCAACCGCGAAAAAACGACAACATCATCAATCACAAAACTGGCACTAATAGTAGTGACTTCATGCATCAAATTCTTCGCAATAGCCGCGGCAGCTGACGGAGAAATATAGCGCCGGAACTTGGGCTGCTTGATGTAAGCCTCCCTCCCCTTCTTATCGCGCTCCCAACTAATCGATTTCACAATACAAGTCCTTAACCCCCTGTGTCAGGATAGTTGTCGCGTCGGTTGATTTGATCTGAATGAAGATC
>JAGLBD010000176.1 GCA_018260425.1 Pseudogulbenkiania sp. | reverse complement strand
CCCTGACCGTTGCCAAGGCCTTCGCGGCCGTACAATAAGTCCGGCACGATTGCACCGGCTGACCTGACCCCCTGCCCCGGCAGGGGGTTTTCATTTGGGGAACCACACGGCGCGATACGCCGACTGGTAAGGAAGATCGGCATCAATGGCCCGGCTACCCCATGCCTGCAAACGCGCGTGGGTCACCACCACCGGATGCGATACCCAGCCGCTCGGCGGAGCACCGGCAAAGGCCCGGTTCATCTCGTCGGCCAACTGCCATCCCTGCACGTTAATCGGTTCGGCTACCGTCACCATCTGGCTCGAATAACCAGCACGAATACGCCCAATAGCCTTTTCGGAACCATCGCCCGCAGCGATGTTCTGCACGCTTGTCAGACCGGCCTTGAGCAAGGGGTAATTGATTTCATCAAAATACAAATCGTTGATGGCCAGCGTATGGGTCCACTGCCGGCCAAAACGCTTCGCCAATGCCGCAACCCGTGGAGCCATTTGCTCCGACACGGTCGATAAGGGCAGATTCTCCACCGCCAGCACCCGGCAATAGCGACAGCGCGCCACGATATCCTGCATGGCCCGGCTTTTGGCTATCGCCACTTCGAAGCGGTCATCGGTAAAAATCACCACACCGGCAGGCGCAGCGTGACTGGCCACCACCTGAGCGGCCGCCAAGCGGGCGACCTCCTGCGGGTCGGTAGACACATTGACAAAGACCTCCCCTGCCGGACCGGGCCGTGCGGCAACATGCCAGCCGACCAGCACGATGCCGGCCTGCCGCAGGGCATGCAACTCGCGCGTACAGTCCCGCAGGCTGACACCGCCCAGCGCGACACCCTCCACCCGTTCCTGCAAGGCCTGCTGCATGGCACGCCGTATCCTGGCCGGATCATCCTGACCGTCGACCATGGTCACTTGCCAGCCCAGCAGGCGTGCCGCCTGATTGAACGAGCGGAACACACTACTGATTCCGCCATTTTTAAAATGTTGGCCGATGAACAGCACCCGCTTGCCAGGCTTTGCTGCCGGACCGGGCCCCGGAGGCAACCAGACCTCCCCTGCCATGGCAAAGCCTGACGCCAGCACTACCATCGCGATAACACAGCGCAGCCAGGACATCCGTCGCCATCTTTCCATCAAAAGGGTCGCCATTGATTCATCATAATGCAATTTTGAACCCGTGCCCTGATATGAAAATAGCCCGGCATTTTCATGCCGGGCTAGCGTTAGCGTTGAGCAGTCAGGCCTTACTTGGCGGCGCCACCAATCGTTTCCAACACAGTCCATTGGCCATTCACGACCTTGTAGACCGTGATGCCGCCGACTTTCAAGTCACCCTTGTCGTCGTAGGAAATGTGGCCAGCCGTCACACCGTCGGTGTAGTCGATCTTGGCCAGTTCCGGCAGATAGGCCTTCGGATCAGCCGAGTTGGCTTTCTTCATCGCCGCAATCATGACGCGGGTCGCGTCATAGCCATACGGAGAGTAGGTCGCCACGTCCATATTGAAGCGTGCCTTGTAACGGGTCGCGTAATCCTTGCCCTTCG
>JAGLBD010000175.1 GCA_018260425.1 Pseudogulbenkiania sp. | reverse complement strand
CATCGCTTGTTTCGTTTGCGTCTGCAGCTGAGGAGGTGAACTATACGTCCCAACGGCAGACTCGTCAACACCTTGCTACGACTATTTTCATCAAACCCGCACCATTGAATATCAAATTATTGATTTATATAGACATACTAGTTTCGTCTATTTTTCAAAATACCGCGTACGCTCCCGAAACTCGGCATTACAGCGCCCAAACAACCGCTCAGAAACGCCACCCCGTGACGGTCACATCATCATTCTGCACTGATCCGGCTTGCCTCAGCGCTTGAATCGACATTCCATGCTAGGATTACCACGTGGTTTGCCGCGATAGTTCAACCGGCAAATCCCGGGCTATTCCGACAGTCGCATCTTCACGACACCTTCAGGTGTGTAGATGCCATCGAACATTACTCGTCGTTAGCCCGATATTCATTTCAGCGCATGACGATGTTACAACTCATGCGAAACCATAAGAGAGGATTACCCTTGTCCAGCGTAACCATTACCCCCAGTGTCATTGTTGATAACCAGGCACCCTTTGTGTTGTTTGGTGGAATCAACGTATTGGAATCCCGCGATCTGGCGATGAAGGCGGCTGAACACTATGTCAAGGTCACCCAAAAACTGGGTATTCCTTATGTATTCAAAGGCAGCTTCGATAAAGCCAACCGCTCGTCGATCAACTCCTACCGTGGACCAGGACTGGAAGAAGGTATGAAAATCTTCCAGGAGATCAAGGAAACCTTCAACGTTCCGGTCATCACCGATGTCCATGAACCGTGGCAGGCACCGTTGGTCGCCGAGGTAGTCGATGTGTTGCAGCTCCCGGCTTTTCTGGCTCGCCAAACCGATCTGGTTGTCGCGTTGGCGGAAACAGGCCGTGTGGTGAACATCAAGAAGCCACAGTTCCTCAGCCCTTCCCAAGTCGGAAATATCGTTGAGAAGTTCATTGAAGCCGGCAATGACAAGCTGATTCTTTGTGATCGTGGCACCTGCTTTGGTTACGACAATCTCGTCGTCGACATGCTGGGCTTCGGTGTGATGAAAAAAGTGACGAATGATCGACCGATCATCTTTGATGTGACTCACGCACTGCAACAGCGTGAATCGGGTGCCGCGGCATCGGGCGGTCGTCGCGAGCAAGTGGCCGAACTGGCCCGTGCCGGCATGGCCGTGGGATTGGGTGGTCTGTTTCTCGAGGCACATCCGGATCCGGACAATGCCAAGTGTGACGGCCCGAGTGCGCTGCCACTGAATTTGCTCGAACCCTTCCTGGCAGAATTGAAGGCACTGGATGATCTGGTCAAATCCTTCGCTCCCCTGAAAATCTGACCCGGATAGCAGCACACCACCCAAGGCAGCCGACTCTGGCTGCCTTTTTTCTTGTCGGGATCTTGCCCGAGCCTTTTCCCGTGACTTCGCGACTTCAAATGCGCATGCCTTGGTGTGAACGCCAGGAACAACGAAGGAAAAGCATGATCGATAAAGCAAGAAACACAGTATGAGGGAAGTATTTACAGCGGAATGCGCAGCACAAATGACGAAAGCCCTGACCGGTTGGGTCAGGGCTTC
>JAGLBD010000001.1 GCA_018260425.1 Pseudogulbenkiania sp. | reverse complement strand
ATGTTGACGATTATACCAAATAGATGGCCGTTAGTTTTTCAACGGCCTGCTAGTGAGATGACACTCTACAATATCAATGGCATTTATTTTAACAAAATACCGGATTACTGAAAAAACAGCCGGAGGAGCCGAACCGCGATTTTTGGCTCCCGGACGAGCCTTGATCCATGCTTAATACCCGTTGGCATTCAACCATTGCGTCAGCTAAATAATACTTCGCTCTTGGCCACCCCAGCTCCGCGATGATTCAATGTTAAGTACCTTCACATGGTTTCACCACAACGCTTGACATGCTCTTCACCAGAATCAGAAGAGACTTCACGCTCACACAGAGCCAGCAGCAAGGCACTGAAGAAAAAGAATATCTCTAGCATGTGGTCTCGTAAAACATCATCAAAGATACTTCGAACAGCAAAACCGAATACAAACATGATCAGAAACAAACCTGCTGTTTTTTTGTGCCGATAAAAGCAAACCCAGCCTCGTTTCAATAAATACCCGATAATACACAACCATAAAATCAATCCGGGGATACCGGCTGCCAAGGTAAAATTCAACAAACCAGAGTGGCTTTGCGAAGTCGTTGAGGGTTCCTGATAATATTTCTCAACCAATCGATGAAAGTTATCACTGGCAATACCGATGCCAAGAGGCTCTTTCGCAACAATGCCCCAACCGACCTTGAACCAAGCTAGTCTTTCATAATTAGACACATCCACTCCCGAGCCATCTTTCAGCTTAGGTAATGGATAGGTAGTGTTATTCAGCCAGAATTTGTTGTGTTGGGTATCCAGCGAATAGGGAACGGTCGCTAAAAGTGATTTCCACCGGCTATCAGAATCAAAAGAAATGGTTAACACGCCAATAAGAATAGTTACGCCAATTACACAACTACCTATTATTTTTAACAGGCTCCAGTCTTTAAACCGGAAAACCAGGACTAATACCATGATGGAGAGGATGGTGCCAACCATCCCGACCGTGGCATTGCGTGTCGCAAGTTGCAAGCCCGTCAAAAAACAAATCAATAGCATTATTGCTAATACTGGCATTGAAACAGGCAGCCAACGTCGACCTAGTGCAATACGCAGAGCCATCTCGGCCGCCAAAAACGACAAAACCATATTTACATGCACACTCAACTCCATACGACTATAAGCAATTCGCGTGAACTGCCAAGGAATACCATGTATCTGAATGGCATTTATAAACGTATCAGCAAACTGCACAAAGACGACTAACCACATGAAACACAGTAAGCCCCACAGAATATCCACAGGTCGCAGTGTCGATTGAGCCGGAATGAGTATCGGCAAGATGGCCAAGCCGATCCAGCCAGTTTCAAGCGCTCTCAACCACTTCCCATTGTACAGTTCAGCGTAAATGAGACCTTTGCCAGAAAAAAACAAACCGCTAACCAGTAGCCAGATACTCAGCAGGAACAAGGGCCAAATCACCCCCTTAATGGGTCGCAAAATATCGCCACAAAGACCGGTGGTTTTGAAACAATTTGCCGCCGTCAAAATTAAAATAATAAAAATCAAAAAATTACGATGAAATGGTAGAAAACCATTTGGAATCGGCCAAAACGATGCCAGAGTTAGCAAACATGCCCACATACTCCATAGTTCGACGGGACGTCTGCTCCCAGTGGAAAATTTACCAATAAAGTCAGGAAGAATACTTCGCAGAGAAGTCATTTAAAAATCATCCAATCTTTGAGATCACCGCAATGGAAATCAATATCTGCGTATATAGTGTGAGCCATTTCTATCATGCATAAGAATAACGATCCGCCTTCAATCAGGATGGTATATCTTTAAATTGCAAACGATGAAGATTTGCATAGATTCCATCCCTGGCAATCAAACTTGCATGTGTACCAATTTCCGCAACTTCACCTTGATTCATCACGACAATTCGATCTGCGTTTTCAATCGTCGAAAGCCGATGAGCGATGACCAGAGTGGTACGGTTCATCATCAATTTATCCAAAGCACCTTGTACCAAGCGCTCTGACTGTGTATCCAACGCCGAGGTTGCCTCATCCAAAATCAAGATGGGAGCATTTTTCAGAATGGCACGAGCGATAGCTAATCTTTGCCTTTGACCACCAGAAAGACTAGAGCCATTTTCGCCTATCACCGTATTAAGGCCATCAGGCAAATTTTCGATAAATTCCATCGCATTAGCAGCACGAGCGGCCGCAACTATATCTTCCTCGCTGACTTCTCCCTGCCTGCTATAGGCAATATTTGCGGCAACCGTATCATTAAATAACAAGACTTCTTGACTGACCAAAGCAATATGGCTACGCAAGTCAGTCAAAATTAGTTCATTCAACGCGATACCATCTAAACGGATGACGCCAGATGTCGGTGAGTAAAAACGGGGAATCAGGCTAGCAAGCGTTGTTTTCCCACTACCCGAGGCGCCAACCAGAGCAACTGTTTCTCCAGGCTGCACAGTAAATGAAACATTGCGGAGAGCCTGTCGTTCTGCGTTAAGGTAGGAAAATGAAACTTGATCAAATTCAAGGTGACCCACTACCGATTTTATAGCAACCCTACCATCATCCTCTTCAATATTCTGATCAAGAAAGCTAAAAACACTCTCAGCGGCAGAAAGGCCTCTCTGCAGTGATTGGGATATATTGGTGATACGCTTGATAGGAGCAAACAACATAGTCATAGACGTCAAAAACGTCATGAATGCACCGGCAGTCAAGACATTCTGCTGCGCACGCATCGTCGCAAAATACAGAATGAATGACAGCGCAAGCGCTATAATGAACTGTGTGACGCTGGTATTAGAGGAGATAGCCGCGGTTTGCTTGATAAAATTACGACGAATGGACTGAGCCGCAGCATCAAACCTTGCAATTTCCCGCTCTTCTCCACCATAGATTTTGACTACTTTTTCACAATCAATCACTTCAGATAGCACTTGGGTCATGGTTGCCATTTGCTGTTGTCCCAATGTCGATAAACGTCTAAGACGTTTACTAACAACACGGATACATACAGCAACCATTGGAAATACTGTCAAACAAATTAATGACAATTGCCAGTCGGTATAAAACATTACACCAATCAAGCCGACAACCTGAATACCATCTTTAATGGTGACAGTAATGACATTAAACCCGGCGTCAGTAACCAGCCCGGAATCGTACGTCATTTTAGAAATAAGATGCGCAGACTGATTATTCTGATAGAACGAAACAGGCATTCTAACCAGCCGTTCAAACATTTCCTTTCGCAAACTCAATACCAGTTTTCCAGCAAGCCAACTCGTCGCATATTCATTGATAAAGCTGGTCACCCCACGAACCAGAAACAACACTACAATCGCCATGGGTACCCAAGCTATTGTCGAGTTATCTTTATCGACGAATCCTTTATCGACAAGCGGCTTCATCAATGTTGTGAATGCCGGCTCGGTTGATGCCGCAAGAGACATGGAAATCAGCGAAATGACAAATACCAGCCAATATGGCTTTAGGTATTTCATCATACGCAGATATAGCCCCAGGTTTTGATAACGAAGAGTTTCTTTCATGGAATTCGGGATTTTCTCAAGTCGTATTGTTATGCAAGCAGCTGCCGGTAACACTCTTTAAGTGTCTCTGCCATTCGATCCAAGGTCATTGACTCAACCGACTTTCTTGCTGCCCGTCTTAAAGAATCATAATCAGCATGCCGCCATCGGCTGACCGCAGCAGAAAGTGCCGAAGCATCGAACGGATCAACCACCCAGCCATTAATGTCTTCCTGCACCATCTCGGAAGCTCCGCACGTGGTTGTCGTGAGCAAAGGTAGCCCTGAAGCCAGTGCTTCGACACAGACATTGGGAAATGGATCGTACAAGGTTGGCAAAATAAAACCGTCAGCCATGCCGTAATACGGTTTGACATCATTTTTTGGGCCGACGAAGTGCACGCGTTCGGCAATGCCTAGCTTCTCGGCCAATGCCCGATAGCGCCCCGCGTGTTTATCGCCCCCGACCACCACCAGATGCACATCCGCCTCATGGCACACCGCCGCCAGCGCCCGGGCAACGCCTTTGCGTTCAAATCCCGAACCAACGTAGAGCAAAACCGGTGCGTCAGGCGGGATAGCCAATGCTTCACGCATTCCGGCACGGTGCGTTGCCGCCAGTCCCGGATGGAATGCTGTGGTATCAACGCCGTTATAGATCACCGCAATGCGTTTTTCCGGCACACCGAATTTCGACATGATCTCATGTTTGACCATATGGGAATTGCAAATGATCAAACGAAGGTCAGGATGCAGGAACATTCGACGTTCGGCACCCAGCACGTAATGGTGATAGGGATTCAGCCAGAGAGCGACACGACCACACCACGACAAGGTACGCCGGCGCAGGGCCAGCCACTCGGCGTGCACGCCATCGCCGGCACGGTAAATGCTGCAGCCAGGGATACGTTCGTGTGATTGAACCAGATCAAAGGCCTGACGCCGCCACAGCGCGCGCGCCTGCAGGGCGAAACCGGCATCCCGCCAGACATTGCCAAGGTAGAACGGCGCGACCCGATAGGTTTTGACGCCATCCAGTGGCTCCCAGCGCCGCGCAATCAGGGCAACCTCCAGTTGGCCGGCCTCTTGCAGCGCGCCGATGGCGCGGCTGACAAAGCGCTCGGCCCCACCGGCCGGATTGTATTTCTGCCGGACGATTGCCAGGCGAGGCACTGCAGTCGAAGTCATTGCTCAGGGATCACGATGACTCGGCATCGCGATTCAGTTGTTCCAGAAGATCCGCGATTCTATCAGGGTCTTCCGTCCGCAGCATCCTTGCCACTACCGGGGCGACTTCATCGAGGTGGGTAGTCAGTACACGCTGCTTCACCGCAAGCAAACTGGCCGGATGCATTGAAAACTTGCGCAAGCCCATGCCCAGCAACAAACGCGTCAAGCGCGGGTCCCCCGCCATCTCGCCACACACCGACACGGGAATACTGCCCTTGGTACCGGTTTTGATGGTGTGCAGAATCAGTTTCAGGACAGCCGGGTGCACCGGGTCATACAAATGACTGACCGCATCATCATTGCGGTCAATGGCCAGCGTGTACTGGATAAGGTCATTGGTACCGATAGACAGAAAATCTACGTATTTGAGCAAGCTGCCGGCCACCAGCGCCGCCGACGGAATTTCGATCATTGCGCCGACTTCGACCGGTGCAAAGGCCTGCCCTTCTTCTGTCAGTTCCTCGCGAGCGTAATTCAACTGGGAAATGGATTGCTTGAGTTCACCCAGCGAATTGAGCATCGGGAACAGGATGCGCAACTTGCCATGCACGGAGGCACGCAATAAGGCGCGCAACTGCACACGGAACATCAATGGTTCGGCAAGGCACAGCCGGATGCCGGTCAAGCCGAGTGCCGGGTTTTCTGCACTGCCATGGTTGAGCCAGCGAGGATTCTTGTCGGCACCCAGATCCATGGTACGGATGGTCACCGGCTTGTCCTTCATGGCCACCAGCACCGCACGGTAGGCCTCGTATTGCTCATCTTCGGTCGGCAACGTGTCCCGTCCGAGGAACAAGAACTCGCTGCGGAACAGGCCCACCCCCGCCGCGCCCAGCGATTTGACATCCGCGACATCGTCGGGCAACTCTATATTGGCCAATAACTCAATGGGCGTACCGTCTTTGGTCAGCGCATTGGATTTGCGAATCTGCGACAACTTGCGCCGCGCATCGCGCCAGGCACGCAGGCGACGGCGATACTCGGCCAGCACCACTTCGTCGGGATTGATGATCACTACACCCTGCTGACCATCGACGATCACCAATTCCTCTTCGCGGATCAGTTGACGTGAGTGGTGCAAGGCAATAACGGAGGGAAGATCCAGACTGCGGCCGAGAATGGCGGTATGGGATGTCGCGCCACCGACATCGGTAATGAAGGCCGCGAAGTTGGACTCTTTGAAATAGACCATGTCGGCCGGAGAGAGATCATGGGCCACCAAAATGGCATCTTCGACCAGATCATCCGGCGACGGCAGCTGCGGGGTATGTCCATCAAGGTTGTTGAAGATACGCTCGACCACCTGCAGCACATCATGCTTGCGCTCGCGCAGATAGCCTTCTTCGATCGCATCGAACTGGGAGACCAGTGCGTCACACTGCAGCTTCAACGCCCATTCGGCATTGCAGTGCTGGCTTTCGATCAATTCGCGGGGTTCGCGGGAAATCGTCACGTCGCCCAGCAACATGATATGCAGGGACAGGAATGCCCCGAGCTCGGCCGGAGCGTTTTCCGGAATACTACCCCACAAGGTTTCCAGTTCCTTGCGGGTTGCCCGGATCGCCTCATCGAACCGGGCGATTTCCGCCCCCACCTCACTGTCGTCCAACGTATAGTGGGCAACATCATCCATACTGCGCGAGATCAGGTGGGCACGGCCAATGGCAATACCGCCGCCGATGGCGACACCGTGCAGAATGATATTCATATCCCGAATCCTCCGCGGAGCCGCCCTCGCCCCGCCAACATCTTACTCAGCTTCATCAAAACGGTTGTTGATGAGCTCCTTCAGTGCGGCAAGGGCATCGGCTTCATCCTGCCCCTCGACTTCCAGCGTCACCGTCGTTCCCTTGGCGGCCGCCAGCATCATCACCCCCATGATACTCTTGCCGTTAACGCGACGATTATTGCGCGATATGAAGATATCACTGGCAAAGCGACTGGCCAGTTGAGTGAATTTGCTCGACGCCCGGGCATGCAATCCCAGCTTGTTGATGATCTCGATGTCTTGTTTAAGCATTGGCCTCCCCCGGAATGATATAGAGCACACCTTCCAGCCCACCTGTCACGGCTTTGCTGACCGTCACGTCCAGTGACTGGGTGCTGTAGCACAATGCACGCACCAGCATGGGCACATTGACGCCGGCTACCGCTTCGACACGGCCCGGTACGATGAGCTTGCTGGCGATATTAGAGGGTGTCGCTCCAAAAATATCGGCCAGAACCAGAACTCCGTCCCCCTGATCAAGAGCCGATACCTTGCTACTGGCAAGCTCGAATGCCTGCAAGGGATCATCGTTCTTGTCTACCGCCATTACGTCCAGGTTGTCAGGAACCCGTCCGAGAATATGTTCGGCGCAGCCGGCAAGGCTGGCACCGAGATTGCCATGAGTAATGATTAGGACGCCGACCATAATGTGCCACACGTTAAAAAAAGCTGAAGACATACTGCGAACAGTATGTCATGAATGTTGAAAAACATCGATTGTCTAGGTATGGCTTTCCACACGGCGATACCACGCGAGTTTATCGGCGAGTTGTACAACCTCTCCCACGATGATCAAGGCAGGAGAATGAATGCCGAACTCGCTGATTTTATCTGACAAATCGGCCAAGGTACCGACCACCGTCCGCTGGGTCTCGCAGGTAGCCCATTCAACGACAGCGGCCGGGGTAGTCGCCGGCTTGCCGTGGGCGATGAACGCTGCGCACAATTCGCGTGCCGTGGAAACGCCCATATAGATCACGACGGTTTGCCCGGGCCGTACCAGCGCCGGCCAGTCCAGTGCGATGCTGCCATCCTTGCGATGCCCGGTCACGAACGTCACCGACTGCGCATGGTCACGATGGGTCAACGGAATCCCGGCATAGGCGGCAGCCCCGCTCGCCGACGTAATACCGGGAACCACCTCGAAAGGAATGGACTGCTCGACCAGTGTCTCGATCTCTTCCCCTCCCCGGCCAAAGGTAAAGGGGTCGCCGCCTTTGAGACGCAACACCCGTTTGCCACTCAAGGCAAGGCGTGCCAGCAGGGCATTGATCGCTTCCTGAGGCAAGGCATGATTGTTCCGTTCCTTGCCGACATAGATCCTTTCGGCATCGCGCCGTACCAGCTCCAGCAAGGAGGGGGCGACCAGATTGTCGTAAAGCACCACATCGGCCTGTTGCATCAACCGCAATGCACGAAACGTCAACAGGTCCGGGTTGCCTGGACCGGCTCCCACCAGATACACACAGCCACTATCCGGCCCGACGCCGTTTTCCAGTGCCTGTTCCATCGCCACCCGCGCCCGCTCTTCGTTGCCTCCGATCACGTCGTCCGCCAGCGGACCTTCCAGAACGGCTTCCCAGAATTGCCGCCGGGCACCGACCTCCGGAAAACGTGCCTTGACCTTATCGCGGAACGACCCGGCAAAGCGCGCCAGATGGCCAAATCCGGCCGGGATCATACTTTCCAGTCTGGCGCGCACCAAACGAGCCAGCACCGGCACATTGCCGCCACTGGAGACGGCAATGACCAAGGGAGAACGGTCAACGATCGCCGGCGTAATAAACGACGACAACTCCGGGTCATCGACCACATTGACCGGAATACCCTGCACCTGTGCCGCCCGGGACACCCGGGCATTAACCGTTCGATCACCTGTCGCGGCAATAATCAGCCGCTGACCCGCGATATCGGACTCGCTGAACTCCCGTTCACGCCAATCCAGCTCGCCCGCCTCGAACAAGGCACGCAGCTCGGCATGGCACTGTGGTGCCACCAGCGTCAAACGCGCACCGGCCGCGCGCAGCAAACGCACCTTGCGCAGCGCAACCTCGCCGGCACCGACCACCAGACAGGATTCCCCGGTCAGGCGCATGAAAAGAGGAAAATAATCCATGATGCAAAAAGAAACCGATATAGACTAAGCTTACTGCAAATGTGGTGCCAACACGACGACCGTATGATTTTTTGCGCACGGCCATTTCTGGGCCAGTCCCGGCATGCGATCATAGTCGTTTGCGCCACAATAATCTGGAGAATACGTTGGTCTGGACTAGCCTGGGCAAGATTCTGGTTTTCATCCTGGCGCTGGCCTGCGGATGGCTCCTGCGAACCCGGCAGGCCCGTAAACTCACCCTGCGTGAACTCTCCCGCTTTGTCAGTCAATCCCCCGACCCCAGTTGTGCCCTGCGCGACGATGGCACTCTGTTGGCCTGTAGCGCGGCTTTCCGCCGCTTGTGCGGCGAAGGTGCCCGCCGGATTGCCGATCTCCCCTTCCCTGCCGATGTCCTGGAAAACCTGATGCTCCCGCACGGTGCCATGAGTCAGAGTCGCACCATGGACATCACCGACCCGCAGGGGGACCACCACATTATCCGCCTGTCTCTTTACTGCCCGGTGGCACCGGCCAACAGGGGATGGCGCGTACTGCTGGTGCAGGACCTGACGGAGCAAGAACGGCTCCACCATGAAAACCTGCGCTGGAACACCGCGCTGAACGGATCACGCATCGGCTTGTACTATTTTGACCTGAGCACCCGTCGGGTCACGACCACCCGGCAATGCCTGCAGGCCATGCTGGGTTTGGACGATGACTGGCTGGATGTGGATTTCGAACGTTGGCTAAGCCTGATCCACCCGGATGAACGCAGCAAACTGGAAAGGCTGCTCAATCACCCCGACCCGCTCACTGCCGGTGCAGCCAGCATGGAATACCGCATGCGGCACAAGGAAGGGCACTGGGAATGGATCGAGCAACGCACCCAGCTCATCAACCGGGACCGAAATCACCGCGAAATCGTTGCCCTGTGCCATGTCATTACGCCGCGAAAACTGGCTGAACAGGAAATTCGCCGTCGCGAACAAGAATTCCGCATGCTGGTAGAAAACTCGGCCGACATCATTTCCCGCTACGATCTCGAGTTGCGCTGCCAGTACATCAATCGCAGCGTGACGCGTTATGCCCCGCTGAACCGTGACGACCATATCGGCCGGCGTATCGATGAAAAGGGCTGGCCGGATGATGCCGCCCAAAAAGTCATCGAAGCGTGCCGGCAAGTGATCCGTGAACGCGAACATCGCACCATCGAGATCGAAATCGCGCTCAACGATCATGTCTATGTTTTCGAAAGCCGGATTTTCCCCGAGTTCGACGGACACGGCCAACTAGCCTCGCTGCTATGCATCGATAGGGAAATTACCGAAGCACGCATGGCCAACCGCTTGCTCTCCGATGAGAATGCCATCATGGAGATGATTGCCGACAATCGGCCGATCAAGGAAACGCTGGAACAGATCTGTCGACTGATCGAAACCCAACTCAATCAGTCCATGTGTTCGATCATGATGATCGATGAATCCGGAAGCAGCCTGAGCGTGATGGCAGGCCCCTCGTTGCCAGAGGCCTATACCGCCAGGCTGATCAATATTCCGATTGCCCCGGAAACCGGTTCATGCGGCACGGCGGCGTTCTGGAAACGCACCGTGGTGGTCAGCGACATCGCCACGTCGCCGCTGTGGGCAAATTACACCGCCCTGGTCGAGTCGTTTGATTTGCGCTCCTGTTGGTCAACGCCGATTCTGGCCGCCGACAGGACCTTGCTGGGCACCTTTGCGGTCTATTTCCGTGAAGCCCGCAACCCCGCAGCCGATGAACTGCGACTGATCTACCGGACCTCGCACATCACCGCCATTGCCCTGCAACGCAACCTGCATGAAAGCCAGCTCTATCAAATGGCGACCCGGGATGGTATGACCGGCCTGCTCAATCGCCGTCACTTTGTCGAACTGGCTGATCGTGAACTCAAGCAAACCAGCCGCGACAACCGCACCGCAGCGGTACTGATGATGGATCTGGATCGCTTCAAATCCATCAATGATACCTACGGGCATGCGGCGGGCGATCTGGTGATCAATCATTTCTCGCAGCTGTGCCGCGCTATCCTGCGTTCCACCGATTTCATCGGTCGCATGGGTGGGGAAGAGTTTTGCGCCTTGCTGCCCGGCAGTGATCTGCAGGAAGCCCTGCAGATCGCCGAGCGGATCCGTCGCACCACCGAGTCCGATTCGGTGCTGACTCAGGAAGGCACCCAGATACGCTATCAGGTGAGTATCGGTGTCGCGGTGACCGAGCCCGCCGAGTTGATGGACAGTCTGTTGCGCCGTGCCGATCGTCATCTCTATGCCGCGAAAGAGACCGGTCGCAACCGAGTGTGCTCCGAAGATGCCGCCCCGGCATTGGAAAACCGCTAGACTAGCCGGATAGTGTCGAAGAGAAACTGCTTGTGTCCGTCTGGAATCCGCTCCCGCTTCACCACCCGCTCTATGCCCCGCTGGCCAGTTTGACCTTGCCGGACTCGTTGAGTGATTGGCCCGACCAACCGGCACTCGACGCGTTGATCCAGCTGAATCCTGGCCGGATCAAGGGTCGCTTGCGTTTCATGCTGGATCTGGAGCCTCACGACTATTACGAAATTCACATCGGCAACACCGGCGAAGTCCCCACACGGTCGGGCAACTGGCATGACTGGTTCAATGCGTTGGCCTGGCTGGCCTGGCCAAACAGTAAAGCCGCACTGAATGCCAGACATCTGAGGGCTATCGCCCGGGGAGAGGCGCGTCGCGGGCCTCGCCGGGATGCGGCAACCCTGCTGGATGAGTGCGGGATAGTGGTAGCGACCAGCAACCCTTCCCTGAGCGAAGCATTGGACACCATGCAGTGGAACCGCCTGTTTCTCACCCACCGCCAGGAGTGGGGGCGGCAAATCGGCGCACATGCCTTGGGGCATGCCTTGTTCGAAACCGGCCTGGCCCCCTTCATCGGGTGGTGTGGAAAAGCACTACTGGTGAGTGTCGCCGAAGACTTTTTCAACAAAGAACCGGCACAACAACGCGACTGGCTGGATAACTGGCTGGCGGAGCAGCTCGGTGACGACGACTGGCTCCCGTCCCCCAAAGCCCTCTGCCCGTTGCCATTACTTGGCATTCCCGGCTGGTGGCCCGATAACGAAAACCCGAATTTTTACGCCAATCAGGACTATTTCCGCTCCAGTCGCAGAGCAAAATCTTCTACGGTCACCGCCTGAAGCGACCCCAGCACCGGGGTCATCTGCGCCTCGAGTGCCTGCGACATCGTGTCACCGGCCCCACTCTGGGAGCGATACACAAACAGGGAAAACAGGTCGGCCAGCGTGATCGATGACAGTTTTCGGCTCAAGACCCAGCGGTCGGCAACGCTGCGTTGCACGTAGCCCTCCCGTGCCAGACGATCCAGCACGCTGCCCAATTCATCAAAGCCGGCCCGCACCCCGAGACGCAGTTGCGCCGGGGTCAAGGCTTTGCCAACGATCTGGGCCTTGTCGAGCATCACCAACACTTCCAGCGCATCCAGAAAACGGCGGCGCGGCTCGAAGCGCCGTCGCCAGGCATCCCCTTGCCACCAGGACAGCGACGAGGTGATCACTGCACCGGCCAAAACCACCAGCCACAGGCAATAGACCCACAACAAGAAGATCGGCAGACTGGCAAATGCGCCGTAGACCAGCTTGTAAGAGGCAATCTTGCCGATATAGAACCCGAATGCCGAACGGGTCAGCTCCATCATCAGCGCCGTGAGCCCTGCTCCCCATAGCGCGTGCTTCATCGGCACGAAACGATCCGGAACAATACGGTAGAGCAGGCAGAGCACCACACTGGTAAACAGCACGGTTCCCCCGATTTCCAGCAGATCGGCCAGCAAGGGCATCGTGGATTCGAGATGCGACGACTTGAACAGCCAGCGCCACGCCAGCAAGGCAATCCCCAGCGCAACCGGCCCCAGGGTCAGCATGCCCCAGTACACCAGCCCTTGCTGCAGCATCGGGCGAGTACGTCGTACACCCCAGATGGCATTGAAGGTGCGCTCGATGGTGGACATCAGCATCAGGGACGTCACGACCAGCATGATGATCCCGGCCGCAGTGAGCTTTTCGGCATTGTCGGCGAACTGGCGCATATAGACCGTAATCACCTTGCCGGCGAACTCCGGCACCAAGGTCGACAACAGCAAGACCTTGAAACGGGTACTGAACTCGGAAAACACCGGAAACACCGAAAGCACGATCAGCGCGATAGTGACCAGCGGCACCAGCGCAAGCAGGGTCGTGAAGGTCAGGCTGCCGGCAACCTGCAGCACACGCGTGCCCGCCATGCGGCGGATCAGGAAGCGGACAAAGCCCAAATGGCGGTCGAAACGGGACGGGGATGACATGCGCAGCACGTTACGGATATTTGCTCCGCGATGCAAGAGTGGATGTCAGGTAAACTGCGTTTTTTACCCTACGCAGTCGGAGTTTTACATGCACGACATACTGGTTCTTTACTACAGCCAGCACGGCTCGACCGAGGCACTGGCAAGGCTGATCGCACGCGGCGTGGAAAGTGTCCCCGGCTGCCGGGCCCGGCTCCGCACCGTCCCCAAGGTCTCCACAGTGTGCGAGGCCAGCGAACCGGCGGTACCCGCCAAAGGCGCGCCCTATGTCGAAGAACAGGATCTCGAGGAGTGTATCGGCCTGGCGCTTGGCAGTCCGACCCGCTACGGCAATATGGCCGCCGCGATGAAATATTTTCTGGATGGCACCAGCAACCTGTGGATGAAGGGTGCACTGGCTGGCAAACCGGCTTCGGTATTCACCTCCAGCGCCAGCCTGCATGGCGGGCAGGAAAGTACCCTGCTGACCATGATGGTCCCGCTGTTGCACCACGGTATGCTGATTGTCGGCCTGCCCTACACCGAACCGGATCTGACCTCGACCACGACCGGAGGCACGCCCTATGGCGCAAGCCATGTATCAGGCATCAAGAACACTGCGACGCCCAGCGAGGAAGAGAAACGACTGACCATTGCGTTGGGCAAGCGTCTGGCCGAAACCGCGTTGAAACTGGTCAGGGACTAGAGCTCAAGAACGCGGCCGGTCACCCTTGTCACTGTGTTTCCTGACAGTCACGGGCCAGCATACGGCCGCCACGCGTCGTCAGAAAACCGCTATCGCCTTTGCTCCACCACACCAGCGTCCGGCTGACATAGCGGGCGCCACTGGCGCTCATCGCCTCGGTCAAACGGGAGGTACGGCCTTTCCAGAGCAGTTTGACCGGGCCGGGACGGGGGCGGTCCGGATCGGGATAGGTCACCACGACGCGGGCATTGCCGGCGCACTCATAGGTCACGGTACGCGGAAAGGGTTTGGCGGCTTCCGGGGCGGACGCGTCCTGTGCATGAACAGGAGCGGCAACCGCCGCCAGCAAGACGGCCATCGACACCAGCGATTTCATCAACGATCTCCATTCCAGGGAGCCACACGGACCAGCAAGACCATACCGGGCAACGCCAGCACCGTGCACAGAATAAAAAACCCGCACCAGCCCATTTGCTCGACCAGAAACCCGCTCAAGGCATTGGCCAGAGTACGAGGCACGGCCGCAAGACTGGTAAACAAGGCAAATTGGGTGGCCGTATACGCCGGGTTGGTGGTGCGGGCAATATACGAGACGAAGGCAGCGGTCCCCAAGCCGACACCGAGTGCCTCGAAACCGATCACCAGGGCCAGTTTGCCCAATTCCCAACCGGCAATGACCGGAAACGGTCCGGCGGTTGCCAGCAAGGCGAAGCCGATGATCGAGACCACCTGCACGACCCCGAACAACCACAGGGCGCGATTCACCCCAAGGCGAATCATCCACAGGCCCCCCAGCAATCCCCCGGCAACACTGGGCCACAAGCCGGCATTTTTCGCGACCAGACCAATCTGCGATTTACTGAAGCCCATGTCCATATAGAACGGAGTGGCCAGCGAGGTCGCCATGCTGTCGCCCAACTTGTAGAGAAAGATAAATAGCAGAATGGTCAGGGCGGCCGACTTGCCATGGCGGCTAAAGAACTCGACGAAAGGCTCGACGACCGCCTCGCGCAAGCTATGCGGCTGGCGCTGGCTTTGCACGGGCTCGCTGACCAGCAAGGTCATGATGGCACCGGGCAGCATGAACAAGGCGGCAATGGCGAAGACCTGCGACCAGGGCAAATGATCGGACAGCACCAGGGCCAGCGATCCGGGAATCAGGCTCGACAGACGGTAGGCATTCACATGCAGCGAGTTGCCCAGTCCCAACTCTTCATCACTGAGAATCTCGCGGCGATACGCATCCAGCACGATATCCTGACTGGCGGAAAGGAAGGCCACCAGACACGCCAGCGCCGCAATGGCACTGCGCTCCGCCGCGGGAGAAAACAGTCCGAACAACGCCATCGCCACCAGCAGGGCCAATTGGCTGGCCAGCATCCAGCCACGCCGGCGGCCAAGCCAGGGCAGACTGAAGCGGTCCATCAACGGCGACCAGAGGAACTTCCAGGTAAAGGGGAACTGGATCAGCGCGAACAAGCCGATCGTTTTGAGATCGACATGTTCGCTGCGCAACCAGGCCGGCACCAAATTGATCAGCAGGTAAAGGGGCAATCCCGATGAGAACCCGGTAAACAGGCAGATAAGCATGCGCCGGGACAGGATAACCTGTCGCCAGCCGGTTGCAGCAGAGTGAGTCATTGAAACGTCGCCATCCTCGCCATTATTCAACGGCCGATACGGTAAAAAGCCAGACTGCCAAGCAAGTTGGGCAGCACAGTGATACGGCGGTCATCATCCATCACGACCCGCTCCAGAATACGGATGCCGTTCTTGGCGCACAAGGCTTCGAAATCCCCCAGCATGCACCAGTGGATATTAGGCGTATCGTACCACTGGAAGGGGATCGTATCGGAAACCGGCATACGGCCGGCCAAAATCTGCCAACGGTTCTGCCAATAGCCGAAATTGGGGAAGGTCACGATCGCTTCACACCCCACCCGGGTGATCTCGCAGAGAATACGCTCGGTTTCCTTCATGGCCTGAATGGTCTGGGACAGAATGACCTGATCGAAACTGCCATCCTCGAATTGGGCCAGTCCTTGCTCCAAATCGCCTTGCAGGACAGATACGCCGTTTTCCACGCAACGCACTACATTGTCGACATCGATTTCGATACCGTAACCCCGCACACCCTTGCTTCTGTCCAGCCAGGCCAGCAAAGCGCCGTCGCCACACCCGAGATCCAGTACGCGGTTGCCATCGCGAATCCAGCGGGCGATCTGCTGCAGGTCCGGCCGCAGACTTGTCAGTTCATTCATGCTCCCACCTCCCTGGCCACGCGATCAAGATAGCTGCGCATCAACGCCACATAGGGCGGGTCCAGCATCAGAAAGGCATCATGGCCGTGTACCGACTCGATTTCGGCATAGCTGACCTTGCGGTCGGCACGGGTCAGCGCCGTCACCAGTTCCCGCGAGCGGGCCGGAGAAAACCGCCAGTCAGAGGTGAAGCTCGCCACCAGAAACGAGGCTTTGACACCGGCCAGCGCGGCAGCAAGGTCATCGCCATGCGCGGCCGCCGGATCAAAATAGTCCAGTGCCTTGGTCATCAGCAAATAGCTGTTCGCATCGAAGATATCGGAAAACTTGTCGCCCTGATAGCGCAGATAGGACTCGATTTCGAACTCGACATCGAAGCCGAAGCGGTACTCGCCGGAACGCAGCATGCGGCCAAACTTTTCGCCCATGCCATCATCCGACAGATAGGTGATATGACCCAGCATGCGTGCCAATCGCAAGCCTCGCCGCGGAACGACGCCGTGGCGGTAGAAGTCACCGCCGTTGAAATCCGGATCACTGATGATGGCTTGGCGGGCGACGTCATTGAAGGCAATGTTCTGCGCGGACAACTTGGGCGCAGAGGCGATCACCAAGGCATGCCCGACCCTGTCAGGATAACTGATCGTCCATTGCAGGGCCTGCATCCCGCCCAGACTACCGCCAATGACCGCGGCCCAACGGTGGATGCCGAGCCGGTCGGCCAACTGCGCCTGGGCATTCACCCAGTCAGGCACGGTCACCACCGGAAAGGCCGAGCCCCACGGCTCGCCGGTCCCGGGGTGCAGGCTCGACGGGCCGGTACTGCCATGGCAGCCCCCCAGATTGTTCACGCCGACGACAAAAAAGCGCCGGGTATCGATCGGCTTGCCGGGACCAACCATATTGTCCCACCAGCCGGCAGCGGCATCCTCTTCATGGTAACGACCGGCAACGTGGTGATGACCCGACAAGGCGTGACAGATCAGCACGGCATTGCTTTTGTCCTCATTGAGGGTGCCGTAGGTTTCGTACTTGAGTTCCCAGCTTGCCAGCGAACTTCCGCCAAGCAAGGGGAGAGGCGTATCGAAGACAGCGCTTTGCGCTGCAACGATGCCGACAGAATTATCAGCTTCGGTCATGATGAACTCACAGCTTATTTATGGTGATGTCGGCGTCAAGGCTTCTCTTGCATGGCATCCATTATATGTAGGTCGTTCGCATGCGTCATCAACTAAGGCCGACTTGCCGGGCAACAGCCCTCCCCTGATAATCCGTCTTTAGGCTAATTTTCCGGATACCATGGCGCGTCTCGTCAAATTACTCGTGTTCGCCCTGCTGGCCCTGCTCGCATGGAATATGCTGCGCCACCGTGCCTACCGGCAGCATGTGCACCGGGTCATTTCCCTGCTGGCCATCAGCCTGATTGGCTGCGCCGTTCTCGCCTTACTGTTCCGCTGGCTTTATTGATCCGAATCAGCGACTTGCCGGTCAAAGGCCTCTATCCTTGCGGCTTTTGCCATGAACCTCACCGCCTATATCAATACGCTGGGTCGGGATTTAAGTGAACGCTACGGCGAGAAAGTCCATAAGCTCTCGCTCGCCGGCGACTTCACCTGCCCGAACCGGGACGGCACCCTCGGCCGGGGCGGTTGCACCTTCTGCAATGTGCGCAGCTTCAGCCGTGATGCCGGCCCCGGTATCGTCGAACAAATCCAGCGGGAAAAACTGCGCACCGACCGCGCCCGCCGCTATCTGGCCTATTTTCAGGCCTACACCAGCACCTATGCCGAAGTCGCGCTACTGGAGAGCCAGTACCGTGCCGCCATCGGTGAAGCCGACATTGTCGGCCTGTGCGTCGGCACCCGCCCCGATTGTGTTCCGGATGCCGTGCTCGACCTGTTGTCCGGCATTGCCGCAGAAGGCAGGGAAGTCTGGCTGGAGCTCGGCCTGCAAAGCGCGCACGACACGACTCTGGCACGCATCAACCGCGGGCATGGCATGGCGGCATACCGCGATGCGACCCAACGCGCACACCAACGGGGCCTGAAGGTCTGCACTCACTTGATCCTCGGACTTCCCGGCGAAACCGAAGCGATGATTCGCGACACCCACCGGCAAGTCCTTGATGAAGGCGTCGAAGGCCTGAAATTACACCCCTTGATGGTGGTCAGAGGCAGCCGCATGGCCGCACAATACCAACGCAAGGAAATCCAGCCCTGGACGCTGGAGGCCTATGCCGATCTCGCCGCCAGCCTGATTCAGGCCACGCCATGGGACGTGGTGTTTCATCGCATCTCGGCCACAGCCCAGGCCCCGACCCTGATTGCCCCCGAGTGGTGTGGGCCGCGTTGGCCGGCACTGCAGGCCATCGGACAACGACTGGCGGAAACCGGTATTCAGGGTAGTGCCGTGACTGGCTGATCCCGCTTGGCAAAGTTGCCATTCCCGATCAGCTCGTTTAGTCTTTTTGCCTGATCCACGAATACGATGGCAAGACATTACCATGGCAAAGGCCAAAGCCCCGGTCACTCAGGCCATCCGCATGCTGCGCGACCATAAAGTCACGTTCAGCGAGCATCTTTACGACTATGAAGAAAAAGGCGGCACACGCGTTTCGGCGCGTGAGCTGGGCGTCGAAGAACATGCCGTGATCAAAACCCTGATCATGCAGGATGAAAACCGTAAACCGCTGATCGTCCTGATGCATGGCGACAAGGAAGTCTCGACACGCAATCTGGCGCGTCAGACCGGCGCAAAACATATCGATCCCTGCGACCCGGCCACCGCCGACAAACATAGCGGCTATCAGGTCGGCGGTACCTCGCCATTCGGCACCCGTCATCCGATGCCGGTCTATATGGAAGCCTCGATCTCAGCACTGGACACCATCTACCTCAATGGCGGGAAACGCGGTTTTCTGATTGGCATCTCGCCGCAGGAGGTGATGCGGGTACTCTCTCCGACCCTGGTCGAGGTTGCCGTCTGATACACGTAAAAAAGCCCTGGCAAGAGGTCTTGCCAGGGCTTCAGTCAGACGAACGCCCGGTCAGGGCAGCAACCCGCCCAGATCCAGCTCCAGCCAACCGAACTGAACCGACCAGAACCCCACCAGCAACAGCAGCGCCACACTGACCGGCAACAGCGCGATGACACGGCGCCAGCCGCATTGCCACTTGCCGAAGATCTTGAACGCCAGCGTGAACGACCACAGGGTAGCTCCAGCCAGCATTCCCTCCCGAATCACCGACACCCAGGCGGTTGACAGTCCTTCGGCCTTGATCAGCGTCACGGTCAGCGACGACAAGCCCAGAAACACACTGGACCCGGCCATCGGAATCAGACTCTGCACCAGATGATGAAAACGGGCACGGCTCCACGGGCCGGCCAAGCGGGTTGCCACCGCCATCAGTACGGTCAGGGCGGACCCCGAGATCACGGCAAAGCCCAGGATAAAGGCAATCAGTACGCCACCGTCCAGCCAGGTGAAACTGTCGTTATGCTCGGGATAATGGGTCAGCAGCCACCACGGCGCGTTGTCGTCCAACGGCCAGAGAATATCGCGCTCGACCAACCAGTCAGCCATGCCCTGCTTCATGGCAATGAAAATGTCGCTCACGGTCCAGTGGAAGGCCCCCAGCGCGATACCCAGCAAACCAAACAAAATCAGCAAGGACTGCCAGGGATCGGTTTCATGTCCGGCGACTTCGACGATTTCATGGTTGGGAGCACGTCCTGCCAGCGCAATGGCGCCGCGATGCTCGCTGCAGCGACCGCACATATGGCAACCGCCCGCCCCTTCCATATGCCGCAACGGCATCAACGGGGCACAATTGACAGCGACCACCGGAATCACCTTGCGGGAACCGGAAGCATCACCCAGCGAGGCTTTCCAGGCCGCTTCATCCACGCGGTAATGGAAAGGCGCCAGTTTGGAGAGCAAGGCAAACACACCGTTGACCGGACACAGGTGGCGGCACCAGGCACGCTTGCTGCGGGTATACAGAAAACCGACGATCACCGCGGCAACGGTTGAGCCCCCCAGCACCAGCAAGGCCGCTTTCGGGTACTGGTAGACACTCACCAGTTGCCCGAACACGGTGGTACAGGCGAAGGCCACAAACGGCCAGCCCTTCCAGCGCATCCAGCGCGGGATCGCCCAACCGCGACCACGCTCGGCCGCCCACTCCGACAAGGCGCCCTCCGGGCACAATACGCCGCACCACAAGCGCCCGAACAACACCATGCTGAGCAGCACAAACGGCCACCAGATTCCCCAGAAAACAAACTGGGCAAAGATGGTCAGGTTATCGAGAATCCGTGCCGAATCCGGCGGCAGCGGCATGAGAGCGGGGATGACCAGCAAACCCAGATAGACAAATACCACGACCCACTGCAGCTTTCGCACCAGCGGGCCGTGGTCGCGCAGCCAGATGCCTGCGCCTTGAAGCACCTTCTGCATCAGGATCTCCGCGACTCCCGGTACATGCCGAACCAGACCGCCAGCCAGAATACCGCGTAGACCAGCAAACCGGACAAGGCCGGATGGGCACGATAGCCGGTCAGAGAGGCGACCAGTCCACCTGCCGCGGTTGAGTCGTCCAGCCAGCCGGAGCTATCCCAGACCGGATCGACCAGCGCAGGAAGGATATCCATGGCGATCAGCTTTTCGACACCGGTCATCAACAAGGCACCAGCCAGCAGCAACAGCATGATTTCCGTTACCCGGAAGAACAACCGCCAGTTCAGCACCTTGCCACCCAGTTGCAGCAACAGGAAGGTCAGCACGGCCAGGGCAAACCCGATCAATGCCGCCCCGCCCAGCGACCAGAGCGTCGCACCATCGGCAGCGGTCAGGGTTCCGTAGAGGAAGACCACGGTCTCGCTACCTTCCCGCGCCACGGCGAGGCCCGCCAGCAGACTGACACCCCACCAGTTGGAACGCTCGGCCTGGGCCGACAATCCGCTCTCGATATCGCGCTTCAAGGTACGGCCGTGCAAACGCATCCAGCGCACCATGTGCACGATCAGCCCCGCTGCGCTGAGCACCATGACGGTTTGAAAGGCATCCTGCCATTCGCTCATCAGTTCACTGGCCTTGAACAGGCCGACAGCCAGCATCACGGCAGCGGCAAAACCGGCCAGCACGCCCCCCCACAGCCACGGACGTCCGCCCCTGCCCTCGGGATTGTGGTTCAACCAGGCATTGAGAATGCCGATCACCAGCAAGGCTTCGACACTTTCGCGCCAGACAATGAATAATACCTGTCCCATGTCGTTCTCCCGTTTTACTTGGCGATGATCACGCCTTGCGCGGTCTTGAGATGGAATTCGTCGAAGAATTTGTACTCGCCGGCAGAAATCTTGCGGAATACGATGACCGACTCGGCGCCGGGCGCCAGCACTTTTTCCTTGCGCAGCGGCAGGCTTTCAAATTCGGCAGCCGTTTTACCGGTGTTTTTTAATTCGAGACGGAAAGGTTTGTCGGCGGCCACCACAATCCGGTTGGTGCTCAGCACGCCGTCTTTCATTTCCAGCTTGTAGGTGGGCATGTCTTCTGCGGCAGCCAGGGCCGGCAGGCAGGCCAGCAATGCGACGAGGCAAGTCTTTTTCATGGAGATGTCCTGCAAACGTGCAAAAGGCGCGCGACCCTTCGGCAGCGCGCCATCAGCTATCGAGCCGTAGCTCAGTAGCCACCTTTCTTGCCGATACCGGCGTAGGTGAAGTCCCAGCTCACTTCAAACGGCTTGAACCACGGAGCCACGCCGGTTTCCTTGTCGGTATGGCGGCCAAAATGGCTGTGCTCGTTCGCGCTCGGCGGGGAAATGAAGTACTTCACGCGATACTTGCCCGGGCCCATCAGCTTGACGTTGTCGCCATAGTGCGGACCGTCGCTGGCCACCATCGGCATGTAATCGCCCTTGATGACGTCTTTGCTGCCGACTTTGCTGATCTCGTACTTGATCACCAGGTAGGGAATCCACTCACCTTCCGGGAAACCGTTGACGTTGCCTTTGACGGCATGAATATCGGCTTCGAAGTGAACATCGGACTCGGAGGCCTTGCGCATCATGCCTTCCGGTTCCATTTTGACCGGCTGCAGATACACGGCGCCGATTTCCATGCCGTTGCGGATCTGTGGTTTGCCGACCGGGTATTCCTTGGCGAACGCAACGGCGGACGCGGTCAGGGCGAGAGTGGCAACAGCCAGTTTCAAGGTATTGCGCATGCTAGTTCCTTCAGGGTTCCGCACACTCCGGAACCGTCGATCGATTGACACGGGATAGAGACTGCCGGAAGCAGTTGGTGAGAATGATTATCGTTGAAGTTCTCATTCTCGACAAGCGTTAAGTGTCGGTTTTACCCACGTTGACACCCGTCGGCAACCGGTTATCCAGCGCGCGCGTCACGCGCGATCAATAGACGGTAGGCGCTGCGCGACAGGAATCCCAGCAGCAAAAAGCCGCAGGTTCCCAGTGCCAGCGTAGTGGGGCTATTCCACAACAACGGCGCAAAAATCCCGGCCACGAGACTGGACAACAGGGTTTGACTGAAGCCCTGCAGCGAGGATGCGGTGCCCCGCAAGGAAGGGAACTGATCCATCAGATTGAGCATGATGGACGGCGAGGCCAGTGCCATGCCGACGTTGTAAACCAGCATCGGCAAAACACTCCATGGCAAAGACGGCTCGAACATCAGGGCATGCACCAGATTGAACCCCGCCCCGCAGGCCATCACCAGATAGCCTGCATTGACGATTTCACGCGCCGAGCGACGCCCGGCCATCCGGCCGGACAAGAACGCGCCCAGCATGATGCCGCCAACGGACGGCCCGAACAGCCAGATGAATTGGTCATGCCCCAGACCGAGATGCTTCATCACGAACACCGGAGCAGAAGGGATATAGAGAAAAAATCCGGCAAAGTTGAATGCGATCGCCGCGGTCAGCAGCAGGAAGCGGGGTTGACGGCCGATGATCCAGTAATTGGACAGCAGTCCGAAGAAATCCAGCGGCTGACGCAACTCGCGGGGATGTGACTCGCGAAATCCCACCAGGCAGTACAGGAACAAAAAGCCGCCAACGCAGGCCATGAACAGGAAAATGGAGTGCCAACCGAAATGACCGAACAAAAAACCACCGACCACCGGCGCAATGGCCGGTGACAAAGAAAACAACATGGTGACATGTGACATCAGCTTTTGTGCCGCCACACCATCCAGACAGTCACGAATGATGGCGCGCCCCACCACGCCACCGGCCCCGCCGCACAAGCCTTGCAAGGCCCGGAACAGCAACAGCTGCGGCAAGGTATTTGCCATCGCGCAGCCCAGCGAGGCCAGACCGAACAGCAGACAACTCACCAGCAATACCGGCCGGCGACCCACCGAATCCGACAGCGGCCCGTGCCAGAGCATCATCACCGAGAAGCACAGCAGGTAAACAGACAGCGCCTGTTGCATTTCCAGCGGCCCCACCTGCAACGCAGCGCCGATCGCCGGCATGGCCGGCAAAAACGTGTCGATGGAGAAGGGTCCGATGGTCGACAAGGCGGCCAACAGGAATGCCAGCGCAAAGTGGCTTCTGACGGGTTTGACTGACATGGTGCGCAATTACCGGGGGGCGGACGGGAGCACATCATAGCCTTGTCGCGACGGGGTTGCCAAATCGGAACCGAGCCGCGAAACTGTCAGGTCGCTCCTCATTGTTTCAGGCCAATGTCATGATCCGTTTTTACCACAATCCCCGTTGCTCCAAATCGCGTGAAGCACTGCATCTGCTCGAACAGTCCGGCGAGGAACTGGAGGTCATCGACTACCTCAAGACCCCTCCCGACGCAGAGGAACTCGAACGCATCCTGAGCTTGCTTGCCATCGAACCCCGCGACCTGATGCGCCGCAAAGAAGAGGAGTACGCCGCCCTGCATCTGGACGATGTCACACTGGAGCGTCGTCATCTGATTGCCGCGATGGTCCAGCACCCGCGACTGATCGAGAGACCGATTGCCGTGACCGATAGCGCCGCCGTGATCGGACGTCCCCCGGAAAATGTGTTGTTGTTGCGACAAAACAAGTAACCAAAGCAACAAGTTCTTGACTAATAGTAACGCAAGTAACAATATCGGGGCATGAACAAATCATTCCTGCCCCTTGAAGAAGCCATCGACAGAGTCGAGAAGCGTTTTCCCGGCGTTCCGCGCCAGGAAGTGCTGCTGACCCGGCTGTCCCTGCATCTGCAGCAACGCCTGGCCTGCTTCCTCAATGAAACGCTGAAACCCTGGGGCATCAATGAAACGGTCTGGATTTCCCTGCTGGCCATGTATTCCTGCCCGGACTGCTCGATCAATCCGTCGGAACTCAGCGACATGCTGGATTCTTCGCGTACCAACGCGACGCGTATTTCCGATGAAATGGTCCGCAAGGGCTGGGTGGAACGCATTGCCTGCCCTGAAGACCGCCGCAAAATCGTGCTGCGTCTGACCGCAGAAGGCATTGCTTTCATCGAGACGCTGTTGCCGGTCTCGCGTGAGGCACAAAAGCGTTTGTGGAATGACTTCGATCCCGCTGAAAAGCAGGACATGGAGCGCCTGATGCGAAAATTGCTGACCACGCTGGGTGGTTGAAACCCGGCCCTTTTTTTAACCATATTGTAACTATGGTTACTATCTGTACACAAACTTACAGCTCATGGAGATTCCCATCATGAACCGCCAGCTCCGGCTCGGCTTGCCTGCGGCATTGCTCGCGGCCCTGTTGTCAGGGTGCGCGGTCCCGGGCTCGTCGACTCACCAGCCCGCCCGGCTTGACGCTGCCACGCTCAAGCTGGAGTCCCTCCCCGAGGGACCGATCAGCGAAAGCTGGTGGCTAGCCCTGCAAGACCCGCGTCTGGACCAATTGATCCGCAGCGCCTGGGCACATTCACCTTCGCTGGATCTGGCCGATGCCCGACTGGCGCGTGCCCGTGCCGAAGCCGGGCTTGCCCAAAGCGAAACCGGCCCCAAGGTGGATGCCAGTCTGTCCGCCGACCGGCAACGCTACTCGCGTTATGGCCTGCTGCCGGAACCGATCGGCAACAACTATTACACGACGTACAGCGTGGCACTACAGGGACGCTGGGATCTGGATCTGTGGGGCCGCCATCGCGCCGAACTGGACGCCGCGCTCGGCAAGGTGCGTGCCGCCGAATTGGAAGGCCGTGAAACACGCCGCACCCTGACTCGCGCCGTGGTGGCACAGTACACCACCTTGCAACGCGCCATGCTGCACAAACAATTGGCGACCCAGCGACTGGCCACCCAGCAGCAACGCATCGAACTGATGCGTCAGCGGGTTGCCGCCGGCCTGGCCAGCGCCGATTCGCTGGATACACTCACCACCGGACGCGCACTGTTGTCGCAACAGGACAATGACTACCGCCGTGACATCGACATGGCACGTCATGCCCTGGCCGAACTGACCGGGCAGGCTCCCGGCGCACTCGCCACCCTGCAGGCCGGCGAACCCACGGCTCCGCCTCCCGTTCCAACCGACCGCCTGACCGCGAACCTGCTGGGACAACGTCCCGACATTCTGGCGCGCAAGGCGGAAGTCGAGGCCAGCGAAGCCGCAACGCGCGCCGCCAAAGCCGCGTTTTTCCCGGACCTTTCGCTCACGGCATTCATCGGTCTTTCCTCACTGGAAACCGGCACCTGGATGACCCGCGATGCACGGTCCATGGGGGTAACCCCGGCCCTGACGCTGCCGATCTTTCATTCGGGAGAGCTGAACGCCAATCTCGCCAGAGAAAAAGCCGGCAACGCCATGGCCATCGCAGCCTACAACAGCACGGTGCTTGGCGCTCTCAAAGAAGCCGCCGATGCGCTCTCGACCGTCAGTGCCGCACAACGCCATCTCGATGAAACCCGCGACGCCTGGGCCAGCGCCAAACGCAGCCGCATGGCCGCCGAAGGTCGTTTCAAAGCCGGGCTGATCAATCGCATTGCCCTGCTGGACACCATCGACAACGAAATCGAACAACACAGCCGCCATAGTGAAGCGCTTTCCCTGCAACGCCTCGCCTATGCCGAACTGAATACGGCGCTGGGCAGCGGACTCGCTCCGCGCGCCACGCCGCAACAAGGACAGCTCTGAAATCATGGATAAGCAAGTCAAAACCGCCAAAGGCCGTAAACGCAATCTGGTCGTTGCCACATCATTGTTCGCTGCACTCGCCATTGGCTATGGCGCATGGTGGGGTCTGGTGCTGCAGCATCAGGAATCCACCGACGACGCGTATGTCGCAGGCCATCTATTGCAACTCACCCCGGAAATCGCCGGTACCGTCACCAAGGTCAGCGCCGACGACACCGACAAGGTCAGTGCCGGACAGGTGCTGGTCACGCTGGATGACAACGACACCACACTGGCGCTGGAACGGGCCAAGAGCGACTTTATCGATGCCGTTCGCCAAACCCGCCAACTGATGGACAACGGCAAACGCGAAGCAGCACAAACGGCACTGCGCGAGGCCGAACTGGCCCGCGCCCGCAGTGACCTGGCCCGACGCAGCCAATTGGCCGGATCGGACGCCATCTCGGCCGAGGAACTGGCGCATGCCCGCGATGCCGTTGCCGCCGCCAGCGCCGCACTGGATGCCGCCCGCGAACAACACAATGCGACCGACTCCCTGATCGGCAAGGACAGCATCGCCAATCATCCGACGGTACAGCGCGCAGCCACCCGCCTGAAGGAAGCCTGGCTCGCTCATGAGCGTACGGTTCTGAAAGCACCGGCAACCGGCTTCATCTCGCGTCGCAATGTTCAGGCAGGCCAGCATATCGCGGCCGGAGCCCCGCTGATGGCCATCGTGCCGCTCGATGCCGTATGGGTCGATGCCAACTTCAAGGAAGTCCAACTGGCCCGTCTCCGTATCGGTCAACCGGTCACACTGAAGGCCGACCAATATGGCAGCAAGGTGAGCTACCACGGCAAAGTGGCCGGTTTGTCGGCCGGCACGGGCAGTGCCTTCTCGTTGTTGCCCGCGCAGAATGCCACTGGTAACTGGATCAAGGTGGTACAGCGCCTCCCGGTACGAATCCAGCTTGATCCGGCAGAACTGAAAGCCCACCCGTTGCGCGTCGGCCTTTCCATGGATGTCGAAGTCGATACCCGCGACCAGAACGGCAAATCACTGGCCGAGGGAACCAGCCCCGCTTCGCAACAGGTTTCGGCCAATGCCGTACGCGATCTGGCCCCGGTTAACGCCATGATCGCCCGTCTGCTGGCAGACAACGGCGCCACACCGGCCAAATAAGGACAGACGATGAACCATCCTCCACTGAGCGGCTCTCGCCTGGTGTGGATTACCCTGGCTTTGTCGATGGCGGTATTCATGCAAGTACTGGATACCACCATCGCCAACGTGGCGTTGCCGACCATTTCCGGCAACCTCGGGGCCGCCACGTCTCAGGGAACCTGGGTAATTACCTCGTTCGGCGTCGCCAATGCCATTTCGATTCCCCTTACCGGGTTTCTGGCACGACGTTTCGGTGAAGTCCGCTTGTTCGTCGCCGCAACCGTGTTGTTCGTGATTGCCTCCTGGCTGTGCGGCATCTCCGGTTCACTGGAAATGCTGATTTTTTTCCGGGTGGTGCAAGGCGCGGTGGCCGGTCCCCTGATCCCGCTGTCGCAAAGCCTGTTGCTGGCCTGCTATCCCCCGGAAAAGAAAGGGATGGCACTGGCGCTGTGGTCGATGACCGTCATCGTGGCACCGATTTTCGGGCCGATTCTGGGCGGTATCATCAGCGACAACTGGCACTGGGGCTGGATTTTCTTCATCAACGTGCCGGTCGGACTCGGTGCGGCCTGGATTGCCCGCCAGCAATTGAAAGGGCGTGAAACCGCCACGGTCAGCCAGCCTATCGATGCCGTCGGCCTCGGCCTGCTGGTGGTCGGTGTGGGCTGCCTGCAGATGGTGCTGGACCGCGGCAAGGAACTGGACTGGTTCAACTCCACCGAAGTGGTGATCATGGCCATCATCGCCGTGGTGGCGCTGACCTATCTGGTGATCTGGGAGCTGGCAGAAAAACACCCGGTGGTGGATCTGTCACTGTTCCGCCATCGCAACTTCACCGTGGGCACCATCAGCATCAGCATCGGTTACATGCTGTACTTCGGCACCATCGTCCTGCTGCCGCTGGTCCTGCAGACCCAGATGGGCTACACGGCAACCTGGGCCGGCCTGGCCGCCGCACCGGTCGGCATCCTGCCGGTACTGCTGTCACCGGTGATCGGCAAATTTGCCCACCGGGTCGACATGCGCTGGCTGGTGACGCTCAGTTTCACCATCTTTGCCCTGTGTTTCTTCTGGCGCAGCACCTTTGAAACCGGGATGGATTTTGCCTGGGTCGTCTGGCCACAGTTTGTGCAGGGGATCGGCGTGGCCTGCTTCTTCATGCCGCTCACCACCATCATTCTGTCCGGACTCCGTCCCGAAGAAATCGCCGGGGCCTCCAGTCTGGCCAACTTCACCCGGATTCTGGCCGGCAGTATCGGCGCTTCGGCAAGTACCACCTTGTGGGATCGACGCGAAGCCGTTCATCACGTCATGCTGACCGAAAGCATCGATGTCTATTCCTTTGCCACCCGCGAGTGGTTCGGGCTCTTGGGCAAACTCGGCATCGGCAGCGACAAGGCTGCCGCTCTGGTCGCCGGCAATGTGACCCGTCAGGGTTACCTGATGGCCTCCAACGAGATTTTCTGGGGAGCCGGCCTGCTGTTTATCGGCTTGATTGTGCTGGTCTGGTTCGCCAAACCGCCGTTCCGTCCCGCCGGCAACGATGGTGGCGCCCACTAGGACACCCTGTTTCATGTAGACCGCTTTACCGCCCCTCGTGGGCGGTTTTTTTATATCAATGCCCTTACAGGCAATCGCGATGACCGCCTTTCTGGGTGCAGACCCGTACCACAGCGGCTTCGTCGAGCAAGAAAAACGTCGACGTGTCGGCGGCGCCGGGCAAGGGTCGCGCATAAATACGGTATTTGCCCTTGTTCCGGTCCAGGGCGCTGCCAAACGACAGCTGATAATGAGCACTGTCCAGATAGGCCAGAGAAGGCCATGCCATATTGCCTCCACCACTGGACTCGCGGGCATCGTACCAGTGCTCCATCAACACGGCGGCATGCAGCAATTGCGTCCGTGCGGCGGCATGTTGTACCCGGATAACCGGTTCTCGCCACTGCCAGACAGCAAAACAACAAAAAATGCCCAGGATGGCCAGCGCCACCGTCATTTCGAGCAAGGACAGGCCGTGTTGGGCAAGGCGGTCCAGCCCAAGCGGCATCCCTGCCCTGCGGCATCCCGCTGCCAATAGACCTGTACGCGGCTCTGCCCCGCTTGCACGGTCAAGCGATAGAGCCGCGTCCCCTCTGGTGACTGTTCCAGACATTCGATACAGGTGCATGGGTTCTCCATAGACACGGTAGCGGACGGTCGCTGCGACAACCGGGCTTCCCATGCGGCCAAGGTCTGCTCGGCCCGGATGAAATCCCGCTGCGTCACGGACTCCTCGCGCAGCAGGTAGCGAATGTCCAGCGTCTGACGCAACGCCGACATGCTGCTCAACGTCGCCAGCAGCAGCACCAGCAACATGATGAGCAACAGGCTGCCTTGTTCATGACGCATGACGGTTCAGGGCCACGGTCAGACAGCGTTCGTTGAGACGGATTTCAACCTGACGCCCCTTATCTACCAGACTCAATTGCAAACGCGGGTCGCCGCCGAGCATGGCTTGAACTGCCCCGGGAAGCTCTTCCCGCCACAAGATCCCGCCGCGCAGATACCAACGGATTTGGTAACAACGACTCGCCTGCAACGAGGGGTAGTGGTGACACGGTGCTCCTGCGTCATTTTTCGCCGGCAACGGCGTCTGCAGCACGAAACGCTGCCGGACAATGCGCGCACAAACCGTTTGGGCGGGATAGCCGCAGGAACTCAGCGACCAGTCCCTGAACACCGGGTCGCTCACGCAGGCGGGCACCCCGGCCGAGTGCCATGGATGATCGGGTGACAGAAAAAGCGGAATGGCCCCGCGACATTGCCTCAGCACGAGCACGGCGGTGCGGGAAAACGCCTTCACTTGGGCACCGGTATCCGGCGTGACCGGCTGACAGCCATCCCGCCCGGCATGGATCAGATCCGTCGCCAACACCGTCGCGGCAACTCTGGCCTGCTGTCTGGCTCGCATGCCCGCCAGCCAGCCGGCGCCGCCATCGACAAACAGCAACTGACAGGCCAACGCCCCCAGCACGGTGGCCAAGGCACCGGCAATCACCAGTTCGATCAGTCCGATGCCACGTTGTCTGACCGCTCTCATGGCCGGCGGGCGATGGCGTGTTCATGCTCGCTACGCAACTCGAGCAACACCGCGCCACGGCGCTCGCTCTCCAGCACATCCCGATACAGCAGTCGGCGTACCTCTATGATGGGCAAGGCTGCCACCAGCAGAATGCAAATCGCCATCAGGACTTCAATGAGGGTATGTCCTTTCATGACGCACACCCCGGGCACGTCGCCCCATGACATTGCACCGCCTCGCCATGGTTTCCCACCGTCAAGGTGGCGCAGGCGCGTCCGGCAACGATACGCCAGAACGCCGGACGATCTGTCTCGAAATGGCCCTGTGGATCAACAAAGAAGGGACCTCCGCCACTGACCAAAACCTGTCGGTCGAACAGGACATACCGTAGTGCCCGGCCGGCCTGATAGTCGGAAACACCCCCGTCTCCCGGCAGGAACAGCAGCATTCCGTCACGCCACGGCTCAGGCCGCGATATCGATTTGCAGCCATGAATTTCCCGGCGCCGGTCACTGGCCAATGGGCACATCGCCAAGGTCTGGCCACGCGCCCGGGCCGTCAATTGGGCGAGACGCAGCAGCGATGTCATCGCTTCCAGCGTGCTGCCCACCCGACGCTTGGCCACAACACCGTTCCAGGCCGGCATCGCCATGGCGGCGGCAATCCCCATCAGGGCCAACACCACCATCGCTTCTATCAGGCTGAAGCCTTGCCCCGGTTCTCTCATCGCGCTCCCGTGCCGACTCTCGGCAAAGGATCAAGCATGGCGCACACCCGGCGTCGGGACTATCGGAAAGACTCACCATCCGATGTCGAACCGGGCTTGATCGCGCAGGGAATCCAGACAAACTATTGAATAGCAAAAAGAATATGACATATTCTTAAACGAGGAATATGACTTGGTTTTTTACCAAAAACTCCAGTTAGACTCTTGCAATTTTCAGTGGCAAACGTTAAAAGTATCAGTACCAAGACGGTCCGCTTTCGATCAGCGGACCGCTTTATTTTTCGGCCGTTCGATTGTATCCATTCGACTGTCGAAAATAGTACGCAAGGCCATCAGAAATGGTCGTATCGACCCGCGCCGGAGTGATCGAACCGGCATGACGAAGCCTCCAACCGTGGAGCGCCCCCTCGTGGCAGCACAGGATGAAACCAGCCCATGCCGGATTCATTGCCCGAAGACCAGGCCCCCGACCGAGATGAACGGATTTAACCGTCGGCTCGCATGACCGTAACGCAATCTCCCCCCGGGTGTTTCATCAAGCAAGACTGCAGGGCATGCCGGACACAGAATCCGTCAGCCCGGCATGGCGGCTGACTCGTGCGCAGACACAGACAGCCAGTCATCGTTACCAGGGACACTATAATGAGTTTGATGCGCAAAAAGAGCGTTCACGGGATTCTTGCGTTCAGCAAGAGCACCCAGAGCCTCAAAAAGGAACTCGGGGTCTTCGACCTCACCATGCTCGGCATCGGCGCCATCATCGGCACCGGTATTTTCGTCTTGACCGGAACCGGGGCCTTGATCGCCGGCCCGGGTCTGATGCTTTCTTTCGTGATCGGTGCACTGGCATGCGGTTTTGCCGCACTGTGCTACGCCGAATTCGCTTCCATGCTGCCGGTATCCGGCTCGACCTATACCTATGCCTACGCGACCCTTGGCGAACTGATCGCCTGGATCATCGGCTGGGATCTGGTGCTGGAATATCTGCTGGCCTCATCCGCCGTCTCGGTGGGCTGGTCCGGTTATTTCCAGAACCTGCTGGCCGGCTTCGGGCTGACGCTGCCGGACGCGCTGTCCGCCGCCTATGGCGCACGCCCCGGCATGCATACCTTCTTCAACCTGCCGGCCTTCCTGATCGCCATGTGCGTTACCAGCTTGCTGGCCTTCGGCATCAAGGAATCCAAGCGCTTCAACAACATTGTGGTGGTGATCAAGGTCGCCGTCGTGCTGCTGTTCATCGCGCTTGGGGTATGGCATGTCAAACCCGCCAACTGGAATCCGGTGCTGCCCTATGGCATGAATGGTGTATTCCATGGCGCCGCCATCGTCTTTTTCAGCTTCCTGGGCTTTGACGCCGTCACCTGCGCAGCCGAAGAGGTGAAAAACCCGGAGCATGACATTCCCCGCGGCGTGATCTGGTCCCTGACCATCTGCTCCATTCTGTACGTGGTGGTCTCGGCGATCATGACCGGCATCGTGCACTACCCGGATTTTGCCGGGGTCGACCATCCGGTTTCCAAGGCACTGGAAGTGGCCGGTCTCGACTGGGTGGCCGGTATCGTCAACATTGGCGCGATTCTCGGCATGACCACGGTGATTCTGGTGATGACCTACGGACAAACCCGCATCACCTTCGCCATGTCGCGTGACGGTTTGCTGCCCAAAGTGTTTTCCGAGGTGCATCCGAAACACCAGACCCCCTACAAGGCGACCTGGATCATCGGTTCGATGATTGCCTTGCTGGCCGGTTTCGTGCCGCTCGGCACGCTTGCCGAACTGGTGAATATCGGCACGCTGGCGGCCTTCAGCCTGATCGCCATCGCCGTGATCGTGTTGCGCAAGCAACAACCGGATCTGCCGCGCAAGTTCCACTGCCCAGCCGTGCCGGTGGTACCGGGCCTTGCCGTGCTGTTTTGCGTATTCCTGATGGCCCAGCTGGCCGCACTGACCTGGCTCTGTTTCGTGGTCTGGTTGCTGATTGGCCTGGTGGTGTACTTCGGCTACTCGCGCAAGCGTGCGGTACTGGCCACCGAAGCAGGCTGAAAACCACAGCCACTCGCCAAAAAGAAAAGGCCGACTCGAGAGTCGGCTTTTTCTTTGGTACGGCATGGGTTTAGAACTGCAATTTCTTGCACGCAGGGCAACGGAACATTTCTCCGGCGATCGTGCGCTCCAGAATGAGGCCGTGCTTGCCGCAATGGGCACAGCTGCGTTCATTGCCGGACTTGCCGAAGTTGTCCATGCTCTTCTGTCCCCAGGATTTCGGGGTAATCAACTTGCGGCTTACCGTTCCGCGCTTGCTATTGAACGACACGATGTTTCCTTGCCTGTAACGTAGGGGATGAAACGCTCCCTGATTTCAGAATAAACCACATTCCCGCCAACTGCATCAGCGATGTTGCAACATGGTCTCGTCAACGATGAAATCCTGGCCATGACGACGAACCAATGCCTCGAACGGGGCCGCCAACCGGCTCCACTCTTCGTCAACCAAACGCGCGGCATCATCGGGACGTGTCAGCGTTACGCCAAGAAACGCGGCAATCGCGGCAGGTTTGACATGAAAGTAGGCGGGATAGCCATCCAGCCGGGTATTGACCAGCACCATACCGCTGCGATCCAGGCGCGAACCAAGAAAGGTCATCATTAGCGTCACACTCCAACTAGCATCCGAATCCGGCATTGTACCCTCAGATACTAAGCACAACGAAACGAAGCATTCCTGTAAAATGAAGGGTCTACCCCTGTTTGAAGCCAACACCATGTCTGACAAATACGAAGTCCGCCCCGGGCAATCCATCGAACTGCTCAAAGAGCTGCACATACTGACCCGCGACGGCAAGATGAATCAGGACAGTCGGCGCAAGCTCAAGCAGGTCTACCATCTGTTCCAGTTCATCGAACCCTTGCTGGAAGAACGTCTGGCCGACCACCCGGAAATCACCCTGGTCGATCACGGTGCGGGCAAGTCCTACCTCGGTTTTATCCTTTATGACCTGTTCTTCAAGGAAAAAGCCCCGTTGGCCCATTTGTACGGCATCGAAACCCGTGAGGAGCTGGTCACCCGCTCCCGGGAACTGGCCGACCGGCTGGGATTTGGCGGTATGTCATTCGTTAATTTGTCCGTTGCCGAATCGACGCGTTCCGAGAAGCTGCCCGCCACCATCGACGTGGTGACGGCACTGCATGCCTGCAACACGGCAACCGATGACGCCATCCATTTTGCCCTGGCCAAACAAGCCCGGCATATCGTACTGGTGCCCTGCTGTCAGGCCGAAGTCGCGGCCGTACTTCGCAAAAACAAGGGTCGCCAGCTGGGGCAGAGCGTGCTGACCGAAATCTGGCGCCATCCGATCCATACCCGCGAATTCGGCAGCCAGATCACCAACGTGTTGCGCTGCCTGCAACTGGAAGCTCACGGCTATCAGGTCAGTGTGACCGAGCTGGTTGGCTGGGAGCACTCCATGAAGAACGAGTTGATCATCGCCACCTGGAAAGACCTGCCGCGACGCAAACCGGCAGAAAAGCTTGAACAGCTGCTGGACAGTCTGGGACTGGACGAAATGCGCGAGCGTTTCTTTACCGGAGCCCCGGTCTGACAGCCTGATCGGGCACGGTATCCTTGCTGAAAAAAGTCAGGTACAGTGCCCTCCCCTTACTCATTTTGGCGGGTACCCCTGACCATGGTTTCACTCAGTTTGATCGAGGGCAAGGATGCCCCGCTGGAACAGTCTATCGCCACACTTGGCCAACGCCTTGCCGCCCGCGGTTTCGATCTGGAGGAAGTCTCCTGGCTTAACCCGGTGGCCAGCGTCTGGTCGGTGCATCTGCGCGACACGCACTGTCCGCTACTGTTCACCAATGGCAAAGGCGCCAGTGAGCTGGCTGCCCGGGCCAGTGCGTTGGGTGAGTTTGTCGAACGTGTCGGCTGCCATCATTTCTGGAGCCATTACTACTTCGGTGCACAACGCGCCGGACGCGATTGGGTCCATTACCCGCAAGAACGCTGGTTCCCGACGGGAGACGACGAGCAATGGCCGGAAGGTTTGCTGACGCCGAAATTGCAGGATTTTTACAATCCGGAGGGCAGCATCGATGCCTCGATGCTGGTCGACTTCAACTCCGGCAACGAACAGCGCGGCATCTGCACCCTGCCGTACACCCGTCTTTCCGATAATGAGACGGTCTGGTTTCCGGTCAATATCATCGGCAACCTTTACGTCAGCAACGGACTTTCTGCCGGTAACTCGCCACGCGAAGCCCGTGCGCAGGCCATGTCGGAAATTCTCGAACGCTACGTGAAATTCAAGGTCATCAGCGAAGAGTTGTGCCTACCCGAAGTGCCCGAGTCAGTCCTGGCTCGCTATCCGGGTATCCAGCAAGGTATCGCCGAATTGCGGGCGGCCGGCTTTGGCATACTGGTTCGCGACGCTTCGCTGGGCGGTCGTTATCCCGTCATGTGCGTCACCTTGCTCAATCCGCATGACCAGGGCTGTTTCGCCAGCTTCGGCGCTCATCCGCGCTTCGCCATCGCGCTGGAACGCGCCCTGACCGAACTGCTGCAAGGCCGTGCCTTGAAAGACCTGTCGCAATTTCCCGAACCGTCGTTCGACCATGAAGAAATTGCCAGTGCACAAAACCGCGAAATCCACTTTGTGGACTCCAGTGGCGAGATTGGTTGGCGCTTCTTGTCGGATGCGGCGGATTTCGCGTTTGTCGATTGGCAGTTCAGTCACGACACGGAAGAGGATTTCCAGTGGTTGCGTCACGCCATTGAGCAGGATGGCTTCGAGGTGTATGTCGCCGACTTCGAAGAAATCGGCGCCTACGCCTGCCGCGTCGTGGTTCCGGGCATGTCGGAAATCTACGATGTCGAAGATCTTGAATGGGAAAACAATAGCGTAGCAAACCAGCTCCGTCCTGCCCTGCTGGATTTGCCGGCGCTGGACAAACAGGGGGTCCGGAATGTGCTGGACCAACTGGACCGTTCCGGACTGGCCGAACAGCGCCTGATCCCGGAAGTCATCGGGCTTGCCGCCGATGAGGGCTCCCCCTGGAAAACCTTGCGTGTCGCCGAATTGAAAGCCCTGCTTGGCCTCGCCTGCGGCGATCACGAAGCGGTACGGGCCGGATGCCATTGGCTGCGTCACTTCGGTGAATTGCCCGAGGCGCGCCGTCGGGTCTACCGCTGCGTGAGTGCGTTGATGGAATTTGATGATCCCGACAACTACCTTGCGTCGCTGGCCAAGCTATACGGTCAGGAAGCCGTCGATACCGCGGTAGCGCTGCTGGCCGGCGAGTCGCGCTTCTTCGGACTCACCCGTCTCGGCCCCGACATGGAAGGCTCCTTACGCCACCAGAGCTTGCTGGCTGCCTTCAACAAGCTGGACTGACGCCACGACGGCAAGCCTCCCTCGAGGGGGCTTGCCGCTCCGTTACCTCAGTGTGCCGCTTCCCAGCTTTCGCCTGCGCCCACCTCGGCCAACAACGGCACCTTCAGTTTGGCAACGCCCGCCATCAACGCCGGCAGGGTTTCCTTCACCAGCGCCAACTCGCTCTGGGCCACTTCCAGCACCAATTCATCGTGTACCTGCATGATCAGGCGACTCTGCAGTTGCTCGGCGATAATCCACTCATGCACGGCGATCATCGCCAGCTTGATCAGATCGGCGGCCGTGCCCTGCATCGGCGCATTGATCGCAGCCCGTTCGGCACCGGCACGACGCGCCGGATTGGACTGGCGGATTTCCGGCAGGTACAGACGTCGCCCGAATACCGTTTCCACGTAACCTTGTTCGCGCGCGGTTTCGCGGGTGCGCTGCATATATTCTGCAACACCGGGATAGCGCATGAAGTAGCGATCGATATACTGCTGGGCCGCAGCCCGCTCGATCGACAACTGGCTGGCCAGACCAAAGGCACTCATGCCGTAAATCAAACCAAAGTTGATTGCCTTGGCCGCACGGCGCTGATCGCTGCTGACCGCGTCGAGGGCCACACCGAAGACCTCGGCGGCAGTTGCACGGTGAATATCCTCGCCGCTGGCAAAAGCGGCCAGCATACCTTCGTCATCGGACAAATGCGCCATGATGCGCAATTCGATTTGCGAGTAATCCGCCGAGACAATGGAAAAGCCGGGGCGGGCAATGAACGCTTCGCGAACCCGTCGTCCCTCGGCGGTGCGCACCGGGATGTTCTGCAGGTTAGGGTCCGAACTGGACAAGCGCCCGGTAATCGCCACCGCCTGCGAATAATTGGTGTGAACCCGTCCGGTATCGGCACGGATCAGCTGCGGCAACTTGTCGGTATAGGTGGACTTCAGCTTGGCCAGACCACGGTATTCAAGAATCAACTTGGGCAAGGGGTGGTCGAGTGCCAGCTTTTCCAAGACTTCCTCGTCGGTAGAAAAGCCGCCCGACGGGGTTTTGCGCACACCTTTGGTATCAATGCCGAGCTTGCCGAACAGGATTTCCTGCAATTGCTTGGGCGAATTGAGATTGAAGGGCTGGCCGGCCAATTCATAAGCCTTCTGCTCCAGCGTCAGCATCGTGGTACCCAGTTCGTGGCTCTGGCTGGCCAGACGCTGACGATCAATCAACACCCCCTCGCGCTCCATGGCGAACAGCACCTCGGCGACCGGTAATTCGATCGTGCGGTACACCTCGCCCAGCCGGTCGGTCAGCAGCGGAGCAAAGTGGTCCGCCAGTCGCAAGGTGATATCGGCGTCTTCTGCCGCATAGCCGGTCGCCACCTCGATATCCACCGCCTCAAAGCCGATCTGCTTGGCGCCTTTGCCGCAGATCTCTTCGTAGGTCACGGTGGTTTCACCGAGGTGCCGTCGTGCCAGATCATCCATATTGTGACGCTCGTGACTTTCCACCACATAGGAAGCCAGCATGGTGTCATCAATCACGCCACGCAAGGTAATGCCGTGATTCGCGAACACATGGCGATCATATTTGAGGTTCTGGCCAAGCTTGCCATGCCGGTCGCTCTCCAGCCACGGCCTCAGCACTTCCAACACCCGCTCGAGCGAGAGTTGCTCGGGAGCGCCGGGGTACTGGTGGGTCAACGGAATATAGGCGGCTCGTCCGGCTTCTACCGACAGGCTGATCCCCACCAGGCGGGCATCCAGCTGATCCAGACTGGTGGTTTCGGTATCGACCGAGACCCGCTCGGCCGACATCAGAATGGCGACCCACTCCTGCAATGCCGCTTCATCCAGCACAGTTTGATAGTGACGCTCTACCGGAGCGCGCACCACCGGTGCGGGAGCGTCGGCAAACAGGTCCTCGGTCGTGGCGGGGCCTGCGACGTTGACCGGGACATCACGCCCTTCGGTGACTTCACGATGAAAGGTCTTGAAGCCAAACCCTTTGAACAGTCCGGCCAGTCGATCCAGATCACGGGCCTTGTGACGCAGCGACTCCAGATCCTCCGGCAACTCGGCGCTCAGATCGACATCGCAGCGGATGGTAATCAACTGACGGCCCATCGGCAGCCAGTCAAGCGCGGCACGGAGGTTTTCGCCGACCTTGCCGCCAACCTCATTCGCGGCCGCGATCACGCCATCCAGCGTGCCATACTGCTCCAGCCATTTCACGGCGGTTTTCGGGCCGCACTTGTCGACGCCGGGAACGTTGTCCACCTTGTCGCCGATCAGTGTCAGGTAATCCACGATCAAGCCGGGTGGCACGCCGAACTTCTCTTTCACCCCGGCTTCATCAAGGTTTTCATTGGTCATGGTGTTGACCAGTGTCACCAGCGGCGTGACCAGCTGCGACATATCCTTGTCGCCGGTCGAGATGATCACCCGCATGCCGGCGGCCGCCGCACGGGTTGCCAAGGTGCCGATCACGTCGTCGGCTTCGACACCGCCCACCACCAGCATGGGCCAGCCCGACGCTTGCACCACCTCGTGAACCGCCGTAATCTGGGAAGCAAGATCCTCTGGCATCGAGGGCCGCTGGGCTTTGTAGTCCGGGTACATATCGTCGCGAAACGTCTTGCCCTTAGCGTCGAAAATGCAGGCGCTATAATCGAACTGCACTTCCTTTTCCAAGCGGCGCAACATGTTCACCATGCCGTAGATTGCGCCAGTCGGCAGGCCCTCCGGAGAACGCAAATCGGGCATCGCGTGAAACGCGCGATACAGGTAAGAAGAGCCGTCGATCAATAACAGTGTTTTCATAAAGGCAGAAGATATGAGCTTGTCCGATAAATTGCCGCAGACGAGTGACCGCTACGCCATGATGCAGCGTTTTCGCGCACGCGAGGCTTGGCACGTCATGAAAATTCTTTCGGAGTTTGTCGAGTCGGCCGAAGAACTGCAAGGCATCACACCGGCAGTGAGCATTTTCGGCAGCGCACGAACTCCCCGAGACCATCGCTATTATAAGCTGACCGAAGAGATTGCCCGGCTATTATCTGATGCAGGCTTTTCCGTTTTGTCCGGCGGCGGCCCGGGCATCATGGAAGCCGCCAACAAAGGGGCGTTTTACGGCAAAAGCCCTTCGGTCGGCTTGAACATTGTCTTGCCTCACGAACAGAAGCCCAACGACTATCAGGATCTCAGCCTGCGCTTCAATCACTTTTTCTCGCGCAAGGTTATGTTCGTCAAACATGCCATCGCTTACGTGGTGATGCCGGGAGGATTCGGTACGCTGGACGAAATGTTCGAAGCCCTCACCCTGGTACAAACCGGCAAGAGCCGCCGCATCCCTATCATCCTGTGCGGCAAGACCTTCTGGCAAGGTCTGCTGGACTGGATACGCACTCATCTGGTAGAAGAAAAGATGATCAATCCGGACGACCTCGAACTGATCCGGATCATCGACGACCCGCATGAAATCGTCGAAACCATTTTCAAGCACTACGAGACACGCGGCTTCGAAGCCCTGCCCGAAGAACGCGAACAACTCCTCAATCTCTGACCCTTACAGGATATTTCTCATGCGCCAACTCGTTATTCTGGCCTCACTGTCCGCCCTGCTGACCCTGCAGGCCGCCCATGCCGGCACCGATGCCTCGGCACCGGCCCGCGCGACGGTTCCGCCGCCGCCGACCATCACCGAAGACAGCAGCGCCCAAGCCGAACCGGAAGTCCGCATCATCCAGAAAGGTGAAGAAAAGATCGAAGAGTACCGTATCAACGGCAAGCTCTACATGGTCAAAGTCACCCCGGCGATTGGCGTGCCCTACTACCTGATCGATGACGACGGTAATGGCCAGATGAAAAAGATCGACCCGACCCGGCGCATGATCATTCCGCGTTGGGTTCTGCTGCGATTCTAAGGACGTTACATGTCGGTCTACACCGTAGTCAGTGATGAGGCTTTCAAGGCCTGGGTCGAGCAATACCATCTCGGCGAACTGGTCGAGTTGCGTGGTATCGCCGCCGGCATCACCAACACCAATTATTTTGTTACCACGACCCACGGGCGCTATGTCCTGACCCTGTTTGAGGATTTGCAGCTCGAAGAACTGCCGTACTACCTCAAACTGATGAGCCATCTGGCGCGGCATGGCGTCGCTTGTCCGGCTCCGGTGGCCGACCGCAGCGACCGGCTGGTCTCGCTGCTGGCCGGTAAACCGGCGTGTCTGGTCACCTGTCTGGACGGCAGCGATGTCACGCACCCCGATGCTGCCCAATGCCGCAGTGTCGGTGAAATGCTCGCTTCCCTGCATGTGGCGGGTGATACCTATCCGGCACGCATGGACAACCCGCGCGGGCCGGTCTGGTGGAATCGCGTGTCGGCAACCCTGTTTGGTTATCTGGGAGAGGCAGAGGCCGATAGCCTCCGTCATGAATTGCACTTTCAGAACAGCCAGCGCTTCCTGCATTTGCCGCATGGCGTGATTCATGCCGACCTGTTCCGCGACAATGTATTGCTCAAAGGGGAGGCCATTGCCGGGTTCATCGACTTTTACTATGCCTGCAACGACATCTTGCTCTACGACGTGGCAATTGCCGTGAATGACTGGGCACGCAAGGATGACGGAACACTGGATGACGCGTTGGCAACGGCCTTCCTTGCCGGGTATCAGGCCGTTCGCCCGCTGAACAACGATGAGAAAGCCGCCTGGCCGGCCATGCTGCGTGCCGGAGCCTTGCGCTTCTGGGTATCACGCCTGCAAGATTTCCATGAGCCCACCGCGGGTGCGATGACCTTCACCAAAGACCCGGGCGTGTTCCGGAAACTGGCCGAAGATCACCGCCAGCGCAGCAACTTCTGGCTATGAGCGCCTGAACGGAAAAAGCCTGATCGGTCGTTTCGGCCCATCAGGCTTTCTTTTCTCGAGGCCACCGCTGCGGTTCACGTCAACAATAGATGCTGCTGTTGGAGCATCTTCATCTCTTCTTCCGGCAAACCGGCGGCATCGGCAAACCGAGGCCAGCTGACGATGGCCGCGCGGACCTGTTCGATGACATCGCGCGCCGTGCCGACGTGAAAGCGGTCAGCCTCCACGAGCAGATCATCAAGATCCACGTTCTTGAACTTCCCGTTCACCGACATGAGATGCTGGTTCGTCCACTCCCCCCTTGGATTGTGTGCAAACGTCACATCATAGGCCGGTGCGAGCTCCCACGCCGCCCCCCCTTGTCGCATCAGGAACGAGAAATTCTTGGTGTGGTCATCGCAGTTGCGGCCCATCACGTTGAAGACCATGCGGCGAAACGCTTCTTCCCGGTCCTCGTAAGGCAAGCCCAGCTGTTTGATGGTTGAAAAGAGCTGTGAATAGGCATTGGCCCCCTTCTTCTTGTAGTCGACATGGGCCATCGCGCACAGCGTCTGCAGGTGATGGCGGCCCTGTTTTCCCTCACGATCAAAGCGCCGGGTCATGAAGTGCGCGCGACCGTTCTCGCGAAGAAGTCGGCAGTCAGTCATGCAGATGCCTGCGGCACGAGCCATCAGATGGTAGGCATACTCGATACGACCGTAATGCTGCGAGGCCCCTAGTTCGTGGTCCTCTCCCATTCCATCGAACTTGAGCAACCAGTGCTCAAAGCCTTCCGGTGCGTCAAGCTGCCCGGTGCGAATTTCGTTCGTTTCCGGATGCAGGGCAATGACGGCCTTGGCCCGCGCACCGCCAGCCGAGGTGCCTACATCGATAATGCTGCGTAGCGCTGCGTTCGCATGATCATCATCCACGATGCCCTTGACGGCCAGACGAGCCTGCTCGACCAGCGAACCGAGCTGGATAGCCGTCGGTTTGTGCGCGGCCGGTCCGCGTGACGGCTTGAAGGTCAACGCACCCATGGCGCGATTGCTCATATACGCCAAGCGGTCCAGCGCAGTGACATCCTTCGCCGAAAGGCCCTGGTCTGCCATGTAGCGGTTGATGAGCGCGTTACCGAAATCATCAGGTAGCGCGTCGCTCAGCATGGCCGGCAACCGCTGAAAGGTCGCCTCGGGAAGGTCGGTAAAGATGTACGGGTCCTCCGTCACCGGCATCTGCAGTGGCGCAGGCTCTATGCCTCGGCTGGCGAATAGAGGGGTATACCCGAAGACATAGAAGCCGTACTGCGGGTCAAGCGCAACCGAGCCGATGTGCGTATCCCACAGGTGTACTTCAACTACATCAACATGTGAAAACGCCCGTCTCTTCGAGGTAGTACGTTTGGTGGCCATAACGTCCTTTGCCAGCGGCTGGCGCTAGTGGTGTTCAGGCGACTCGTCCGGGGGGACGTCTTCCGGTGTCACGGCCCGCAAGCGCTGTGACGCGAGTCCCTTGCGTCGGCCGGTTGCACGTAGCCGCCGCGCGGCACGCGAAGTCAGCGTGAGGGGATTGATGGTCGGGACAGGGGCCACGGTTTGCAGCCACGACTCGCGCCCGAGTGCGCGTACCACACACATCAGCGTCTTGATGGTTGATCCGGCGCCATTCTCCAGATTGCGCAGGGCGCGCACACTCACCCCGGCACGAGCCGCCAGCGTTTTCTGGTCCAGATTCTTGTTTAGCCGCAGCCGCTTGAGTTTTTCACCCAGATCGACTTCCATCTCGTCTACTGTCTGACTTACCAGCATAAGCTACTCCATAAACATCCTAAATTTGCCTCTTAAACCCATATAACAAAATAATCGCCCTATTTATGCCTCTTATTGTACAGTAAAGATAGCGTCTCCAAACGGTACATTCAAGCCCACTCCCCTCGAAACAACGCACTAAAGGCACATTTATGCCTCTTGTGCAGAGGCAGCACCACGCCACTCACGACAGAACGCCATGAAATGCGCCAGCAAGGGAGACAGGTACTTCCCTTCCTGCCACACCATACGCAGTTGTCGGCGGGTATCGGTAGCCAAGGGCAAGCGATATAACAGGCCGTCTTGCAGATCCCGGCGCGCCGCCAGTTCCGACAGGTAGGCCACCCCCAGTCCTGCGCGGCACGCTCCCAGCAACGCTTCGCTTTGGGTCAATTCCAGCCGGACCGGCCAACGTGCCAGATGCGGGGCGATATGGACGTCAAAATGCTCCCGGGTTCCCGAACCGCTCTCGCGCAGCAGCCACTGGGCACCATCAAGGTCGGAGAACTGCAGGACTCCACTGCGGCGAGCCTGCTCGGCCAACGGATGCGCTGGCGCCACCAACAGAGCCATGTCGTCGGCCAGCCAGTCCTCCCGGATCACTCGCGGGTCATGCAACTCACCTTCGATCAGGCAGACATCCAGTTCGTAATTGGCCATTTTTCCGGCCAGCACCCGGGAGTTGGCGATCGTGACCTGCGGGTCACAGGCGGGATACTGCGCCAGAAAATCACCCAATAATTCCGGCAGCAGATAATTGCCGATCGTCTTGCTGGCGCCGATATGCAATACCCCACCCAGCGCCGTGTCATTGCGAAACGATAATTCGATGTCTTCGGCACGCTGCAGCAGCTCGTCGGCCAGCGGGACCAGCCGTTGACCCTGGGCATTCAACTGCAGTCGTTGATTCACCCGGTCGAAGAGTTTGTGTCCAAGATGTTTTTCCAGCTCCTGCAAAGCCATGCTCATGGCAGGTTTGCTCAGAAACAAGGCTTCGGCAGCACTGCCCAGATTGCCGTGACGGACCACTGCACGAAACACCTGCAGTTGTTTCAAGGTCAGGCGCATAGTGTTCAATTAAATAAAACAGATCGTTAAATTTATTCAGATATTATTATCATTAATAAGCTTATAACATGACGTACATTGCAACAAGACGTTACGAGGCACGCCGTGATTCAGACAGCTCATTCCACTTTACGCCGTATACCGACGCCGATGGCCGGTCTCGCGCTGGGAATCGCAAGCGTCATGTCCTGCTGGGAAAACGTTGCACCGCTGGGAGGGCTGGCCCAATTGACCGGGGCCGTGGTCGGCGGCGCATTGCTACTGGTGCTGGCGGTCAAATTCCTGCTGCACCCCGACTTGCTGCGCAAGGATCTGTCCCATCCGGTGGTCGGCAGCGTGGTACCGACCTTTGCCATGGGCAGCATGGTTGTCGCCGCGGCCATCGGGCTTTTTTCGCCACTGGCCGGTGCAGTGTTGTGGAGCGCGGCCGTCATCCTGCATCTGCTGTTTCTGGCCGCCTTCGTTTTCTATCGCACCCGTGACTTCGCCTTGCACCACATGGTACCGAGTTGGTTTGTACCGCCCATCGGCATTATCGTCGCCGCCGTAACTGTCCCTGATTACCCGGTGCTGTTGACCATTGCCCGGCATCTGCAAAACTTCGGCATGCTGTGCTACGCCATCATGCTGCCGCTGATGCTCTACCGTTTCATTTTCAGCCATGCCATCCCGGATGCCGCCAAACCCACTATCGCCGTCATGGCCGCCCCTGCCAGCCTCTCGCTGGCCGGCTACCTGACAGTCAGCAGCACCCCTTCACCGCTGCTGGTGGCGCTGCTGCTGGGGATCGCACTGTTGATGACCCTGCTGATCTACCTGTCGTTCTTCCATTTGTTGCGCCTGCCTTTCAGCCCCGGCTATGCCGCCTTTACCTTTCCGATGGCGATCGGTGCGACAGCGCTCTTCAAACTGGCACACCGGCTGCAAGACAGCGGCTTCGGGCCCGAAACAGTGTCGCAAATCCAGCTGCTGGCGTATGGCGAGTTGCTTGTGGCGAGTGCCATCATTGCCTATGTCGCCTTCCGCTATCTACTCAACGCACTGTCTGGCGACACCGCCGGCAGCGAACCGGCCCTGCAGTCGTCCCGCTGACTGTCTCAACAAAAACACACCCCCCCGCCGGAGGCATTCCGGCGGGGGGGTGTGTAGACAACGCGCCAAACGGCTAACTCAGCAGGGGCACTTGCCCGCACTCTTGCCGCTCAGGCGCTGCTCCTGGCAGTAACGCACGAACTCGTCGTGGCTCATTACCGGTGCATTGGGATTGAGCGCCCGGCGACGTGCCACATAGGTCTCGTAGTCCTTCACACCGACCATCAGTCGTGCGGTACGTACCCAGGCCGTGCAGAAGGCCGCAATCTGCTTACGCATCGGCTTCACCTTGACGGTATACCGCCGGCACTTCACGTGCCGTTGGCCAGCGAACCGCCAGCGCACGGCGGGCAACACCGATACCGAACACCAGCATGGCGACCACGACGGCCATGAACAGTGCGGTCAGGGTTGCATCGACATAGTCATTGAAAACCACTTGATGCATTTCCGCCAGACTCTTGGCCGGAGCCAGCACCTTGCCTTCGGCTACCGACGCAGAGAACTTGCGGGCATGCGCGAGGAAGCTGATTTTCGGGCTGTCATGGAACAGTTTCTGCCAGCCGGCGGTCAAGGTCACGATCAACAGCCAGGTGGTCGGCAGCAGGGTCACCCAGACATAGCGCACCCGTTGCATCTTGAGCAACACCACCGTTGCCAGCGTCAGGGCGATCCCGGCCAGCATCTGGTTGGCGATACCAAACAGCGGCCACAGCGTATTGATGCCACCCAGCGGATCGATCACCCCTTGATAGAGGAAGTAACCCCACATGCCCACCGCCAGAGCGGTGGCGATCAGGTTGCCGGCCCAGGAGTCGGTATTGGCAATCGGCTTGTAGACGGTGCCAAGCAGATCCTGAATCATGAAACGGGTCACGCGGGTACCGGCGTCCACCGTGGTCAGAATGAACAAGGCTTCGAACAGGATGGCGAAGTGATACCAGATGGCCATCATCGCCTTGCCGCCGATCACGCTGGAAAGAATGTGCGCCATCCCCACCGCCAGAGTCGGTGCACCACCGGCACGCGACAGAATGGTGGTTTCACCCACATCCTTGGCCATCTGGGTCAACACCTCGGGGGTAATGGCAAAACCCCAACCGGAAATCACCTGAGCCGCGTCGACCGCGGTCTTGCCGATCACGCCGGCCGGGCTGTTCATCGCGAAGTAGACACCCGGATCCAATACCGAAGCGGCGATCAGGGCCATGATGGCAACGAAGCTCTCCACCAGCATGGCACCATAACCGATCATGCGGGCCTGGCTTTCGTTTTCCAGAAGTTTGGGCGTTGTTCCCGACGCCACCAGCGAATGGAAGCCCGATACCGAACCGCACGCGATGGTGATGAACAGGAAGGGGAACAGGTTGCCCGAGAACACCGGACCGCTACCATCGACGAAGCGGGTGACCGCCGGCATCGCCAGATTCGGAGCCGCAATCACGATACCGATGGCCAGACCGACGATGGTACCGACCTTGAGGAAGGTCGACAGGTAGTCGCGCGGGGCCAGCAGCAGCCATACCGGCAACACCGAAGCGACAAAGCCGTAAATCATCAATGCCCACGCAAGCGAGGTGCCCTTCAGCGTGAACAGCGGGGCCAGCACCGGACTGGCCGCCACTTCCTTGCCGTAGGTCAGCGCCAGCATCAGCAGCACAAAACCGATGATGGACACTTCACCGATCTTGCCGGGACGGATATAGCGGGTATACACCCCCATGAACAGGGCAATGGGAATGGTGGCGGCAATCGCGAAGGTTCCCCACGGACTGCCGGTCAGCGCCTTGACCACCACCAGCGCCAGCACGGCCAGCAGAATGATCATGATCATCAGGATACCGATCGAGGCAATGATGCCGGGGACCGGACCGAGTTCGGTCTTGATCATGTCCCCCAGCGATTTGCCGTCGCGGCGTACCGACAGGAATAGCGTCAGGAAGTCCTGCACCGCACCGGCGAGCATCACACCGACCAGAATCCACAGGGTTCCGGGCAGGTAGCCCATCTGCGCCGCCAGAACCGGTCCCACCAACGGACCGGCGCCGGCAATCGCGGCGAAGTGGTGGCCAAAGGTCACCCACTTGTTGGTGGGGACGTAATCCAGACCGTCATTGAATTTTTCGGCCGGTGTCAGGCGACGTGGGTCCAGTTGCAGGACCTTGTCGGCGATGAAGCGACTGTAAAAGCGATATGCGATGGCGTACACGGACAATGCCGCCACCACCAGCCAGACGGCGCTCACCGTTTCACCACGATTCAAAGCGATCGTGGCGAACGAGAATGCACCAGCCATGGCCACGACGATCCAGATCGCCATTTCCTTGAAGCGTTGCATGTTGATAGTTCCCTGTATTTGACGATGTTTTCCGGCAGTGCCGGTACGTTTATTTTTTTACGACCTTGGTAGACGCTACCCTTATGTCAGCCCCTGTTGCCAACGTTTTTGTTATGAATCGGGTAGTCGATTAGATGCTATCATCTCCTCACTTTGTCGGACAGTGCAAGCCCCATGAGCGCGACTATTTTGCTGGTTGAAGATGACGACCGACTGGCCGATCTGGTCAGTGCCTACCTCGTCAAACATGGCTATCAGGTCAGCCGCCTGAGTCGTGGCGACGAGGTGGAGGCCAAAGTTCTTCAGGACAAGCCGGATTTGCTGATCCTCGACGTGATGCTGCCGGGTAAGGAAGGCTTCGACATTTGCCGCGATCTGCGTCAACGCTACGCAGGACGCATTCTGATCATGACGGCTCGCGATGAGGATGTGGACGAGATCCTCGGTCTGGAGCTGGGTGCCGACGACTATCTGGCCAAACCGGTTGAACCGCGCCGTCTGCTGGCGCGTATCCGGGCGCTGCTGCGCCGGGCGGGTGGCGATGACGCTACCGATGTCGACACGCTGGTTTTCGGGTGCTTTTCCATTTGCCGCTCTACCCGTGAAGCGGCCTGGTGCGGGGAGTCGATGGAATTGACCACCGCTGAATTCGACTTGCTGTGGATGCTGGCCAGTCAGGCCGGCCATATTCTCTCGCGCGACACCATCATGGAAGAATTGCGCGGCATCGGTTTCGACGGTGCCGATCGCTCCATCGACGCCCGCATTTCCCGGCTGCGCAAGAAACTTCATGACAACCCCGACGCACCGACGCGGATCAAAACGGTGCGTGGCAAAGGCTATCTGTTTTCACGTTCTGACTGGGAGCAGGATAAATGACGCGCCAGAACTATCTGCGTAACCTGTTCCGCCCCTCGCTGACCACCCTGTTTTTCCGCTATTACCTCAGCGCACTGGTCGCTCTGGTGTTGATCATCACCGGCGTCGGCATTGTCATCGACAAGCTTTACGGGGGAATCGATGAGGAAAACGGCCGCAACTTCATGCGCGGCACCGTGACCCTGATCGAGGCAGAATTACAGCGCCACCCTGCCGGCGAATGGGATGCCGCCCTGCAGCAACTCGGCAAAAGCTTTTCCTACAAATTGCAATTGAATTCGCTGGACGCACTCACGCTGCCCGATGATGCCACGCGGCAGGAAATCGCGGCGGGAACCCTGCATGTCGATCCCGACGAAATGATGATCTATCACCGGGTCCCGGGGAGTGGCAAAGTCCTGGTGCTCGGACCACTGGAAGTGTCATCGGACAAGGATGCCATCCTCAGCGAGGAAAACCATGTGCAGATACTGTGGTGGATTCTGACCGGCATCGGCTTCGGCATTATTGTCTATCTCGGTTTGCGGCCGCTATGGCATGACCTGGTGTCGGTGCGGATTACCGCAGAAAACCTGGCCGGCGGCGATCTTTCCGCACGGGCGGCACCGTCGCGCAGCTGGTTGTTCTCGCCTCTGGCGCATGGACTCAATAGCATGGCAGACCATGTAGAGCGGCAAATGGCGACCCAGCAAGCACTGGCACACGCCGTCGCTCACGAACTGCGCACTCCGATTGCCCGCTTGCGTTTCGGCCTGACCATGATGGACGAAGCCGACAACGAGGAGGAGCGCCATGCCTACCGGCAAGGCATGGAACGGGATATGGAGGAACTGGACGAACTGGTGAACGCCAGTTTGCGCTATGCCCGGCTGAACCGTGGCGACGTGGTATTGCATCTGGAGCATACCCCGCTCACCGACTGGTTTACCGAGCTGGTCGACCAGGTGCGTCCGCTGGCCCCGCCGAATCTGGCCCTGAAGCTGCGCATTGCACCGGGCGAAGGACTCTTCGACAAGGGACTCATCTGGGTCGCGACACGCAACCTGATCGTCAATGCCTTCCGCTATGCGGCTTCCGAAGTCACGGTGACGGTCACCCTGAGCGGCGGTCTGCTGACACTGACGGTGGATGATGACGGACCGGGCATTCCGGAACAGGATCGGGTTGCGGTCTTCGAACCTTTCATGCGGCTGGACAGTAGCCGCGACCGGGCCACGGGCGGTTACGGACTCGGCTTGTCATTTGTACGGCTGATTGCCGAGCATCACGGTGGCACGGCAAGCATCGACACCTCACCCGCAGGCGGGGCCCGCTTCGTGGTGGCCTTGCCGGGACAAGACAAATACGGATCTCTGTCACAAACCGTCACACTTTAAGGACACTCTCCACACGGACAGCCGGTGGGTGCGGGTGCACAATCAGATTCGTCTTACAAGTATGAAAACAGGTTATCCATGTCCCTGCTGTCCGATACCCCTGCCGTCCTGTTGGTCCATGGCCTGGGAGGCACCGAATACGATCTTGGCACGCTGGCCCGTCGTTTGGAGGAAGAGGGTTGCGTGATTTCCGTCCCCTGCCTGCCAGGGCATGGCGGACAGCCGAGCGATTTGCTGGAAATCCGCTACGAAGAGTGGATGGACACGGTAACCACCGAGTACCTTGCCCTGCGCGCCAGACATCGCAAAGTACATCTTGCCGGCTTCTGCATGGGAGCGCTGATCGCCCTGGAAGTGGCCAAACGGACCGGTCACCAAGACCGGCTGCTGCTGCTTTCACCACCGGTTTTCCTGGATGGCTGGGCCTTGCCGACTCTCACCTGGCTACGTCATTACGTCTATTTCTGCCGCCGTTTCACCGATCACTACCGGGTGGATGAAGCCGAGCCGTTCGGCATCAAGAATGCACGGATCCGCGGGTTGATCCGCAAGCGCTTCGCCCGCGGCGACCGCTTTCACTACCCGTACATTCCGCTGACAACCATTCGTCAGGTTGACCGTCTGCGCAGTGCGCTGAAGCGCAATCTGCATACCGTCACCTGCCCCACCTTGATCATTCATGCCGAAGAAGACGAGATCACCAGCCTGAAATCGGCACGCTATATTGCCCGCCGGCTCGGTGGTCCCAGCCAGTTGATCATCCTGAACGACAGCTATCACATGATCCTGATCGACAATGAGCGTGAAGTGGTCATGAAAATGTCTATCGACTTTTTCCAGACGCCGGCGACCGGCGAAGCCGCGCTGGCCGCGGCGCGAGAAAGCGCCGCAGACTGGCAACTGCAACAAGCCCAACCGGCCTGATCAGGCCGCCGGCACCGCCATACCGCGTTCAACCGCCGGTCTGGCGGCAACCTCGGCATACCAACGCGCCACGTTCGGATAGGACGCCAGATCAATGCCGTGCCAATCATGGCGGGCCGCCCAGGGGAATAGGGCGATGTCGGCAATGCTGTAGTCCTCCCCTCCCGCAAAACGGCTCTTGCCCAAGCGGGTATTCAACACGCCGTACAAGCGTTTGCTCTCCACACGATAGCGTTCGATGGCGTAGTCGATCGACTGAGGGGCATAGCGCATGAAATGGTGGGCCTGTCCCAACATCGGGCCGAAACCGCCCATCTGGAACATCAGCCACTGCATGACCTCATAGCGCGCGGCACCCTGTTCCGGCAGGAATTTGCCGTATTTCTCGGCAAGATACAGCAGGATCGCGCCTGATTCGAACACACTCTGACCCGTCTCATGATCGACAATGGCCGGAATCTTGTTGTTGGGACTGATCTCGAGAAACGCCTTGTCGAACTGCTCGTCGCGGGTAATGTCAACGGTTTTGACTTCATAGGGCACGCCGAGCTCTTCCAGCATGATGGAAATTTTTTTGCCGTTGGGGGTGCCCCAGGTATAAAGCGAAATCATGGTGACTCCAGTGGGTGGATAGCAGAGGGAAGGATCATCACGCTAGAATATGGGCACTTTACCCGCCGTCTTCAAGGATAACCATGTCACAACCGGATACGTCAGCCGTCAAAGCCTATTTGCTGGAGCTGCAAAATCGCATCTGCGCCGCTCTGGCGGCAGAAGATGGCCAGGCTGATTTTGTGGAAGAAAGCTGGGAACGCGCCGAGGGTGGCGGTGGTCGCTCACGCGTGTTGACCGGCGGAGCCGTATTCGAGCAGGCCGGCGTCAACTTCTCGCATGTCAGCGGCGCGATGCTTCCCGCGTCGGCAACCGCGCATCGCCCGGAGCTTGCCGGCCGACGTTTCGAAGCCATGGGGGTGTCTTTGGTCATTCATCCGAATAACCCCCACGTTCCGACCAGCCACGCCAATGTGCGGTTTTTCATTGCCAGCAAAGAGGACGAGGCGCCGGTCTGGTGGTTCGGCGGTGGCTTCGATCTGACCCCGTTCTACCCGGTCAAGGAAGATGTCGTGCACTGGCATCGCGTTGCGCATGAGCTGTGCCAGCCGTTCGGGGAAGACGTGTACCCGCGTTACAAAGCCTGGTGCGACGAGTACTTTTATCTCAAGCACCGCCAAGAAGCCCGTGGTGTCGGCGGCCTGTTCTTCGATGATCTCAATGAACCGGGCTTCGAGAAGTCATTCGCCTTCATGCAGGCGGTCGGCGACGGCTATCTCGATGCCTACCTGCCGATCGTGCAACGTCGCAAATCCAACCCGTATGGGGAACGGGAACGCCAGTTCCAGCTCTACCGGCGCGGTCGCTATGTCGAATTCAATCTGGTCTGGGATCGGGGAACCTTGTTCGGCCTGCAAAGCGGCGGACGTACCGAGTCCATTTTAATGTCCATGCCGCCGCTGGTTCGCTGGGAATATGGCTACCAACCGGAACCCGGCTCCCCGGAAGCCCTGCTGTATACCGACTACCTTCCAGCACGCGACTGGCTGTAAGTCGACACCACGGAAAGCACAACGCCCCGCACCGAAGTCATCGGTACGGGGCGTTGTCGCATTCCGGCGCTTACAACGCCAGAGCGGAGATCGCTTCATGCGCCAGCGACAAGGCGGTGGCACGTTTGTCGTCACCCATGTTCACGGCTTCGGCACGAATGATTTCGATATCGGTAATACCGACGAAGCCCAGCACGGTACGCAGGTAGTCTTCCTGAAAATCCATCGCACGCGCCGCATCGTTGCTGTACACACCACCACGCGAAGACGCGATGATCACTTTTTTGCCACCTGCCAGACCTACCGCACCTTCCGCCGTGTACTTGAACGTCCGGCCCGCCGCGCAAATGCGATCGATCCAGCTCTTCAGTTGCGTCGGGATGGAGAAGTTGTACATCGGGGCACCAATCACCACCACATCGGCCGCCAGAAACTCCTCAAGCAAGGCTTCGGTCAGGGCGCGCTCGCTTTTTTGACGCTCGCTCCACTCGGCTTCCGGGGTAAAGGCTGCGCCGATGATTTCACCGGACAGATGCGCGATTTCGGTCGCGGCAACATCGCGGTGCGTTACGCTGGCATCGCCATGACGGGTTTTCAGGGAAGCGACGATAGTCGCGGTCAATTCACGGGAAACCGAGTTGGCGCCGAGAATGCTGGAGTCGATGTGCAGTACGTTCATGGGGTAGTCCTCGTTGTCGCGTTTCAATGAGTGCATGGTAATGGACTACCATTGGCGGCACTAGTCGCCTAAAATTGGAAACATTGTTCCACCAGCAGGACAATCATCATGCAAGACCTCAACGATCTCTATTACTTCGCCAAAGTCGTTGAACATGGCGGTTTCATGGCAGCAGCCCGGGTACTGGGCGTACCGAAATCACGGCTATCACGCCGCATTGCCGAACTGGAAACCCGCCTGGGCACCCGTCTGCTACACCGGACCACCCGGCGCCTGGCGCTGACCGCCATCGGTACGACGGTGTACCAGCACTGCGTGGCCATGGTGGCCGAAGCGGGGGCTGCCGAGAACGTCGTCGAGCGCGCCCATGCCGAACCCCGAGGCCCCATCAAGGTCAGTTGCCCGGAGTTGATCGCCAAAATCCTGCTGGGCCCTATCCTGCCGCGTTTTCTGTCGAGCTACCCTAAAGTCCGCTTGCATCTGGAAGCCACCAACCGCAGGGTCGACCTGATCGAAGAAGGGGTCGATATCGCCTTGCGGGTACGTTCGGTACTGGAGGAAAGCGCCACGCTAGTGGCTCGTCCACTCAGCAAAACCGAACTCGTGCTGGTGGCAAGCCCTGCCTTACTGGAACACTATGGCGTCCCGACCTCCCCGGCGACCTTGCCCTCCTGGCCGTGCCTGACCATGACCCGCCCCGACGGACGGGGCGAATGGATATTGAATGATCCGCAGGGCAAGGAACTACGGCTAATCATCGATGAACCCCGACTGTTCACCGATGACCTGCAAGTGCTCTGTGACAACACACTGGCCGGCATCGGTATCGCGGCCATGCCACGTTTTCTGATCGACACGGCACTGCAGGATGGTCGCTTGATCCGCTTGTTTCCTGACTACTCCATCCCCTACGGCATCTTGCACGCGGTGTTTCCGACCCGGCGCGGCTTGAGTCCGGCGGTGCGGGTATTCATCGACTTTCTGGTCGATCATCTGGTGCCTGCCGATGTCCCGGGCTACCAGCGACTTTGACCCGTGGCCTCCGGGCCCCTACAATCGGCTTCAGCTTCTCCGGACACCCTTCCATGTCGACACCCTCCGCCGTTTTTCGTTGTCTGTATCTCTTCGGCAATCCTGCCCATGCCCTAGTCGAAATCAAGCGCCTGGATGTCGCTGAAGACGCCCCGGCCGAACAACGCTATCAGTGGTTATGGATCGACAACGCCAGCGGTGCCATCACCCCGCTGACGTTTATTGCCATGCAACGCGCAGAACGGGAGTTCAGGGAATTCCGGCAGGGAACGTTGACGTTTGATGCACAGAGCGCCTGCTTCCGGGAGACCGGTAGCGAGACAATGCATACCCTGCAGAATAGGGGCAGCGAGCCCGATGCCGCGTTGCAGCAGCGACTGGCCACGTATCTGAATAGAGAGGATTGACGGACATGGAACTGGATTGTGTTGTCGCCGGAGCGGGAGTGGTCGGACTCGCTATCGCACGGGAACTCGCCATGGCGGGTCGCGAAGTCATTATTCTCGAGGCGGAAGAACGCTTCGGCAGCCAGACCAGTTCACGCAACAGCGAAGTGATCCATGCCGGCATCTATTACCCGCAAGGATCGCTGAAAGCCCGGCTGTGCGTGGAGGGCCGTCAGGCGCTTTACCACTATTGTCGGGAACGCTCGATACCTTACCGCCAGACCGGCAAACTCATTGTGGCCTGCGAGACCGGCGAATTAACGCAACTGACCGCGATCAAGGCGGCAGCCGTGGCCAATGGCGTGACGGATTTACGCTATCTCGACGCGGATGAACTGCATGCGCTGGAACCGGCCCTGACCGGCTGTGGAGCCCTGCTATCCCCTTCGACCGGCATCATCGACAGCCACACCCTGATGCTGTCCCTGCTTGGCGACGCGGAACGCCATGGAGCCCAATTGGTCACCGGCAGCCCGCTGGAAAGCGCCCGAAGCCTCTCCGGAGGGTTTGCGATCCGGGTGGGAGGCAGCGACCCGCTGGAAACGAGCTGTCGCAGTCTGATCAATAGCGCCGGCCTTGGGGCATGGCAACTGGCCCATGCCATTGAAGGCCTGTCTGCCGATTCGATCCCCCCGCGTTGGCTTGCCAGAGGTCACTATTTTTCTCTGGCTGGGAAAGCCCCCTTTTCTCATCTGGTCTACCCGGTGCCGGTTCCCGGCGGACTGGGGACTCATCTGACGCTGGATATGGCCGGGCAAGCCCGCTTCGGGCCGGATGTGCAATGGGTGGACGACATCGACTATGCCGTCGACCCCGCCCGGGCGAGCGGCTTTGCCACGGCGATTCGACGGTATTGGCCCGAGTTGCCGAACACGGCATTGCAGCCGGCGTATTCAGGGATTCGGCCCAAGATCTCCGGGCCGGGCGAACCCGGCGCGGATTTCAGGATTGAAGGGGAAGAAACACATGGTGTCGCCGGACTGGTCAATTTGTTCGGCATCGAGTCGCCCGGCTTGACCGCGTGCCTGGCGATTGCCCGCCAGGTGGCTTCGCTGCTGTGACTTATTCGAACAACACGCTCACCGCCCCAACGCTCTGCACACTGCGCTCGGCAGGTTTGCCAAGCACGGTGACCTTGCCGGCCCCGGCTCCGGCAACCGCGATCGACTTGGCGGCAAAGACCCGGATGGTACTGGCACCTGCCGACGAAACCTGAGCACCGGACGCTTTCAGGGCCGACGTATCAATCGAGCCTGCACCACTGGTGGACACATTGAGCGACTGGACATCACCGGCCAGTTTGATCGTTCCCGCACCGGCGCTCTTGAGAGCCAAATGACTGCTTTTGAGCCCCTCGGCAGTAAAATTGGCGCTGCCGGCAATATCGATCATGGACGGTGACGGGCCATGAATCTCCACCCGAGCCGCTTCCTTGCCTTCGATGAAACCGCTCTTCACTTCCACCACCAGTGTTTTGTCATCGACACTGGTCGCGATGAGGCCGGCTTCGTCCTCAGGCGCGATGACCTTGACCGAGACTTCCGGTGCCGCCTGATAGCTGACCGAGACCGGACCGGTGACCCTCACACCATTGAAGGCGGGAAGCACTCGTGTCTCGTAATGGGCCTCGCTGGCCGCCGACTCACTCCTTGAAGCAAATGGATTTTGGCCTTCGCCACTCCAGACCAGATACCCCCCCACGGCAGCAAGCCATACCACGAGAATGCCTCCGGTAACCACCAGACGACGTTTGACAGCCATGTAATCCCCCCGCCACGTCATTCATATAATGAATGCATAGTGCCATAAGCCAAACAAAAAATGCATCATGTCGTCATTGTTTCGGCCATCGCCGAAATGTAGGCTGACGAATAAGTCATGAAAATACCGCATCGATCATCTGACTACGACCCTCAATAAGGTCAGGAGGTTCAACGCCACGCGGCGATACAAGAGGATTCTTGCGGAGACTGTCGCCCAATCAGCCCGCCTCTTCGTCGGCTACCGGAAAAACGAACTCGACCAGCAGCCCGCCCTCCGGACGATTACGGGCCGTCAGGCTGCCCCCCACCGAGAGCGTCACCCGGCGGGCAATCGCCAGGCCCAGGCCGTGTCCCGACACATCGCGGACTTCACTGCCCCTGACAAACGGAACAAAGATGGTCTCGAGCTCCTTGTCCGGAACGCCCGGACCATGATCCGTCACACTCACCTGCAAGGTAGGCCCGATACGCGACATGGTCACGTCGACGGCACTCCCCGCGGGGGTATGGCGCAGCGCATTGCGCACCACATTCTCGATGGCACGATGGATCAACAAGGGGTCCCCGCTCACCACCCCTGCTCCACTGGCCTGCAACGCCACCGAGACCTGTTTGGAAGCGGCTTCGAACGCGGCATCTTCGACAATGCCCTCCAGCAACTCGCGAATATCGACCGGTGCGACCTGACTCCGCGCCCCCGCCTCAAGGCGCGACAAGGTCAGCAATTCCTCGACCAAACGGTTCATGCGATCGCTTTCCCGCTCCAGTCGTGCCATGGTGTCTTCCAGTCGGGCAGGCTGCTGCCGCGCCAGACCAATGGCGGCCTGCAAACGGGCCAGCGGCGAGCGCAACTCGTGAGAAACATCATGCAGCAGCCGGCGCTGTCCCTCGACCAGACGACGCAGTTGCCCTGCCATGAAATCGAAATCGCGCCCGAGATCGGCCAACTCGTCCCGCCGCCGCCCCATCCGGTCGCCAATCTGTACCGTCAAATCGCCAGAAGCGACCGCAGCAAAGGCATCGCGCAAGGCACGGATCGGTCGGGAAATATAGGCGGCCAGCAAGGCGGCAAACACTAGACTGGCCAATAAGGCCGACACCAGCGGGATAAACGGCAAAGGGGGGCGACGATGCGGTGGCGGCATATCGAACGGCGGTGCGTCGCCAGCGGTTTTGGCCGCATAAAGCAGGTAGTGTTCACCGGAGGGCAAGTCAACCTGACGTACGGCGCGTGCCGGGTAGCGAGGCCGGACCAGCATGGACGAACTCATTTTCACCAGCGACTCCGCCGCCGTATAGACCGCCTGATCCACGGGCCGTCCCAGCATATCCTGGCCCTTGGCATCGACCACCATCACGGACGGATGATGCTGGGTCTGCAGCAAATGGGTCAGCGCCGGTTTGCCGCCATGTTGCAAGGTCTCAGCCGCCGCCAGCACAAAATAGGCGGCAGGGGGACTATTATCCACCAGCGCATACAAGGCATCGCGCTGACGGTTTTCCAGCCACACCACCCCGCCGATCCCCAGCATGGCAACGATCTGGGCAACCCAGATACAGAAAAAGAACTTCCAGAACAAGCGGCCCATGCTTATTCCCGAATCAACTGGTAACCCTGACGATACACGGTCTGGATGCAGGAACGGCCATCGGCCAGTGTACCCAGCTTATGGCGGATGCTGGAGAGGTGCACATCGATACTGCGATCGAAACGCGCCAGCGGCCTTCCCAACGCCTGCTCGGAGAGATCATTTTTGCTGACCGGACGACCGGCATGGCGCGCCAGTGCCTCAAGCAAATTAAACTCGGTGCTGGTCAGAGACACGGCGTTACCCTCCCATTCGGCCAAACGCTTTTCCGGCCAGAGACTCAACGCCCCGACGGTGATCAACTGCACCGGAGGCTCGTCACCGGACGTTGCCTGTTGGGTTCGACGGAGAATGGCACGAATACGGGCCGTCAGTTCGCGCGGAGTACACGGCTTCGGTACATAGTCATCCGCGCCCAGCTCCAATCCCAGAATACGATCAGCGTCATCGCCGCGTGCGGTCAGCATCAGTACCGGCATGGTACTGGCGGCGCGAATACGGCGCAGGCTTTCCAGTCCGTTCAAACGGGGCATCATCATATCCAGCACGACGATGGCAAAATCGCCCGCTAGCGCTGCCGCGACACCGCTTTCGCCATCACTGGCCGTCGCGACGGAAAACCCTTCCAGCTCAAGGTAGTCCTTGAGCATCCCCACCAACTCGTCATCATCATCTACCAGCAAAACGTTGGCCATGGCCATGCACCTCCTGATTCATCTCCCGAATCATAACAAGGGACCGGGGGATCACCCGCGATCAACCGTATTGATTTACGGAGATTTACTCCGGCTTAAAGGCAGTTTACAACGCGGCACGCCAGACTTGGCACGGTCAATCCCCCCTTCAACGGAGAATCGAACATGAAAGCACTGAAGACCGGTATCAACCGTGTGATGCTGGCGGCGACGCTGGGTCTGGCCACTATGGCCACAACGACGCACGCCATGCCCATCGGCGGCCCGGACATGAATCGCCATGAAGTCATGGGTGAAGAAGCCTTCCACCATCGCCCCGGCCTGCCGGGTGCGCTGCATCGACTGGATTTGTCCGATACGCAGAAAGATCAGGTCTTTACCCTGCTCCATGAACAGGCACCGGCCATGCACGAACACCTCAAAACCGTGCGAAATGCCGAAAAGGCCCTGGACGAGTTGCTGCAGTCGGGCAACTACAGTGAGGCAAAAGCCGCCCCGCTGCTGGATGCCGTTGCCACTGCCCAACGACAACTGCTGCAGCAACGGGTCACCACCGATGCCCGTCTGATCGGCGTACTGACCGCCAGCCAACGCGACCGCCTTGCCCAGATGAGCCGCAAACCACCCGAGCGGCACTGATATTCCTCGCGGGCGGCAAACTTTGCCGCCCGCATCCCGCACCGGCCTGGCAAGACCTGAAAATAGCTTCACCGCGTCCCCGGTGCCGGTCACTCCCCCCCAACGCAGGGCATCCCTTAGCATCGTTTAACGAATTTTTACCTTCAACACGCTGTTTTTCAAGGCGTTATGGCCGGATTCTTGCATAAGTAACGGCGTGGCGAATCGACTATCGCCCCTTGTCCCACCGGATACAAAGGATGCCAAACCATGTCCAGCACCAGCAGCATCACCTCGCTTTACAGTACCGATCCGAGCCAACTTGCCAGTGCCGTGTTTTCAAGGCTCGACACCGGCAATCAAGGCTATTTGAGTCAGAATGACTTCGCCACCGCCCTGCAGAATCTGGGTGTTGGCAGCACCCAATCCAGCACCGATGCCGGTAATCTGTTTCAGGCGCTGGACAGCAATGGCGACGGCCAACTGACCCAAACGGAAATGTCCCAAGGCATGCAACAACTGGCCAGCCAGATGGAGCAAGCCATCCAGAGTCATCGCGCCCGCCACGGACACCATCATCATCAGGCCGAGGCAAGCAACGAGAGTAACGAACTTACCGGCACCGCAGGCACCCGGCAGCCAGCCGACCCGCTGGCCATGCTGATCAACGCCTTGAATACCGCCGCCAACACCTCCGAGGCACAAAACCAGAATGGTACGGCAAGCAATGGGTCAAGCACCGCCAGCGTCAACCCGACGGCAGCCACCAGCGATCCTGCCAAAACCTTTCAGGAAGTCCGTACCATGATGCAGTTGGTTCAAGCCTACGGCATGAACAACGCCAGCGCCTCTCAGGCCAAGGCGTGACTTTCCGGCAGCCTCACCGCCACAACGGGTCGGCGGCAAAGGCCTCGAGCAGAAAATCCAGAAACGTACGCAGCGGCGCCGACACATGGCGCCGTGAGCCGTATACCCCGTAGACCCCCAGCGTCGCCGGCTCGTGACCGGGCAGCAGTTCGACGATGCGCCCCTCTTCCAGCAAGGTTTCGGTGGCATAACGAGGTTGCTGGCTGATACCGACGCCTGCCAGCGTCGCCGCCAGCAGCACCGATGACTCGTTGGCCGTCAGCGTGCCGGAAACCGGAACACCCTGAGGACCCTCGGCGGTATCGAAACGCCACAGGCTTTTGCCGAAATAGGAGTAGGTCAGGCAATTATGCAAGGCCAGCTCGTGAGCCGTGCGGGGAGTGCCATGGCGGGCCAGATAGTCCGGGGAAGCACAGATCACCGAACGGCAGGTGCCCAACTGACGGGCGATCAGGTTGGGGTCGAGATCATTGGTAATGCGTATCGCCAGATCGATACGTTCTTCCACCAGATTGACCGCACGATCCACCAACACCATATCCACAGCGACGCCGGGATAGCGGTCCAGGTACTCGGCGATCTTCGGCGCCAGCCAGCTTTGCCCCAGCGACATGCTGGCCGTCAGGCGCAGGACACCACGGGGCGCATCATCGGGAACCTGCCCCAAGGCCGACAACTCCTCCCCGATCGACAGCATTTGCCGGCACTTGGGCAACATTTCCGCACCGTAGTTAGTCAACGTCACTTTGCGGGTACTACGATGTAATAGCCGCACGCCGACCCAGTCTTCCAGTTCGGCCAGATAGCGGGTCACCATCGCCCGCGACATGTCCAGCCGGTCGGCGGCGGCGGTCAGGCTGCCTTGTTCGGCAACGGCCACAAAGACCTGCATCGCTCTCAAACGGTCCATGATTCGCTCGATCTACGCAACAAACATGGGACAATTATGGGGTTTTTCATACCGTTTTGCGCAACTATGATGAGCGTCATGTTCTGAATCGTTACCAGGAGATCCCGCATGAACCGTCGCACCGCACTGAAAACCACTTTGGCTGTTGCCATCGCCGCTACTTCCCTGAACGTCGCCCAGGCCGCTGGCGCTCCGTTGACCCTGACCGTTTACAACCCGGCAGAAAAAGCCATTTTCCCGGTATCGTCCTCGCTGGTGACCGGCAAACACGAAGCCATCCTGATCGATGCCCAGTTTGCCCGCAAGGATGCCGAAGCACTGGTCAAGATGATCCGCGACAGCGGCAAGACCCTGACCACCATCTATATCAGCCATGGTGATCCGGATTACTACTTCGGTCTGGACGTGATCAAGGCGGCCTATCCGAAGGCCCGCGTTCTTGCCACCGCACCGGTGTTGGCCCACATCAAGTCGACCATGAACCAGAAAATCGCTTTCTGGGGCCCGAAACTCGGCAGTGACGCTCCGGGCAAGCTGATCGTCCCGGAAGAAATCCATGGCGATACCCTCAAGGTCGATGGCCAGTCGCTGAAAATCATGGGGACCGAAGGCATCAAGTCCGAGTTGAGCTTCGTGTGGATTCCTTCAATCAAGACCGTCACCGGCGGGGTGGCCGTCGTGGGTAACCAGCATGTCTGGATGGCCGACAGCAAGACGCCGGAGTCCCGTGAAAACTGGAAGAAAACTCTGGATGCCATCAGCGCGCTGAAACCGGTCAAAGTGGTTCCGGGCCATTTCCTGCCTGGCGCAAAAATGGATCTGACCTCGGTACGTTTCACCCGTGACTATATCGACGCCATCAACGCAGAGTTGCCGAAAGCCGCTGACAGCAAGGCGCTGGTCGAGGCCATGAAGCAACGCTACCCGAATCTGGGCGGTGCGGGCGATCTGGAACTGGGCGCCAAGGTACTGAAGGGTGAAATGCCGTGGTAAGCGCCACTCTGCACTATGTGTACGACCCGCTGTGTGGCTGGTGCTATGGTGTCGCCCCGCTGATCGCGGCGGCGCGCCGCCTGCCCGGTATTGGCTTGACACTGCACGCTGGCGGCATGATGAGCGGAGCCAACCGCCAGCCGGTCACCGCCGCACTGCGCCGTTATGTGATGGAGCATGATCAACGCATCGCGGCATTGAGTGGTCAAACGTTCGGCGATGATTACTTCAATGGCTTGTTGACCGATGAAACGGCATGGTTCGACTCGACGCCCCCCATCGCCGCGATTCTTGCCGCCGAGGCACTGGCGGGCAAGGGTGCCGAGATGTTGGCCGCCATCCAGATCGCCCACTACCAACAGGGCCGTCGTATCGCGGACCGTGAGGTTGCGATCGATCTGGCCAAGACACTGGCCCTGCCGGTCAGCGCGTTTGCCGACACGTTCGATGCGCTCGGGCGTGACGGTCAGGCGGATGCCCATATCAGCGACAGCCGCGCCTTGCTGACACGCATTGGCGGTCAAGGTTTTCCGACCCTCGCCATTGACATCGACGGAACGCTACAGCGTATCGACATCAGCAGCTATCTGGGTAAACCGGACGCTTTTGCTGCCATGCTGAACAGCAAGGTCGCGGCCTGAAGAACACCGCTCATGTCCATCACCAGGCAGGGGTGCCTCACGGCCCCCTGCTTTTTTTGCGTCCGCCACCTCGGGATCACGAACGACACCCGCCAACGTTTACAAAGAGAGCATCAGCAGGTCAAACAACGGGGTGAGGCACACACGCCATGACGAGGGTATAGTAATGTCATGAAATATTCACCATATCGCTCGGTTACCCTATGGCAGAAAGATAGTCTGGCCGGTCTCGCACTGGCAGGCTTATTGATCCCGGAAGCGGTCGCCTACTCCGGCATCGCCGGCCTGCCACCCCAGTCCGGGATTATTGCGCTGTGCATCGGTTTGTTCTGCTATGGCGTGATCGGTCGCAGCCGCTTTGCCATTGTGGCCTCGACCTCCTCGACCGCTGCCGTGCTGGCCAGTGCGACAGCCGCCATTGCCCCGGGCGATGCTGCCCAGCAACTGTTACTGGCATCCGGACTGGTCATCCTGACCGGCATGTTTTTTCTGGGTGCCGCCGCCCTGCAACTAGGCCGCATTGCCGACTTTATCGCCCGTCCAGTGCTACGGGGCTTTTCACTGGGACTGGCGCTGGTCGTCACCATCAAACAACTTCCCCATCTGGTCGGCCTGTCCCTGCATGGCGGACAACCCTTGTTCACGCTGATGCAGGTGCTGACCCAAGCTCCGCACTGGCACCTCCCTTCGCTAGTGATGGGATGCCTTGCGCTGGCCTTGTTGTTCGGACTGTCGCGAGTCGGACGCTTGCCGGCCTCGCTACTGGTAATCTGTCTGGGGGTTGCCGCCGGCTATGCCATGCCGTCGCAGGGTTACGGCATTACGCTAGTTGGACCGATCACCCTGTCGTTGAATACCCCTTCCCTGCCGGACCTGACCCAGCTCCAATGGCAACGTCTCGGTGAACTGGCACTGGCCATCATGTTGATGGCCTCGGCGGAGTCCTTTGCCTCGATTCGCTCCTCGGCACTACGCCATGGCGATCGCCTCGACCCCAACCGGGACCTGTGGGCACTGGGTTGCGCCAACTTGTTTTCCGGGCTGTTTCAGGGCACGCCGGTGGGTGCCGGCTATTCAGCCACCGCCGCCAACGAATCCTTCGGCGCCCAAAGCCGTCTGGCCGGGCTGATCGCGTTGGGCCTGGTGATCGCCATCTGTTTCACCTTGCTGCCCTTCTTGTCCTTCACACCGCAACCGATACTGGCCGCCATCGTCATTCACGCCTTGAGCCATAACCTGAACCCGCAGCCCATCCTGCATTACTTCACCTTGCGGCGCGGCAGAACCCTCGCCCTGTCTGCAGCGTTCGGTGCCCTGCTGTTCGGTGTATTGGACGGCTTGTTGCTGGCGGTCGGCATCAGCTTCGTGCGCACCTTGCGCGATCTGTCCCGCGCCTCGATCTCCCGGCTCGGTCGCTTGAATCATGGCCATGACTACGTCAGTTGCAGTGAATTCCCGGAGGCCCGCCTCGACCCTGATATTCTGGTGATCCGTCCAGACCAACCGCTGTACTTCGCCAACGCCGACCGTACCGCCAGCTTGATCCGGGACGCCAGTGACCACAGCGATGCCCGGGTCGTGCTGATCAGTCTGGAGGAAACGCCGGATCTGGATGCCTCGGTGCTGGAGAGTCTGGCCGAACTCACCACTTATCTGGGCAGCCGGGGAAAAATCGTGTACTTTGCCCGTCTGAAACCCCCGGTTCATCGGGTCTTGTCCAGAGCCAATATCACCGGGCTGGAAGATGCGGCGCTCGTCGACCTGAGTGTCGATGGCGCCGTGCATCTGGCAAGACGGCATGCACTAACGCATCAGGACAATTCAGCACCCAGCAGGTAATGCCATTCAGATAAACCACTGGCTCCACCAGCGAGTCCGGTCTTCAGACAAGGGGGAACCCAGCATGTTCTGTCCCGATTGCGGCAATGACACACACGCCTCGGATCGTTTTTGCCAACGTTGCGGCAAAGCGCTTCATACCGACAATCTGTACCGGGAGCCACCGCCACGGCAGCAGGGCAATGCCATGGCACTGGCCATCATCGCGCATGTGTTGGGCATTTTTGTCCCGGTGTTAGGTGCACTGATCATCAAACTGGTGCAAGACCGCGACGACGATGCGTTCGCCGCAGACCAGATTCGCGAAGCGCTCAATTTTCAGGTCTCGGCCGTGCTCATCGGCATCGGCGTCGGAATCGGCGGGGTGATATTTTCCATCCTGACCCTGGGGCTGGGATTCTTTCTGTTCGGTCTGGTGTGGTGGCTACTGGGGATGGCGTATTTCATCCTGTGTATTGTCGGCACCGTGAAATGCGCCAACGGCGAACGGTTTCGCTACCCCTTCAGCCTGCGACTGTTCAACTAACGGTCTGAAGCGTTGACGGCTCCCAAGTGGGTGAGGCTTCGCTGGCCAACACCGCCTCAAGCGCGCTGAAACAGGTCGCGTCAATCGCGCTGCCCAGATGCTGGCGCATGATGTCCAACGTCTGTTCAATGGAATTGGCCGGATGATAGGGACGTTCGGCGCTGATAGCATCAAAAATGTCGGCCGTGGTGATAATGCGGGTTTCCAGCGCAATTTGCCCGGCGTGCAGACCGCGCGGATAGCCCCCGCCATCCAGCCGTTCATGGTGGGCGCCGGCAACATGAGCCAACTCGCTGAACAGCGGAATCCTGCCGAGAATCTCTTCGGTGTAGGCAGCATGCCGTTTCACGGCCACCCATTCCTCCTCCGTCAAGCGGCCGGGTTTATCGAGAATTCTGTTGCTGACCCCGAGCTTGCCAACATCGTGGAGCAAGGCGCCACGCTTCAACCAGCGACGGCGTTCCGGCACAACCCCCAATCGTTCGGCAATTTTATCGGCATACAGGGCCACCCGCTGACTATGACCGCCCGTAAACGGACTTTTTGAATCGATGACCTGTCCGAACCCTTCGGCAATTGCGTCCAGATAGTCGTCATCGACGGCAATGCCCTGTTTACCCGGCTCGCAGGCAAACACCACCGCATCCACCTCGTTAGACTCCAACGTCGCCCAAAACGCCTCGTCACGGGCCAGTTCGGTAAAAGCGTTCACCAGACGGGGATCCAGCCAACTTCCTGCCCGCCGCGCGATCTCGGCGCATGCCACCTCCCGCCCGCCGGCCACATGAAAGACGTCGACCAGCTGGGCTAGCAGGGCAAAACGCGACGCCAACGGAATGGCCTCGCCCTGCACACCCAGAGGGCGACCAGACCCATCCCAATGCTCGTCCAGTGACTGAATGCCACAGGCAACCGTCTCATTGAAACGCAATTGGCGAGCAATATCCGCACCGCGATAGCAGCGCGTTTCAATCAGCTGATCGGTAATCTCCTTGCCGTGGCGGAGGATAGTCCACAACGACTCGGCCCGGCGCTTGAGCGAGCTGCCTCTACCAATATGAGAAAACAAAAATCCCAGCGTCGACGCCGTGCCTTCGCCCACCAACTTGAAATCATGCTTGAACAGCCGGTCATCGGCCAGATACAGCTCGCTGATCCTGGCGGCATTGCTGCTGCAGCCAAGGTCCTTGAGGAGGATGGCGTAATAGATATCCCGTTGGGTCTGTTCATCCAGCGCCAGATGACGTGCCAGAGACAAGCCGATCCAACAGCTGCGCACGCAGTGGCCCTCAGGCTGACCTTCGGTCAAATCCAGAGCATAGGAGAGAGAACCGATCAGCTCCGCCAGAATCATCGAATGCGCCATGAAGTTTCCTGAGAATTAACCATCATCAATCACTCGATTCAGTGTTGTGGTTTCCGGCAAAGAACTCAAGGACGCTCGCCACATCACATCATCCGCGTGCAATGAAGCTGTTCTAGAATAACGGGCATGAACCCTTGCCTCTTTCAGACCGGCTACCGGATAGCCCGCCTTGTTTGCACACTCGTGCTGGCCTCCTTATCCTTGCACGCGATGGCCGGGGTGGATCTGGTGGCCTATACCGAAGACCTGCCCCCCCTGAGTATCCCTGACGGGGAGAAAGTCAGCGGGTTTTCCGGGGAACTGCTCGACCTGATGGCCAAAGAAGCCGGCCTGACCATCCGCCAACGCGTGCTGCCCTGGGCACGTGCCTACGCCCTCGTCCAGCAAACACCGGATACCGTTTTATTCAGTACCGTCCGTAGCCCCGAACGTGATGCGCAGTTTCTCTGGGTCGGCCCGATCCTGCCCCGCCACATTTACCTCTACCAGTTGGCAAGCCATCCCGCATTGCGCATCCGCACGCCGGACCAATTGGCCAACTACCGGGTCAGCACCCTGTTCGAGTCGGCCTCGGCACGGCAATTACAGGCTCTGGGGCTAAAACCCCAAGGCAATCTGGACATCAGCCATTCTGACCGGAACAATTTGCTCAAACTAGCCATGGAACGCACCGATCTGGTCAGTATGCTGGATGTGGCGATGCTGTGGCATTTGCAAAAGCTGGGCTGGCCACGCACGACGGTGCAACCGGTGGCGACGCTGGACAGCGGCAAGCAGTATTGGTTTGCCATCAATCGCGCCACCCAGACGCAAAAGGTGAAGAAACTCCAGCAGGCACTGGCCACCCTGGCAGCCAACGGCAAGCTGGTGGCACTGCGCCGCAGTTACTTCGGCGAAGACTTGCCGCGCCCGTCACTCCCCGACTTCACCGGGCTACCCCGCTAACCGTGTAACAGGCGCTCGACCAACACATTCAGCTGCGTGGTCATCGCCTGGACCGATCCGGGTAAATCCCAGTCATCGTCGCCGGGGCGCACCACGTTCGAAATGGCGCGCAGCTCGAGAAAACGCTGCTGTTCTTCGCGACAGACGTGAAAGAACGCCGCCCCTTCCATGTTTTCGATATCCACCGTGGAGGTATCGACGTAGGGAGACATGGCGGCATTGAGCGACAGACTCCGCCCCCGGCGAAAGGTCTCCATTCCGTCAAGATAGGGGCATTCCAGCGTATGACGGCGCTCGAACTCCATATCAATCGGCAAATGGGCAAGATGGGTAAAGCCTGATGGCGTAAAGAAGCCCAGATCGCCTTCGACTTCCGACTCGACCAGCACCACATCGCCGATCTGCAGCGGGGCATGGGGGTAGACACCCGCCACGCCGGCCAGAATCAGCCAGTCCGGACGGTGATCGCGAATTGTTTTTAACGTGGCGTAGGCCGTGGCACTCAAACCCACCCCGGAGATGACGGTACGTACCGAGTCATGCCGGAACAGGCTCGCTTCGGTTGCCGTGGGAAACAGGACGGTGATATTCATCATGGCAGTATGCAGGGCTGGCCGCCCGATGAAAATACCCCGGCCAGAGAAAGAAAGGATCGGCCATCCAAGGGATGAAACCGACCGAATGTGTGACGAGTTAGCGAACCCAAACCACCAACAAGACATTTTTGACATTGATAACGACGAGACGCCGGGCCACTTTCACGCCAATCGTCATGAAAATGTTCCGCAGACTCGCTAACCCGACTCGACTTTAGCGATGTTTCATTAAACGGTGTTGACACCGCCTCGTGTTAAGCGCATCCAGCGCAAGCTTGAAATCCCGAGACATCCAGCGATAATGACCAAGTAATGTTCTCCAATGAAGACACTCTCAGGACTCGGCGCAACAGCCATGAACTCCCCTATCATTCTGCTGGTTGAAGATTGCGAGATCACCCGTCGGCTGATCGCTCAGGTCATCGACAGGGCCGGTTTCCGGTGCCATGAGGTCCCCAATGGCCATGCCGCGCTCGATTATTGCCGGCAGCATAAACCCGACCTGATTCTGATGGATGTGGAAATGCCGGGCCTGGATGGTCTGGACACCACGCGCCAGTTGCGTGAACGGTTTGGCGATCATTGGGTTCCCATCATTTTTCTGACCAGCCATACCGAGGATGAGCATCAACTGAACGGGCTGATTGCCGGGGGAGATGATTACCTCGGCAAACCGGTCAACTATGATTTACTGACCGCCAAAATTGCCGTTTTCCTGCGTATTGCCGACATGCAGCGCCAAATTGCCCTGGATGCCGTGCGCTTGGCCAAATACTACGAAGCCAACGAAATCGAACAAGCCCTGGCACTGGAACTCATCCAGCGCCTCAGTCAACGCTCCTTGATTCAATTGCCGCATATCTGGCATCACCTGAGTCCCGCTGAAAACTTTAACGGCGATCTGATCTGCCGCAGCGAGTCTCCCTCCGGCATCGAGCATTTCATGCTGGCCGACTGCACCGGACACGGGCTGACGGCTGCCATCAGCGCCCTCCCTGCCATCGATAGTTTTCATGATCTGGTCAAGCAATATCTCTCCACCAGCTTGCTGGCCGCCGGCATCAACAAGAAACTGAACTACCTGCTGCCGACCGGACGCTTTGTCGCCGCGGCACTGATCTCCATCGATCACGCCACCGGCATTCTGTCGATCTGGAATGGCGGCATTCCTTGCCTGCTGATTTTCAACGCTGCTGGTGAATTCGTCGAAGCCCTGTCCTCCAATCACTTGCCGCTGGGCATTCTGGCCGAAGAGCAGTTCGACAACGCCTTGCACCTGCGTAGCTGGGAACCGGGTAATGTGTTGGTGGTCAGCTCGGACGGCATCACCGAGGCCCTGAACGATGAAGGGGTCATGTTCGGCATCGAAGGCGTGGTAAGAGGGGTCCGGCGCGGCTGGCCAGACCGCATCGGTGACAGCATTCTGGAAGCATTGAGTCAGCATCGCCATGGGCTGACGGCACAGGATGATGTGTCCTTGCTGGTCATTCAGGCGCGCTGACCCGCCCGGTCAATCGTCCCGGGTCAACACCTCCAGCAATTCGATCTCGAAAACCAGGTCGGAGTTCGGTTTGATACGGTCACCGATAGCACGCTCGCCGTACGCCAGACGGGCTGGAACGCTCAAGCGGCGTTTCCCGCCCACCTGCATGCCCATCAGCCCCTGATCCCAGCCTTTGATGACCCGCCCGGTGCCAATCACGCACTGAAACGGCTTGCCACGATCATGGGACGACTCGAAACGGGTTCCATCGGCCAGCCAGCCGGTGTAGTGGGCGGTGATCAACGCCCCTTTGACGACGATCTTACCGTCGCCGGCCACCAGATCTTCCACGATCAACTCTTCAAACATTGCTTGCTCCTGATGGGTAATGGCGGCAAATTGTCCTAATATCACGGCAGGCTGACAAGTCATTGACCGACATACAGCCGCCCCCGGCAGATTTTTCCGTGCCGGATATCCAGCGTCATCATGAACAGGATTCCCGGCGCGGCCGCCTCATGCCACTCCCCCTGAACCCAGACCGCCGAGCCCGTGTCGACATACTGCAACGCGTGCCACTCCCGTCCACCAGCGGCCGCCTGCAATGCCGTCCACACCGCCATCGCATCCTGCAGCGGCTCGGAGCGGCCCGGCACGTACCACTCGGGAACCTCGCCCAGCAACTCCCTGGCAAACCGTCCTTGAGCGAGGCCGGCGACAAAGCACCGGGCAATCGCCAGCGGGGCAGAAGAATCGGTCAGTACTTCCTGCGCATCAAACACCTCCCGGGCGGCAAACAAGGCATTCAATGCGGCAGGAAACCCGGCATACAGCGAAACCTGAATCAGGGCTTCGACAACGGCCTCACGCGTCAAGCCGACGTTGAGCGCCGCATGAACATGAACCTTCAACTGGGGCGAGGCATGCCCCAGCGCCGCCAGAGCCCCCAGCGTGACCAATTCCCGCTCCGGCAAACTCAGGCCGGGCCGGTCGTACACATCGCCAAAGCCGAACTCGATGATGTAGCGTGCCAGATCGGGAGCCAGTCCCTGCAAGGCGTTGATGACATTGACCCCAGCCGTGCCATCGACTTCGTTCAGTCGGGCAAGGCCTCGTTCGTAACGTGAAGCGGGGGCTGGGACTGCGTGGGGGATGCGGGACATGCTTGACTCCTGTCGTCATGATTCGGATTACCTGCCGCTGCTTCCCATTCCCGATACACGGCAATCTTGTCGTCCAGCACCGCGAGGGTTCCGGTCAAGATCCGCATATGCTCCAGCAGTGCCTCTCTGTGCGACTCGAGCAGCTCGCGCCGTGCCATCAGGCTTGCCGCGACCTGTCCCTGTCGTCGCCAGTCGGCATAACGCTGCATGTCGGCCACCGACATGCCGGTATCCCGCAAGCGCAACAAAAACGCAATCCAGCGCTGGTCACTGTCGCGATAACGGCGCTGCCCGCCCGGTCCGCGCGGAACCGGATCAATCAGGCCGATTTTCTCGTAATAACGCAGCGTATGAACCGACAGTCCGGTCTCACGTGCCATCTGTTGAATGGTTAGCATGGTCGACACACAGGGTAAACGTTAGAGTTCACTCTAACGCAAGTCGCCGGACAGCACGACAATTGACGAGTGCAGTGGTGCGAGACACAATGCCATCAACGTGACCGGGGTGCCGCACTGGCGGCTGAGACATACCCGTTGCACCTGATCTGGATCATGCCAGCGTAGGGAGTTCACGACGGAATGCCTGCATGCCGTCCTCCCTGCCTGTTGCTCACGGGAGAAACCATGCCACACGCTCTGCCGGCGCACCGCGCCATTCATCATCTGACCCGCCTGCGCGAACGCGCTCCGCTGGTGCATATCATCACCAACGATGTCGTCACCGGTTTCACCGCCAATGTGTTGTTGGCTCTGGGTGCCGCCCCGGCCATGATTACGGCCGTCGAGGAAGTGGCCGAATTTGCCCGGATCGCCCAGGCGGTCTCACTGAATGTCGGCACCCTGACCGCCCCCCAGGCCGACGCCATGCGACTCGCCGCCCTCACTGCCCGCGACCACGCGGTGCCTTGGGTTCTCGACCCGGTCGCTGCCGGAGCACTGGGCTACCGGACCACATTATGCGAAGAACTGCTGGCGCTGCGCCCGGCCGCCATTCGTGGCAATGCCGCCGAAATCATGGCATTGGCCGGCACGGCCAGCCAGGGACGTGGGGTGGATAGTCTGAATGGCAGCGAGGAAGCACTGGATGCGGCACAGCGGCTGGCCAGCCGCACCGGGGCCATTGTCGCCGTAACCGGAGCGACGGACTACATCTGCGATGGCGATAGAGTCATCGCCATTCACAGCGGCGACCCGCTGATGACACGGGTTACCGGAACCGGTTGCGCCTTGTCCACGGTCGTGGCGGCCTTTCTCGCGACCGGTGGCGCCCCTCTCGATGCCGTGGCCAGCGCCTGCGCCGTCATGGCCGTTGCGGGCAAGAATGCGGCACGACAGGCGAATGGCCCCGGCAGCTTTGTTCCCTTGTTTCTTGACGGCCTGTTTGCCATGGATGCCGCCACGCTTGAGGACGGCCTGTGAAACTACTGGATCTCTCGCTGTACCTGGTACTGGACCCGGACATGGCCGGTGGAGTCGACCCGGCAGTCCATCTCGCCACCGTGGCCATCGCCTCCGGCGTGACCTGTCTGCAGCTTCGTGCCCCCGCCTGGAAGAAACGCAAGCTACTGACGCTGGCCGAACGTGTATTGCCGATATGCCGCCACGCCACAGTGCCCTTGATCATCAATGACCATCTGGACGTGGCCATGGCCTGCCATGCCGACGGCGTGCATCTCGGCCAGAGCGACTTGCCGGTAGCGCTGGCACGCGAATGGCTTGGCAACGAAGCGATCATTGGTCTGTCGGTGTCCAACCGGCAGCAACTGGCCGACAGTTCCGGGCAAGGCGCGAACTACCTGGGTGTCGGCCCGGTCTTTGCCACCGCCACCAAACCGGATGCCGATCCGGCCATCGGTCTGGACAGCTTCGCGGCACTCATGCAGAGCAAGCCGTTGCCGGTCGTCGCCATCGGCGGCATCACCCCCGACACCACCCGTGATGTCATTCGCGCCGGCGCCGACGGCATTGCCGTTGTGTCGGCCATTTGCCAGTCAGCCCACCCGGACACCCAGTGCAGACTTTTTCGTGATGCGATCGCGACAGGACGCTCTCAATGATTCCCCACACCTTGACGATAGCCGGCTCGGACAGCGGTGGCGGCGCCGGCATCCAGGCCGACCTTAAAACCTTTAGCGCGCTGGGTGCCTATGGCTGCAGCGTCATCACCGCCCTGACGGCCCAGAATACCCTCGGCGTACACGGTATTCATGCGATACCGGCGGACTTCATCGCAGCGCAACTCTCGGCGGTGCTGGACGATATCCGCATCGACGCCGTAAAGATCGGCATGCTGGCCGACGCCGATGTGATCGCCGCGGTGGCCGATGGTTTGCAGCAACGGACATTGCCCTGCATCGTGCTGGATCCGGTGATGATCGCCAAAGGCGGACAGGCACTGTTGCAGCAAGAGGCCATCGCCGCACTCCGGACCCGGCTGTTGCCGCTGGCGTCGCTGGTCACGCCCAATCTGCCGGAAGCGGCCGCCTTGCTGAACTGCGCTGTCGCCCGTACCGACGAGGAGATGGTTTGGCAAGGTCAGGCTCTGCTACAGGCCGGTTGCCAGCGGGTACTGATGAAGGGGGGGCATCGCGATGATGCCGACGCTACCGACTGGCTGGTCACGCCACAGGGCGTCCATGCATTCCGGGCCGGGCGGCTCGCGACCCGCAACACCCACGGCACCGGTTGCACCCTGTCGGCGGCACTGGCGGCACTGTATCCGCGCCACGACGACTGGGTCGCGACAATCCAGGCGGCCAAAGACTGGCTGACCGAAGCACTACGCCATGCCGACGAACTGAACATCGGACACGGCATCGGCCCGGTTCATCATTTTCATGCACTCTGGCCGGCCCTCTGCCGTACTTAGTCTCCCAGGCTCTCCAGCAGCGTGGCGGCAAGATGCCGCCCGCTGAGCCAGGCCCCCTCGACCTTGCCGCCATGCAGCCAGTCACCGCACAAGCCCACCTTCAAGCCGCTATCCCAGACGCTGCCGAAGGTCTCCGCTTGGCAGTCGGCGTAACGCCAGCGATGCATGCTGACGGCGAGAGGCTCGGGGCCGCCTAACGCCCGGAACGCCTCAAGCAGGTCGCGGGCAACGTCGTCCGGTGTATCCTCCAGATGCGCCTCGCTCCACGTCGCCGTGGCCTGGATCACCCAGCTTTCCTGCCCCTGACGCGCCGGTTTGCTGCTGTTTCTCGCCAGCCAGCGTAACGGGCCTTCATTGACGAAGGCCGCATCGAAGGGCAACGCGACGCGGTCATCGAACTGTGCCAGCAGCGTCCAGCTGGGGGTCATGCGGGTTCGCGCCGCCACCCCGGCGAGCGTCGGGCTGATGGTCGCCAGCAATGGCGTAGCCTGCGGGGCCGGCACCGCGACAATGAGCCCGGAATAGCGTTCGTCCAGCCAGCCATGCTCGACGGTCGCAATCCGCCAGCCTGCCGCATCCTGCTCCAGCTGTTTGACGGTATAGCCGTTGTGGATAAGCAGCCCGTCCGCCAGCGCCTTGGCCGGTGCCGACATGCCGGGCACACCGACATACCGGGCAGGCGTCTCTTGCGTGTTGGACCGCACCGCGCCAAACACCGTGATCTCGGGTGACCAGCGTGCCACCACTCCCGCCGCCAGCCAGACATCGACCTGCTCACGAAACGCCAGAGTGCGGGCCGTAAAATATTGCGCGCCATGATCGGCTTGCCAGTCCGCGCCGCGCCGCGTGCACAAGCGACCACCCGTACCACGGCTTTTTTCGAATACCGTCACAGACAGACCGGCGGCCTGCAGTTGTTTTGCACATGCCAAACCGGCCAGACCGGCACCGATGACGGCGATTGATTTTACTGTTGTCATTGAAGGTGTCGTGTTATGCCAACCCCACTGTCGAGCTGACTCTTCAGCCCAATGCGATCGGCGTTGTGAATATCATGAGTGACGTGCATCGTCGCGCACCGACAGCAAGCGGCGCACGGCTCGCAATGGCGGGCCAATCAACGGCAGTTTGTGCAGCAGCTCTTCGGCAGAATCCCAATAATCACGATGCTCGGTCACGTATCCGAGTTCATCGAAGCGCAAATGGCTCCCCCCCTGCAGGCTATAGCGCCGGCCGCGCAGACTGAACTGAAACTGCCAGACCAGAAAAGCCTGTCGACCATCCAGCAATTGTTCCTGCACCACGAAGGTGGGCTGATCGAGTTTGGCGAACATATGCTCGAAGATTTGCCGTATGCCCTCCCGGCTATTCACGGTATTGAACGGGTCCTTGAACCGCGCCGAGGCATGATAGAACTCATCGAGCCGGGACAGGGTTTCCGGTGTCAGACCGGCATACCAGTCCGCCAATGCCGCGAGTCGGGCCCTCAGGGACGCGCCAGTCGCTGCAATAGCGGCAGTCTCAGCCGGTACGGCATCAGTCTCAACACTTTTATCCATGTGGTAAACCTGTAAGGAAAATGAATCTCGAACCGGCCACGCTCCAGTCCGCCCACGATATGCCCTGCGGCCTGCTCGGGGGTCAGTAGTGCCGGCATGGCAAAGCGGTTCTTCGCCGTCAGCCGCGTGGCAACGAAACCGGGGTTGATCAGGTACACGGCAATGCCGTGTTGCCGCAGTTCGGCGTATAGCAATTCGGCCAGATTGATCAAGGCGGCCTTGCCCGGGCCATAGACACAGGCCCCCGGCAAACCGATATAACCCGCCACGCTCGCCACCAGTGCAATACCGCCGGAGCGGCGTGCCATCATCGCCGGCAGGATGGTTTCCAGACCAAAATAGACACTGGCCAGATTGGTGGCCAAGGTATGCCGGACGGTGTCCGCCCGCACATCCCAACAGTGCTCGGGACGGTAGTCTGCGGCACACACGATCACCAGATCGGGCAGGCACTCACGCTCAAGCAGTGTCGCCCAGCTGCTCTGCCAGGCCGCGGGGTCGCACGCATCCATGGGCAGCACCATCGCCTTGGGGTGGCCATCGGCCACCTTCGTCAACGATGACGGGTAACGGGCAGACAGCACGACCTCTGCGCCGCAGGCCAGCAGACGCTGTGCCAGCGCGGCCCCGATGCCACTGGAGGCGCCGATAATCCACACCCGTTGAGTGTGCCAGCGGCGAACAGGCGGATTGAGCGGAGAGAACAGCATGGCTTACTCCTTGCGGAAGAACAGGCTGACTTCACCCAGCGTGAAGCCAAACTTGCTCATGCGGGCGCTGTTGAGCATGGAACGTTCGTCGACCAGATACATCCAGTCATCGAAGTCCACCGTGTAGAGCTGACCGTCGACCGGCAGTTGCAACTGATAACGCCAGTGCAAGGCATTCCCCGCGACCTCCCCGTGCGCCGTCCCGACCACATCGGCCGCCGTACCGAGCCATTGGCCATTTCCCTGCGGCTGCAAGCGCCAGACGCGTTGTTGGCGACTGCCGTCGGCATACTGAAACCGTTCATCCAGAATCAGGCTGTCACCCTCGCGCCGGCCTTCCATGGCGACGGTAAAGCGTTTCACCACGGTGCCGTTGCGATCGCGAAACATCCCCCAGGCCTGACTCCGGCCACCGAAGAAGTGGTAGAGGTCCAGCGTTGGCGTGCTATTCCGGTAGTTCTCCACCGACGGGGAGGAGCAGGCCGCGAGAGTCAGGCACACGGCCAGTCCCCGGAGCAGTCGCCCCGCGCTCATGCAGGGTGTTCCTGCAACAGGAACTGCGAAACGCCGATGGTGGCTTCGTCAAAGCCGGCTTCGCAGTAACACAGGTAGGTGCGCCAGATGCGGATAAAGGCCTCGTCGAAGCCTTGCTGGCGGACCTCATCCAGTGCCGACTCAAAGGCATGACGCCACCGCCGCAAGGTCTCGGCATAGTCGCGACCAAAGTCCAGCCGGTTTTGCAGCACCAGACCCGCCTGACGGGCCCTTGCCTCGAACACCGTCGGACTGGGCAACATCCCCCCCGGAAAAATGAACTCCTGAATGAAATCGCTGCTGCTGCGATAGCGCTCGAAACGCGACTCATCGATGGTGATGGTCTGGATCAAGGCCTTGCCGCCAGGGCGCAGCCGCTGTCTGACGGTATCGAAATAGCTGTTCCAGTAGCTCTCGCCCACCGCTTCAAACATTTCAATGGAGACAATGGCGTCGTATTGCCCGGTCAGATCACGGTAATCACGCCACTCCAGTTCGACCAGCGGCTGACCGGCCACACGTTGTCGGGCCAATTCGAGCTGGGCATGGGAAATGGTGATGCCATGGACGGAAATGCCCTGTCGGGCGGCAAACTCGGCAAACCCGCCCCAGCCGCAACCGATCTCCAACACCCGCATACCCGGCTTTAGCTCCAGCATGTCGCAGATGCGCTGGTATTTGGCCGCCTGAGCGGACGCTAGCGGCAAGGTGTTATTGCCATCAAACCAGGCGCTGGAATAGGTCCAGCTGCTGTCCAGCCAGAGGCGGTAAAAGTCGTTGCCCAAATCATAATGCGCATGGATATTGCGCTGACTGCCCTTGCGGCTGTTGCGACGCAAGTAATGCTTGAGCCGATACCAACAGCGAGCGAGCAGACTCCCCGCCAGGGCCGGACTCAATGTCGCCTCGTTTTTCAGGGCCAGGCGCATCAAGGCCGTCAGGTCGGGACTATCCAGCAGACCGTCACGATAGGCTTCGGCAAAACCGATATCCCCTGCGACCAGCAGTTTTCGGCAACCGGCCCAATCCTTCACCCGCAATTCAGCCTGCGGTGACTCGCCAGCCCGGCCGAACCACAAGGCATGCCCTGCCGGGGTAATCAGGCGCAAGCTGCCGGAATCGAGCTTTTCCAGTTGCCCCAGCAGAAAACGCGCCATGGCGGGCAACGGCTCCGGCAAGGTCTGCAGTGTATGAATAACCGTCATGATGAGCCTTCCTGTCCATGACTCAAGGGGGTTGCAGGGGGAGGGAATTTACCGAGAAACGGCACATGTTTTCGCCACAGGCGAAAGGCTTGCCACACAATGCGCCAGACTATCCCTACCGTCAGTAACGGTTGGCGCAGGATGGCAAGCAGGGCACGAGCAGAGGTCAACGGCTGCAGCTCCCCCGAAAGACTGGTATTGATCAGCTCTCCGGCGTCGTCGTGATAGTCGATCCGCATCAGCATCCGATCGGGCTTTTCAGCCAGCCGGAAGCGGTAGAGCCCCTCCACCTTGCAAAAGGGCGAGACGTGCAGGATCTTGCGACACACCAGCGTTTCACCGGATCGTATCGGCGTTCCGTCGCGTTTGCTCAACAGATAGCCGTGATAATCACCAAAGGTATTGTTCACGTCGGCCAGCACGGCAATCAACTGCCCCGCCGTGTCATGGCAATACCAGAAACTGACCGGATTGAACGCATAGCCGAACACACGCGGAAAGGTTTGCAGCCAGACTTCACCTTGATCGCACAGGCCGATGTCCGCCAACTGGCGACGAATCCACGGCAATAAGGGAGAACCGTCACGCGGGCCATAGTCGCGGGTTCTGAGTGACAATGGCCGCCAGCGATTCACCCCCAGAAAAAAACCATTCAATCGTTCCAGCGCCGACAGCCGAACCCGGATGGCAAACACCGGATAGCGGAAGCGATGCACGGTCGGACGTAGCCGTTTATGCATCACCATGGCGTGGACAAGATAGGCATCATGCATGGTCAAAGCCTCGCCCACTCGGGCAGGGGAACAAAGTCCGCCGCAACCCGCAGCGCCGATTTCAGGCCATCCTCATGAAAGCCGTAACCGGTCCAGGCACCGGCAAACCAGCAGCCGCGCTGTCCCTGCAAGGAGGGCAAACGCTGCTGTGCCTTCATGGCCGCTTCGTCGAACAAGGGATGTTCATACTCAAAACGCGCGTACTCCAATGCCGGGTCCACAGCATGAACCGGATTCAGCGTGACGATGACCGGCGTGCTAACCGGCAACGGTTGCAGCTTGTTGATCAGATAGCTGACACACACGGCTTGATCGGAGGGCGAATGGCGGCTGGCCAGGAAATTCCAGGCCGACCACACTTTTTCGCGGCGAGGCAGCAAGCTCGCATCACTGTGCAAAACCGCGGTGTTGGGCTGGTAGCGTACCGCACTCAATACCTCACGCTCCTCGGCGCTGGCATCCACCAGCATGTCGAGTGTTTGCGGTGCATGCGTGGCAAAAATCACGCTATCGAAGGTCTCTTCACCATGGCGGCTACGAATGATCACCTGATTGCCCTGACGCCGCACCTGCTGCACCGGCGAGGACAAGCGGACATCGGCAATACGCTTGAGCATGAGTTCAACATACTGGCGAGCCCCGCCCGGCACCGTGAACCAGCGCGGCCGGTTGCTGACCTGCAGCAAACCGTGATTCATGCAGAAACGCAGGAAGGTCTCCGCCGGAAACGCCAGAATGTCATTGCAGGGGCTGGACCAGATCGCCGCCGCCATGGGCACCAGATAGCGATCCCTGAAGCGTGCGCCGTAGCCATGCTGTTTAAGCAGTTCGCCCAGCGTGATCCCCTGTCCGGCCACCTGAGCCAAATAGGTCGGGGCGGCGGAATTGAAGCGCAGAATATCGCGCAACATGCCGTAAAAGGCGGGAGACAGCAGTTTGCTGCGCTGAGCAAACACACTGTCCAGATTGGTTCCCGCCCACTCGTCCTGTCCTCCATCGATTGACACACCGAATGACATGTCGGTGGAGCACGACGGCACGCCCAGTTCCTTGAACAGCGCGATCAAATTGGGATAAGTACGTTCATTAAAGACCAGAAAACCCGTATCCACCGCGAATTGCCGGCCATTCACCGACACGTCGACCGTATTGGTATGCCCGCCGGCATAGTCACCGGCCTCATACACGGTGACGGAATGTTTGGCTGCCAACAACCACGCGCTGGCGATGCCTGAAATACCCGCGCCGATCACGGCGACGCGGCGGCTTGTCGAGGATGGTTCCACCATGACTCCCTGTTACACACTAGACACAGAGTAAAAACGACTTGGCACGTGCGGCCACACTGCTTATAGTCAGGATATAACCGCTTTAGAAAAAAAGCTACTGATTAGTAAAAGGCAATACCCATGAGTATTTTCAGCAAACTCAGCTTCAAGGACAAGACCTTCAAGCTGCGTGAACAAGCCGTGCTGGACGCCACCACAACCTTATTGGCCAGCAAGGGGTTTGACCTGATGACGATGGATGACGTCGCTGGCGAGGTCGGCATCTCCAAACCGAGTCTTTACAAGCATTTCAAGTCAAAGGAAGACCTGGCCACCGAGGTGATGATCCAGCTATTGGATGATGCGCTGACGTATCTGGATGGACAAGAGCCCACCTTGACGAGCAGGGAAAGACTGGAAAACCTGTTGGAATGGGCGTTGCGCAAGCGGCTGGAAGGGGGCTTGCCATTTCTGCCCTCCGGCAGCCCGCATGTTCGGGAAATCCTGACCAAGAGCCTGCGCTACCTGACCCGGGCCTACAAACTTCACAAGCAACTGGGTCAGATCGTGGACAGCGCCAAGGAGGCGGGAGAGCTGCGCACCGATCTGCCGACCGATGTCATTCTGTTTAGCTATTACTCGCGGACGTGCGACCCGGCGGTTGATTACATGCAGCTGTACGGTCACTACAGCGCCGATGCCATCGTCCGGCACATGCTGACCATCACCTTTGAGGGCATCGCCGGTTCGGCACGGTCATAAGCCGCCGCTGGCAAACAAAAGGCCCCCACCCGACGCATACCGGTCAGATGGGTGCCTTTTTCTTGCTAAAGACCACGCGCGGGCCGACTATCGGCGCTGTTCGCTCCGGTTCCAGACGGGCGTGGTGAAGGCGCATCGCGAGGCAACCGGTCCATTACAGCGCGGCAGGGTGCTGCCATCGCGCTGTACGTCACTGAACCAGTCGTTTTCGTTCGGCGTTGCCGGATCATCGAGGGTCAGTGCCATTCTCATCCCTGCGCCCTGATTCTTGAGGTAGTCGCAAGCGACGAATTTCGGCGTACGGTTGTTCAGTATGTAAGCACTATCGAAGGCCACCGTGGCCAAATCGCTCTCCATCGCCACAGGATTCATGCCGTTCCATTTTTTGCCATTCCCGGCCGTTGCCTGGTAGGTGCAGCCATCTTCCTCAGTGCAGAGCTGGACAATAGTCGCGACATCGGGACAGGCATGGGTGTCCGGAGGCGACGCCATGGCATGACCCACGGTCAGTGCCATGACGCAACCGGCTGCCAGCAGATAGGGGATGTTCGACATAACCGTCTCTCTTTCCATACGTGTGATGTGCAGGAGGAGATACCCTACCTGCCGATCCCGGCCAGCAGTATCAGCGCCTTGGGCGATACGGCAGGGCATTGCCCTGCTTCAATAACGGAATACGCCATAGCGAGAGACGGATTGGCGCGCAGGCGGCAATGGGAATGGCCTGCCTCCCGGTAAGGAAGCAGGCCTTGGGGGCCCTATCAAATGGACAAGTCCTCAGGCATGGGCCGCGCGTAGTTCCCTGGCCGCCGCCACCATATTCTGCAGTGCAGGGATGACCTCCGCCCACTGACGGGTTTTCAGGCCGCAGTCCGGATTCACCCACAGCCGCTCGGCCGGGATGCGCTCGGCAGCCTTCTGCATCAGTTGTACGATATGCTCCTGAGTCGGAATGTTCGGAGAATGGATGTCGTACACGCCAGGTCCGATTTCGTTTGGATAGTTGAAGTGATCGAACACATCGAGCAATTCCATGTCCGAGCGCGACGTCTCGATGGTGATCACGTCGGCATCCATGGCAGCAATCGACTGGATGATGTCGTTAAACTCCGAGTAGCACATATGAGTGTGAATCTGCGTTTCATCTTCCACGCCATTGGCAGCGATACGGAAGCATTCCACCGACCAGTCCAGATAATGCTTCCACTCGGCCTTGCGCAGTGGCAGGCCTTCGCGCAAGGCCGCCTCGTCGATCTGGATGACCCGTACACCAGCCTGCTCCAGATCCTGCACTTCGGCACGAATGGCCAGCGCCAATTGCCGGCACGACACTGCTCGCGGTTGATCGTCGCGAACGAACGACCAGTTCAGGATAGTGACCGGTCCGGTCAGCATGCCCTTCATCGGCCGCGAAGTCAGCGACTGGGCATAGCGGATCCACTCTACGGTCATGGCCTGTGGACGACTGATATCACCAAACAGGATGGGCGGTTTAACGCAGCGTGAGCCATAGGACTGAACCCAGCCAAACTGACTGAAAACATAGCCATCCAGTTGTTCGCCAAAGTACTCCACCATATCGTTGCGTTCGGCTTCGCCATGCACCAGCACATCCAGCCCCAAGGCTTCCTGCTCCCGTACACTGCGTTCAATTTCCTGCTGCATCGCGGCCTGATAGCCGGCCTGATCCAGCCGCCCGGCCTTGAACTCGCTACGCGCCTGACGAATCGCGGCGGTTTGCGGGAAGGAGCCGATGGTGGTGGTCGGATAGAGCGGCAGCTTCAGGAGTGCAGCCTGTTTTTCAGCACGAATCCGGTAGTGGCTGTTGCGCTGACCGAGTTCGGCAGTGAGATTGGCGACCGCCGCTTTCACCGCCGGATTATTGACACGCAGTGACTGGCGACGCGCCGTAATGGCCGCCTGATTACTGGCCAATTCGGCATGCACGGCGGCACGACCCTGATTCAACGCACGGGCCAGTACCGTCAGTTCGTCGAGCTTTTGCAGGGCGAAGGCCAGCCATGACTTCACCTCGGCATCCAGCTTTTGCTCGCTATTCAGGTCGACCGGCACATGCAGCAACGAGCATGACGGTGCAAGCCAGAGCCGGTCACCCAGCTTTTCTGCCAGGGGTTCCAGCCAGTCCAGCGTAGCGACCAGATCGGTTTTCCAGATATTGCGGCCATTGATCACGCCCAGCGACAAAACTTTGTGCGCCGGCAGCAGGTTTAGCAGCGGCAGGACATCGTCACGGCCATTGATGGCATCCACATGCAAGCCAGCCACCGGCAGATTGGCGGCCAGATAGCCGTTCTCCTTCAGGCTGCCGAAATAACTGGCCAACAACAGTTTGATACGGCAGCTCTTCAGTACGTGGTAACTCTCATTGAAGGCGTGCTGCCAGGCGGGCTCCAGCTCGGTGACCAGAATCGGTTCGTCGATCTGTACCCACTCGACGCCATTGGCAGCCAGTTGCTCCAGCAACTCGACATAGACGGGCAGCAGGCGCCCCAACAGGCTCAAACGATCGGAGTCGTCTTTGGATTTGCCGATGGCCAGATAGGTCACCGGGCCGATGATGACCGGCTTGGCCTTGATGCCTTGCGCCCGGGCTTCGGCCAGTTGCTCCAGCAGACGGGAAGCATCCAGCGCAAAGGTAGTGGCGGCGTCGAACTCCGGGACAATGTAGTGGTAGTTGGTATCGAACCATTTGGTCATTTCCCCCGCCGCCACTCCGCCGCAGCAGGCCGACTGAGCGGAGCGACCGCGGGCAACGCGGAAATAGTTGTCCAGTGCATCACCGTGAAAGCCACGGACACGCTCTGGCAGATTGCCCAGCGTAAAGCTCATGTCCAGCACCTGATCGTAGAAAGAAAAGTCGCCGACCGGCACCAGATCCAGTGCGGATTGCTGATCCCAATGACGCTGACGCAGCGTCGCGCCCAACTGCTGCAAGGCCTCACGGGAGGACTCCCCTTTCCAGTAGGACTCCAACATGAATTTCAATTCACGCTGACTACCGATGCGGGGAAAACCCAGAGAATGTGTCTTTGCCATGGTGTGTCTGTCCTGATTCGATGAGCAATACAGCCATCCTATATGGCATAAGACATGAAAAATAATGGTATTATTTCAACGATCAATGAATAATTTTCATAGGTAGTTCGATGGCGATTCTGGAACGCATCCATCTGGAAATCATGCGCGAAGTGGCACGTGAAGGCACCTTGACGGCGGCCGCCGCCAGGTTCCACCTGACCCAATCGGCACTGAGTCACACCATCCGCAAGCTGGAAGAACAACTGGGCACGGCGCTGTGGCACCGGGAGGGACGACTGCTGCGCCCGACACAGGCCGGCGAGTATCTGCTGGCCGCGGCCAACCGCGTGTTGCCGCAACTGCAGCATATCGATGAGCGCTTGCTACAGTTTGCCAAGGGCGAGAAAGGCACCTTGCGGATCGGTATGGAATGCCACCCCTGCTATCAATGGCTGCTGAACGTGGTATCGCCGTATCTGGAGGCCTGGCCGGATGTGGATGTCGACGTCAAACAAAAATTCCAGTTTGGCGGCATGGGCGCCCTCTATGGTCACGAGATCGACCTGCTGGTCACTCCGGACCCACTGTATCGCGAAGGATTGTGCTTTGAACCGGTATTCGATTACGAGCAGGTGCTGGTGGTCGGCCCGCACCACCCGCTGCGCGAAGTCGCCTACGCCAAGGCGGCAGACTTGCAGAACGAGACGCTGATCACCTACCCGGTTCCCGCAGAACGGCTGGACATCTACAACCGTTTTCTGACACCCGCCGGGATCTATCCAAAACGACACAAACCCATCGAAACTACCGACATTATGCTGCAAATGGTGGTGAACGGGCGTGGTGTGGCGGCCCTGCCGCGCTGGCTGGTCGAGGAATATGCGCACAAACTGGCGATCCATGCGGTGCGACTGGGAGAGCATGGCATCGATAAACAGATTTTTCTGGGCTACCGCGACGGAGAAACCAGCATCGATTACTTACGGGCCTTTATCGATCTGGCGCGCACCACCCGCTGAGATCACGGCGTGGCGAGGGTCCTGGTGTAGTTGATAAATACTGCATGTCGGCCATGAAAGGCCCGCTCATCCTGATGCGCCGGCACGAAACCACACCGCAGCAACACCTGCGCCGAGTGGTGATTTTCCTGAACATGGGAGGCGATCACCGTGTGGATCCCGAGCGTAGCGGCCAGATCCAGCATGGCCAACACCGCTTGCGTGGCATAGCCCATGCCCCGAAACGGCTCACCAAGCCAGAACGCGACGTTAGCCGTGTGCATATCGAAAAGATTCAACGAACACACCCCCATGATCTCATCGTGACCGGCAACGACAATCCCCCTGGCCACGACACGATCACTGTCCCTGGCTCGGCTGTTGATAAACGCTTCGGCATGCTCGGGCCGATAAGGATGAGGAATGGTGCTGGTGAAGGTGGCAACATCGCCATCGGCCAGCAAGGAAAACAGCGCCCCGGCATCGTGTGCGACCAAAGGCCTCAAACTGACCGGCTTGATGTTGGCGTGCATGGTTGACTCCCGCTAGGTTCACGATGGCCAGTGTCGCAAGTTTCTATGAGCCAGGAAATACTCGGACCGTCCTGACACACCAGCCCATCCCGGTGACGCGTCTTGGCCCGCCTATGGGGAAGTGGCTTGCAAGGGATAAATGTCCCATGTCGTCACAATGCCGTTGGCCAGCGCATCGCCCATTGCTGGCTTGGCGCATTGCTCCTGACGTTTTTTACGGTCTTCTGTGCCCTGACACAGTAGCACTTTCTGCGTACCGGGCAGTATGGTGGCATCGCGATGATAAAAGGCCGCATAACCGTGGTGATTGGCGATGTGCACCCACTGCTCCACCAGATCGGGATTCGCTTTGCCATCACTGTACTTGATGATCCAGTCCTTGAGATAGCCCATGCGCCCTGCTTGCAAGGTGCCATCATTGGCATAGTTGCCATGCAGGCCGACAAAGGTTTTTTCCAGCGGCTGATCGTTGGAATACTGGCGCTGCACACCACCGAGGAACATCCGTGAGCACGAGGAGATGCAGTAACCGGACAGTGCGGTATTCAGTTTGCGTTCACGGATAAACTCGCCCACCGCATAGCCGGTACGCGCATCACCTCCGGTCGAGTTCTTCAGCACGACAGTCGTGATGTCCGGGTGGCTATCCAGCGTACTTTCCAGCACTCGTAGCTCGATGCCGGTGACCGAACCGGACATCACCACGGCGTGGTCGTGCACGGCAAATTCCATGCCCTGCGCCGACCAGGCCGCCATCAGCAGAGTCATGCCCACCACCATCTGTCTTGTCATGGTGATTCCTTTGAGGGTTGAGACAGTACGATTCACCGAATTAATCAGCATAGCACTCCCTCAAGCTAGCTCTGCCAAGGTACAGATGGGCACACCTCGCTCATGTCCAGTGATGGCGATGATCTGTTCTTCGGTGAATAGGGACTTGCGCACACCAGCGAAAACCGATGAGTCCGTAGAGCTAGTTACGCAACAAAGCCTGCTCGCTTATTTATTTTTCAAATAGAAAAAGGCGATCGCGTGCGACAGCTTTTCTTTCTGACGAATAGGTGCTACCGACCCATTGCAGACCTTTCGCTTCAGCACATTGGCCTTTTAAGCTGCGATCACAGGTTTAGCCGCGGCTACCGAACTTTTGGCGATTCAATGGGGGACTGTTCACCAATCCGCGATAGTCACCTTCGCCATCGCGTACAGCACGACAGCGCAGGTGTAACGAAACGATGCTCATCATTATTGAGCAGCGACATTTCCACGGAGTTGCCCAACTTGCTGGAGGAAGTAGCCCACCATGCCGCTCACGTCGCGCTGCTCGCGGATCCGTATTTCTTCATCGGCATCCTGAAGTCCGTGGAAGTTGGCCACGGCTGATGGCCCATCCTTGCGATAGCCTGGAATACCTGGCTCGTCGCAGAAGTTCTCCGCCAGTGTTGCCAGCGCACGATCGATTGCGCCGCTGTGGGCTCCAGTGGCTAGGCGCTCGCTAAATGATTTGGCGAGTGATTCGACACTACCTCCCCAGTAACGCAGCACATGGACAAGGTCCGAAGCATCCTTGCGTTCGTGACGGGTATTGAAGGCGAGCGCCTTTAGCACGATGAAGGCCACTGCATCTGCGTAGCGAATCGTCTCCTTGACAGTCCCGCCGTTATTGGGAAGTTCGACAACGATTTCCTTCTCGTCAAACCAGTCATGTGCAATGCCGGCATACAGGATTTGGCACGCAGAGACATCCTCTCCATCAATTTCCACGAGAAAGGAACTCTGTTTCGGATCGTCAGTGTGCTGCAGAAATTCCACGACAATTGGTGTGCCTCCGGCGTTGTATACCCATTGCCAAGAACTCACCGGCCCCTCCGGGTCGGGTTGATAGCGGACGAAGCCTCCCTCTTTCAACTGTCGCTTCAGCTTGTCGTAGGTGCCTTTCGCGGCGAGTACCGTAATGTTGAGAACTACGTCGACGTCGGTCGTACCGGCATGCTCGGGAACGTCCGGTGGCTGTGACGGCGTCAAATAGCGCGGCACCAGCCCACCCACCAGCCGCAAATCATGCTTCAAAGAGCCAAATGCGCGCAGCAGCGCGACGAGAGCGATCTCACACGCCTTGGTGTGATCGGTGTTGTACTCCGCGGCTGTCTTGTATTTCATGTTCACGGGCTGCTTTCTATTTTGAGAGCATGTTTGCGGAACTCTTCCGCGAGCTCTTTGTTGCGACCGTAGCCGTTGAGAAGATCCAGATATTGTATGAATCGGCTGGCGAAGCGGGAGTGTGGGCGTTCAGGCTGCTCGTCCAGGAACAGTAAGGACGCGCCGGTCCGTTCGATCATGACTACGTTGGCGCCTTTATCCGCGTGAGACAGACCTAGTGCAGATGCTAGCTGCTCCGCCTCGCCTGGCTGAACGATGACCTCCACCCGATCAACGTTGGTCAATCGCGGAACGATGGCGTTGGCTGCAGCGGCCCCAGTGAGCGCCCACTCCTGCCGCGCGTGTCTGACGAATCCTTCAATGACCCGGTCGGTGATGTGCCCGCCGGGAGCATACGTGTACCAGCGGGTCTTCACTTCCCGCCGCCGGGTCCACTCCTCAGCCCATGCATCGAGGAGTGCGGCAGGATCACGCAAGCGGCGGCGCTGACCAGGGCCGCTGCCCTTCGATTCGACGAAGTCGAGCTGCTCAAGAGCCTGCATCGTGCTAGACACGGTAAAGGTTGATGTATGCGAGAGGCGAGAGAGCTCCCCTCCAGTGACGTACCCCTCATCAGTACTTTTATACCAATGGCAGAGCAAGGCATGGACGACTTGTTCACGTGCCCCGCTAAACAGCGCGATATCCTTTTTACGGGCTGGGCGTATCGGTGCACGCTCAATATCAACTAACCAGGTGCGGTGTCTAAAATAGAGCGTTCCGCTCTGATCGTAGTAGTTGATGCCGGCTTCCCGCAGAGCCTCGCGCGAACCTGGACTGATCGTATCCGCGACCAAGCACAGTTCGACTCGAGTGTCGTGAGGGAGCGTAGCTCGAAACGCCATCAGGTGGCTGATCGCCATCCGGACATCTCGTGGATAGGCTATGCGCTTCACCTCGATGGCCAATACACAGGAGCCCCCGTCCGGAGTCTTTGTTTCCACCAACGCGTCCAGCCGTGCATTTCGGCGATGATCGCCAAATTGCACCTCTACCTCTTCATGTTCTGTGAAGAAGCCGGTAGTACTCTGGAGCAAACGAGTGAAATCGTGTAGTAGAGAAATATTGGCGTTATCCATAAACACCATATTAGCTGCACAGCTAATATGGTGCAATCACCTAACTTAGCTTAAAGTTCATGATTAGCTGCACAGCTAATCTTTCGGTAGGAAGACAGTCGCTGTTTTCGAGCTCACACGTTCAAACAGCGACTAAGTGGCAGATTGCTGCCAGATTCAGCTCTCCAACCCAATGATCGTTTTGGCCGAAAAGCAGGCTCTTGAGGATTAGCTACCGCATAACTAAAGAAAAAGGGGCCGATGGCCCCTTCTCTTAGTCAGACCCCGACGAACGCTAGTCGGCATAGGCGCTTCCTGCCACCTTACTCGACAGTCACCGACTTGGCGAGGTTACGCGGCTTGTCGACGTCGGTGCCACGCGCCAGAGCGGCATGGTAGGCGAGAATCTGCACCGGAATGGCGTGCACCACCGGCGACAGTACACCGGCGTGACGCGGGGTACGAATGACATGAACCCCGTCCGATTCGGTGAAGTGGCTGTCCAGGTCGGCAAAGACGAACAGTTCGCCGCCACGGGCGCGGACTTCCTGCATGTTCGACTTCACTTTTTCAAGCAGCGAGTCGTTGGGGGCAATCACCACCACCGGCATGCTTTCATCGACCAGTGCCAGCGGGCCGTGTTTCAGCTCGCCTGCCGGGTAGGCTTCGGCATGGATATAGGAGATTTCCTTGAGCTTCAGGGCCCCTTCCAGTGCGATCGGATAGTGCAGGCCACGACCGAGGAACAAGGCATCGCTCTTGGCGGCGAACTGGTCGGCCCAGGTACGGATCTGCGGCTCGAGGTTGAGCGCATGCTGTACCGAGCCCGGCAGATGGCGCAGCGCGTCCAGATAGCCGGCCTCGTGTTCTGCCGTCACACGGCCTTTCACTTTGCCCATGGTCACGGCCAGTGCAAACAAGGCCACCAGTTGGGTCGTGAACGCCTTGGTCGAAGCAACACCGATCTCGGCGCCGGCACGGGTGTAGAACACCAGTTCCGACGCACGCGGAATCGCGCTCTCGCGAACGTTGCAGATCGACAGGGCAACGGTATGACCCAGATGTTTGGCGTACTTGAGCGCTTCCATCGTATCCAGCGTTTCACCGGACTGGGAAATGGTCACCACCAGATGACGCGGGTCGGCGCAGGCGTCGCGGTAACGGTATTCGCTGGCAATCTCGACATCGCAAGGAATGCCGGCAATGCTCTCGATCCAGTAGCGGGCAGTCAGACCGGCGTAGTAGCTGGTGCCGCAGGCCAGAATCTTGATGCCCTCGATACCCGGCAGCAGCGCATCCGCCCGCTCGCCAAACAAGGACGGCACAAAACCGTTCTCCAGCACCGCCTCGATGGTGTCGGACAGGGCCTTGGGCTGTTCGTGGATCTCTTTCTGCATGAAGTGGTTGTACGGGCCAAGTTCCAGCGACGCCAGCGAGACGTCGGAAACATGCACCTTGCGCTCCACCGGCGCATCATTGAGATCGACGATGCGTACCGAGTCACGGGTGATGTGGGCCAGATCGCCCTCTTCCAGGAACATGACGCGACGCGTTGCGGAAAGAATCGCCGAGACATCGGAGGCAATGAAATTCTCGCCTTCGCCCAGACCGATCAGTAGCGGACAGCCCATGCGTGCCGTGATCAGTTCATCGGGACGATCAATGGCAATCACACCGATCGCATAGGCACCGGTCAACTCGCGCACCGCAGCGCGGGTCGCCGCAAACAGGTCTTTCAAGCTTTGGTAGTAGTGATGCACCAGATGGGCAATCACTTCCGTATCGGTTTGCGACTCGAACACATAACCCAGACCCTTGAGACGCTCGCGCTGCTCTTCATGGTTCTCGATGATGCCGTTATGCACCACCGCCACCTGGCCGTGCGACACGTGCGGGTGGGCGTTCGGTTCGGTCACGCCGCCATGGGTTGCCCAACGGGTATGGCCAATGCCCAGAAACCCTTCGAGTTGTTCGGCCGCTGCCGCATTCTCCATCTCGGCAACACGGCCCACGCGGCGCACGCGACGAATCTCGTTATTGGCCAGTACAGCAATACCGGCAGAGTCATAACCACGGTATTCCAGTCGTTTCAGTCCTTCGACCAGAACCGGCACCACATTGCGGGCCGCAATGGCCCCGACAATTCCACACATGGAGTTATCCTCGTCTGAGGCAGCCTCAACGGGCTGCCAGTCCTATCACTTGTTCTTTTCCGGGCGTTTCCAGCCCGGTACGGTAACCTGACGTGCGCGTCCGACCGTCAACTCCCCGGCCGGAGCCGTGCGGGTGATGACGGATCCCGCCCCGATCGTCGAGCCGTCTTCCAGTGTCACCGGAGCCACCATCATGGTGCCGGAGCCCACAAAGACGTTATCGCCAATCGTGGTCAGGAACTTGTTTACGCCATTGTAATTGACCGTAACGCATCCGGCACCTACATTGACTTTACTGCCGATAACAGCGTCACCGATATAGGTCAGGTGGTTCACCTTGCTACCGGTGCCGATACGGCTCTTCTTCACCTCGACAAAGTTACCGATATGCACGTGATCGGCCAAGTCGGCGCCAGGACGCAGACGGGCATACGGTCCCAACTTGCAGGACTCGCCGACCTCGGCATCTTCCAGATGTGAAAACGCAGCAATCTCGGTACCCGCCGCCACTTTGACGTTTTTCAGGACGCAGTTGGGGCCAATCCGTACATTATCCCCCAACTCGACGCGACCTTCGAATACCGCATTGATATCAATGCTGACGTCCCGGCCGCACACCAACTCACCCCGGATGTCGATGCGTGCCGGGTCGGCCAGCCCTACTCCGGACTCAAGCAAAGCGCGTGCCTGATTAAGCTGCAAGATGCGCTCCAGTTCGGACAACTGCACCTTGTTGTTAACCCCGGCCGCTTCCCAGGAGTGCGCCACGTTGACACCGGTAACACTCACGCCGTCACGTACCGCCAGTTCGACCACATCGGTCAGATAATATTCGCCTTGGGCATTACTGTTTTTCAGGGAATCGAGCCAGCCCGCCAGACGGGCGGTGGGCAATACCAGCATACCGGTATTGATTTCACGGAGGCTTCGTTGCTCCGGACTACAATCTTTCTCTTCGACGATCGCCACCACCCCCTGCGCGGCATTGCGCACGATACGGCCGTAACCGGTGGGATTGGCCATCACGTCGGTCAGCACCGCAGCGCCGTCACCAGCGGCCGCAATCAATGTCTGCAGGCTGGAAGCGCGGGTCAACGGCACATCGCCATACAACACCAGGGTCTTGCCGTCTTCCGGCAATGCAGACAGCGCCATTTTCAGGGCATGCCCGGTCCCCAATTGCTCGGTCTGTTCGGCCCAGGCCACGTCCTTGTCATCGATCATCTGACGCACGATATCGCCGCCGTGACCATAGACCACGACCAATCGGGCAGGGTTCAATTCACGGGCAGTGCGAATGACCCGTTTGAGCATAGGCTCGCCACCAATCGGGTGCACCACTTTGGGTAGGGCGGAATACATGCGCTTGCCTTTGCCGGCAGCGAGGATGACGATACTCAAACGTTCCATGGTTGAATTCGGCTTAAGTAGGATATGAAAAAGGCTGCCACATGCGTGGCAGCCTGCACTATACACGATTCGTGTCTTGCACTATCAGTGGACGCGCTTCCGGAGGTAGTCGAGCGCCTTGAGTTCGGCAATGGCCACTGCCAGGGCAGCGTGCGCATTGGCGGTCTCAAGATCATCCGATGCCTTCTTCAGTGCTTCCTCTGCGGCACGCTTCGCCTCGTTGGCCTTGGCCTCGTCGAGGTCCTCGCCGCGGATCGCCGTATCGGCAAGAACGGTAACCAGAGAGGGCTGAACTTCCATCATCCCGCCCGAAACGGCTACCAGAACTTCTTCCTTGCTACCCGGCACTGTCAAACGCAGTACGCCAGGCTTGATACGGGTCAGAAGCGGCACGTGTCGCGGATACACACCGATCTCACCTTCCTGGGCCGGAGCGACCAGGAATTCAGCCTCTCCGGAGTAGATGAGTTCCTCGGAGCTAACCACTTCCACATGCATCTTGGCCATGAGCCCTCTCCTAAATTAAAGGGTCTTGGCTTTCTCGACGGCTTCTTCGATGGCACCAACCATGTAGAACGCTTGTTCCGGCAGATGGTCGTACTCACCGCTGAGAATGGCCTTAAAGCCCTTGATGGTTTCACGCAGCGGTACGTATTTGCCCGGGGAACCGGTAAATACTTCGGCGACGTGGAACGGCTGGGAGAGGAAACGCTGGATCTTACGAGCACGTGCAACCAGCATCTTGTCCTCGGCCGACAACTCGTCCATACCCAGAATGGCGATAATATCGCGCAATTCCTTGTAGCGCTGCAGAGTGGACTGCACGCCGCGGGCTACGGAGTAGTGATCGTCACCAACCACCAGCGGATCCAGCTGACGGGAGGTGGAGTCCAGCGGGTCAACGGCCGGGTAGATACCCAGAGCCGCGATATCACGGGACAGAACCACCGTCGCATCCAAGTGGGCGAAGGTCGTTGCCGGAGACGGGTCGGTCAAGTCATCCGCAGGGACGTAAACGGCCTGGATGGAGGTAATCGAACCGGTCTTGGTGGAGGTAATACGCTCCTGCAGACGGCCCATTTCCTCAGCCAGAGTCGGCTGGTAACCTACTGCCGACGGCATACGACCCAACAGTGCGGACACTTCGGTACCGGCCAGGGTGTAGCGGTAGATGTTGTCCACGAACAGCAGAACGTCGCGGCCCTTGCCGTTTTCGTCCTTGTCGTCACGGAAGTGCTCGGCCATGGTCAGACCGGTCAGCGCTACGCGCAGACGGTTGCCCGGCGGTTCGTTCATCTGGCCGTACACCATGGCCACTTTGTCCAGAACGTTCGAGTCCTTCATTTCATGATAGAAGTCGTTACCTTCACGGGTACGCTCACCAACACCGGCAAACACGGACAGACCCGAGTGTGCCTTGGCGATGTTGTTGATCAACTCCATCATGTTAACGGTCTTGCCTACACCGGCACCACCGAACAGACCAACCTTACCACCCTTGGCGAACGGGCACAGCAGGTCAATAACCTTGATGCCGGTTTCCAGGAGGTCGTTGGCGCTCGACAGTTCGTCGAACTTCGGTGCGGACTGGTGAATTTCGCGACGCTCTTCGGTAGCGACCGGACCGGCTTCATCAACCGGGTTGCCCAGTACGTCCATGATGCGACCCAGCGTGGCGTTGCCGACCGGTACGGAAATTGCCTTACCGGTGTTGGCGACGGCCATGCCGCGCTTCAGGCCGTCAGAGCTGCCCATGGCGATGGTACGCACCACGCCGTCGCCCAGCTGTTGCTGGACTTCAAGCGTCAGATCGGTGTCGACCAGCTTCAGGGCATCATAAACCTTTGGCATGGCGGAACGCGGAAACTCCACGTCGATCACCGCGCCAATGATTTGTACGATTTTGCCTTGGCTCATTATCGGTTCCTAAACTCAATAAACTTTTACAGGCTGCACACGGTCAGACCGCTGCGGCGCCGGCCACGATTTCGGACAGCTCGGTGGTAATTGCCGCCTGCCGCGACTTGTTGTACACAAGGCGCAGTTGCTTGATGGCATTACCAGCGTTATCGGTAGCGGCTTTCATGGCAACCATACGGGCTGCCTGCTCGGAGGCCATGTTCTCGGCCAACGATTGATAGACCACCGATTCCAGGTAGCGACGCACCAGGAACTCGAGAACGGCAAGCGGATCCGGCTCGTAGAGGTAATCCCACGAGTGGCTGTGCTCGACGACCATGTGTTCCGGGGTCAGCGGTACCAGCTGTTCCAGAGCCGGCTCCTGCTTCATCGTGTTGATGAAGCGCGAGTAGACGATGTAAACAGCGTCCAGCTCGCCCTCGGCGTACTTCCTGAACAGCACCGTAAGCGGGCCAATCAGTTTTTCCATCTTGGGCACGTCGCCCAATTGGGTTGCGCTGGCGACGACATTCATCTTCGCGCGCTGGCACGCTGCGAGGCCTTTCTGGCCCAGGCAGCACACGTCAACTTCGACGTCGCTGTCTTGCAGCTCTTTCACCTTGGCGAAAAAGCGTTTGAGCGTATTGGCGTTGAGGCCGCCGCACAAACCCTTGTCCGAGGTGATGACGATAATGCCGGCACGCTTGATGGTGTCACGCTGCTGCAGCATCGGGTGTTCGACATCCGTATTGGCCTGAGCCAGGTGCGCCATAACTGTGCGCACCTTCTCGGCGTAAGGACGGGCAGTGCGCATACGCTCTTGCGTCTTGCGCATTTTCGAGGTCGACACCATCTGCATTGCTTTGGTGATCTTCTGCGTGTTTTGCACGCTTCGGATCTTGGTGAGAATCTCTTTGCCGACTGCCATGTCCTGAACCTTTCTTTTGCCTAAGTTGATTTACGTTGGCTAAAAGGCTCAGTTGTAGCTGAAGCCGGCTTTGAACGATTCCATCGCCTTCACCAGAGTCTGCTCCTGGTCGCCGGAGAGGTCACCCTTCTCGTCGACAGCCTTGATCAGGTCTGCGTGGTTGGCGCGAACGAAAGCCAGGAAGGACGCTTCGAAGTCCAGTGCCTTCTTGACCGGCACGTCTTCGTAGTAGCCCTTGTTCACGGCCCACAGCGTCAGCGCCATTTCGGCGGTCGACAGGGTCGAGAACTGCTTCTGCTTCATCAGTTCGGTTACGATCTCACCGTGCAGCAGCTGCTTGCGGGTGGTTTCGTCCAGATCGGAAGCGAACTGCGAGAACGCAGCCAATTCGCGATACTGGGCCAGAGCCAGACGAATACCGCCACCCAGCTTCTTGATAACCTTGGTCTGGGCCGCACCACCAACGCGGGATACCGAAATACCGGCGTTGATGGCCGGACGGATACCCGAGTTGAACAGGTCGGTTTCCAGGAAGATCTGGCCGTCGGTAATCGAAATCACGTTGGTCGGAACGAACGCGGAAACGTCGCCGGCCTGGGTTTCGATAATCGGCAGCGCGGTCAGCGAACCGGTCTTGCCGGTTACGGCGCCGCCAGTCAGCTTCGCGACTTCGTCTTCGTTGATACGCGATGCACGTTCCAGCAGACGGGAGTGCAAATAGAACACGTCACCCGGGTAAGCTTCACGGCCCGGCGGACGGCGCAGCAGCAGCGAAATCTGACGGTAGGCAACGGCTTGCTTGGACAAGTCGTCGTATACGATCAGTGCATCTTCGCCGATGTCGCGGAAGTATTCGCCCATGGTGCAACCGGCATACGGAGCGATGAACTGCAGGGCAGCCGCTTCGGACGCAGTGGCAGCCACGATGATGGTGTGACCCATCGCGCCGTGCTCTTCCAGCTTGCGAACCACGTTGGCGATCGAGGAGGCCTTCTGGCCGATCGCTACGTAGATACAAATAACGCCGGTGCCTTTCTGGTTGACGATAGCATCCAGAGCAACAGCGGTTTTACCGGTTTGACGGTCACCAATGATCAACTCACGCTGACCACGGCCAACCGGAACCATCGCGTCGATGGCCTTCAGACCGGTTTGCATCGGTTGGGAAACCGATTTACGAGCAATAACGCCCGGAGCGATCTTTTCGATCGGGGACGTTTTCTTGGCATCGATCGGGCCTTTGCCGTCGATCGGCTGGCCCAGGGCGTTCACGACGCGACCTACCAGTTCCGGACCAACCGGAACTTCGAGGATGCGGCCGGTACACTTGACTTCGTCGCCCTCGGAGATGTGCTCGTATTCGCCGAGAATAACGGCGCCTACGGAGTCACGCTCCAGGTTCATGGCGAGGCCAAAGGTATTGCCCGGGAATTCGAGCATTTCGCCCTGCATCACGTCTGCCAGACCGTGGATACGAACAATACCGTCAGTCACGGAAATCACCGTACCTTTGGTACGGGTTTCGGCGCTTTCGGACAGGTTCTGAATCTTGGCCTTGATCAGATCGCTGATTTCAGAGGGGTTCAACTGCATGATCTCTCCTAATTCTTGAGGCTTGCCGCCATTGCGTGCAGTTTGCCGCGAACGGAAGTATCGATGACATCGTCACCGATCAGCACCCGTACACCACCGATCAGTTCGGCGTCGACACTTACCTCAAGGCGTACGGTCTTGCCGTACTTGCGGGACAATGTCGCGGTGAGTTCGGACAGCTGATCGTCGGTCATCGGGAAGGCGGTCTCGACGGTACCGTCGATAATGCCTTCCGCTTCGGCTTTCAGGAGCTCAAACTGTCTGGCAATTTCCGGCAGCAGCAAGAGACGGTTATTCTCGATGAGGGTCGCCACGAAACGTTTCACGTCGTCGTTGCTACGCTCGCCGAGTACGTCCAGCATCAGCGCCTCAACCTCTAGTGCGGTATGTTTCGGGTTGGTGACCACCTCGGCCACGTCCGGGTTGTTCACCATGGCAGCCAGCCACACGAGAGCCTCCGACCAGGTATCCAGTCGTTTCGCTTCGGTGGCGAGGCTGTATACCGCTTCGGCATAGGGCCTTGCTACGGTAATGATTTCTGCCATGAGTTATTTAAAACTCCGCTTTGATGGAGGCTAACAGATCAGCGTGCCGAGCCGAGTCGATTTCGCGGCGCAGGATTTTTTCTGCACCGGACACTGCCAGGTCAGCCACGTGAGCGCGCAGGACTTCTTTCGCACGCAGGACTTCCTGTTCGACTTCGGACTTGGCTTCCGCCACGATGCGCGCACCTTCGGTGCGTGCGTCATCTTTGGCTTCGTCAACGATCTGGGAAGCGCGCTTTTCAGCGGCCATGACGATTTCGGTCGCTTGTTGACGGGCTTTGTTCAGCTCGTCGGCGACACGTTTCTCGGCAGCTTCCAGATCTTGCTTGCCACGCTCTGCAGCGGCCAGGCCATCAGCGATACGCTTGGCACGCTCGTCCATCATGTTGGTAAGCGGAGGCCAAACAAACTTCATGGTGAACCATACCAGGATAGCGAAGGTGATCGCCTGGCCCAGTAGTGATACGTTAAATTCCACGCTTGTTTTCCTCCAGTGTGGTTACTTCAACAACCGATGTCACAAAACGCTTATTGAGCGGCCTTCAGGGCTGCGATAGCGGCGGACAGGAACGGGTTGTTGAAGGTGTACAGCATGGCCACACCAACACCGATCATGGAGATAGCATCGAGCAGACCAGCAATGATGAACAGCTTGGTTTGCAGAACCGGGATCATTTCCGGTTGACGAGCGGACGACTCGAGGAACTTGCCACCGAGGATGGCGAAGCCCAGAGCGGTACCGATCGCGCCCAGGCCAATGATCAGGGCAGCTGCCAGCACGGTCATCGACTGGATCTGAGAAACGAGTGCTTCCATTTAATTCTCTCCTAAGACAAAAGCAAGGATGGTTGGGTAAAAAAAGTTACTACGTAATACTTAGTGGCTTTCCACGGCCAGGCTCAGGTACACGATGGTCAGCATCATGAACACAAAGGCCTGCAGGGTAATCACCAGAATGTGGAAAATGGCCCACGGTGCGCCCAGTACCCATTGGGCACCGATCGGCAGCAGCGCGATCAGGATGAAGATCAATTCACCCGAATACATGTTGCCGAACAGACGAAGGGAGAGCGAAATCGGTTTTGCAACCAGTTCGATCATCTGGAAGGCGAAGTTGATCGGCGCGAGGATCACCGACATCACAGTGCCTTCGGCATGGAACGGAGCGGTCAGCAGTTCCTTGGTGTAGCCACCGAAACCCTTGGCGCTGATCGAGAAACCGATAATGCAGAACATCACGGAGAGCGACATGGCGAAGGTGGCATTCACGTCGGCGGACGGTACGACGCGCAGGTAGATGTGATGCGGGTCATGGCCCATTGCAGCACCGATGTACTGTGCGGCCATCGGCAGCAAGTCAACCGGCAGCATGTCCATGGCGTTCATCAGGAACACCCAGCAGAAAATGGTCAGCGCGAGCGGGGCAACAACCTTGCTCTTGCCGTGGAAGATTTCTTTCACCTGGGTGTCGACCATCTCGATGATCATTTCCACGAACAACTGCAAGCGACCCGGGTTCTCCAGTTTTGCCGAGCGGGCGACAAGACCGAACACCGCAGCAAAAACAAAGCCCAGGAACAGGGAAACGGAGAAGGTATCGACGTGCAGGCTCCAGAAACCGGCAGACGGATCCGAGTTCCAGAATGTCAGGTGGTGCTTGATGTACTCAGTAGCGTTGATTGCCATTGCTCAATTTCTCAATTTTTGATTAGAAGCCCGAACCAGTAACCGGCCACCGTGGCGACATACCCGCCAAACAGACCTGCTACCGACAAATCCTTGAAAAACACCATCGCCGCCCCAAACATTACCAGGGTCAGCATAAACTTGGCCGATTCGGCCTTGAAATGCGCCTTCATCAGCTCTGCTGGCGGTATATGGCGTTTCGCGTAAGCGATCCGGATATACAACAGCGCCGGCACAATACCTGCCAGCCCGCCGATCACAATCGACACCGGGAGCGCCACGGTCCCATGACTCAGCACGATGCCGAGTAGTACCGCCGCTACCACGAGCCGGATCTGCAGGCGCACGACGCGCTTCACTTCCGGATTCACCATTTGCATTAAACTTGAAAAATCGCACGATTATAGGACGCGGCGGACAGCAGCGTCAACCGCGCAGACTGCCCAACCACAAGAACATGACAATATCAGAGGCTTGATTTTGCTTGCAGTTTTTCCAGCAGCCCGTCCAGCTCGTCCAGAGATGCATATCGAATAGTGATCTGACCTTTTCCGGCAGAACCATGCCGAATGGATACCGCAGCCCCCAACCAGCCAGAAACCTCTTCCGCCAGTCTTTCGATATCCGGGTCACGTTTTTTTTGCGCTTGCACTACAGGCTTGTCGGTCAGCTGCTGTTGAACACGACGTTCTACATCGCGTACCGACAAACCTTCGGCAACAACTTCCTGCGCCAGCTCAACCTGGTCAAGCACCGGCAGCGCGAGCAAGGCACGGGCATGACCCATTTCAATGCCGCCCCGGTGCAGCATGTCCTGCACCGGCTCCGGCAAGGACAACAGGCGCAGCAGGTTGGAGACCGCACTGCGTGAACGGCCGACCGCCTGGGCGGCCGACTCGTGGGTCATGCCGAATTCGTCAATCAAGCGCCGCAAGCCTTGCGCTTCTTCCAGCGGGTCCAGTTCCTGACGCTGAATATTCTCGATCAACGCCATGGCCAGCGCAGATTCGTCCGGCACGGTACGAATAACGGCAGGAATATCGGTCAGGCCGGCGAGTTGCGAAGCGCGCCAGCGACGTTCACCGGCGATCAGTTCGTAATCGCCAAAACCGGTTTCACGCACCACAACCGGCTGAATGACGCCTTGAGCACGGATCGAATCGGCCAATTCGGCCAGCGCCTCGGCATCCATATGCGTGCGCGGCTGGTATTTGCCAGGGCGAATGCTATGAACCGGCAGCGTTTGCAAACGATCTTCCGCAGAATCGGTAACAGATAGCAGGGCGTCAAGTCCACGCCCGAGTCCTTTGAGTTTCGCCATGATCAGTGGGTGTGAGATGCAGTAGGTTGTTCGATGCGCGCCAGCAGTTCGGTTGCCAGCGCCTGATAGGATTGGGCTCCACGCGAAGCGGGATCGTACACCAGCCCCGGCAAGCCGTGGCTTGGCGCTTCGGCCAGACGAACATTGCGCGGGATCACGGTATCGAACACCTTGTTGCGGAAGTGTTGAGCCAATTGGGCGGCGACTTGCTGGGACAGATTGCTGCGCGCATCGAACATGGTGCGCAGCAGGCCGAGAATTTCGATACGGGGATTGATCGCGGCACGCACCTTGCGCAGCGTGGTGACCAGATCGGACAAGCCCTCCAGCGCGTAGTACTCGCAGACCATAGGGATCAGCACACTGTCCGCTGCAACCAGACCGTTAAGGGTCAACAGATTGAGCGACGGCGGACAATCCACCAGAATGAAGTCATAGTCGCAGCTCACCAGCGACAGTGCGGTTTTCAGGCGCTGCTCGCGGGCCAGCTCGTGAACCAGTTCAAGCTCGGCGCCACCGAGATCACGGTTGGCAGGCAAGACATCATAGCCACCTTCGCGCGCCGGCTGGCGCACCTCGGACACGGTCGCATCGCCGATCAGCACCTGATAGACAGACAGTTCCAGGGTGTGTTTGGCGATACCGCTGCCCATGGTGGCGTTACCCTGCGGATCCAGGTCGACAATCAGCACCCGCCGGCCAAGCTCGGCAAGCCCGGCGGCCAGATTGACAACGGTCGTGGTTTTGCCCACCCCACCCTTCTGGTTGGCGATGGCAATAATGCGACAGGTCATTGCGTAACGACTCTCACCAGGTGACGCTCGGCATCAAGGCCGGGCACGTCGACACGCAATACCTCGGCAGCCCGGGTATCAGACGGCAGTGAAGCGATTTCTTCATACGGATACACCCCTTTCATGGCCAGCCACTGGCCATTGTCGGCCAGCAAATGACGGGTCAGACGCACGAATTCGCCCAGTTCCGCAAAGGCGCGACTGGTAATACGGTCAAACGGTTGTTCCGGCTGATACAGCTCGACGCGCGAGGTGATGACCTCCACGTTGGTGAGCTTCAGCTCGATGACCGCCTGACGCAGAAACGTTGTTTTTTTGTGGTTGGCATCCAGCACCACCACCGACAGATCGGGGCGGGCAATGGCGGCAGGAATTCCCGGCATGCCGCCGCCCGAACCGACGTCGAGCAAACGGGTACCGCCATCCAGATGAGGGACCAGTGTCAGGCTGTCCAGCAAGTGATAACTGACCATGCGTTCCTCTTCCCGCACGGCGGTCAGGTTATAGGTCTGGTTCCACTTTGCCAGTAGCGAGAGATAGCCTCCGAGCAACGCCGTCTGGCCGCCCGTCAGGTTGATCCCGATCTGTTCGATTCCCCTGTTGAGTTCGGCAATATGTGTCATGCAGTTTTCTTGGCGTCGGTAAAGCCACGCTTCAGGTGCACCATCAGGAGCGCCACGGCAGCCGGGGTGATCCCCTGAATGCGCGATGCCTGGCCCAGAGTTTCCGGGCGCTGCGTGTTCAGCTTCTGCTGAACCTCCTTGGACAGTCCCTTCACGAGGCTGTAGTCAATATCGTCCGGAAGACGGATGCCTTCCAGATTGTCGCGACGCGCCAGCTCATCGTTCTGGCGGTCTATGTATCCTTGGTATTTGACCTGAATTTCTACCTGTTCGGCAACCGCCTCGTCAATCTCCGGCGCTTCCGCTTCAGGCAGGCTCATCAAATCCCGGTAAGTCACGTCGGGACGTTTGAGCAAGTCATGCAGATTGTACTCCCGCTCGATGCTTCTGCCGATGACTTCGGCGACACGATTCATGTCGGAGATTCGGGTCGGGTGCAGGAAGACCTTTTTCAGGCGGATCTTTTCCGCTTCCACGGCGTCACGCTTGCGGCAGAACTGCTCCCACTGGGCATCACCCACCAGTCCGAGACGACGGCCGGCTTCGGTCAGACGCAGGTCGGCATTGTCTTCGCGCAGCTGCAGGCGGAACTCGGCACGACTGGTGAACATGCGGTAGGGTTCGGACACCCCCTTGGTGATCAGATCGTCGACCAGCACGCCGAGATAGCCTTCATCGCGTTTCGGGCACCAGCCCTCTTCGTCACGCGAATACAGTGCGGCATTCAAGCCGGCCAGCAGGCCTTGCGCGGCCGCCTCCTCATACCCGGTGGTACCGTTGATCTGCCCGGCAAAGAACAGACCCTTGAGGGTTTTGGTTTCCAGCGTGGACTTCAAGCCGCGCGGATCGAAGTAATCATATTCGATGGCGTAGCCAGGACGCAGGATATGTGCGTTTTCCAGGCCGGGGATGCTGCGCACCGCCGCCAACTGGATATCAAACGGCAGACTGGTGGAAATACCGTTCGGATAGTACTCGTGCGTATCGAGACCTTCCGGTTCAAGAAAGATCTGGTGACTGTCCTTGTCGGCAAAACGATTGATCTTGTCCTCGATGGACGGGCAGTAGCGCGGCCCGACCCCCTCGATGACCCCGGTGAACATCGGGCTGCGTTCGAAGCCGGAGCGGATGATGTCGTGAGTGGCCTGATTGGTATGGGTAATCCAGCACGGCAATTGCCTGGGATGCATGGCCCGGCTGCCGCGTACCGAAAAAACCGGCTCCGGCGTATCGCCCGGTTGGGCTTCCATCACGGAAAAGTCGATGCTGCGACCGTCGATGCGGGGCGGGGTACCGGTCTTGAGGCGACCAACCGGCAAATCCAGTTCGCGCAGGCGCTCGCCCAGCGTCGAGGCGGCCTGGTCACCGGCACGTCCGCCGGTATAGTTTTCCAGACCGACATGAATCTTGCCCGACAGGAAGGTGCCGGCAGTCAGCACCACGGTACGCGCCATAAAGCGGATACCGATGGCCGTCACAACCCCGCACACCCTGTCGCCTTCCAGCAGGATGTCGTCGACCGGCTGCTGGAACAGCCACAGATTGGGCTGGTTTTCCAGCATGTGGCGAATCGCTGCCTTGTACAGCACCCGGTCCGCCTGGGCACGGGTGGCACGAACCGCCGGCCCTTTGGAGGCATTCAGGGTACGGAACTGGATCCCGCCGATATCGGTTGCCAAGGCCATGGCACCACCCAGCGCATCGACTTCGCGCACCAGATGACCCTTGCCGATCCCCCCGATGGACGGGTTGCAGGACATTTGTCCCAGCGTTTCGATATTGTGGGTCAACAGGAGGGTCGAGCGTCCCATGCGCGCAGCCGCAAGGGCAGCTTCGGTGCCGGCGTGCCCGCCGCCCACCACAATCACGTCGAAGGTTGTCGGATAGTTCATGGCCTGGAGAAAGATCAGTCAAACAAGAAAACGTATCATTTTACTGCAAATCCGCTTCCTTTGCATAAGTGTCTGATTTCACTCGAAGCATGACGTCATGAAGTGTTCACCACCGCGTCACCGGACAGTCATGTTATCGACACGTTATCGTCAACTCCTGACTTTACGATGAAACACAGTTTTCGAGGGAGACAAAACATGCAGCTCAATGAACGGCTTGCTTCACGCCGCGACACCCGCCTGACGGTCAGGGTCGCCACGACCCCCGAGGATATTTACCGCGCCCAGAAACTCCGTTACGAAGTGTTCGGCATTGAAATGGGGGCCTCGCTGGCTTCTGCCCATCTCGGTATCGATACCGACGACTACGACGCCTTGTGCGACCACCTCATTGTCGAGGACCCGGTCAGCGGCATGGTGGTCGGCACCTACCGCATGCTCTCGCCCGAGGCCGCGCGTCGCGCACCCAGCCTCTATTCCGAGCATGAATTCGATCTGGGTCGACTGACCCACATTCGCGAGCATCTGATCGAAGTCGGCCGCTCCTGTGTCCACAAGGACTTCCGCTCCGGTGCGGTCATCGCCCTGCTGTGGTCGGGCCTTGCCGACTATGTGGCACGCCACGGCGGCCACTATCTGGCCGGTTGCGCCAGTGTCAGCCTCGCCGATGGCGGACACCAGGCGGTCAGTCTGTACCGCCAGCTGGAAGGCAAGCATCTTTCGCCGGCCGAATGGCGGGTAACGCCGCACCTCGCCCTGCCCCTGCACGAGATTCAGGATGATGCAAGCCCGGCACCGATGCCGCCGTTGATCAAAGGCTATCTGCGCGCCGGCGCCTACATCTGCGGCGAGCCGGCATGGGACCCTGACTTCAACTGCGCCGACTTTTTCATGCTGTTGCCGATGAACCGTCTGACCAGTCGTTACAACAAGCATTTCGTCGGTTGAGCCGGCCAGCTACAATGGCAGGATGACCTATTGTTTCGAACCGGTCGGGGTGATCCGCTCACCCTTCCGGGAAAAATTCGGCATCCCCCGCCAACCCTCGCTGGCCGCCTCGGCGCGTTCACGACTGGAATTACTGCCGCCCTACGACCACCCGGACACGGTACGTGGTCTGGCTGCGTTTTCGCATGTCTGGATCCAGTTCGTTTTTCACGATACGGCGCAACGCGGCTGGACCCCTCTGGTACGGCCGCCACGACTGGGCGGCAATGCACGGATTGGTGTCTTCGCCAGCCGGGCAACCCACCGCCCCAATCCCATCGGGCTCTCGCTGGTCGAGTTGCTGGATATCGATACGCGTGGCGGCGTTGCCCTGATCCTGGGTGGCGCCGACTTGATGGATGGCACTCCGGTGCTGGATATCAAACCCTACATTTCTTTCGTCGAATCCCGGCCTGACGCCCGCTGCGGCTTTGTCGACGGCCCTCCGCCATGCCTCACGGTCACCTGGAGCGAACACGCTGCCAGTCAGGCCGCCGGGCTTGGCCTGACGTCCGGCGAAGAGACTCTCATTAACGAAGTACTGGCTCAAGATCCCCGCCCCGCCTATCAGGATGACCCGGAGCGCGAGTACGGAGTGACGCTATTTAACTACAACATTCGCTTCCGAATTGCCGATAATACCGCGCAGGTCATTGAAATCTTGCACGCGACCCAGAACTAATCCCGTGATGCCCGGTCATAGCCGGTGCATCACCTTTATTGCTCAATTGGAGAATGACACATGACAACCCGTGCGAAGACGATGTTGCTCGCCTTCACCATGGTTTCCCTTGTTGCTGCCCAGACCGCCGAAGCCGCGCGCCTGGGGGGCAATCGTGGAGGCGGCATGCGCCGTGCTGCACCGACCCAGTCGTACCAGCGCCCGTCCCCGCCACCGCAACAGTATAGCCAGGCGCCAGCCCAGCAGGCTCCGGCAGCCCAACCGCAGAAAAAAGGTGTGGGTGTAGGTACCGCCGTTGCCGCCGGTGTTGCGGGTGCGGCCGTCGGCTATATGGCCGGCAAAGCCATGAATGATGGTCAGCCTGCGGCAAACAATGGCCAGCAAGCCGCTCCGCAGCAAGGCAACACTGGAGAAAACTGGGCACAACCGGCGCAGAAGCCGGCGTCCGGCGGTATGCCGTGGGGCTTGATCCTGATCCTGCTTGGCGTATTCGGCGCCGCTCTGTTCTGGTTCCGTCGTCGCGTAGCGCCGCCGGTACCCGCCAATCAACCGATGGGAAGCACCTCCTCGCGCTTTGATGCGCCGGTTCAAGGCGGCTTTGACTCGATTCCGAAGATCGGTTCGGGCATGAACAACGGCGGGGGCTACACCTCGATGGCCAATCAGGCACCGACCCGTTTGACCGATGGCACGGAAACACCGAATTTCCTGCGTCAGGCCAAAGCGACCTTCCTGCACCTGCAAAGCCTGAATACGGTCGACAGTCTGGAGGAGATCCGCCGTTACATGACGCCGGAGCTGTTTACTGATGTCAGCCACGACATCGGCAACAACACCGACGTTGCAGACTTCCCGCAATTGGACTGCGCGCTGACGGAATCGGTCGAAGAAGGCAGTCGTCATATCGCCAGCGTGCGCTTCTCGGGCATGGTCAGCGAATCGGTCAATGCACCGGCCGTCCCGTTCGCCGAGGTATGGCACTATGTGAAGGACAGTGGCACCAACGGCAAGTGGCTGGTTGCCGGCATCCAGCAAGACTAGGTGCGACACACAACCGTTTGACGAACCCCGCTGCGGCGGGGTTTTTTGTGTCCGACAGGCAAAGTGTTCTACACTGGAATGCTGTTTGCTAGGGGATACTCTGATGGTCCCGCTACGCACGTGTGATCCAGGAAACCCGTTATGACGTCACAGCACCCTGAATTTGCCGGTCTTTGCATCGGCAGCCATTTCCAGCCAATTTACAGCCTTGCCCATCGCCGAACCATTGGCATGGAAGCCTTGCTGCGTGCGACTCAACACGGACAAGACGTTGCGCCGATCGATGCCTTCGGGTGTGTCACCCCCGGCGAGCGGCATCTCTTCGATCTGGCCGTCGTCAACGAACATATCCGCCACTTTCAACCCCTGCCGGTGGGTCCGAACTGGCTGTTCCTCAATCTCGATGCAACGTCGATGACACGTCCCGGGCAAGCTGCCGCGTTGGTGGAAAAACTGCTGGCGACCGGTATCGAACCGCAGTCGGTGGTACTGGAAATCCTCGAACATGCCCTGGAAATCGACCCGCGCTTGATCGAAAGCGTCGGCATCCTCAAAAAAGCGGGTTTTCTGGTCGCCATTGACGACTTTGGAGTCGGCCACTCGAATCTGGACAAGGTCTGCGAACTGGCACCCGAATTCGTCAAGTTCGACCGGCACCTGCTGCGCAGCGCCAGCACCCAACCACGGATTCGCAACCTGCTGAACAGATTGGTGCATCTGATGCACGATACCGGTGCATTGGTCATTCAAGAAGGCGTAGAAACGGAGACCGACGTGTTATTGGCACTCGAGTCTGGCTGCGATCTGATTCAGGGGTTTTATGTTGCGCGTCCGGCCAGCCAACCGGACCAGGACGATATCATCACCCCGCGCATTGATGCCCGCTGGGACGAGTTGATGGTCCGCGACTTGCTCAAACGAAAGATTACCCGCCGCCAATTGGAACTGGCACGTCAATCTTTTGTACAAACGGCGATTTCTCTCATCCAGAACACCCCCTTCGACGAAGCCGCCAAGCCTTTGCTCAGCATGCCGGATGCCATCCGCTGTTTCTTGCTGGACAGCGAGGGGCGTCAGATCGGCCGCAACCTCGACAGCCTGCACGGCAAAAAAGTCTCGGGCAAAGCTAAATTTGCCCCGTTGGGCGATACGACCGGTGCGGTCTGGTCACGGCGCGCTTACTTCCAGCATGCCATTGATCAACCCGGTTCGCTGTACATGAGCGAGCCCTACCTGTCGATGACCGATACCCGCAGCTGTGTCACCTTGTCGATGGCCATCGAAATCAATGAGGCGATGCATGTGTTGTGCGCCGATATCCTGACGCCACATATTCCACGTTAGATAAAAACAAGGGCCGCACATGCGGCCCTTGTTACCTTCTTTACCTTCCCTGCCCTCAACGACTGGCCGGAACGCTTTGCAGTGTCTCGAACAGCGGCACCACTTTCTGCACGCCCGACGTCGAACGCGCGACAGCGATCACCGACTGGGCCTCGGCTTCGGTCACCAGCCCCAGCAAATAGGTCACGCCACGCTCGGTCACCACTTTGACCGTCTGGGAAGGAACCTCTTTGGCGTCCAGGAAACGCGCCCGGACCTTGGTGGTAATCCAGGTATCGTTGTTGCGCTGGGTCAACGGCGAAGCCGGTTCAATCGTCATGTAGTTATAGACGCGACGCACATTCGGGATCGCGCGCACCATCAGCTCGATCTGGCTACGACTTGCCTCGTCGGGCGCCTCACCGGTCATCAGCACCGCGCGGTTGTAGCTATTAATATTGATATGAGCGGCCGGGAAACGGGAAGCCATCTGGCTGGCCAGTTTCACTTCGATCCCCTGGTCATCGACATACGCGCCGCTGGTACGACGGTCGGAGACCACCAGCGCACCGCCCACGGCACCCGCCGCAACAATAGGGAAACACGCTGTCAGTTGGCTGGACAACAGCACGGCAGCCACGACCGCAAACCACTGTCGACGCACCATCACTCACCTCCCAGCAACATGTAGTCGATCGCATCGCACAAAGCATGGATCAGCAAGATATGGACTTCCTGAATACGCGCCGTACGCAAGGCCGGCACATTGAGCTGAATATCCTCCGGGGAAAGGATCTCGCTGATTTTGCCACCATCCTTGCCAGTCAACGCGATAACGCCCATGCCGCGCTCGTGCGCAGCATAGATGGCTTCGATCACGTTAGCCGAATTACCCGACGTGGAGATCGCCAGCAACAGGTCATTGGTATGTCCCAACGCCCGCACCTGCTTGGAGAACACCATGTCGAAATCGTAGTCATTGCCAATGGCGGTCAATGCCGAGGTATCGGTCGCCAGAGAAATGGCGGCCAGTCCCGGCCGTTCCTTTTCGAAACGCCCGAGCATTTCCGCCGCAAAGTGCTGTGCGTCGGCGGCCGAACCACCGTTACCGCACGCCAGAATCTTGCCCTCGTTCATCAGGCAGGCCACCATGCGCTCAGCGGCTGCCGCAACGGCAGGAGACAGCATTTCGCGCGCTTCTTCCTTGGCGGCGATGCTCTCCAGAAAATGTGTATTGACGCGATCGATCAGATCCATGTCCATCCCTTTTGCACTGACCAAGGTCAGTCTGTTCGTTTACGACATGACCAAAGCACTTCGACAGCTGTCATGTCGCCAAGTTTCCCGTGGCGTAGCCACTACCCGTTATTTCAGTTTGTCGACACCGATGATCGACACGGGCTGGATACGCTCGAATTGATGATTACGCCCCAAGCGCAAATTGCCGGTAACGCCATTGATCGAGAGCCCGGCATAACCGCTACGCGGGTTATAGGCCGTACCGGCCAGAGCAACCGCCAGTCGGTAGGCATCAACGCCCAGCGCGTAGAGTCGCTCGGTTTGCAGCGTCAGCAAGGTATCCGGCCGCGGATAGCGTTTAACTTCAGCCTGTTCCGGCATAAGGAACCAGGGCATATCAACGAAACGGATCCCCGCCAAGGCCGGATCCGGCTCACGAGAGTTGATCATGGATGATGCGTAAACCGGTAGCGTATCCGGCAAGGCTTTCCGAACCAGCGCAGCGGGCTTGGCGTCCAGCGCGAGCAGAACACTATCGGCCTGTGCCAGGCTATCGGCACTGACCTTGCCATCTCCTCCTGCTTCGAGCTGCAAGGCAATACGGCCGGTTCGTGCCTGCCACTCCTTGGCGAAGGCGTCCGCCAAACGACGACTGAGTGGATCGGCTCCGGCGATCACCAGCGGCGCACTACGACCATCGTCATTCATCAGTGTCGCCATCTGCCGCGCCTCCCCCTCGACCGCCAGCGACAGACTCAACAAACGCAGGTTGCCCACCGGTTTGTCAAAGGTGTTCAGCACCAGAGTCGGCACTTTTGCATAGGGGGTGATCGCGGCGATGCCGGAACGCGTCAACGGTCCGACAATGACTTGCGCTCCGTTGTTGATCGCCGCACGATACCGGGCGACGACATTGTTTTCTTGTTCATCGACATAGTCGACCGTTGCATCGTCATCCGTCGCAGCGGCCGCATCGAAACCCTGTCGCACCACTCTGGCGGCATCACCGAACAACGGGGATTCCGTCGGCAAGACCAGTGCGATATGCACCTTCTGGCGCGGCTTGCTGCCTACCGGCACAGGCACCACCGGTGCCACAGCGGGGGCCGCTGCAGTGGTCGCGACCTGAGCACTGGCCACGGCCTTTTTGGCCATTTTTGCCTGCTGTGGAACAACGGGCTTGAGCGGCGCGTTATTGAGTTCGATGATATAGTCCGGAACCTGGGCATGTGCCATGCCAGACAATGCCATCACCAGACCCATTACCAGCGGAGCCCACCCTTGCATACGTCGTTTGCTCACTTGATCGATTCTTCCCGGGAAAATTTCCGTCGTGGAACATTATATGTGCTGGCCACTCCCATTGGAAATCTGGCCGACATGACGGCCCGGGGAATGGCGGCTTTACTGGCAGCGGACGTGGTGTGCGCCGAAGATACCCGCGTCACCGGCCAACTGCTGTCAGCGTACGGCATCCATGTTAAACGACTTGTCAGCCTCCGCGAACATAATGAGCGCGGCATGGCCGAACAAGTGGTTCGCTGGCTAGGTGAAGGACAGATCGTGGTACAGGTCTCCGATGCCGGCACACCAGCGGTGTCCGACCCGGGCGCCCTGCTGGCCGACTCGGTGCACAAGGCCGGCTATCCGGTTTGCCCGCTACCGGGTGCATCGGCCGTCGTTGCCGCCATGTCCGCCAGCGGCCTGATCACCCACGGCTTCCTGTTTTACGGTTTTCTTGCGCCCAAATCGGGAGAACGCCGCCGCCAGCTGGAAAAGTGGCTGGAAGCCCCTCACGCCGTGGTTATCTACGAAGCGCCGCACCGCATTGTCGATACCCTGGAGGACATTGTAGCGACATTCGGCGCCAGCCGTCGTCTGGTCATGGCGCGTGAACTGACCAAAACCTTTGAAACCATCCGTACCTTGCCGGCTGACGAGATGCTCGAATGGGTCAAGAGCGATGGCAATCAGCAGCGCGGTGAAATCGCCCTGATCATCGATGCGGCTCCGGCCAAAGAGAAAGAGGAAGGCCTGGATGCCGAAGTCATTCGCGTGGTGAGCATTCTCGCCGCCGAACTGCCCACCAAACAGGCCGCCAACCTTGCCGCCAAACTGACCGGCGCCAATAAGAAAGCCCTCTACGATCACGCCCTGACATTAAAAAACGTGGATTGAAACCAGAGGCGTTTACAAGTCAGTCAGAGTTAGATATGATGTCACTCTCTGTTGAGTCGCCCGGGTGGCGAAATCGGTAGACGCAGGGGACTCAAAATCCCCCGCCGCAAGGTGTGTCGGTTCGAGTCCGACCCCGGGCACCACAGACAAAGACTCAACAGTACAGAAAGTCACTAAAACCCGCACAGCACAAGGCTCTGCGGGTTTTTTGTTGTTCACGCCATCCCACCGTTTGCCATTGAATCCCACGGGTTTTGTGGCTATATCCGGTTCGACAGGTGCCCGTGTTCACGGCCCCCTCCGCCGATACGGGACCCCACCACCGAACCGAGAGGCTGGTCAGGGCTGGCAATGGTATAAAGTGAGGTTAAGTGGATTGGGGGTTCCCGGTCGGCGTCATGGTCTCGGTGGGTTCATCGGGGCCTTTCGCTTTTTTAGGCGGGTAGATCATTAAGCCCACCTTGGAAGCAAATCCGGTTCGAGCAAGAATATAGGCAATCAGCCATCGCAATCGGTAAAGCCCGCAATAACGGAATACCCCACTCACCCTAGGCGGAATTGCCCGACCTTCGCGGTCAGTTCGCCGGACAGGGACATCAGCACTCGGGTCGCGTCGGAAACCGGCTCCGTCGCCTGTACATTCTCGGTCGCCAGCGCGCCGATCGAAATCAGGGTTGCCGCTATCACTTCGCTTTCCTTGGCCTGTCGCTCCAGGGTAATACTCAGGGCGTCCAACTGATCGAGAGAGTGGCGTGCCCCTTCATTTAAACGATTCAGCGGCGGGACCAGTTCCTCGATCAATCCCACCCCTCGCTGCATTTCAATCCGTCCCTGGGTGATGTGCTCCACTGCGGTATTGGTTTCGCGATCGATGGCATCAATAACCTGATTGATCTCGACCGTGGCCGAGGAAGTACGATCGGCCAATTTGCGCACCTCATCGGCCACCACGGCAAACCCCCGCCCGGCCTCCCCGGCACGCGCGGCTTCGATCGAAGCATTCAGCGCCAGCAAGTTAGTCTGGTCGGCAATTTTCTTGACGGTATCCAACAAGGCGCGTACGGCCAGAGCCCGGTCCCGCAACACTTCGACCGCCTGTGCCGAATTGTTGATCGAGGACGCAATCCCCACAACCTCACCGGACGCCACCGCAATCAAACGACAACCTTCCTCGGCCAGATCCCTGGCCGTTTCCGCCTGCTCGCGGCTGGCGGCGGCCGACACCGCGATCTGCCGGGTTTCCTCGGCAAGCCCACCGACCGACGATGACACTGCGGCAATGGATTGATGCTGGGACGACGAGCTGCGCTTGACCCCGCTGACGGGTTCATGAAGGGACATGGCCGCAAGGCTCACCTCTCCCGCCGACCCATGGATCGCGCCGATCAGGCCGGACAAGGCCTGTTGCATGGACTGCAACGCTGCCGCCAACGCAGAGATTTCATCCTTCCCCTCCAACGACATCCTCCCGGCAAGATCTCCCTGGGCAATCGAATTGGCAAACGAGACGGCCTTGGACAAGGGACGGGTAATACTCCGGGTGACGCCCCAAGCCAATACAACCCCCAGCAACACGGCTGCAATCGTCATTGCCGCCATCAAATTCCGGGCATGCCCAGCCGTAGCTTCCAGCTGTTCCTGGCCACTGCGCATGGCGCTCTGCTGACGGGCGACCAGCGTATTGCAGGCCTCCAGCAAACGCCCCAATGCCGGTTGGGTCTTGCTGTTGAAATGTGCCAGGGCACTGGCAGGCCCCCCCAGTTCAATCTGCTCCACCGTTTCCCGAAACAGGTCGCCATAGCTTGCCCGCAATGCCACCAACTGCTCCAGCACCACCTTGTCGGCAGGGTCTTCATTGACCTTGCGCAGGCTGGCCAACGCGGTATCGGCCGCGTTGTTGGCGGCATCCATCCGCGCATACAACGGCACCCGATCCTCGCGCCGTTCGGTCACCAGCAACTGCAGCAATGGCAGAGCGGCCCCCTGGGCCTGCCGCTGCAGTTGATCTGCCAGCGCAACCCGGACGGCCAGTTCATTGACGATCGAACGGGTAACGGCTTCCTGCCGTACCATCTGGTCAAGACTGAACCCGGCCACCGCCAGCAACTGCAACAGCAGGATGGCAAAGGCCAACGCCAGGCGCGATCCTATCTTCAGCGTACGCAAGACTCTCATCCGTTTCTCCGGTCACAGGCAAAGCGACGGGACAACCAGGCATCCAGAGAAAGCCGGCCGGGCCCGTAAAAGAGGCACACCAGCAACAGACTCCCCCACAGCCAGTGATCCTTCAGACCCAGCTCGGAAATGTCGGGAAAGGAGATGGCCGCCATCAGATTGGTGACGAACAATCCTGCCGCGGCAAAGCGTCCCGTCAAACCCAGAACCAGCAAGACGGGAAGACAGACCTCGCCGGCCGTTCCCATATACGCGGCGAGCGTGGGAGGCAAGAGAGGCACCGCGTACACATAGGAGAACAAATCCAGTGTTGCCGACCAGTCGGCCAGCTTCAGTACCCCTGCCCGAAAAAACACCTCGGCAATATACAAGCGCACAGCCAGACCAAACAAAGGTGTCAGCCAGCGCTCGATAGACGGCCCCGGAAAGATCCAGCCACGGTACAGAGCACACGCCATGCACCAAACAGAATGTTGCATGATCCGATCCCCCTCAATAAGTCCCGCGTATCAGACCGGAGGTAATATGACGCTGCAGGAAAACCGACAGGTCGAACTCCTCCCTCTCCTCCAATGCAGCCTCAAGACTGGCACCCTGGCCCAGACTCGCCAGCACGGCGGCTTCGGTGTCTTCCAGCTTCTCCACAACAACGGCAGAACTGCGCCGCACCAGAACAGACTGGGCTTCACTGAAATCGACAACGGGATCGCCATCGTAACCGGTCTGGTTCACTTCCCACAGCCGCCACACTGGCCATGAAGAACGCAGCACGGCATGAGCCGGGTCTAGCCGGAACCGCAACTCGCCCCACGTGTCCGGCGCGGTAGACAACAATCCGGACAGGTCGGAGGGCGGGGCGTCCGCCGCGAGACCTACTTGCTGAACACTCCATTCCAGACGGGCAACATCCCCCAGATAGGGCAAGGAAGCCGCTGGAGCAAAGCACTCGATAAACTCGGCAAAATCATGCCCGTAGCGGTTCAGGTCGGCACTGCGGCTGGGATACTGCCGGGCATGGCTACGGGCCGCCGCAGCCAGGAATTCACTGCCGACGATCACTTCGATCAGCGGATAGCTGGTCTGTACCGCCATGGCCAGATTGGTCAGAATACTGTCCTGATACGCCACGATGCCCCGCAGGGTTTTTTCATCGGGACTCCGGCAATGCCCTAACAGCCGGGCCATGGCATCGGGGTCTTGCGCAAACATCGCTGCAGCAAAATCACCTTGAACTTCACGCAGCGATGGCATGACCCCTCTCCCTCACGGCGTCCAGATAACCCTGTGCCTGCGCCGCCTCGGCTTGCAGCACCTCGAAATCCGGAATGGACTGATCCCACTCGATCAGCGTGGCTTGCGGACCGAAACGTTGCAAGGCTTTGCGGTATAGGCTCCAAACCTCGGATGACACCGGACGGGAATGGGTATCCACCAGAATGCCATCGACTTCCTCATAGCCTGCCAGATGGATTTCCCGTACCCGTCCCGGCGGAATTCCCTCGAGATAGCGTTCGGCATCGTAACCATGATTGTGGGCGCAGACCTGAATATTGTTGATGTCCAGCAGCAATTCGCAGCCGGTACGGCGAGTGGCTTCGGCGACAAACTCCCACTCCGGCATATCGTCCGGCAACAACACCAGATAGCTCGACACATTCTCGACCAGAATGGTGCGCCCCAGGGTTTCCTGTACCTGATCGATATGGACACACACTCGCTCCAGCGCCTCATGGCTGTAGGGCAAGGGAAGCAAGTCATTCAAAAAACGTCCCCCGATCGCCGACCAGCAAAGGTGCTCCGATACGGCAACAGGGTCGACACGCTCGACCAGTGTCTTGAGCCGGCGCAGATGATCCCGGTCCAGGTCATCTGCGCCACCAAGAGACATACCCACCCCGTGCAGAGACAGCGGATAGTGGCGGCGTATCTCGTCCAGCACCGTGGCAACCGGTCCACCTTCGGCAAACCAGTTTTCGCTGTGGACTTCGAACCACGCAACATCGGGCAGCTGTTCCCGCACCTGAGCCAGATGGGGAGCGCGCAAACCGATGCCTGCTTTCACCGGCAAACCCTCCGACACGTCAAGAGTGGGCATGATGTGATTCCAGCTTACTTGCTCATCATGTCGGCAGCCGGCGGACTCATCTTGCCGCCCATCTTTTCACAACTGCCCTTGGGTACCAGTTTGAAATCATTCGGATCATGATCGACCTTGGATTGCCCCGCGCAGGAATGTTTGCTGGCTTTGCTGCCACAGTCGTTCTGCCCTGCCTTGGCAACACCGAAACACTTCTCCTTGGCTTCGTCCGCCATCGACGAAGAGGATGCAACAAGAACACCGGCAGCCAGCAAAGTGGCCGCTGCAGCGTGAATCATTTTGCGAGATTGGCTCATGACATGGATTCCTGTTCAAAACAGATAGCCGAAACTGTCGGCCGGCAAGAGCAAGGTAAGGCCTGGCCCCATGTCAGAGTAGACGATACATTCACCGAATTCTCGTTTTGACGGCCTCAGCACCGTCGCTCGAGGTCTTTCGAGGTCTTTTAAAGATGGGCGATGCGATCCCCTCCGCCTTGCCTGGACAACGCCAGGGCCTGCTCTGCCCGGGCGAGGAGACTCTCGACCGTATCGTTGCCCTGCCGTTTGGCCAGTCCTATCGAACAGCTGTAACTGAAACGCGGATGGTGTCTGAGCGGGTGGGCGCTGCGCACCGATGCCAGGATGCGAGCCAGCACTTTCATGGCGGACTGTAGATCGACCTCCCGCAGGATCAACAAGAACTGCTCGGCGCCACTTCGTCCAAAACAATCGTCCCGGCGGATCCGGGTCAGAATCTCCCGAGAGAAATGCCGGAGCACCTCATCTCCCGCCGTATGACCCAATTCATCGTTGATCCGTTTGAAATGGTCGATATCCAGCATGGCAAGGCACAGCGGGGTGTGCTCCAGCATCAGGTGCTCCAGGCGGAACAGCACTTGCCGACGGGTACACGTGCCCGTCAGGGGATCGGTTTCCACCACGGGCGGTTCTGCCTCGTGCACGCTATCCATCCCCACCCACAAGCGCCAACCCTGCGCCTGCGTTTCGCTCATGCTGACACACTGACCATTCGGCAGCACCACTTCAATGACCTCTGACGCGCCGATACCGTGCGGCACATCACTCCGGGTGAACGCGGACCGTTGCAGCGACGCGTTTTCTGTCACGCGAAAGGCCCGGGCGAAAGCGTCACTGCAGTAGACCAGCCGGTCAGTCTCGTCAAACACCGCCAGCAACAGCGGAGCGTGCTGCAACAAGGGGTTTAGCATCCGCCACAGTAACCCGTTCACGTCGTTTTTCATCACCCGCTCCCTGCCTCCGGCCTACCACAACGTCGCTGCAGCCCCTGTTGTTTACTCTATGCCCGGACAGCACTAAAGCAAGTCCATTTACCCGTACACGGGTAAAACAGCGAGAAATTGGTTATTCGAGGCTATTCCAGCTATGCTTGGCCCATTCTCCGCAGCGGATTTTGCCTTCATGTCGTCGCTTCAAGACATCCGTAAGTATCTATATAGTCAGCATATTTTTAGCGCAGTTCGCATGACACTAGGCATCGTCCTGCCCTCCTCGCTGCTGATCTTTGCTTTCGGACTTAATCTTGCCGGTTTAGCCTGTGCCGTCGGTTCCCTGTGCGTGGCATTGATCGACACGCAGCCCTCCAGCTTCACCATCAAACTGCGCGAGTTGGCCGGTTGCAGCATAGTGGTGTTCGTCAGTGCCAGCATCACGGCCCTGACTCAGGATTATCCGCAATTGCTGTGGCTCGTCGTACCGCTGATCAGCTTTGCCGGCGCCTTTGCCATGGTATTCGGCGCACGAGCTTCGCTGATGGGACTCAACGCGGTATTGGTGATGATCCTCGGGCTCACCTTGCACGACAGCACCACCCATGCCGTGATCCCTTATCTGGGCGGGCTCTGCGCAGGTAGCTTCAGCTATGCGGCGTGGAGTCTGCTGTTCGCGCGGCTAACCCGCCACCATACTCACCGGCGTGCCTTGGCCGAATGCCTGTTTGCCACCGCATCGTATCTGGAAGCCCGATCACACTGTTACGATCCGGATATCTCGCTGGAGCAGTGCTATCAGCAGTTATTGCAACGCCAACTGGCCGTACAGGACAGCCAGCAGATGGTTCGGGACTTATTGCTCAACGACCTGCGAGGCCGCCATCTCTCCGAGATCGACCTTGAACGGCTCAGACAATTCAACCTGTTTGTCGATGTCGTCGATCTGCACGACATGGTGCTGTCCTCGCAGACCGACTTCGAACTATTGCGTGAGCAATTTGCCGGCAATGACAGCCTGATCTTCTTGCGCGACCTGCTGGACAAGAATGCCCGGGAAGTCGATCGCATTGCCGAAGCCGTGGTCCTGAAACGCTCCATCCGCCCCTATCACAATACCCGTGCCGAACTGACCGCACTCACGTTCGAATTGCGCGAAGCCGAATCTGCCGGAATTGCCACACAGCATCCTGCTGCATGGCACGCCTTGCAGACCAGCCTGACCCGTGCCTGGCAGGTCAAGGAGATGGTCGACAAACTGCATGCCGACATGCTGTCCACCAGCAACACCACACCGCTGGCCATTACCTCGGTGATCTCACGCTTTCGGCCACGCCATACCCTGTGGCAGCGCCCGAAACGCTGGCTGATCGATCAGGCACTGCGCTATGCCTTGCGCTTTACCTTCGCCATGTGTGTTGCCCTGGCTGCCACCCGGGCCATCTCCGCCGACCATGGCAACTGGATCCTGCTGACGGTGATGGTCGCGTTACGCCCGGGGTTTGGTCAAAGCCGCGAACGCGGCATGTTACGGCTCAAAGGCACTCTGGCGGGCTGCGGCATTGCCGTTCTGTTCCTGATGGCCCAACCTGGCGTGGTTGCACAGTTTGTCTTGATGCTGGCCAGCCTGCTGATCAGCTTGAGCCTGATGCAGCGCAATTACATGTTGAGCGTGTTTTTCACGTCGATCGAAGTCGTGCTGTTCTACCACTTGCTGGTTCCCGCCGACTTCCATCTGGCCTATATCCGTCTGATGGACACCGGCATCGGCGCCGTTATCGCCTTGAGTGCCGCCTATCTGTTCCCGTTTTGGGAAAGCCGACTGATCCGCCCGCAATTGCAGGCCTTACTGAACAGTTTTCGTGAGTATCTGGCCATCACCCGCACGCTATCGGCCGACAGCGAACTGGACTACCGTCTGGCCCGGCGCGAAATGTTGCTGGCCTTGGGCACCCTGTCCGCCGCCCATGCCCGGATGATTCTTGAACCGGACTCACGGCAGCTGTTGCCCGGTGATGTACGCAGGGTCTTGCTGCAGGGTCAGCAACTGGCTGCCGAAATTGCGTCGCTGGCGCATCTGTTGAAAACAGAACCGGCCTGTCGGCCCGCCGCCGAACAGGCCTTGCGACAGGCTGAGCAATTGCTGACAAGCCTGATCGCGCCTGAAGCCGTGATAGACGAACCCGATGAAGCGCTGCCGGCCAGCGATCCCAATATCGTCAACTTGCCACACAGCGCCTACGCACTGGTACGAACGGCTCGACGCATTTTGCACCCCCAGGCTTTCGAAGTCGTGCGCTGATCATTGCCCATCCATGCCGTTATCGCAGTGATGCGCTAGACTTCTTTCAACAGCACTCGATAACGAGCCACCATGAAGACATCTCGTGACTATCAACCCGACCGGCGACCGGCGGGTTTCTGGCTGGTCTGGGGCTTTACCCTCACCCTGTTCTTGCTGATTGCCATCGGGATTTCCTACAAAATCCACACTGAAGAACGGCAAGAGAAGGAGACGCTGCGGCGTAATAACCTGAATCTTGCCCGCATGGTGCAGGAACATACCCTGCGTACCTTGAAGAGCGTTGATCAGGCCGTACTCTTCCTTAAATTCCAGTACGAAAAACAGGGTAAAAGCATTGATATCCAGCAGTATGTCCGCGAAGGGATGATCATCAGCAAGCTGTTCAATCAGTTGGGGGTCATCGACGAAAACGGCATGTACATTCTCAGTAACCTGCCCAAGCACAAAGTCATCGATCTGCATGATCGCGAACACTTCAAGGTCCACATCGCACACGACTGCAATTGCCTGTTCGTCAGCAAGCCGGTGCTGGGCCGCGCCAGCGGCAAATGGTCGATCCAGCTCTCCCGGCGGATCAACAAGGCCGACGGCAGTTTTGGTGGCGTGGTGGTGGTATCGCTTGACCCCTATTACTTCACCAATCTGTACAGTGAAGTCGATCTTGGCAAACAAGGTGTCATCACCCTGCTGGGGCAGGATGGCGTAGTACGGGCCAGACGTTCGGGACAAAACGTCAGCGTTGGACAAAAACTGCCCGACTCGCCAGTGCTCAAGCTCGCGCAAAAACAGGAAGAGGGGTTTTACGAAACCCGCAGCCTGGTCGACAACATCTACCGCACCTTCGCCTTCCGCAAACTACCGGATTATCCGCTGTTTGCCATTATTGGCGTCTCCAATGACGAGGCGATGCGCGACTTCAACAACCGGGTGTATCTCTACGAAGCCTTCGGGGCCTTGTTCAGCCTGATCCTGCTGGTCTTTGCCATTTTGACGACCCGGCTGATTACCCGCCAGGCCCGCATTGGTCACGAGCTGGAACTTTCACGACAAAAGGCCGAAGAAGCCAACCGCCTGAAATCCGAATTTCTGGCCTCGGTATCACACGAGTTGAGGACCCCCCTCAACGGCATCATCGGCTATGCCGAATTACTCGATGACAGCGTTGACGATGACAATCTGAAAGAATACGCAAAGACAATTGGAACAAGTGGCCAGCATTTACTGCAACTGGTGAACTCGATTCTCGACCTGGCCAAAATCGAAGCCGGCAAGATGACCCTCGATATCCAACCGGTCAATATCGTTGCCTTGATTCAGCAAACTCACGCGGCCCACCTCCCCGAAGCCCAACGCAAATCACTGGTTTTTGATTATTCCCTGCGCCCGGATCTGCCGGAAACCCTGCAGTGCGATCCGTTGCGCATCCGGCAAATCATGAATAATCTGGTCCATAACGCCCTTAAATTTACTGCCGAAGGCAGTATCCACCTGAGTGCCGAACGCCGTGGAGAGACGATTGCCATACGGGTCCGCGACACCGGCCCCGGCATTGCTGCCAACGATATCCCGTTGATCTTCGAGAAATTCCGGCAACTGGAAGGCTTTATCGACCGGGAAAAAGGCGGGGCCGGCCTCGGGCTGGCACTTAGCCGCCAGTTCGCAGAACTGATGAGCGGCACCCTGACCGTCGAATCGACCCTTGGGCATGGCAGCACCTTTGTCCTGACCCTTCCCCTGTCGGCCCATAACAAGGAAACTCAATGAAAGTCCTCATCGTCGATGATCAGGAAGTGAACCGCAAATTGCCGTTGGCCATTCTGGCCCGCCGCGGCGTCGACGCCGTTGCCGTCCCGAGCTGTGAGGAAGCCCTGAGCCTGCTGACGCACGACGACGCATTCGACACGCTATTGCTGGATGTCAGTTTGCCGGGCATGACCGGCACCGAGTTATGTCAACGACTGAGAAGTGATCAACCGGATCGCAAACTCCATATCGTGGCCTACACCGCCCATGCCTTTGCCGACGAACGCACCCGCATCATGGAGGCTGGTTTTGATGACCTGCTGATCAAGCCGATTACCCGAGATGGACTGCTGCAATCGTTAGGTCTCGCGATTTTATAAGTACGATATAGATTTGTTTGGAATTTGATAAGCAAGACATGTCATTTCATTAATCAAACGCCGCACTATATAGTCTGGATACTCAATAAAATAGTTTGTATCCACTAATGGCCCTGCACCCCGCCTCCCTCCTGTTGCATCACTGTCGACGCGTGCCCGACTGACCCTGTCCAGGTTGTCCGGGCACGCTTTTCGAGAGATAAGCACAACAGGAAAACCTTCATGCTGAAACAGACTCTGCTCATTGCCGGCATCGGTGCGGCCCTACCGCATGGCGCATTGGCGAATGACACCACTACGCCCGCGGTCACCACGCTGGAACGGGTCACCGTCACCGGCTCCAATATCCGTGCCACCACCAAAGCCGGGGCCAATCCCGTGCAGGTTGTCACCGCCGCCGATATCACCCGTAGCGGCAAGACCAGCCTGCCGGACATTCTGCGTTCACTGTCCGCCAATACCGGCAACAGTTTCAACGAGCAATTCACCGGCAGCTTCTCGGCCGGTACCGCCGGCATTTCCCTGCGCGGCCTCGGCCAGCGCAATACCCTGATTCTGGTCAACGGCAAACGGGTCTCGAACTATGCCACGGCCCAAAACCTGCAGGAAACCTTTGTCGACCTGAACTCCCTGCCCCTCAAGGCGATTAAACGCATTGAAATCCTCAAGGACGGCGCCTCGGCCATTTATGGTTCCGATGCCATCGCCGGGGTCGTCAACATCATTCTCTACACCGACTACGAAGGTGCCGAAGCCGGTGTACAGATCGGACGCAGCAGCGCCACAGGGCAAGATGAAAAGTCCTTCAACCTGCAAGCCGGTCATGGCTCGCTCGAAGAGGATGGTTACAACGTCTGGGTGGCCTTTGATGCCCAGAAACGTGACCGGCTGGATACCCGTCAGGTGTCCTGGTTGAAGGATAGCGATTTCCGGAATTATCCGGCGGGCAACCTTGATCGCGCCGTCACCAACTATTACAACAATGATCCGACCCAACGCTTCCCCAGCGCGACCGGTTCCTTGGTCGATACCGACTACGCCACACTGAACGCCGCAAAAAACGGTCGGGTCTGGGCCTACAACCCGGCCGACTATGCGACGCTGATGCCCGGTATCGAACGCTACCATGCCGCCATCCATGGCAGCTTCAAACTCACCCCGGAAATCACCGCCTATGCCGAATTCCTGTATGGCAACAGCCGCAGCGAAGAGATTTTCGGTGCTCCGCTGACCATCAGTTCCTCGCTACGCGCCTGGGACCAGAAAACCCAGTCGCTGGTACCGATCAGCAATGTGCTGCCGGTAGGTCATCCCGACAACCCCAATGCCGTCCCCACCCCGATCACCGCAACCCTCTTCGACCTTGGTGCACGCAACAAGAGCGATACCGTGCGTTTCCGCCGCTTGCTCGGCGGGGTCAAAGGCACCAGCGGCAACTGGGACTGGGATATTTCCGGTGTCTGGTCGGACAGCCGGCTTGCCGAGTATGCGACCAACTTCGTCAACCGCTACGCCTTTGAAAAGCTGTTGCAATCGGGTGGCTACAGCTTCACCGACCCAAGCCACAACACGCAAGCGGTGCGTGACAGTTTGCGCCTGTCCACCCTGCGTCCCGCCTCCTACCAACTGGGCAGCATCGACGCGTCCGCCAGTACCGAACTGGCCAATTTACCGGCAGGTCCGCTGGGCTTTGCCGCGGGGTACCAGTTGCGACGCGAGATCATGAACTCGCAAACCTCCGACGCGGTTGCCAACGGCACCGAGCTGCGCCCGGCCTTGAATATCATTAATGGCGCCCGTACCGTACAGGCCGCCTTTGGTGAATTGAATATCCCGGTGCTCAAGTCCCTGTCCTTCGGCGCCGCCGCCCGGGCCGACCACTACAGTGACTTCGGCAATGCCTTTTCTCCCAAGCTGTCGGCACGTTTCCAACCCTCGGAAAGTCTGGTGCTGCGTGGCTCGGTATCCCGCGGCTTCCGTGCGCCATCCCTGCCGGAAATCACCAGCAGCACGGCCGTGAGCTACGGTTCGGTCAAAGACCCCTACGATCCTGTCACCCCCAACCGCAGCGTCGGGATTACCCAGCTGACGACCGCCAATAGCGGACTCAAGCCGGAGCGCTCCACCAATAGCAATATCGGTATCGTTTTCTCGCCCTCGTCCAGCTCCAGCATCAGTCTGGACTACTATCGGATCTCGCAGAACAATCTGATCGGCTCTGAAAGCGCCGACACGATCATTCGCAATCCGGCACAGTTTCCGGGACGGATCCAGCGTGATGCACAAGGCAAGATCGTCAGTATCAGCCGCCAGTTCATCAATCTGAGCAACCGCACCAGTTCCGGGCTGGATATCGATGCCAGCCAGTCCTTCGAACTGGGACGATTCGGCAAACTGCTGCTCTCGGCACAATGGAGCCGCTTGCTGTCATTCCGCGAACCCGAGCAGGAAGGCGGCGAAGCCATTCAAGGCGCTGGCAGCAATGCCCTGGGTGCTCTGCCACAATGGAAAGGCACTACCACGGCCACCCTGAATGTCGCGTCATGGTCATCCACCCTGAGCTGGTTCCATACCAGTGGCTACCGTCAGGCGTTCAAGGATAGTGATGACACTCCGGACCGGGTTGGCAGCTACGACACACTGAATCTGTCCGCCAGCTACAAGGGCATCAAGAATACCACCCTGACCGCCTCCATCAGCAATCTGACCAACCGTCGTCCGCCGTGGGATCCGTCGTCGGGGGTTTTCGATCTGACTCAGGCCGACCCGCAAGGGCGTTTCTTCGCCATCGGTGTGAACTACACCTTCCGCTGATTGCACGCTAACATGGCGTGATGAACACCTCACTGCCTGCCCCGCGATTCACCAGCCGGCCGCTTGCCGGCCAGCTGGTGGACTCGCATTGCCATCTGGATGCCCCCGATTTCGAGCGAGACCGAACACAACGCGTTCAAGCCGCCATGGCGGCAGGTGTCGGACAAATTCTGGTGCCCGCCGTATTCGCGGATCAATTCCCGGATACGCTGGCCATGCGTGAAGCTTACGGCTGCTGGATCGCCCTCGGCCTTCACCCCCTCTATCTCGCCCGCCATCTGGACGAGCACATTGCCCTTCTCGACCACTATCTCGGTGAACATCGTCCGGAAGCCGTCGGTGAAATCGGTCTGGATTTTTTTGTTCCGGGTCTGGATCCGCAGCGGCAGGAGGCCTTGTTTGTCGCACAGCTCAAGCTGGCCCGCCGCCACGACCTTCCCGTTATCCTGCATCTACGGCGCGCTCAGGATCGTATTCTCAAATACCTGCGCCAATACCCGGTGTCCGGCGGTATTGCCCATGCCTTCAATGGCAGCGAGCAACAGGCTGAGCACTTCATCAAACTGGGTTTCAAGCTGGGGTTTGGCGGCGCCATGACCTATCGCGGCTCACAGCGTATCCGCCGTCTGGCCGCCAGTCTGCCCGACTCGGCCATCGTGCTGGAAACCGATGCCCCTGATATCCCCCCCGAATGGGCGCAGGGACAGGTCAATGCACCGGCCGAGTTGGCCGCGTTCGCGAGGATTCTGGCAGAACTGCGCGGCACTTCAGTTGAAGACATCATCATAATCACCCGGAAAAATACCCTCGACGCCCTGAAACAATATTAAAACGGCATTAACACTGCGAATCACCGCTTGAATTCCCGCTTATTACTGCCAAGAATTAACAGAACAACACAGCCCACGAAGGCTGGACACGACATTCTTGGGGAACACTATGAAAAACATGACCATTGCTGCCCGCATCACGGCCGGCTTTATTCTTTTGCTGGGATTGATGCTGGGGTGTGGGTTAACGGGGATTGTCGGTCTCTCCCGAATCGATAACCGCGTTCAAGAGGTTACCAGTGGCGATCTGGTCTTTTTCAGCGCAATGAGCGATCTGAAAACGGCCATGGGCAACCTGCGCCGCTTCGAGAAAGACTCATTCATCAACATCGAGACCGCGGAGAAGCGCGACGAGTACGTCACCAAGTGGAAAGGGGCTTTGGAACAGGCCAGACAGGCACTTAAAAACGCCCAAGGCAAATCATCAGACCCGGGGACCAATGACAAACTGACCACCCTGTCGACCCTGCTCGGCAACTACGCGGATGGCTATACCACCATCACCGGTCAAATGAGCAGCAAAGAGTTGCAAACCACCGCATCCGCCAATCATGCCATGGAAAAGTACAAGGAACATGTTCACGGCATGGAAGGGCAACTCAAAGACCTGTCGAAAATTGCCCAACAATCCGCTGACGATCTGCGCGCCCACATCGACGAGACTGCCTCCGGCATTCGCAGCGTAATGACGACCCTGTTGCTGATCGCCATGGTCGCCGGAGCCATACTGGCGTGGATCATTGTCCGCTCGATCCGTGGTCCGCTGCATATCATGAGCCAAACCAGCCGACACCTGGCAGAGAGCGGTGACTTGCGTCAGGAAATGCCGCAGTTTGGCCGCAACGAGCTCGGCACAGTTGCTCAGGCCCTGACGAGTCTGGTGGATACGGTACGTTCGCTGATCCGCGAATCCCATGGCCATTCCTCTCATCTGGTTGGCGCAGCCGATCAGTTGAGTCAGGTCAGCCGTCAGGTTGCCAGCGCGTCACGCAACCAGAGCGAAGCCGCCGCCGCGAGTGCGGCCGCCATCGAACAAATGACCGTCAGTATTCATGTGGTGGCGGAAAGTGCCCAGGGGGTCGAAAGTCAGGCCCACAGTGCCAACCTCAAAGCCGATGAGGGTGTGGCTCTCGCCGAAAAGGCCTCGCATGAAATCAGTTATGTGGCAAACAGCATCTCTACCACCTCCGACGTTATCAGTCAGCTCAACCAGCGCTCGGGCGAAATCGGTGATATCGTCAAAGTGATTCACGATATCGCCGACCAAACCAATCTGCTGGCACTGAATGCCGCCATCGAAGCGGCACGCGCCGGAGAAATGGGCCGCGGTTTTGCGGTCGTTGCCGACGAAGTACGCAAACTGGCGGAGCGCACCAGTCAGGCAACATCGGAAATCTCTTCGCGGATCATGGGGGTCCAGCAGGATACCAAACATGCCTACGAGAGCATGCAAGAGGCCACCAGCCGGATCGAAAGCAGTGTACGCAGCGCGCAGAGCGTGTCGCAAACCCTGAGTGATATCCGCAACTTTTCACACAACACCGTTGAGCAGATTTCCAATATCACGCTGGCCATCAAGGAGCAGAGTGAAGCCAGCCAGAGCATTGCCCAGAATGTCGACCAGATTGCCCAGATGAATGAAAGCACCAGCCGTGCCGTTGACGACGCCAGTGCCCTGGCGCAAGAGCTGAAACAGTTGTCCGGAGCACTGGACACCACCCTCAACCGTTTGACCGCCTGAGGAGTCCCGGGATGCCTTATGCCACGTTTCGCAGCGATGGAGAAATCGACGCACTGTATCGGGATGATGGGCCAGGCCGTACCTTTCTTGCGCTGGACAGCGCCAGAACCCTGCATTTTCTGCTGGAAGGGGACATGGAGTTCGCCGCGAGCATGCTGCAGGCGACCGACAAAGGCTACAAGATCCTGCTCTACAGCTTGATTCATCTATTGACCGAGCGACACTTGCTGGAGGGCGATGCAGGCGGAGATGCCGGCATCCGGCTGGAGGAATTGCTCAACCGGGTGGAAGGAGACGACCCGGATGTGCGTCAATCGCTGGCGCTGTCTGACACCAAGATGGTACGGGTCATCGAGGATGTGCTTGCCCTGTTGATCGACAAAGGCATCTTCCGTTTTGCCGATCTGCCGGAAGCCTCGCGCCAGATCCTGATGGTCAGGCGCGAGTTGCGCTATTACCTGGCCGACGACGAGGCCGAATAAAGCCGCTGGCGTCGCTTCAGATCGCGCAGGTAGCCCAGTACACAGAGGAAGAACAGTAGCGACAAGGCGGTTTCGCCCAGCGCGAGGCCGCGGGTGAGTCCGTGCTCGGACCAGGCACGCATCACGCCCTCGGTAAAGGGCAGCATGATGAACATCGACGACCATTGGTAGGTATAGATCCGCTCGGACAATACCCCACGCAGCGGCAGCAACAGAATCACCGCCTTGAACACCAGAAACGACCCGCCCGGGCGCAACGGCGCCAGCCATAGCTCCCACGCCAGCGACAGCAGGATCAACAGAATCAGCGACAGGATCGCTCCCCAGTGAAAGACACTGCGCTGTTTCATGCTTCCACCTTGCGTTCATTTCGCTGCATCAATGCCACCACCAGAATCCCCACTTCGTAAAGCAGCCACAGCGGCACCGCCAGCATGGTTTGCGACAACACGTCAGGCGGGGTGATGATCGCCGCCACAATAAATGCACCGACGATGACATAGGAACGGGCCTTGCGCAGTCCCTCCAGTGACACCACACCAATCTTTGCCAACAGCACCACGACCACGGGAACCTCAAAGGCCATACCAAAAGCGATAAACATTCCCATGACAAAAGACAGGTATTTGTCGATGTCAGTCATCATGGCAACGCCGGTCGGCGTCACACCCGCCATAAATCCGAATACCACCGGAAATACCAAAAAATAGGCAAAAGCCATCCCCACCACAAACAGCACCATGCTCGAGACCACCAGTGGCAGGATCAAGCGTTTCTCGTGGCTATACAATCCCGGTGCAACGAAGGCCCACAGCTGATACAGCGTATGTGGCAGCGTCAACAGAAACGCGACCAGCATGGTGACTTTCATCGGCACGAAAAAGGGAGCGGTCACTTCGATGGCAATCATCTGCGAACCGCTGGGCAAATGTTCCAGCAGCGGGCGGGCCAGCAAGTGATAAATACTGCCCGACCAATGGAACAGCGCGGCAAAGCCCAGAAAGAATCCGATCAGTGCACGCAGCAGACGCTGACGCAGCTCGATCAGATGCGCAAGCAAGGGTTGTTGTTCTGTCATCGGGAAGAAGAATCGTCAGGCGATGGGTGAGCCGCAGCAAGGGGTTGCTGCGGCGGCAACAGCTCCTGGAACAGATCGAGCTGACTGTCGTCATGCGCCGGCTGCTCAAGCGGAGCGGAGACCGGCGCCGGCATGGCGGGGTCGATGGTCGGCTCGGCGAGAATGGGGGTCTGCAAGTCACGGACTTCCGACGCTAGCTGGTCGGTAAAGTGCCGGGCCGTTGCCTGAACATCCTGACGCAACAAGGCGAGGTCGTCCAGATTGGCCTGCTGACCAATGTCGGCCTTCACGCTGGCAACGAAACCACGTGCCCGTGCCACGAGGGCGCCGACCGTGCGGGCAACCTCGGGCAATCGTTCGGGGCCCAGCACAACCAGTGCCACGCCACCGATCAGCAACAGCTCGCCAAAACTGATATCGAACACGTCGGGCGAACCTTATTTCTTGTCGTCTTCTACATCGATGATGCGGCCGGATTCGGCTTTGGCGGCCTTGGCCTTATCTTCTTCACCCTTCATGCCATCCTTGAAGCCACGAATGGCCGCCCCCAGATCCTTGCCGACATTCGGCAGTTTCTTGGTGCCGAACAGCAGCACGATGATGGCCAGAACGATAAGCCAGTGCAACAGACTGAAAGAACCCATGATACGTGATCCTGATTAAGTGGCGCCCCGTCTCAGGCCGGGTTGCCAAAAACATGTACATGCAGGTGGAACACTTCCTGTCCACCACCACGACCGGTGTTGATACCGGTCTTGAAACCTTTTTCCAAACCGTTTTCTGCCGCGAGCTTCGGGGCCAGCAGCAGGATGTGACTCAACAGGCCGGCGTCGTCTGCCGTGCAGTGGGCCAGTGAATCGACATGCTTTTTCGGTACGATCATGAAATGCACTTTGGCGACCGGATTAATGTCGTGAAAGGCGTAGACATGCTCGTCCTCATAGACCTTCTTCGACGGAATATCCCCTTTGATAATCTTGCAGAAAATACAGTCACTCATCCTGTCATCCTTATGATTGAGGGGTTCGCGCGGCTTTTTCATCAATACCGGAGATGCCTTCACGCCGTTTGAGTTCCATGATCACATCCTCGGGACGCAAACCATGATAGGTAAGCAGCACCATGGAGTGGAACCACAGGTCAGCCACCTCGCGAACCAGATGCAAACGGTCCTTGTCCTTCGATGCCAGCAGGGTTTCAGCAGCTTCTTCAGCCACTTTTTTCAGGATGGCGTCTTCGCCCTTGTGAAACAAGGAGGCAACATAGGATGACTGCGGACTGGCCTCGCGCCGGGCTTCCAGCGTGTCGGCAATCGACTTGAGTACATCATGGTCCATGGTGACGGATCCTCGGTGGCAACGGATCAGGCAAGTATACCTGCATCAGATTGCAAAAAAATAGTCGGGACACAACCACGACATTCTAACGCAATCTAGTGTCGATAGAGAGTATCGGGATCTTTGAGCACCGGATCGACGATCTGCCAGTCACCGTTTTCCCAACGGCGGTAGAAACAGCTTTCGCGTCCGGTATGACAGGCAATGCCGCCCGTCTGGGAGATTTGCATCACGATCACATCGGCATCACAGTCCAGCCGCAATTCACTGACCTGCTGCAGATGTCCGGACTCTTCCCCTTTTTTCCACAGTTTCTGTCGCGACCGACTGTAGTAGTGGGCAAAACCGGTGTCTGCCGTCAACGCCAGAGACTCGCGGTTCATCCAGGCCATCATCAGGATTCGGCCCGTTGCCGCATCCTGAGCAATCGCCGGCACCAGTCCGTCGGCATCCCATTTCACCTCATCCAGCCAGCTCACAGTCGCACCTCGATACCGGCCTGGCGCATGGCTTCCTTGGCCTCGCGGACCGTGTAATCGCCGAAATGGAAAATGCTGGCCGCCAGAACGGCATCGGCATGGCCTTCACGAATACCTTCCACCAGATGGTCAAGGTTGCCGACACCGCCCGAGGCGATTACCGGGATATCCACGGCATCGGACACCGCACGGGTCAGTGCCAGATTGAAACCGGCACGGGTTCCGTCGCGGTCCATGCTGGTCAGCAGAATCTCACCCGCGCCCATTTCCTGCATGCGTTGAGCCCAGGCCACCGCATCCAGACCGGTGCGGGTTCGCCCGCCATGGGTAAACACTTCCCAGGCGGTGTTGTCCTCATTGACGGCCTTGGCATCAACGGCGACCACGATGCATTGCGAGCCAAACCGGCTGGCCGCCTCGGCCACCAGTTCCGGACGGGTCACGGCCGAGGTGTTGATACTGACCTTGTCGGCCCCGGCATTCAGCAGGCGACGGATATCCGCCACCTCGCGCACCCCGCCGCCGACGGTCAACGGAATAAAGACCTGTTCGGCCACCGCCTCGATCACATGGAGAATGACATCGCGGGCATCGGAACTGGCCGTGATGTCGAGGAAGGTCAACTCGTCGGCCCCCTGCTCGTTATACCGCCGGGCGATCTCCACCGGATCGCCGGCGTCGCGCAGGCCAACGAAATTGACACCCTTGACCACCCGGCCATGGGTAACGTCAAGACAAGGGATGATACGTTTGGCTAGAGACATGATGCTTTCGGGTTAGGCGTCGGACAGCTCGTCCGCCAGGGTTTGGGCCTCGTCGAAACGAAGGCTGCCTTCGTAGATGGCACGACCGGTAATGGCACCCTCCACCCCTTCGGCTTCGACCGCCACCAGTTTGCGCACGTCATCGAGATTGGTCAGGCCGCCAGAGGCAATCACCGGGATTTTCAGGGCTTGCGCCAAACGCACCGTCGCCTCGATATTCACGCCGGTCATCATGCCGTCACGGCCGATATCGGTGTAGATCACCGACACCACGCCATAGTCCTCGAAGCGACGGGCCAGATCGATCACATTGTGCTGGGTAATCTTGGCCCAGCCATCGGTGGCGACCATGCCGTCCTTGGCATCCAGACCCACGATAACCTGTCCCGGGAACGCGTCGCAGGCATCGCGCAGGAAACCAGGGGTTTTCACTGCCGCGGTGCCGATGATCACATACTCCAACCCCATATCGAGGTAGGCCTCGATGGTATCCAGATCACGGATTCCGCCTCCCAACTGAACCGGCATGTCACTGCCGACTTCCTCGAGAATCTCGCGGATCACGCCAAGGTTTTTCGGCTTGCCGGCAAATGCGCCGTCAAGGTCGACCAGATGCAATCGACGCGCACCCTGATCGCGCCAATGCAATGCGACCTGGACCGGGTCTTCGGAGAAAATGGTGGCGTCTTCCATCACACCTTGTTTCAGGCGTACGCACTGACCATCCTTAAGGTCGATAGCGGGTATGAGCAGCATGGCAGTCTTGAATGTAGTAAGTTATACAGAGCCATCCCAGGCGAGGAAATTCTTCATCATGCGAAGTCCTGCCAGATGGCTTTTCTCGGTGTGGAACTGAGTCGCAAAGACATTGTCCCGGCCTACGATACAGGAAAAGCGCCCCGGATAATCACTTTCCCCCACGGTCAGGGACGCATCATCCGGTGCAAAGTGATAACTGTGCACAAAATAGAAGCGCTCCCCATCCTCGATACCTTCGAACAGCGGATGCGCCTGCCGTTGCCAGACACGGTTCCATCCCATGTGCGGCACCTTCAGCCGTTCGCCCGCTGCATCCTTCATGCCATTCGAAAAACGCACCACCTTGCCCGGGAACAGGCCCAGACCCGGCGTATCGCCTTCTTCACTATGGTCAAACAGCAACTGGGCGCCCACGCAAATACCGAAGAACGGTTTGTTCTTCGCCGCTTCGCGCACCGCCTCGCCCAAACCGTGGGCATTCAGTTCACGCATACAATCCGGCATGGCACCCTGCCCCGGAAAAATCACTTTGTCGGCACGGGCCACGGTCTCCGGGTCGCTGCTCAACACAATGTTGGCGCTACCATCATTGACGCTTTGCACCGACTTGAGCACCGAATGCAGGTTACCCATGCCGTAATCGATCACAACAACTTTCATGTTAGACCATCCGAGTCTGCAAGGGGGTCAAAGGGTTAATGTGCCCTTGGTCGACGGAGTGATCCCCGCCATGCGCTCATCGGCTTCACAGGCCATGCGCAAGGCGCGGCCAAAAGCCTTGAATACCGTTTCGGCCTGATGATGACTGTTCTGGCCACGCAGGTTGTCGACATGCAGGGTCACCATGGCATGGTTGACAAAGCCATGGAAAAACTCGGAGAACAAATCAACGTCGAACTGACCGATGGCGGCCCGGGTAAACGGCACCTCCCAGGTCAGGCCGGGACGCCCGGAGAGATCGATCACCACCCGCGACAAGGCCTCGTCCAGCGGCACGTAGGCATGCCCGTAACGACGGATGCCTTTCTTGTCGCCGATGGCTTGGGCAAACGCCTGACCGAGAGTAATGCCGATATCTTCCACGGTATGGTGGGCATCGATATGCAAATCACCTTCGGCTACGATATCCAGATCGATCAGCCCGTGACGGGCAATCTGATCCATCATGTGCTCAAGAAACGGAACACCGGTCGCAAAGCGGGAAACCCCGCGGCCATCCAGATCGAGGGTGACGGTGATACGGGTTTCCAGCGTAGTGCGGGTAACGGTAGCAGAGCGCGATGTCATCGGAAGTACTCGTCGAGCGCGGCAATCACCGCACGGTTTTCATCGGGGCTGCCCACGGTGAAACGCAGACAGTTTTCCAGCATGGGATGCATCCCCCCCAGGTTCTTGATCAGAATGCGGCGACTCTTGAGCCAGGCATACAGCAAGTCGGCCTCGGGCAGGCGAATGGTCAGGAAGTTGGCTTCGCTCGGATAGACACGGACTCCGGGATACGCCGCCAAGGCTTCAGCCAGATGGCTGCGTTCACGACGCAATGCCGCCGCCTGCTCCTCGAATACCCCCGAATGGGTCAAGGCAAAGCGTGCGGTAATCTGGGTCAGTACATTGATATTGTAAGGTGGGCGCACCTTGTCCAGCTCGGCGATCCACTTGGGCTGGCCGGCCGCATAGCCCAGACGAATCCCGGCCAGACCCACTTTCGACAATGTGCGCATCACAATCAGATTGTCCACGCTACCCGCCAAGTCCATAAGACTATCGTCAGAGAACGGCCCATAGGCCTCATCAATAACCACCAACCCCGGTGAGGCCTCGATCACGGCCAGCACGTCGTCCCGCGAATAACGATTGCCGGTCGGATTGTTCGGATAGGCCAGGAACAGTACGGCAGGCTGGTTTTTGGCGATAGCGTCGAGCAACACCGGCAGATTCAAGGTGAAATCATGGTTGAGCGGCACGCCGACGTAGTTCACCCGGGAAAACACCGCGTTGAGCTTGTACATGACGAACGAGGGCTCGAGTGCCATCACGGTGGCGCCCGGCCGGGCCAGCGCCTGGGTAATCAAGGTGATGACTTCATCCGAGCCATTGCCCAACAGAATGTCGGCATTGCCGGGAATGCCGGCAGCCACACGCAGCATTTCCTTGAGACCGCCACCGGAAGGGTCCGGGTACCGGTTGATATGAGCTTCGGCCAGTTGCCGGCCCAGTTCGACCAGCAGGTCCTGCGACAAACGCCAGGGATTTTCCATGGCATCGAGTTTGATGAAACCTTCGGCAGCCGCCACCGGATAGGCTTTCATTGCCAGAATATCGGGACGGATCAGTTGGTCGACGGGCAACTTCATGCAACTTACTCCTCAAGCCGCAGTTCGGCAGAACGGGCGTGTGCGGTCAGGCCCTCTCCCCGGGCCAGCAGGGAAGCGATACGGCCCAGACCCTGCGCCCCTTCACGGGACACCCGGATCAAACTGGAACGCTTCTGGAAATCATAGACGCCGAGCGGACTGGCAAAGCGAGCCGTTCGCGACGTCGGCAGGACGTGATTGGGACCGGCACAGTAATCGCCGAGACTCTCGGAACTGAAACGGCCCATGAAAATAGCCCCGGCATGACGCAACTTCGGCAACAGTTGCTCAGGCTCGCCAACCGACAACTCCAGGTGTTCCGGGGCGATGATATTGGCGATGCGACAGGCATCGTCCAGATCTTCAACGGTGATCAAGGCGCCACGGTTGCCCAAGGAAGCTTCGATGATCTCGCGGCGCGGCATGGTCGGCAGCAAACGGGCAATACTGGCTTCAACCTGTGAAATAAAGTCATCCGACGGACACAACAGAATCGCCTGGGCAATCTCGTCATGCTCGGCCTGACTGAACAAGTCCATGGCGATCCAGTCCGGGTCGGTTTCGCCGTCGCAAATCACCAGGATTTCCGACGGTCCTGCCACCATGTCGATACCCACTACACCGAACACCCGACGTTTGGCGGCGGCCACCCAGGCATTGCCCGGGCCGGTGATCTTGTCGACCTGGGGAATACTGGCCGTGCCATAGGCCAATGCCGCCACGGCTTGCGCACCGCCCACGGTGATCACCCGGTCAACACCGGCGATACAGGCCGCGGCCAGAACCAGGTCATTGCGTTCGCCTCCCGGAGTGGGAACGACCATGATGATTTCGCCGACGCCGGCCACCCGGGCCGGAATGGCATTCATCAATACCGAACTCGGGTAGGCCGCCTTGCCGCCCGGAACATAAATCCCGACACGGTCGAGTGCCGTCACCTGCTGGCCAAGCAGCGTACCGTCTTCATCTTCGTAGTGCCAGGAGGCCTGAACCTGCCGTTCGTGGTAACGACGCACCCGGGCTGCCGCCGCTTCCAGTGCGGCACGCACCTCCGGCTCGAGACGTTCCAGAGCGGCTTCCAGCTCGTGACGGGACAGGATCAGTTCATCGACATGCTTGACCGCCATGCGGTCAAAGCGGTTGGTGTATTCGATCAGTGCGGCATCGCCACGGGTCGCAACGTCATGGCAGATCTCGGCCACGGCGGCATCGACGGCAGGGTCCTGAGCGGTTTCGAATGCCAGCAAGGCATCCAGCCGCTCGGCAAAATCACTATCACGGGATGAAAGACGCAACATGCTGCTTACCTCGGGTTGGCCGCGCCGACCACGCGGGCAAAAGCATCCAGTACCGGCTGGATAGTCTCGTGCTTGAGTTTGAGCGCCGCCTGGTTAACCACCAGTCGGGAACTGATATCGATGATGTGCTCTACCGCCACCAGACGGTTGGCGCGCAGGGTGCCACCAGTGGAGACCAGATCGACGATCACATCGGACAGGCCGACCAGCGGGGCCAGCTCCATCGAACCATAGAGTTTGATGATGTCCACATGCACCCCTTTGCGCGCGAAATGTTCGCGCGCAATCAGGGGGTATTTGGTCGCCACTTTAAGACGTGCGCCATGGCGTACCGCCGCCTCGTAGTCAAAGCCCTCTGCCGCGGCCACCATCATGCGGCAGCGGGCAATATCCAGATCGAGCGGATGGTAGAGACCGGCGCCGCCATGCTCGATGAGCACGTCACGACCGGCGATACCGAGGTCCGCTGCGCCATATTGCACATAGGTCGGAACATCGGAGGCACGCACGATCACCAGACGGACATCGGGATGGTTGGTACCGATAATGAGTTTGCGGGAGGACTCCGGAGCTTCGGCCGGAACGATCCCTGCGGCGGCAAGCAGCGGCAGGGTTTCTTCAAAGATGCGCCCTTTGGACAGGGCAATGGTCAACGTCATGGCAGTCGCTAGCGTGGCCAGGGCGAAAATAACGTTTTTTCAACGATTTGCCGCACCTTGCCGGGTGATGGATTTCGGTCTTGGAATTGATAAAGCATACCCGAAATCCGTCATGCTGCAAACGCACTGCGCAAGATGACCGACTGGTCTATTACCTCATCATCGCCCGTCGTTCACGCTCTAACTGACCGACATATTTCTGGATAAGGTTTTCCATGCTGGAAGGTAGGCCGAGGAAGCTGGTGCCGATGCGAACGGCATCCTGGCCATTGCGCAAGGTGACCGGCAGGCGATGGCGCACTTCCATGGCACACGGCAACACGCCAAACGGACGCAATTCCATCGAGCAGCGGAAGTATTGCTTGCCCAGCTCAAAGCCTGGCGTGGTGGGTGATGGCAGCCACAGGGACAAGCCGCCAAGACTGATATCGAACAGTTGCAGGTCGATCGGGCTGTCGGGATAGTCGGCAATGGTGCACATGACCGGGGTACCCACCGGGGTACGAATCCGGAAAAACTCCCGACGCTGCAATTTGATGACTTGCTCCGGCAAGGTCACCTCGAACGCCGGACGTCCCTCGAAATCGACCTTGCGTGCCTGCCCGGTGATGAATTGGGTTTTGACCCCCTCGGGCGAACAGACGAAGACATTGCGTTCGCTGCCCAGCATCTGGGTGTTGGTCTCGGGGTCGGCCCCCCAATCGAACACCAGCGTCCGGCTTTTGGCATCCACTTGCAGGAAGCGGGTGAGAATAAAGGTTTTACCCTTATTGGAAAACACGGTGACCATATGCCCTTGATTGGCAATGGTTTTGAGGTGATGAGCGACCTCGAGCGGTGAGGATAGCGTGTACTTGGCCAGATCCAGGGGACTGGATCCGGAGGCTCCGCCGGGACGTTTTTCTTCACTCACGATGCAGGACTCTCAATTCAAGGGCTGGGGTAGTCTTCATGCTTATTCTAGCGTAACAGCTCTTGAATATCATGGGCCAGTGACGACGATGGTGTCGCATACGGTTCGTAAACACGCAACTTCCCCTGTTTATCAAACAGATAGGAACCTGCGCTGTGATCGATGGTGTAACTGCCTCCCGCGCCGTTGACCTTCTGGGCCACGATGCGGAAGCGGTTCATCACGGCATTCACCTCGGCCACCTGACCGGTCAACCCCAGGAATCGCGGGTCGAAGTGCGGCACATAGCTTGCCAACACCTCACGGGTATCCCGTTCCGGATCCACCGACACGAACAGTACCTGAACCTTATCGGCATCAATCCCCGGTTGCTTGAGTGCCGAGGCATACTCCAGCAACGTGGTCGGACAGACGTCCGGGCAATGGGTATAGCCAAAGAACAGTGCCACCACTTTGCCGCGATACTCGGACAGACGGTGCGTTTTGCCATCCTGCCCGGTCAATGAAAAGTCACCACCGAACGAAGCGCCGCTGATATCGCTTCCCTTGAAGGAAAGCGGAGGGGCATTCTCACGCTGACAGCCTGTCAGCCCGGCTAACACACACAACACCACCAGCCATTTTGTCAGTAAGCGCATCGGTTTCAGACAGGTATTCGCCAATAATGATCAACCAGCAACAGCGCAAACAGCAGCGTCAGGTAGTGAATGGACCAGATAAACAATTTGCGCGCCAGTGCATCAGCATACTGAGCATGCAGGCGCAGGGCAAGCCAGAGGAAGCGCCCGTTGAGCGCCATGACGCCGGCGAGGTAGACCCAACCCGCCGCTCCCAGTGCCACCGGCAGCAACGTTACGCCAAGCAACAGCAGGGTATAGAGTACGATGGACAGGGTCGTGAAACGCTCGCCATGGGTTACCGGCAGCATCGGCAAACCCGCGCGGGCATACTCTTCGCGCCGGTACAATGCCAAGGCCCAGAAATGGGGAGGCGTCCAGGTATAGATGATCAGAAACAGCGTCAACGCCAGTGCATTCACTTCGCCGGTCATCGCCACCCATCCCAGTAACGGCGGCATGGCACCGCTGGCACCACCAATCACGATATTCTGCGGGGTATTGGGTTTCAACAGCAGGGTATACACGATGGCGTAACCGACAAATGTCCCCAAGGTCAGCCAGGCGGTGAGCGCATTGACCATTCCCGCCAGCAAGGCCATGCCGAATCCACCGGTGACCAGCGCGACAATCAACGTTTCGACCATCCCGATATCGCCACGCGCCGTCGCGCGCCAGGCCGTGCGCTTCATCGTCGCATCGATGCTGCGTTCCACCAGACAATTGATCATGGCCGCCGCACTCGCCACCAAGCCAATGCCGACGGTCGCCGCCAGCATACGCTGAAGATCGGGGATACCGGGAACCGCCAGCATCATCCCAATCACGGCACAAAACACGATAAGCAACACGACACGGGGTTTGGCGATGGCCAGTATGGCCCGGGCACGATGACGTGCCAGCGGCTGGATCATGACTGCCATGATGCACTCCTTTCAGTCCGGGAACCGGCAGGCACAGCACGCCGGATGCCGAGAGAAAATACCGTAGACACCACCAACAGCAGCATCGCACCGGCATTGTGGGCAACCGCGACCGGCAAGGGCAGTTGCAAAACCACATTTGCCACGCCGAGCCCCAACTGCAGCACGACAGTCACCGCCAGCAGCAGGCGGTATGCACCGGTTCCGGGCGTCTTGCGGCTCAGCCACAGCACCGACACTGCCAGAGCGGTGACCAGCACCGCGCCCAGCCGATGCGCCCAATGAATGCTCATCAGCGCAGAAAACGGCAGCAAGGCCCCCTCCGGAGTCTGCCCCAATTCACGCCAGACATGAAACGCCTGCCCCCAATGCATGTCGGGAACACCACCGGAACATAGCGGAAACCCGTTGCAGGCCAGTGCGGCATAATTGGTCGACACCCAACCACCCAACATCACTTGTCCCAACACGGCCACGGGCAGCAATCGTGTTGTCCACCACACGCCGGCCCCCACCACAACCGGGCTCCGGGTCACAAAGGTCATCGCGGCCAGCGCGGTGACCGTGAGCATGCCGCCGATCAGGTGTGCCGTGACGATCGCAGGTTTGAGCAGCAAGGTTACGGTCCACATCCCCAGCAAACCTTGCAGTACGACCAGACCCAACAACAGTGAAGCCGACACACGTTGCCGGCGCCGGCGCCATGCCAGCACCGCCACGCCCAGAATCAGTACGCCCAGCGTACTGGCGGCATAGCGGTGAATCATTTCTTTCCAGGCCTTGGCTTGCGACACGGGCCCCTCGGGACGCGATGCTTCTGCCGCCGCGATGGCTTCGCTGGCATGATGGGGCGAGACATTTCCATAGCAGAGCGGCCAATCAGGACACCCCAGCCCGGCGTCCGACAACCGTACATACGCGCCCAGTGGCACCACCAGGCACGCCAGCAGCAATGCCAGACTCACCAGTCGCCTCATGATCACCCCAGTCCGTTATTGGTTTTAAGCACATGTCCCAGCTCGCGGATCACCCGTTTTGGATCGGCGTCCGCCGGATAGGACATCACCTGATTACCCAATGGATCGACTAGCAGGAAGTGCCCCTGGTCCAGAGTGGCGCCCTCCGCCACGAGACTTAACTCTTCACGCGCCTTTACCGGGCTTCGGCCTTCGACCAGATGAACAATGGCGGTACGGGATGCCCCTTCGCCCAGCGCCGTACGTAACTGGCGCACCGTGTGACGCAAGGACTGGCAGGCAGCAGGACAGCTGGCCTCCTCCCGGGTCACCAGTACCCATTTACCGGCAGGCCAGCCCGGCGCAGCCGCGGGGGGAAACGGGCGGGTCGGCAACAACATGCCGTAACTGGTGCCGCCTGCCGGTGGACTGACCCGGATAATCCACCAGGCAGACAGTACCGGCGCGGCACACAGCAGGGCCAACAGGATCAACACCAGCCGGCCACTGCGCTGGCGGTGAACCATGACATCATCAAACGGCATGCTTCCCATCGTTTCGCCTCCTCAGTCGATACACACCAACCATCAGCAAACACAGCCCCATCAGCAACCATTGCAGGGCGTAACCATAATGTCGTGCCGGGTCTCCCGGTGGGCGCGCGGGCCAGGACAACAGCGGCGCGGGTGCGGCCCCCATCACCACCATGCCCTGGCGCAGCGGCGCTGCCAGACGGTGAGCCAATACGGCCACATCCACCACATCAACCCGCCCGGCGACACCCGTGACGGCACCCGGCAAAGTGAAATGGCGCGGCAAGGCGACCCAGCGTCCAGCAACCCGGGGGGGCAGCGGCGGCACCCGGTCATCGTCATGCAAGGCCATGCCGGGAGCGAGTAACGCGACACTGCCATCCTCCAGACGCACCGGTTGCAGCACCAGCAGTCCGGGACGGTCATCCACACTCACATTGGCCAACTGGATCACCGGGGCCGCCGGCGTAGCAGCAAGGGAAACCGGTTGCCCCTTGGGAGAGGCATCGACCGGCAGGGAAGCCAGAGGCACGGGGGGAAGCGTGGCGGCAGACGCGAAGGCCTGCAAAGCGGCTTCGCGTGCCACGCCGCGCTGGTATTGCCAGAGACACAATACGAACGGCAACAGGGCAAACAGAATCAGCAAAACGCCGGGGAGCATCCTATTCTGGAAAAATGTCACCCGCGAAACCGGGGGTGATACTTCATTGCTAGGCGAGGACCCCACCATGAAATTCCTTGTTTTGATCCTGCTGCTGGCCATTGTTCTGGTCCTGTTTCGCAGCCTGGGCGCGGTTATGGGGCTTGGCCCGGCGGCGGATCCTGCCCGGGCGGTCAAATCCCTGACACTGCGGGTCGGCTTGTCCCTCGGACTGTTTTTGTTATTGGTGGTCGGCGCCTTGTGCGGCTGGTGGCGCCCCCACCACCTGTAAACGGCTTACAGCCAATAGACAAAGAAGAACAGCAGCAACCACACCACATCGACAAAGTGCCAGTACCAGGCCACCGCCTCGAAAGCAAAGTGCCGCGTCGGTCCGAAATGACCGCGCGCGGCACGTACGGTGATGACCGCCAGCATGATCGTTCCCAACAACACATGCATGCCGTGGAAACCGGTCAGCAAATAGAAGGTCATGCCATACGCCCCTGAGGCCAGCGTCAGATTCAGCGAGTGCAGGGCGTGGTGATATTCGGTGAGCTGCAACCCCAAAAAGATCGTACCAAGCAGCACGGTGGCCACGAGCCCGCCGACCAATTGGCTCTGCCGGCCCCGCAACAAGCCCCAATGCGCGATCGTTACCGTCACCCCCGACGTCAACAGGATCAGGGTATTGACCATCGGCAAGCCCCAGGCCTCCATGGCCTGATAGGTCGAGGTAATGCCCGGCCCGGTCGACAACGGCCAGGACGCGGTAAAGTCGGGGTACAACAGCTTGTAGTCCATATCGCCCAGCGTCGGCACGGCAATGACCCGGACATAGAACAGCGCCCCGAAGAAGGCGGCAAAAAACATGATCTCGGAAAAGATGAACCAGCCCATCCCCCATCGGAACGAGCTGTCTTCCTTGCCGTGATACTCTCCAGCCAGACTTTCCCGGATCACGTCGCCAAACCAGCCGAACAGCATGCCGATCAGGATCAGTGCACCAACCCCCAGCAGCAGGCTGCCGGGACTCTGGCCGTTCACCGCGAACGCCGCACCAAGCCCGAGACAAAACAACGCGACCGCCCCGACCATTGGCCAGCGCGATGGCGCGGGTACGTAGTAATGTGTCTGCTCCTGCCGAGTCGATTCCATTAGTCCACTCCCTCAAGCCTCATTGGCCACTGCGGGTCACCCAGGCCACCAGCAGCAACAAGCCGGTAATGAAGCACGCCAGCAATATCACAATGCCCAGGCCGATCTGCCAGGGCGCCAACTGCACATCCCGCGCCGCCGCTCGCGACTTGCGGATACCGACGAAGGCCGACAAAACGGCTGCGATGGCACGCCAGAGCGCCATCATGTTCTCCCCGCCGGCACATCGAAGACCGTATAGGACAAGGTGATCGACGCGATACTGGCAGGCATGCGGCGGTCGATCACAAAGACCACGGGAAACCGCCGGGTTTCATGGGGTTTGAAGCGCTGTTGCCTGAAGCAAAAACAGTCGAGCTTTTTGACATACTCTCCCGCTGCCCCAGGCAAATAGCGGGGTATGGCCTGACCGGTCACCTCGCGATCACTGCGATTGGTGATGTCGTAGTCGACCCGGATGAATTCCCCTGTCCTGACTTGCACGGTTCGGGTCACGGGCCGGACCTCCCAGGGTAGCCCGGCCTGCACCGAGGCATCGAAGTCCATCGTCACGGCAAAGGGAGGCGGCAGCTCCGTCCCCGCTCCGCTCTCTACCTCATCGGCCTTCACCACCTGATTAATGCCGGTCACCTCGCACACCACCCGGTAGAGGGGAATCAAGGCATAGGCAAAACCAAACATCGCGATGGCAATCACCCCGAGTTTGGCCAGCATGCGTTGATTGGCCAGCTGTGTGCGCTGTGCGCCCATGCGAGCTCCTAATGGTGTTTGTCGCCGTGCATCGACACGATCGAGCCGTTATGATCGGCCTCCACCTGCGGCGCTTCGACAAACGAGTGGTAGGGCGCCGGGGTAGGGATTTTCCATTCAAGGGTATCGGCACCTTCCCAGGGCAATGCGGGGGCAGGCTTGCCGTTTTTGAGACTGGTCAGGATGTTGTAGAGGAAGATCAACTGACCCAGGCCGAAACAGAACGCCCCCACCGAGGCAATGCTGTTGAACTCGGTGAATTGCAGGGCATAGTCGGGAATACGCCGCGGCATACCGGCCAGCCCCAGAAAATGCATGGGGAAGAAGGTCACGTTGAACCACACCATCGACCACCAGAAATGGAACTTGCCCAGCCGTTCGTTGTACATGCGGCCGGTCATCTTGGGGAACCAGTAATACATAGCCGAGAACAGCGAGAACAAGGCGCCGGCCACCAGCACATAGTGGAAATGCGCCACCACGTAGTAGGTTCCGTGCAGCTGGATATCCAGCGCAGCCACCGACAGCGTCACCCCGGACAGCCCGCCGATGGTAAAGAGCAGAATGAAGCCGATCGCGAACAGCATCGGGGTCTCGAAGGTCATCGCTCCCTCCCACATGGTCGCGATCCAGTTGAACACCTTGACCCCGGTCGGCACCGCGATGAGCATGGTGGCGTACATGAAAAACAGCTGCACGGTGGCAGGCAGCCCGGTCACAAACATGTGATGTGCCCAGACGATGAATGACAACACACCGATCGACGACGTGGCGTAGACCATCGAGGTGTAACCAAACAGCGGCTTGCGACTGAAGGTCGGGATCACCTGACTGATGATGCCAAAGGCCGGCAAGGCCATGATGTAGACCTCGGGGTGACCGAAGAACCAGAAAATGTGTTGATAGAGAATGGGGTCGCCGCCACCGGCCGCATTGAAGAAATGCGTTCCGAAGTGACGGTCGGTGAGCACCATGGTCACCACGCCCGCCAGCACCGGCATCACGGCAATGATCAGGAAAGCGGTGATCAGGCTCGCCCAGGCGAACATGGGCATTTTCATGAGGTCCATGCCGGGTGCACGCAGATTGAGAATGGTGACGATGATGTTGATCGACCCCATCACCGAGCTGACCCCCATGATATGGATGGCAAAAATGGTCATGTCCATGCCGATGCCCATCTGGGTGGACAAGGGCGCATAGAGGGTCCAGCCTGCCGCCGCCGCACCGCCCGGCACCAGAAACGACAACATCAGCAGCGCCGCTGCCGGCGGCAACAACCAGAAACTCCAGTTATTCATCCGGGCGAACGCCATATCCGGCGCACCGATCATCAACGGCAGCATCCAGTTGGCGAGCCCGGTGAAGGCCGGCATGATCGCACCGAACACCATCACCAAACCGTGTAAGGTGGTGAACTGATTGAACAATTCGGGGGCAAAGAATTGCAGGCCGGGACGAAACAATTCGGCACGGATACACAGTGCCATCACCCCGCCCGACAAAAACATGATGAATGAGAACCACAGATACAGGCTGCCGATATCCTTGTGGTTGGTGGCCATCAGCCAGCGCGACCAGCCCGAAGGCTTGTGGTGATGCGCCGGAGCCTGCTGCACGTCGGTCATTGCCATGAGTGGATTCCTCCTTGGCGGATTCAGGAAGTGCCCGCGCGGGCTTTGTGGATTTCGGCCGGCTGAACCATCTCGCCGGTGTTGTTGCCCCAGGCATTACGTTCGTAGGTAATCACCGCCGCAATGTCGGTATCGGACAATTGCTTGCCCCAGGCCTGCATGGCCGCATTGCGCTTGCTGCCGTTCAACACGATGTTGATGTGGCCGGGTTTGTCTTTAGTCGCAATGGGGGATCCCGCCAGCGCCGGGAAGGTGCCGGGGATGCCCTTGCCGCTGGCCTGATGACAGGCAACACAGTTCTGGGTATAGACCTTTTCTCCCCGCACCACGAGGTCGGGCAGTTTCCACACTTTGGCAGGATCATCGGCAGCCGCCATCGCCAGTTTCTTGCGCTCGTCCAGCCACTTGCGATAGTCCGTTTCGGAGCGGGCATCCACCACGATGGGCATATAGCCGTGATCCTTGCCGCACAATTCGGTGCATTGCCCGCGATAGATGCCCGGCTTATCGACCCGGAACCAGGTATCGCGCAGGAAACCGGGAATGGCATCCTGCTTGACGCCCAAGGCCGGCACATACCAGGAGTGAATAACATCATTGGCGGTGAGCAGCAGTCTTACCTTGCGACCGACCGGCACGACCAGCGGCTCATCGACCTCCAGCAAGTAGTCGGGACGGGCCAGGGCAGCGGGATCATCGCGTGGCGTGGCCAGATGACTCATGAAGCCAAGGTTTTCATCCATGTAGTCGTAGCGCCACTTCCATTGGTAGCCGGTGACCTTGATGGTCATATCGGCGCCGGCAGCACTTTTCTGGGCCAACACCGTGCGGGTGGCCGGCAAGGCCATTCCGATCAGGATAAGGAAAGGGATAACGGTCCAGAGTATTTCTACGGTGGTGTTTTCATGGAACTGTTTGGCCTCGCGGCCCGCCACCTTGCGGTGACGGACGATGGCATAGAGCATCACCAGCAAGACCCCGAGAAAAATAATGCCGGTAATCACCAGCAGCAAGGTATGCAGATGGAACTCCTGCTCGGCGATACGAGTCACCGGTTCTTGCAGGTTCAACGCCAAAGACATTGCGCTTCCCTCCCTGTCTCTCCCCACTCCGACGCGAAGGCCATTCAGGACAAAATGCATTTTGCATGGCCGGCATTCTTCGATTTTAGGTGGACAGTCAAGGAAAACAAGAAATTACGTTGATGCAGCGCAATACCGGCTAGTTGACAACAGGCGTTTCGAAAGGGAGTTCGAGCAACAAGGGCGCGTCGATACGGGCTCGCAAAGTGGCAAGATTGTCGGCATAGGCCAATTGGTCAGGCACCACCCGGTTGGCGATCCATCCGGCCAGTTCCAGACCACTGGCGCGGATGGCCGCAACGCTCAGCAAGGCATGATTGATGCAGCCAAGACGCATGCCGACAACCAGAATCACCGGCAATGCCAACTCACGGGCAAGATCCTCCATCAGACAGCGATCGGACAGCGGAGCAAACCACCCGCCGGCCCCTTCTACCACGACCCGGTCATGGCCCGGGCACAGGCGTCGATAGTGATCGAGGATGGTTGCCAGAGAAATCTCGACCCCTGCTTCACGGGCGGCGATATGCGGGGAGACCGGAGGAAGAAAACGATAGGGATTCATCAACTCGAGATCGGTCTGGCCGGTAGCGGCAACCAGTCGGTCGACATCATCGTTGAACCAGCGGCCATCCGGCAGGATTTCACAGCCGGAAGCGACCGGCTTCATGGCCGCCACCCGCAAGCCCTCGCCCTGCCAGTGACGGATCAGTTTCACCGCCGAATGGGTCTTCCCGATCTCGGTATCGGTGCCGGTAATGAAAAACCCCTGGGTCATGCTGATCTCCTGGCAAAAGGAGTATATCGGGGTAATGCCGAGTAATTCCAAGGCGTGCACACACTCAAGCAACACCATCCAGAGCAAGTGCTATGTTGTAAGACTAAGTAAAGACCGTAATGTCTTTTAATTTATCATTAAGTCATAATTTGAAAATTATTGTAGTTCATATTATTGGGCCAGACGCGGCGATATCCACCCTCCCGCCAAGGCAAGCAGACGAGATCGCGTTTTTCGAGATAGTGGCTTTTCAGAATCCGACATCATGCTCAGCAAAACCAAACAAGTTATCCGGAACGCTATCAAACAAACGGTGCCCTATGCGGATTCCGTCATCTTGACCGGAGCACGTCAGACCAAGGCTAAAACCCTGTGCCTGGTACGGCTGGATGCGATCGGCGATTTCATCATCTGGCTTGATGCGGCCCGAGCCTACCGCGAGCTGTATCCGGATTACCACATCACCCTCTTTGCCAATGCCAGTTGGGCCTCGCTGGCCGAAGGCCTGCCGTTGTGGGATGTGGTGGTGCCCGTCAAGGTCAAAGCGCTGACCCAAAACCCGGTATATCGCTGGAAAATGATAAGGCGGGTGGCCGATGCCGGCTTTGAAGTTGCCATTCAGCCCACGTTTTCGCGCATGTTTCGCTGCGGGGATACCCTGATCCGGGCCAGCAAGGCGATAAAGCGCATTGGCTCGGTTGGCGATCTGAGCAATATTTCGGCACGCGACAAAAAGATCTCCGATCAGTGGTATACCCGGCTGCTGCCTGCGGCCCCCGGCACGATGATGGAATTACTGCGCAACGAAGAATTCGTGCGCCATCTGGGTCTGACCTCCTTTCAGGCCAAGCTCCCGACACTCTCCAAGCAGGTCTTGCTGCCGGACGCCCTGTCCGTCCCCCAGCCCTACTTCGTCCTGTTTCCTGGCGCATCATGGATCGGCAGACAGTGGTCTCCCGCGAATTACATTAAACTGGCCAGGTCGGTCTACCGGAAACATGGCTGGATGCCCGTCTTGTGCGGGGGTCCCGACGAGCGGGATCTATGCGAACACATCGGCACCCAGCTGGACATACCCTTCCATAACTTTTCAGGCCAGACCTCACTGGACCAATTGAGTGAAATCATCCGCCGCGCCAACTTCCTGATCGGGAATGAAACCTCCGCCATCCATATTTCCGCCGCAGTCGGCACGCAATCGGCCTGCATCCTGGGTGGCGGTCACTTTGGTCGATTCCTGCCCTACCCGGAAACCTGTTCGGGCGCCAAACCCACCCCCATAGTGGAAAAGATGCCCTGTTTCAACTGTCACTGGCGCTGCACCCGCGACTATGTCGAAGGAACAACGACACCGTGTGTTGCCGCCATTACCGTTGCCACCGTCTGTCAGGCAACCAGCGAACTGATGGCACTGATTCCCCCGATACTGCTTTAACAGGGACGGGCAAGTGCATTGCCTGACCACTAAAAACACAGGCCAGGTTACGATCTGCAACCTGGCCCTGCCATCAGCAACACGAACACACCGCGTCACTCACACCTGCGGATTGACCCGCTCGGCTGCGCTCTCCAGTTTGTTGAGTGCCGAAAGATAGGCTTTGGCCGAAGCGACAATAATGTCGGTATCCGCTCCCAAGCCACTGACAATGCGGCCACCCCGCGACAGACGTACCGTCACCTCGCCTTGTGATTCAGTGCCTTTGGTAATCGCATTCACCGAGTACAACTCGAGTTCTGACTGACTGCCGGCAATGGTTTCGATGGCCTTGAATGCCGCATCCACCGGTCCGGAACCACTACTGACGCCACGTTTTTCCATACCGCGATCGGCGAACACGATTTCGGCATGCGGCTCTTCGCCGGTTTCGGTGGCAATCTTCAGCGAAACAAACTTGAAGTCCTCGCGGTCGATCGACTCCATTTCATCCGATACCAAGGCGTGCAGGTCTTCATCGAAAATCTCGCGTTTTTTATCTGCCAGCGCTTTGAAACGGGCAAATGCCGCGTTGAGCCCCTCTTCGCTGTCCAGCACGATACCGAGCTCGGCCAATTTGGTTTTGAAGGCATTGCGCCCGGAAAGCTTGCCAAGCGTCAGGCGGTTGGTGCTCCAGCCGACACTCTCGGCCGACATGATCTCGTAGGTCTCACGGTGCTTGAGCACCCCGTCCTGATGGATGCCGGACTCATGCGAGAACGCATTGGCGCCGACAATGGCTTTGTTCGGTTGTACCGGATAGCCGGTAATGGTGGAAACCAGCTTGGATGCCGGGATAATCTGAGTGCTATCGATTCGGCAGTCCAGATTGAAGATGTCCTTGCGGGTCTTGAGCGCCATGACCACCTCTTCCAGGCTGGCATTGCCGGCCCGCTCGCCCAAGCCGTTGATGGTGCACTCCACCTGCCTGGCTCCGGCCTGCACGGCAGCCAGAGAATTGGCAACGGCCATGCCGAGGTCGTTGTGGCAGTGGGTCGACCAGATGACCTTGTTGCTGCCCGGTACCCGTTCGATCAGACTGCGCATCCGCTCGGCCCACAAGGACGGGATCGAGTAGCCAACGGTATCAGGCACATTGATGGTCGTTGCGCCTGCCGCGATGACCTGTTCGAAAATATGGCAGAGGAAATCCATATCGGAACGTACGGCATCTTCGGCAGAAAACTCGACATCATCGGTAAACTCACGCGCGAGCCGAACTGCGTTGACAGCGGCTTCGACCACCTGATCGGGGTGCATCCGCAACTTCTTTTCCATATGGATGGGGCTGGTGGCGATAAAGGTATGAATACGCCCCCGGGCTGCCGGTGCAATCGCGGCTCCGGCCGCCCGTACATCCGCCGGGTTGGCCCGGGCCAGCGAACAGACGGTCGACTCGCGAATCACCTCGGCGATCGAACGGATCGACTCGGCATCGCCAGGGCTCGCCGCCGCAAAACCGGCTTCGATGACATCCACCCCCAGTCGCTCCAATTGCCGGGCAATGCGAATCTTTTCTTCGCGGGTCATGGAAGCGCCGGGACTTTGTTCCCCATCGCGCAAGGTGGTATCGAAGATGTAGACACGATCGCCCATATCAAATGTTCTCCCGGCAGCGGGCGTCGCCGGGACGCCCTTCAAGTAGTCGTTGAAATCAAACCGTTTGCCCAGGCGTGCCGCCAATTGCACCAGCTTGTTGAGCTGAGCCACCGGCAAGCTGCCTCTCTCTCTCCATTTGTAAATTGCGGCTCGTGAAACCGGGTCTTCCGGAAAATCCCGTGTCAATGCCTCAGCCACCCGTCCCGGGCCGCCCAGATCATCAATCAGACGTTCAATGTCCAGCTGCATACCGATCTCCTTGCACTTGTTTGACTTCAGACTACAAAAAAACAGGACAAAACGTCAAACACAAGTTGATAAAACTGTAGATTACGCACAAAGCATTATGTCCAATAACAACAATTAGACATTTTGTCCATTTCCATCAAGCGCAATAAGCGATATTTGCAAGTCCCCCGCCCTCCTCCCACTAGGCTTGAACACCTTAGCCATCAAGAAAACTGCCATGACCATTCAGCGCCCCTCTGACCCAACTGCCGCAACACTCACCACACCTCCCGCCCTTCACAACCGTCTCAAGACGACGACAGCACACCAACCGACAGCTATCGGTCATCGCCCAATTCAACCGGCCGACGTGAATCGCCATTTGCAAGAGAGCTGCGTCACAACGGATGAGACACCCGAAACTCGTTTCAAACGACTCGTCAAAATCAGCGACAAACTGAGAAGATTAAAAGCAGGGCCACAGAATCAACCCAGCAACAACACGGAACAAATCGTATCCCAACAAAGCCATTTCGAACGACTCGTCGCAATCAGCGACAAGCTGAGAAGATTAAAAGTAGAACAGGAAAGTCGAAGGGCAAACATCGTGCCAGCCGTGATACCGGACAGAAGAACGTATAAAAGAGGGGACTGATCGAACGCGGGAACAGGTATCCCTATTACCAGCGGATACCTGTCATCGTTATTTCGTCATGGAACGAGTGATGCCAGTCACGGCCATTACATAGCCCGACACGCTGTAGCAGACAAAAAACAGGAAGAGTACCAGTGCCGGCGTCGAGACCAGCAACAGAATGGCAATCGCCACGCCGAACAGGGCAAGGAATGGCACCTGGCGACGGATATGCAGCTCCTTGAAACTCCAGAAGCGCACATTGGTCACCATGGAAACACCGGCAAACAATGTTGTGCCGAAGGCCAGCCAGACAAGGTAAGGCTGGTTGTCGAGCCCGTAGTATAGGAGTATCCACACCAGCCCGGCGACCAACGCCGCTGCGGCAGGACTCGGCAACCCGATAAACCAGCGTTTGTCGGTGCTGCCGATCATGGTATTGAAGCGCGCCAAGCGCAAGGCCGCCGCCGCACAGTAAACAAAAGCGGCCATCCAACCCAATTTGCCCAAGGCGTGCAAATGCCATTCGTACATGACCAGCGCCGGCGCAACCCCGAAGCTGACCATGTCGGAGAGACTATCGAACTCGGCGCCAAACGCACTTTGGGTATGCGTCATGCGTGCAACGCGTCCATCCATGCCATCCAGCACCATGGCAATGAAAATCGCCACGGCGGCCTGTTCAAACGATTGGTTCATCGCTTGAACGATGGCATAGAAGCCGGAAAACAGGGCGGCCAGGGTAAACAGGTTCGGCAGCAGGTAGATGCTTTGCCGGCGCATGTCGCCACGGATCATCGTGCGCGACTCAGGACAGACGAGCCAGGATGGTTTCCGTCGCGCTGACCTTGTCGCCCAGCGACACCAGCGGTTGGGCATCCAGCGGCAGATAAACGTCGACACGCGAACCAAAGCGGATGAAGCCATAGCGTTGGCCACGCGCCAGGACATCACCGGCACGGGTGTGGCACAGGATGCGACGTGCAACAAGACCGGCGATCTGTACGAAGGTGATCTGGACACCTTCCGGGGTCTTGAGCAAAACAGCATTGCGTTCGTTTTCCAGGGAAGCCTTGTCCAGAGCCGCGTTCAGGAAAGAACCGGCGTGGTACTCGACCTTCTCCACCGTTCCGTCAACCGGACTGCGGTTGGAATGGACGTTGAACACGTTCATGAAGACACTGATCTTCAATGCCTCCTGATTGCGGTAAGGGTCCATGGTCTTGGCCACCACCACGATGCGGCCGTCAGCAGGAGACAACACGGCCTTGCCATCGGCAGGAACGGTGCGACCCGGATCACGGAAAAACTGCAAAACGAACAGGGTAATGACCCACAGCGGCGCCGACCACCACCCGGCCAACACCGTTACGACAACCGAAACTACCAACGAAAGGGTAAGAAACGGCCAGCCTTCACGGGCAATCAGCGGATGCGGGTAATTGGACGACATGGCAACTCCATTAAAATTCAGTGAACCACCAAGTATGCAAGAAAAATGGCCGGCGTGAAAGCCGACCATTCATCAAACAGTCCTTATGTCGGTTTTTTACCCCCAAGGACCGTCATGCCGATAAATAACTTAGTTCTTCGACTGGTCTACCAATTTGTTCTTGGAGATCCACGGCATCATCGCCCGCAACTCGGCACCGACCTTCTCGATCGGGTGATCGGCGGTCAGACGGCGACGGGCGGTCATCGACGGATACTGGGTCTTACCCTCCAGAATGAACATCTTGGCATACTCGCCAGTCTGAATGCGTTTCAGCGCATTCTTCATGGCTTCCTTGGTCGCCGGCGTCACGACTTCCGGTCCGGTGACATACTCGCCATATTCGGCATTATTGGAGATCGAGTAGTTCATGTTGGCAATGCCGCCTTCGTACATCAGATCAACAATCAGCTTCAATTCGTGCAGGCATTCGAAGTAGGCCATTTCCGGAGCATAACCGGCTTCAACCAGGGTCTCGAAACCGGCTTTGACCAATTCCACCGCACCACCACAGAGCACCGCCTGTTCACCGAACAAGTCGGTTTCGGTTTCTTCACGGAAATTGGTTTCAATGACACCACCTTTGGTGCCGCCATTGGCCGCCGCATACGACAGGGCGATGTCGCGAGCCTTGCCGGAATGATCCTGATACACCGCGATCAAGGTCGGTACGCCGCCGCCTTTGACATACTCGGAACGTACGGTGTGTCCCGGTCCCTTCGGTGCCACCATGATCACGTCGAGGTCTGTCCGCGGCACGATCTGGTTGTAGTGAACATTAAAGCCATGGGCGAACGCCAGTGCCGCACCCTTCTTGATGTTCGGCTCGATCTCGCTGCGGTAGACGTCAGGCTGCGACTCGTCCGGCAACAGGATCATGACCACATCGGCTTTTTTCACCGCCTCGGCCACTTCCTTGACCTTGTGACCCGCTGCTTCGGCTTTTTTCCAGGAAGCACCGTCTTTGCGCAACCCCACCACCACATCCACACCCGAATCCTTCAGGTTCTGGGCATGGGCATGGCCTTGCGAGCCGTAACCAATGATGGCGACTTTCTTGCCCTTGATGATCGAGAGGTCTGCGTCTTTGTCGTAGAAAACTTTCATGGATGTCCCCTGTTTATCGGGTGGCTTCCTGCCACCCTGTAAGGTTGTCAGATTTTAAGAACCCGTTCACCCCGACCAATGCCGGATGCGCCGGTACGGACCGTTTCCAGGATCACTGCACGGTCAATTGCCTCGATAAAGGCATTCAGCTTTTCGCTCGTACCCGTTAGCTCGATGGTGTAAGTCTTTTCCGTCACGTCGATGACCCTGCCCCGGAAAATGTCCGCCATGCGTTTCATTTCCTCGCGGTCCTTGCCTGTCGCACGGACCTTGATGAGCATCATCTCGCGTTCGATGTGTTCGGATTCATTGAGGTCTATCACCTTGACCACCTCGATCAGCTTGTTGAGCTGCTTGGTGATCTGTTCGATGACGTCTTCGGAACCGTGGGTAACGATCGTCATACGAGACAGTGTCGGGTCCTCGGTTGTCGACACTGTCAGGGAATCAATGTTGTACGCCCGGGCAGAAAACAGCCCGACCACACGGGACAAGGCGCCCGCTTCGTTTTCCAGAATAATTGAAAGAATGTGTCGCATGGCCCGCCTCAGCACATATTGCCGTAATCACGATTGTTCTCGAACGGAACCTGCTGGATGTCGCGCATATGCGGCGGCAGGTCCATCTGGTCCAGCCCCTTGCCGTTCTGAACCATCGGGAACACGTTCTCGGACTGATCGGTGATGACGTCCAGGAACACCAGCCGGTCTTTCAGCGCAAAGGCTTCGCGCAGCGCCGGCTCGACATCCGCCGGCTTGTCGACACGAATGCCGACATGGCCATACGCCTCGGCCAGCTTCACGAAATCCGGCAAGGCGTCCATATAGGATTCGGAGTAGCGATTGCCGTAGAAGAACTCCTGCCACTGGCGCACCATGCCCAGATAGCGGTTGTTCAAGTTAATGATCTTGACCGGAATGTGATACTGCTTGCAAGTCGACAATTCCTGAATATTCATCTGAATCGACGCTTCGCCCGTCACACAGGCCACGACGGCATCAGGGTTCGCCAGTTGCGCACCCATGGCGGCAGGCAGCCCGAAGCCCATGGTGCCAAGCCCACCGGAATTGATCCAGCGACGCGGTTCATTGAATGGGTAGTACTGTGCCGCCCACATCTGGTGCTGACCGACATCGGAGGTCACGATGGCATCGCCGCCGGTAACCTTGAACAGCGCCTGCACCACCGATTGCGGTTTGATCAGTTCGTCGGACGGGGTGTACAGCAAGGAATTGTGGGAACGCCACTCTTCGATCTTGCGCCACCAGGAGGCCAGAGCCGCCGGGTCGGGACGTTGCTCGTTCTGGCGCAACAGATCGAGGATATCGCGCAACACCAGTTTCACATCCCCGACGATGGGAACATCGACCTTGACGCGTTTGGCGATGGAAGACGGATCAACGTCGATATGGATGATCTTTTTCGGTTGCGACAGGAAGTGTGAAGGAACGCTGATTACCCGGTCGTCGAAACGCGCACCGACGGCAATCAGCACATCACAGTTCTGCATTGCCATATTGGCTTCATAGGTACCATGCATGCCGAGCATGCCGAGGCACTGGGGGTCGGTTCCCGGGAAGGCGCCAAGCCCCATCAGGGTGTTGGTACACGGCAAACCGAGCATGCGCACCAGTTCCCGCACCTCTTCAGACGCATTGCCCTGAACGGCACCACCACCGATATAGACGTAGGGACGACGGGCCCCGAGCAACAGACTGACTGCCTTGCGGATCTGGCCGGGGTGCCCTTTGGCAACCGGAACATAGGAGCGGATGCTGACCGACTCGGGGTAATTGAATTCCGTCAGTTGCTGGGTGATGTCCTTGGGAATATCCACGACCACCGGTCCGGGACGGCCGGAGCTGGCGATATAGAACGCCTTTTTGATGGTCGGCGCGATATCCTTCACGTCCTTGATCAGGAAATTGTGCTTCACGCATGGCCGGGTAATCCCCACCATGTCGACTTCCTGAAAAGCATCCAGTCCGATAGCCGGCGTCGACACCTGACCGGAAATGACCACCATGGGAATAGAATCCATGTAGGCGGTAGCAATGCCGGTTACGGCATTGGTGGCCCCCGGCCCCGACGTTACCAGCGCAACACCGACACGCTGACTGGAACGCGAATAGGCGTCGGCAGCATGCACCGCCGCTTGTTCATGCCGCACCAGTACATGCTTGAACTGCTGCTGCTTGAAGATCGCATCATAGATTTCAAGAACTGCTCCACCGGGGTAGCCAAAAACAAACTCTACGGCTTCCTCCTGCAGGCAGCGGACAACGATTTCTGCACCCGAGATCTGCATCTTTGCCTCATTTTTGTAATGATAGTTTCATCCTGTTATGTATTTGACCTTATCGTATCCTCTCAAGTCCGGTCAAGCGCTTTTGTGCGACCGCAACATGACGCTAAGCCACGGTTAATACAGGAAAAAATCATTAACTACACAGGGCTCTCCGGCTCTGATAGGATGAGGGGTTGACACAAGGAAAGCCGATACGTTTTATCGCAGTAGCGGCACATGCAAAAAGAGCCGCACCGGGCGGCTCTTCTGTTAGCGATCTCGTTTTTCGCTGAACAACTTTTCTTCAATGATGCTGTAGACCTTGCCTATCTGGTTTTCCCAGCTTAACTCACGACTTCTGGCAATGGCACCTTGCGACAGCTCATTTGCCAAAGCGGGATTTTGAATAAGCTCTCCAAGGGCATGTGCCAAAGCCGTCACGACCTGGGTCTCCGATGCCCCGGTGGTGGCGACAACACGACCACAACTGTCATTGACAAAGTAGCGCGGCCCACCCAGATCAAGGCAAACGACCGGCAAGCCGACACTCATGGATTCAAGAATGACGTTGCCGCTGGAATCATGCAGACTGGGGAATACAAAAAAATCCATTTCCGGGTACAGGTTCAGCAGCTCGGCTCGCGGCAGGGAGCCCAGAAAATGGACATGCTCATGCACACCTTCCTGTCGGGCAAGATTTTCCAGCGACGCCCTCATCTCGCCATCCCCAGCGACCGTCAGGGTGACCGACATGCCACGTTCCCGCAGCAAACGCAGCGCCTGGATGGCAAAGTTGACCCCTTTGCAACTGATGAGCCGGCCGGCAAAGAACAGCTTTACCGGCTTGCCGGGTGTATAGGTTTTGGCTTGAGCATCGTCAGGAACCGGAGCAGCACCGATCTCTGCGGCGACAATGGCTCTTTTTCGGGCTGGCGGTGGCAAGATCGATTTTGTTTCGTCCGTTTTACACAAAACCAGATCGGCAGAGCAGTTGCTCAACCACACCAGCGGATCGAGGCGACTGAGTTGAATCAGCAGCGTTCTCACCGCTTCGAACAGGAATGCCTTTAGCGGAACACGGGGAAACAGCCGAACAGGCGAACGCTCGCCACCTCCAATCGGCCCCTTCACAAACGGCTTGCCAAGCAGTCCCATAAACGACGGGAAACGATAGGTTCCCCACGTCAAATGGTGAACCAGATCGAACGCTTCACCCCGGGCCTTGATATGCCTATAGGCTTGCCACTGCCACAAAACATAATAAATTCGCGAGTTAAGCAAGCGGTGCGGATGGATGCCAAACGCAGACCGGGCTACATAAATGAAACGCGGCAACGTGACATCCGGATTCCGTTGTACAAAGTCGACGATATGCTGCTCGAAGTAATCATGCGTCACCACGGTGACATCATGTTTTTTTGCCAGCTCCAGTGCCCATCGCCACCCTACCCCGGGTTCAGACCCCCACAACGGGGTGCAGGCAAACGTTGATAGTAGTAATTTCATCCGTCTTACCTTACCCCTGCGGCAGGCAACCATTTTTCCAGCAGCAAACGGTATTGCTCGAGAATAATCGGCCACGTCAGGGCCTCATTGAAGCGATCGAGATGGGCTTTTCGCATCGATGCCAACAAGGCAGGGGCATCCAGAATGGCGTCCAGTTGCCGTGCGCACTCGGTTTCGTCCGCAAAATAGCGGGCTTCATCGCCGACAACCCAACGATTGAACATATTGTCGTGAGCCAACACAGGGCTACCAGAGCCCAGCCCTTCGACAAGCGAGGGGTTCGTTCCACCCACCTGATGACCGTGGAGATACAGTCGACAATGACGACGCAAGGCTTGCACGGTGCTTTTTTCATAAATCGCACCGAGAAACATAACCTGCTCGCTGGCGGCTTCAACCACGGCAGCGTGATATTCATTGGTTTTTGGCTGAAAATTTCCCAACACGACCAGCTTGCAGGAGCGCGGTCTGGCGCTGAACGCACGAACAATTTCCAGCACCGAGTTTTCTGGCTCGGGTCGTGCAATAACCAGCGCAAATTCATTTTCGGCGAGCCCATATTTATCAAGCTCTTCCGGACTGCCCTCTACGCACGACTCGGCCCCATAGGCAATCATGCTGATTTTATCCGGGGACACCCAACGGCTTAGGTGTTGTTTGATTCCAGGATTATCGGCAACAAGATGGTTGCCAATTCTTGCACCGATCAGCTCATTCAACCAGAACCATGTCTTGGCCACCACGCCCCACTTTTGGCGTTTCCACTCGATGCCATCCATGTTGATCAGGTTCGGAATGCCTTTGAGTCTTAGCAAGGTACAAAAGACGGCCGTGTTATAGCCCAGGGTAAGGCAAAGATCCCCATGCGCAGCGGCATGGCGGGTTGCGAGCCAATCGAACAGCACCGTGCCTTTGGCACCACTGACGGAAACCGGGATCCTGACTCTTTCGACGCCATTCCAGTTATCCTCGAACAGCGCGCCCTCTCCATCCTCCTGACAATACACAACCACTCGCCAACCATGCTCGACCAGATATAAAGCAAGGTATTCGGCGAATGTTTCAAATCCCCCATGTGCGGCAGGCACACCGCGAGTGCCAAGAATTCTTAAGACTGGCTTCATCACTAGTTTCTCAAAATTAGCAAATATAGTTTGTTATGCAGCAGCCAAATGGTTCCCGCCTAAAAATAGAACTCCAGGCATAATTAGCCGTCTTGAATAAAGCTCAGCTTATTACTTCACCATTACCTTGTTTAACAGAGTAATTCTCGTCACATTTTCTCAAGGGCCGGCCGACCAACGATTCTGACACGTTTTTAGCTGACATTGCGGCACACAATGCGGCGGAGCTGCCCATCAGACTGAGAGGAATCGATAGAACATGATTCGGGTACAACCATCCCCACTTAAAACCTCACATTACTATAGCTGTAAGTATACACGATACAAAGTGGCGGTTGTCTGTGCTTGGCAACGAGAGGAATCATGCATTTTCTCTCTCCCAAACGCCTGATAATACGGCTATTTTTGTCAATCCATCAGGAGGTTAGCAGGTTTTCCTGTCAACTTCATGACTGAGCACGCCTGCCAGGAATGCGTTTGACATGCGGCACAGTCAGACATTCAAAACGGATTTACATAAGGCATCTTGTGCGTATTTGTCCTCAACCATCGTTGCCAGGATACCTTTGCTACACAGGCCTGGAGTGCTCTGATACCATTGGTAATTGGGATTACAGAAACCTCTTTCCATGGCCAGTCGAAAAGAGTTGGCCGATTACCTGCAATCGGCAGAAAGACGCGCATTCAGGCAAGCCTTGTTTGCGGTACAAAATGAAGAAGATGCCATGGATATCGTGCAGGACACGATGCTGAAACTCGCGCACCGCTACTCGGCGGCGCCCGTGGATGAACTTCCCCTGCTGTTCCAGCGCATTTTGCAAAACACCATCCGGGATCACTATCGCCGCACCAAAGTGCGCCGCTTTGTCACGACCCTGTTCAGCGCACTGGCACCACGCCGCGAAGATGACGAAACGCCAGACTTGCTCGAGACACTGGAGGTCGCTGCGGACGAAGCACACATCAACCCTGAAGCCTGGTTGATGCGCAAGGAAGTTGCGACCATGATCGATGCCTCGCTGGCCTTGTTGCCAATGCGTCAACGCGAAGCATTCCTGTTGCGTTATTGGGAGGGACTGGATGTTGCCGACACAGCCAAAGTGATGGGCTGCTCGGAGGGCAGTGTCAAAACGCACTGCTCGCGAGCCAATCATACGCTGGCGGCCATCCTGCGCCAAAAGGGAGTGTCCTTGTGACAAGTGACCATAAGCAGGTACCCGAACTGGTGACCCGGGTACTGGATAATGAAATAGCGCGCCTCACGTCTCAGCGACTGGCGCACTTGGCCAAAGCACGCGACAAGGCTCTGGCTGCCGCAACCGAATCACCCGGTTGGCAAGCACGGATGTTGCACTGGCGCATCATGCATGGCCATGCATTACGCCGAATGACCGCCGCCGCAGGGCTGGCCGGCATGGCTCTGGTGGCCTTGCTATGGATGGCCGCCTTGCACAGAGAAGATATTGCTCAAGATACCAGCCTGCTGTCCGCAGAAGTCCCGCTGGAAACTCTTTTGACCGCTGATCTGCAGGTGGTACTGGATGATTAAGCGCGCCACAACTCTTGTCACCGTACTGTACGTGCTACAGGCACCGTGTGCCTTTGCGAGCGGATTGACCTGGCAACAACTCGGGAGTCGCGATCAAATGCTGTTGGCGCCGTTGGCCCATGACTGGCCGCGCCTGTCGGCAGAGCATCAGGAACGATTCGCCGCCATCGCCCGTCACGCGGACTCACTGTCGCCCGCTCAACGACAACGCCTGCACGACAATCTCAAACACTGGTCCATGTTGAGCGAGGCAGAACAAGCCCGAGCCCGTCGCAACTGGCGGTTGATATCGTCACTGCCCCCGGAACAACGAAAAAAAGTGCTTGAACGCCTTAAAACCCCTGTACGTTAACTGCACCTCATGACCCAAGCCTATACCCCACCCTCACTGATTCGTCGATTTGCCTGTCTGGCCTATGAAGCTCTGCTGGTCGCGGCCATTTTATTGTTGGCCAGTGCGCTGTACACGCCGCTGAAGGTCTGGGCGGGCGAGTCATTCTGGCTGGACCAGCTGTTTCGCATCGCGCTGGCCGGGGTCTTGTTCGCCTATTTCGGCGCATCCTGGGTCACTCGCGGCCAGACCGTCGCCATGAAAGCCTGGCGCATCCGCATCGAGTCCGCCGCTGGCGAACGTCCCGGATGGCGCCTGGCGGCAGTGCGCTATTTTATTTCACTGGCAGTGTTCGTTCTCGTCCCGGTGCTGGCCTACCTCAGCGCCCGTGGCAGCTATGGACACCGGCCGCTGGTGGCTTTGGCGGCGCTCTCCTGGAGCGTGTTGCCCTTTCTCGCCACTTTGGTGGATCCGGAACGGCTGGCCCTTCATGACCGGCTTGCCGGGACCCGCATGGTGATTGTCGACAAAAAGCCCCGCAAGGTCTGACTCCCAACGTTGTCCGGCGACCCAGGTATCCCGTACCGAGCGGTCGTCGCCCAGCATCATCAGCACGAACATCATATCGGCCAGATCACGAGCATGCGCCATGCGGTAACGCATCAGCGGCGTTGCCGCTAGATCGAGCACCACCAGATCGGCATCCATGCCGACTTGAATCGATCCGACCTTATCGGCCAGTCCCAGTGCTTGCGCTCCGCCTCGTGTAGCGAGATAGAAAGCATGTGCCGCTGACAAGGCATAGCCATTGAATTGGGCAGCCTTGTAGGCCTCGTTCATGGTGACCAGCATGGAGAAGCTGGTTCCGGCCCCCACATCGGTCGCCAGGCCGGTCAGAACCGGGCGTGCCGACTCTTTTGCCCTGCGCACATCAAAACACCCCGACCCGAGGAAGAAGTTCGATGTCGGGCAGTGCGCCAGCGATGCCCCGCTATCCGACAATACCGCCAGCTCCGGCTCGGACAGATGGATACCATGCCCGAAGATAGCACGAGGCCTCACCATGCCGTGGCGCTGGTACACATCCGTGTAATCCCGTGCCTCCGGGAACAAGGTCTCGACCCAGGCGATTTCGGCAAGGTTTTCTGAGAGATGAGTCTGGATCGGCATATCGGGATACTTGGCAGCCAGCGCCTGCAAGGCCTCCAGTTGCGCGTGACTGGAGGTCGGGGCAAACCTTGGGGTAATGACGTACTCCAGACGCTGCTTGCCGTGCCAGCGTCCGATCAGCGCCTCCGACTCGTCGTAGGCACGTTGAGGGGTATCCAGCAAAGCCTCCGGGGCATGACGATCCATGCAGACCTTGCCCGCCAGCATGCGGACATTGCGTGCCGCGGCTTCGGTGAACAAGGCATCGATCGACTCGGGATGCACGGTCCCAAATACCGCCGAGGTGGTTATGCCATTGCGCAATTGCTCATCCAGAAACACTCTGGCAACTTCCCGGGCCAACGGCAACTCGTCGAAAGCCTGTTCGGTGTGGAAGGTGTAGAGATGCAGCCAATCGATGAGCTGCTCGCCAAAGGCGGCAATCATCGGTGTTTGGGCAAAGTGTGCATGGCAATCGATAAATCCCGGCATGATCAGAGCGTCCCGGTAATGGGTCACCTCCACCCCGTCATCCAGCGTCGGCATCAAACTGTCCGCATCATCCACGGCAATGATCCGGCCGTTCTCCATGACGATCAGTGCATCGGATCGATAGACCAGACAGTCATCGACCGATTGGGCAAACGGATCATTACGGAAGGTGATCATCGCACCTCTTACAGCCTTTTTCATTACCACTCCTTTGGACTCTCGCAGACATGACTACGGGACGCCATGGCGCCCCGCTTTATCTTTATATCAAATATCTTCACCTAAAGATAGATTATCATAAGAAAATGGTAATCTCTGCGCCCGGAGCGGTACTGCATCTACACTTGAAATACGTAACTGGGGCACCACGGAAGCCGTCACGAAGATGACGCTTTCATCGCATACGGAAAGAGAAGAAAATGTTCGAGCAGCCAGACCAGATTGACCGCATCGTTGCCTTGTGGCGGGAGGTCCGCCCGGATCTCGATGCATCCTCGACGGAAGTGATCGGGCGCCTTGCGCGCATGGAGTACTTCATTACCCGGCGGGTTTTGCAGGATCTGATGACCCACGACATCAATGTCGGCGAATTCGATGTGCTCGCTGCCCTGCGACGTTGCGGTGCACCTTTCCAGCTTTCCCCTAATCAGCTGCAGACCATGGTGTTGATTTCCTCCGGGGCCCTGACCAACCGCATCAACCGGCTGGAAATGTCAGGCCTGGTGCGTCGTTCTCCCGACCCCCAGGATCGCCGTGGCGTGATTGTCACCTTGACCGAAAAAGGGCTCAACGTCATCAATGAGGCCGTGGTGAACCACCTGAAGGCAGAGGACGAACTACTGGAACCCCTGAATGAAGAAGAACGTCTGATCATGGCACGCTTGTTGAAGAAACTGCTGCAGGCGCAAGAAGACTAATTCGGTAAAGACTTCCATATCGGCCCCCCGATACTGAACACACGATTGGCGTTGGGGTGCCGATACGATGATAACGTGCTTTTACGCCATTTTTTCGTTCATCAAACCCTCGTATAGCGCTATGTACTGGCGTGCCGTTCTTGCCGGGGAGAAGCGCTCTGATGCCTCGGTACGCGCTGCCGACGCAACAGTCTCGTAATTATCGCAGTGACACACCCACAGGATACCCTGTAGCAAATCCAACGCATCGAACGCCGTAGCAAGATATCCATCGACTTTGTGCCGGATGAGACTCGCAGGTCCCGTTGCATCGAATGCAACAACTGGTGTTCCACAACACATCGACTCCACGATCGTCTTGCCAAATGCCTCCATCTTCGAAGGAGACACAAAGACATCGGCGGCAGAGTACAGCAATCTCAGCGACAATGTATCTCTCAAGACACCATGTGCGGTATAGCCAATTCCTGTCGCCGCCAAGGCACTGGAAATATCCTTCCCGAACGAGAGGACATGGTAGTTATCCTTGTCCACAATATGCGTTAATGCCTCTGTGAAGTACTGCAATCCCTTGTAAGGATCGGCAAGGTTCAACGCACCGACAAGAATAATTTTCTTGCCGGCGGGCACTCCGAGAATGGTCTTGGCAATGGTCTTGTCGACTGCCATGAACTCGTTTGCATCAACCGTATTATCAATGGTTTCAATGCGCTTTCCTGTCCAAAGCGGACTCTCTCTTGCGCATTGACTGACCCATTCCGAGATTCCCACACCAACCAGATTAACCCGGTTAAAAACCGATTGTTTTCTCCGAAACAGAAACCGGCTCAAATCACTTGATGAGGAAGAACCAAGTTGCGGACATGCCCCGCAACCGGTCTTATAGCGATTACATTCCAAAGCGTAATGGCATCCGCCAGTGACTGGCCACATATCTCGCATCGTCCAGACGATAGGCTTATTTATATTCAATAAATGCCTGACATTGAGCAAGCCATTATTCACCCAATGAAGATGGACAATATCAGCAGACTGGATGAGAGGATCTTGATGAAGAGCATACCCAAAAATACTGGGGCTATACGTGAACCCTCGACTCTTTTTGTAGTATTTAAGCGGTAGATGATCAATATGCCGACGGAGGATTCCACTCAATCGCAACCGGGCAGACGATTGGATCGCCACGACATCAGACATGCCAAGATTGTCATTGGAGTCGACAAGCACTGTTGAATCTACGCCCTGACTGACCAAACCTCTATGCAACCAATATGCGCCACGTGCTGCACCTTCTGTAAGCTTTCCCCCGACGACATGAACAATTTTCATTTATTTTCCATTATGTTGTGTTCCAGCGCTTCAGGCATCGCGGCATCTACATGACAAAAAAAGTGGTGACCGCCTTAGGAAATCACCACGTTGAGGTTCTATAGCTATTTTTTAAGTGCACTACCCAGTGCGCTACCCAGTCCACCATACTTCATAGGCGCCCTGAATTTTGTCTTTGAAAAATAGGTCTTAAGGTAGGCAATACGTGGACTGGTGTCTGTTCTAGGAACGGCAATATAGTTTTCTCCCGCCATTTCAGCGTCCCAACCATACCATCCACGGTATTCATGATATGTCCAGCTCCAGCCATAGCTCTCGAACAAAGAGACGAGATCCTTGATGTAGGCGTCACCTCCCGATGCCCACCTTACAGCGCTGAACTCGGACACCCAAATAGGCGCATTGTTTTTCTTGGCAAATTGCACCACAGAAGACAGCTCTTTTTCCAGACGCGCTTTATCTAACATCGCACCATTAACAATGCCAGGATATTTGTAAGGCGTCGGGTACTTTGCACTTATCTTCTGATGGGTATACTCCATCGGATAGTACATGTGCATTGAATAAACAACATTAGACAAGCGTACTGGACGCATATTCGAGAATGAGGATGGCGTGGTATCCGGCGCTGACTGAACAAAGAGAATGTGATTCGGATCCACAACGCGTACATCTTGGCCAAGAGACTCAACATAGCTCAGCCAAGTGTTTTCACGCACAAGATAGGTCGACCCAGGGGGCACAGGTTCATTCATCAGCTCGTAGCCCGCCACGGTACTATTATTTTTGTAGCGCTCCGCTATCTTTTTCCAGATGTTGCCATAGCTCACCTGTAAGGCCTGATTTTTCCAGAACGCGTCTCTCTCGTCACCAGCCGCATCTGTGGTCAGAACTACCCATACCCCATTCATTCCTGCATAGCGGATATAGTCATCTGCATTTTGCAAAGACTCATTGGAAACGCTATATCCCCCACACTCGGCGCATTTCTCGACCCGTATAAAATAACGAACCAGATTGATATTATACGTTTGCAACGGCAGGAAATCGCTCATCGGTCGTTTTGACGTACTCACGGCAAAACCGACACCTCTAATGCCACTATTCAAAAATGCACTAGACTTCAAATAGCCGGAATCAGTCAAATAATCACTGCCGGCACTTGCGATGCCAATTGAAAAAATCAGCAAGAATACTTTAAGCAATGACTTCATGATGATCCTTCCGTACAGGACGATTGACCAGTGAAACAAGCATGCCGATCGCTAACCAATAAAAAAATGCCAACGTGGGCTGAAGCACCAGAGGGTTTACCGCAGCTACCACATTAAAACTAATCACAACCGCACATAAAAACCTGATATTTTGATTTTCACGTGAGTCAAACCTGTATAGCTTCTTCTTGAAAAACTGATAAAACACAAACAACAACGGCGAAAACCATAGAAGCACCGCTAATACGCCACCCTGCTTGGCAAGGTCAAGCATATCACTATGAGTCGGAATCAAACGAGCTCGTCCATTCTCGACATACCATTCACCAGAAGAATCAGTATAGAGTGCGCCGTAGACCGGTGATCTCTTGATCTTTTCATACACCGCATCGTATTGATGCAACCGCACATCCTTATTGCCTGTGGCAACCAAATTACCCGAAGGCTTCACAACAAATACGTACACTGCCGCACAGCTGCCGATACAGACTGCAGAAACAAAAACAAGCAACCATTTCTTGAGAGCATCCTTCATACCCATAAAGCGGGAAAGAAGAATCGGAAAATTAAAAACAAGGCATACCGACAACACCAACCACGGAGTTAATTTCTTGGTCAAAACAAGGCCAAGAATCAATAAGGCAGAAAAAAAGTAGCGATTCCACTTTTTCTTTAACTGCCCCACCAAAAACAGCATCGCTGGTATATAAATAAATTCTCGTTCATGCATCGGTGCAAACGCATCATCAAACGGCTTTGTAAACTGCGTCAATGCGAGAACAGCGGCAAACCCCAAAGCATAAAATTTGAAGAATTTAAAAATTTCTTCTGGATTTGTCTTCTCGGCCATCCAATACGAAGCAATGGGTATCACTGTCGATAATGATAAAATAAGATACGTTTCTCTAATATCTAAAAAAAGTCGGGCATACAGACTACCCAAAAATGAAAACCCACCTAGGAGCACGTACGGCAAAAGGGCCATAATCCCAACAAAAAATCGACTACGGTACTCTGCATTTTTTTCACGAGGAGGATAGAAATACTGCCCAAGAGCCTCAAGAAAAAAAGCCATTCCGGCAATCAAAAACCCTCCATACTTCAATACTGTATTGTCTAACTTCATTGAAGCCATAGCAGCTATGACACTTAATACCCCACAATATACGATAGCAAACTTGAATACATCATAGCCAATACCAAAACTGCCGCGGATGCTTTGCATATCAAACCTTGATACAGAGTAGCGATATCTGACAATCAAATATCAGATTCCCATATTTGCATAAATAGTAAAGAATGAATCCACCATGGCATCTTTTGAGAAAAGACGCTGATAGCGTTTCTTCCCCTGCATGCCATATTCCGCACGAACCTCGGCGGACAAGAGAAGCTCCATTTTCGCAGTCAATTCGCTCACTGCCTTAGGTTCAATCAAGCATCCCGTAACACCATCCTCTACCACTTCTACCAGCCCGCCGTGAGCCGACGCAATGACTGGCTTGCCCGACGCCATGGCCTCAATAGCCACCAAACCGAAAGACTCTGGCTCTGTCGAAGGGACAACGGCAACATCAAGAGCCTTCCATACAGGCCAAACATCAGCGGTGAAACCTTGCAAATGAATTCTGTCTCGCACAGAAGACACTTCTATTCTTTGCTTCAACGTATCAAGAAAATGCTCTTGCCCAGGGGGAGGGCTTCCAACAAACACCAGCGTAAATGGAACGGTCGTTTTTTTCGCCAAGCTCTCTGCGGCCATGATAAGAAGCTCATGCCCCTTCATCCGGTTGACACGCCCCACTAACCCAAAGCTAACAGCAACGCCACCCTCTGTATACGTATTCCTAAGCGACTGATATTTAACATTATCATCCGGCACTTCGATTAGTTCCACCCCATTCCAGATGACAGATGATTTGATTGATAATTTTGGCTCAGAATTAAGCAACCACTTTTGAGTAGCCTCAGAGTTAGCCACAACTTTCGTTGAAAAAAGCCGGACAATCCGCCGAAACACCTTACCAATCAGGGCAGGAGACTCAATGATCTCGTGCACATGCCACAAATGGGGAATACGTCTGAGTCTTGACCATAAAGCACCAGACATGACGGCAAGCGTATTCGACTGAACCAGGCTAATCCGGCGTTTATTGACGATCCGGTCAAGCTGACGGATAGCTCGGGGAACTTCACCGATCAGCTTGACGAATCCCACAGGCGTCAGACTGGAACGGCTAATTTTCAATACCGGGCAAATGTGCGTTTCAATACCGGCACTCGCGAGCGCCTCCCTCAGCGGCCCTGACACCGGAAGTACCACAATGGGGTGAATATCAGCACGAGGCAACTCTCGGACAAGATCCAATAAAACCTTATCAGAGCCATACAAATCGGCTGACTGGTGGATAATCAGAATGTTCTTCATTGGTCCGGTCCTTGCTCAGCCAAGGTTGCCGGAAACACGAACGATGTGATCTGCCTTGCCACACACATCGTCCAAGCTGTAACGTCCACCAATACTTGATGCCTTGATTTCATGATATTCAGGATATTCATTAATCGCGTAACGGTAGGTGATATCACCCGCACGGTATGCGCCAGCGACTAGCCGTTCAAGGCGTCGCCCAACCAAGACCAGCTGGCGAGCATACGGATTGCTGAATGCTCCAAATTTTAACTGGAGTTGTTCCGTCTCATCCTGCATCCCTTTGTGGGTGCTCAGGTTAGTGCCATCGACGCCAAAAACAGACAAATACTCCGGTATTTTACGAAACACAGCACCGGCATCCGCCAGACGGAGAATCAAATCCATATCACCGGCATATCTATACGTCGTGTCGAATTTTAAGAGCCCTTGCTCAACCCATTTACGGCGAAAGAAAAGCGTGCAAGACATGGTGTTCAAAAAGCTATTCACAACATACACTTTCCGAAACGGAATCTCACGTCGCAATGCGATGACTTTCCCTTCCATATCGGCAACGATAGCATCGCCGTAGACCACGTCTACATCAGGGTTCGCCGCAAAGTAGGCCGCGACTTTCTGTAACGTCCCGGGCAAATACTGCTCATCCGCGTTCAACCAGGAAAAAAACTCACCGTTGCCACGGTCCCAGGCCCGGTTGATGGCATCGTACATTCCCTTGTCTTTCTCGCTGACGCCAGCCACATCCGGAAGCCCGGCAAGCCATTCCGGCGTGCCATCACTTGAACCACCATCCTGCACCAGATGCTCCAGAGTCACACCGTGCTGGCCTCGCACCGACCCAACACAACGCTTGAGCTTTTCCAGCGAATTCCAGGTCGGGGTCGCAATAGAAAACTGTACCTGAGTCATGCTGTCACTTTCCCTTGATTTCTATAATGGCGCAAAGCGGCATAGAGCCGGAAAAATGGCCAAAGAGCCTTGATTTGCTGAATACCCAATGCACGGATGTTTGGTAGCAACAGCGAGGTCAGGACACCGGCCACCGAATAGGAAATCAGCGAGGCAATGGCCGCACCGTATGCTCCCCACTTTGGAATCATGGCCAGATTCAACGCGACATTGGTCAACGCCCCCACCACCGTTGACCATGACTCGTAACGTTGCATGCCGTGAATCGCCAGCCACTTGTTGCGAAGGCACGACAATGTGACCGGAATACAAGCCCAGGCATTGATCAGGAAAATCCCGATCGAGGCTTCATATTTACTGCCGAAGAACCAATGGATCACCGGTCCGACCAACACCAGGCTGACAATGATCGCCAGCGCGGCCGTCAGTAACACGCCGTCCATGAACTGCTGGAAAACCCCTGCAAACTTACCCGGATCGTCCCGGTGCTTGCGAATCAAGGTCGGATAAAAGGTATCGGCAAGCACGACCGGAACAATATAGAGAATTTCAGTGAATTTCTGGGAAACGGCGTAGATCCCATTTTCATGATGACTCACCATATTGCCCAACATTACTGCATCGATTTTCATGTAGATGATCACGGAAAACGCCGAGATCAAAAAAGGCATTGCGTCCTTCACCATCCCCTTGGCCGCGCCCAAATCCACACCAATCAGCGGTCGGGCATCCCGGCTCTTTGCACAATAGGCGATGAACAGGCCAACCGACCAAATGGCGGCCTCCAGGGTGAAGGCCACGGCATACCACTTCAGCTCGGCATGGTGATACACCAGCAGTAACTTGATGACCGATGACACCAGAACGGCAGAAGACCGCAACATGGCGGGCCAAAGCGTATCGGTCCGGGAGCGGAACCACAGCTCCGCCGTACCCGGCACGGTCACCAGAATCGAGAGCAATTGCAGCACATTGATCCAGAACACCAATGATGCCTGCTGCCCTTCCAACTGCCAGACCAGAATCGATCCCGCCACAGTGCAGAACATGGCCGAGCCCAGCCGGATGAGCATCGCGGTGCCCAATACCCGCGATACCGTCGCCCCTGCAACCAAACGCAGGATGACCGGATTATCCAGCCCGAACGAAGCGCCCGCCAAAAACAGCGCCACCAGCGCTGTTGAATAATTCAGGATACCAAAGGACTCTGGCCCCAAGGCTCTGGCCATCACAAACGAAACCAAAGCCGATGCGCCCAGACGAAAGAAATTGTCCAGATAGGTGAGCCCCGATCTGGACAACAGGCGTTTCAACGACAGCGCGATGATAGTACTCCCGGTTTAGTGGTGCACCACGGTCGCTGCCGATTCACGCTTCAGAAAATCCTGATAGCTAATGGCAATGCCATCATCGAACGACATAGAGGCTTTCCAACCATACGATTGCAATTTGCTGACATCCAACAGTTTGCGCATCGTGCCATCCGGTTTGTCTGCATCGAAAACCAGTTCACCCTTGAAGCCCACCACACGGGCAATCGTCGTGGCGAGTTCGGCAATGGACATATCGTGTCCCACTCCAATATTCACCAACGGTGGCTCACGATCATTCAACAAGGACTGGTACTCGCCCTCTGGCAAATTGAGCAAATGGACACACGCCGCCGCCATATCCTCGCAATAGAGGAATTCGCGCATTGGCCGGCCACTGCCCCAGACGGACATGGTGGCCGCCCCGCTCACTTTGGCGTCGTGCGCCTTGCGGATCAAGGCAGGGATGACGTGACTGTTTTCAGGATGATAGTTGTCGCCCGGACCATACAGATTGGTTGGCATCACCGCCAGATAGCGGGTGCCGTACTGGCGGTTGAACGACCAGCACATCTCGATGCCGGCAATCTTGGCCAATGCATAAGGCTGGTTGGTCGGCTCCAGCGGTCCGGTCAGCAAATACGATTCTTTAATCGGCTGCGGGCACTCTTTCGGGTAGATACAACTCGAGCCCAAAAACAGTAGCCGCTCGACACCATGCTGCCAGGCCGCACTGATCACATTGGACTGGATCAACAGGTTCTGGTGAATGAAGTCGGCACGATAGACGTTATTGGCATGAATACCACCGACTTTGGCCGCAGCAAGAAACACGTACTGCGGTTTCTCGGCGGCAAAGAAGGCTTCTACCTCGGCCTGACGCGTCAAGTCCAGCTCTGCATGCGTACGGGTGATCAGATTGTGATAGCCCTGCCGTTGCAGCTCGCGCACGATGGCGCCGCCCACCATGCCGCGGTGGCCGGCAACATAAATACGAGCCTCCAAAGGAATTGCCGTCATGACCGCTTACTCGAAATAATCCATGGCCTTGAAGCCATGAGATTTGATCAAGTGGTCACGACGCGCCAGATCGTAGTCATTGCGCACCATCTCGGCCACCAGCTCCTGGAAGGTGGTTTTCGGGGTCCAGCCCAGCTTCTCACGCGCCTTGGTCGGATCGCCCAGCAGGGTTTCCACTTCGGTAGGCCGGAAGTAACGCGGATCGACGCGAACAACGACCTGACCCGGCTTGAGCGGACTGGCGTCCCCGTCGTTGCTGACCACGGTCGCAAACTCGTCAACGCCCTTACCTTCCCATTTCAGCGTGATGCCCAGCTCTTTGGCCGCCGCATCGACAAACTGGCGCACACTGAACTGCACACCGGTCGCAATGACGAAATCTTCCGGCGTGTCCTGCTGCAACATCAACCATTGCATTTCAACGTAGTCACGTGCGTGACCCCAGTCGCGCAACGCATCCATATTGCCGAGATACAGGCACTCTTGCAGACCCAGCTTGATACGGGCAATGGCACGCGTGATCTTGCGGGTCACGAAGGTTTCGCCGCGCACCGGGGACTCGTGGTTGAACAGAATACCGTTGCACGCGTACATGCCGTACGCTTCGCGGTAGTTCACCGTGATCCAGTAAGCGTAAAGCTTGGCAACAGCATACGGGCTTCGCGGATAGAAGGGCGTGGTTTCCCGTTGCGGAATTTCCTGCACGAGGCCGTACAGTTCCGACGTCGAGGCCTGATAGAAACGGGTGGTCTTTTCACGGCCCAGAATGCGGATCGCTTCCAGAATGCGCAGGGCACCGATACCGTCGGCGTTGGCGGTGTACTCCGGCTCTTCGAAAGAAACCGCCACGTGGCTTTGCGCGGCCAGGTTGTAGATCTCGTCCGGTTGTACCTGCTGAATGATACGGATCAGGCTGGTGGAGTCGGTCAGGTCACCGTAGTGCAGGATGAAGTTGCGCCCCTCGATATGCGGGTCCTGATACAGATGATCGATACGATCGGTATTGAACAGCGAGGTACGCCGCTTGATGCCATGAACCTCATAGCCTTTCTTCAGCAAGAACTCGGCGAGGTAGGCACCATCTTGTCCGGTGATCCCGGTGATCAGAGCGATTTTCTTCATCACTATTCCTGTTTATTCGCACCAAATACCCGACTTCTGTAAACAGGAGAAATCGCCTGATACATGTCGGTAATGAATTGTTTTTGTAGTTGTGCCGCATGCGACACATCTTCATCTATCGAGGAAACCCGTACCAGCATTCCGTCCGGCACCTTGCCGGTCAATCCGTACTGCAATTGGGTCAACTTGCGCCCCAGTCCCGGCAAGGTACTGGTTTCGCCTACGGTAACCCAGTAGGAAATCGGTTCATTGCGCGGCCCCTGGCGGGCCACCAGCTTGCGCAAGCTCACCGAACGGTCCGGCAAATTGAAGATAGTGTCGTCAGGTGTCGAGATTGTGAAACCCTGCCCCACATAGCAAAACTCGGGACGGTGCACCTGGGTACTGTCGGAACTTTGGTCTCCGCCATAGGCCACCGACAGCATGATGTGCTCGCCACGCGAGTTGATGTAGGTACGTGACAGCGTATCGTTGTAAACCGTGTTGAGCAGGGCCTGCAACGATGGGTCGATCTCGACCGGCGCCAGACTCTTGTCGAGCTTCCAGTCTCCAAAACTCTCGGGGAACACATTGACCAGCTTGATCGGCTTGGCCTGCGCCATGACTTCTTTGGGTTTGAGCGCGAGGGTAGCGGCAAAGCAGGCCACCAGCACCACGGCGGGTATCCAACTGCGACGATCAATCATGACGCTGCTCCTTGAATACCTTGCCCAGTACAAAGTCAGAGGCAAAGAACAACAACAGGGAAACACTGAACAGCACCAGGCCGGCAAACTCGTGAATGAAGCCCTGCCCGGCTTCATCACCAAAGTGATAGGTGATGAGGATCAGCGCCATGACCCGTATCCAGTTGGCGACCACGGCCAACGGCAGGATCAATAGCAGCATCAGTACATTGCGTGCGATATTGCGGTGCGCCGCCAGATAGAGATAGAGCATCCCCATGGCACTGAGCACGAAAATCGAGTTCAGGCCAGAGCAGGCATCGGCCACCAGCAGCTGATACTGGCCAATGGTCAGTATCACGCCACTGCGGGCGATCGGGTAACCCGCACCGTAGAGGATCATTTCCGCCATCTGCGACACCAGCATCTTCAGCGAGCGGGTAAGCGGGTCGGTCAGAACTCCCGGCAGCGGCACCAGCACCAGCCAGAACAGTAAGGGAAACCATACAGCCCGCAAGCCAGTCCAACCGGAGAAATACAGCACTAATGCGGTGGCAATCAAAATGTGTCCGGGCACTTCCAGCGTAGCAATCGACTGCGAACGACCCACGATGTAAAGCAGCGCCCCGATCAATCCCGCGACCACGGCAGCAAGCCGCGCACTGCTCTGGGCATTCAGCACCAGATGGTCCCGTTCACGCCAGAACAACCACACCAGCAACCCCATCACGATCGGTTCATGGCCTTGTCCATTCGGACTGAGGCCAGCCGCCGCGATGTCGTAGTAAGTTGGCCCGAATACCAACAGCAGGGCGATCCACAACGGCGCAAAGCGCAGTACGATGCCGCCCGGAGCAAACTCTTTTCTTACCTGATCCAGCACAGACAGGTTGTCAGAGCTCATTGTTCACCTTTGAGATGATTCAGCACGCAGCCAATGATGTTGCCGCCACTGGCAATCAGCTTGTCACGGCAACGCAGCAAGGGATTGACTCCGGTATTGCCGGCATCCGCGAGCAACACCACACCACGCACCCGGGCGACGATCATCTCGGCATCGGCGGTCTTCTGCATCGGCGGGGTATCCACGATGATTACGTCGTAATCTGCCTCGGCGGCGTCGATGAGTGCCGAGAAACTGGCACGTGTCAGCAATTCCTGCGGGTTGGGCACCGGAGTGCCGGCGGTCAACACCGACAAGTCCAACAGGCTGCCGATACGCTGGGCACACTCAAGATTGGCTCGACCGGCAAGAATGTCGGACAGACCCTGACGGTTGTCCAGCTTGAAGAACTCGTGCTGGGACGGTTCGCGCATATTGGCGTCGATCAGCAAGGTGCGTTCGCCCAACTGGGAAAACACCACGGCCAGGTTGGCTGCCAACCAGCTGTTCTGGGCGGCCGCATCATGACTGGCAACGGCAACCGGCTTGTTGCCGTCAGACACCCAGCGCAGCATCAACTGACTACGCAGACTACGCAGTGCTTCGACTTCCACCGCCTGCGGCTGGTAGGCCGCCAGCAGCCGGTCGCTGAGCGAATGGTCGTCCTTGTTCAGGTAGGCATAGTCGAACTGTGACGACAGCACCCGCTGCAAGTCGGTTTCGGAAATGAAGCCGAGTTTGATGGCGGCTTCACCAAAGCGCAGGTCTTGTTCTTTTTGCAGCAACAACACCTTTTCAGCCTGTTGCGGGGTCAGCTTGCCCTGATTGAGCAACATCTGGCCAATGGCGGAGTTTCTGTTCATGGTCTTTTCCGTACCGGTTTCGGTTACATCCAGCGTCATCATGCCATCCTCATGCCACATGGCGGCGGAACGGCAGCAGCTTCAGCCAATTGCGTTTTTCTGCCTTTGGCTTGCGCAACTCGACCAGCACCGGAAGCTCCAGCAACAATTCGATATCTTCTGTATTGCGGATTTTGCGGTTAACCACCTCGGCAACCAATGCCGAAATCACGCCGAGCAAACCGCCGACAAACAGAGAAATGAGGAAGTTAAGTGCCACGCGCGGTCTGGACGGATCGGTCGGCTCGACGGCTTCCTCCAGAATGGCCACATTGGCCTGGTCGGAGCGGCTTTCCAGCATGGTCTGGGAGAACCGTTGCAGCGCTTGATCATAGGCACGCTGGGCATTTTCCACTTCACGCTGCAGGACATCGACACGGGAACGCTGGGTTTTCAGCTCCAGAACTTTCTCTTTCTGGGCTTTCAAGGCGGCCTGCAAGGCGGCCTGGCGCGCAGCGGAGTTGCCGGCGATATTGTTCAGGCCGCCCGCGTACTGGTGGGTCAGCTTGGTCAGCTGCTCCTGGGTACTTTGCAATTCAGCCTTGGCTTGCAGATAGTGCGGGTGATTCGGGCCGACTTTTTGTCCCAGTTCGTTGAGTTTCACTTCCTGCAGAGCCAGCTGACTCTTCAACTGCTGGATGAGCGGGTTGCTTAACACATCGGGCGCATCGGCACCCTTGGCGCGCGATTGGGCATCGATGGTGGCCGACTGCGCGGTAACCAGCTGCGAAGAGAACTCGTTCAAACGCTGGGTTTCCACATCCAGACGCTCGTCGGTGGCAATGATGCCTTCCTTCTGCTGGAAGTCGGACAGATGCTTTTGCGCCTGTTCAAGATTACTTTGCAAGGTCTTGAGCTGCTGCTGGAAGAAGGAGTTGTTGGCCTGAGCGCTGTTGGTACGCATATCGACCAGGGTATGGATGTAGGACTGGGCAAAGGCCTTGGCCAGCGTCGCCGCAAATTTGGGGTCGCCACTGGTGTAGGACATGGTGATCACGCTGCTTTCGCGGGCCGGTTTGACATCCAGTCCCTTCGCCAGGGTTTTGGCCAGCCAGTTGCGGATATCTCCCTTGCCATCAGCCTGCTTGGCAAATTGCTGCTGGGCTTCCGGTAGCCTGGTCAGACCGAGGGTATCAACCACATTCAACGCAGTTGCCTGGCTGGTCATGATGTCGACCTGCGTCTGCAGGTAACCATTCATCATGTAAGCAGCCATTGGCTGACCCGTCACCGGGTCGGTGGCCTTGACGTCAATGGCCAGACTGGTATCTGCCGTGTATTGCTTGGGCATAACCAGACTGACCAACAGGGTCAGGACCACCACACCACCAAAGACTCCGATGCCGATACGCCGGCGCGCTTTCAGAATCTGGATGAAAAGTTCGAAATTCATCGACGACCTTGCCTCACTATCAAAACGGGCTGTTATGCAGGAGTCCCTCTCGCGGGACATGCCCCTGCGCCTTGTACATCCCTGAGATGCTACCTGTTCACTATGACAGGTTATGTAACCTGACAGGGTGATGTCTGAATCCTATCGATAAGGCACGGACAACACCACCGCTTTCACAACAAACAGTGAAAAATGTTTTTAACTAATGGTGCGCAATTTATACCACGTTCATCAACGTGCCTCAATAAGAAGAACTACGTGCCGATCTCTGCAACTATCAGAAAAGCAACGGTTTACCTAGGAACACGCCGAGCGACTCTGACTGGCAGCGCTACGACACGCCATGCCGGATGAATTCACACTGCGACTAAATCATCCAGCATATAAGATCAACGCAGGCCGGTGTTCCACACTACTTTGTCATCCACGGCATAGAGACGACAGGTTTGACGGGTACCACGCCGGCAGATGGCCAGAGCGCGGGCCAAGGGATCATCCCCCTGCCAGGCGGCACCCCATGCCCCGTCTGCGGCAATGGCAAAGGCTCGCGGTCGCGGTTTGTTCAAGAAGGTTCGATAGGTCGCCCGGGCGGCCTCATTGATGAAAGGAATGGCGGAGACATTATCGAGTGCGGCAAAGGCCGTCGCGGCCGGAGCACTCATGGCACGGGGTGGCAGGTACTCCGGAAACCGGGTCGCCACCGGCAATCCGGTTCGGGCCAGAAACAACGTTACCGGGGTTTCCCAAATGTCCAGCCCGGAGCGAGAGGTAAACAGGGCATGTGCATCGTGCTCGAAGGCTCCGTAAGCCACCATGTCAGCCGGCGCACCACCCGACCGATAGCGCCGGAACATCTCGCGCCATACCGGTTCGGCAAAAAAACTGTCATTGCTACCGTAAAACCACAGCGAAGGAACCCGGGTTTGACGACCATACCCGGCCGCCGCGACGGCCAAAGCGTCTTGCCAGCGTGGGCAGCCTTCCAGACGCACACCGCCGGCAAAGTTCAACAGACCTTGCACACCGGGCAAGGAATGACTTCCGGCGGCCAGTGTCGCCCAGGCCCCCGAGCTGACCCCGACCAGCAGGACACGCCGGGGGTCCACGTCGGGACGCCGCGCCAAGGTACGCAGTGCCGCCTGAATATCCTCGGCCTGCCTTAGGCCTTCAGCCGCCGGGTCACAGCCCGTCGCCTGATAGCGTCCGGAAGACCCGGCAAACCCGCTGCGCATTGGCACGGCCACCAGATAGCCGCGAGCCAGAAAGAATTGCGCCGCAGTCAGCGGACGAAAGCGGGGTTCGGCACTGGCAGATCCGGTGGACTTGCCATGATTGATGATGACCAAAGGGAAGGGGCCCGCGCCGGCGGGCCGGAACAGCGTGGTTTGCAGACGCGTACCAGAGGCCCCCGGCAGCATCTCGATGCGCTCGCCCAGCGCAGGCTCTGTCAGCTCCACGGCGAACGCCAGTGAAGTCTGCCAGCAGAGCCAGAACAGCAGCCAGCGCAGCATGACTCAGCGCGCCATGGCCGTGGCGACCGGCGGTGGAGGCGTCCATTGCCAACGGGTTTTCCAGGCAGCGATCACACTGTCCGGATACTCGCGACGCCCCCGGCTGCCGTTGTAACGGCCCAGCGCCATGAACAGATTACCGTTCTCGCTGTCCAGATAGTGACGCAGGATGGTGCACCCGTAACGCAGGTTGGTGGTCAGTTCAAACAGGTTGTGGTCGGCCGCGCCGATGCTGCGCACCCAGAACGGCATCACCTGCATCAGGCCGCGGGCACCCACGCTGGAAATGGCATATTTACGAAAGCCGCTCTCCACCTGGACCAAACCCAGCACCAACTGCGGATCCAGACCGGCACGCGCCGCTTCGTACTGGATGGCCGTCAGCAAACGCTCGCGCATCCAGCGGTCGGGAACTTGCCGTGCGAGACGCCGCGACATTTCCGCCAGCCAGAGTTGCCCGGTCGCCGGGTCATCGAACACCAGTCGCGGCGCATTCGCATCGCTGACCGAGCGGTGCATCGCCGACGCAACATTGGCAGAGAGCGCTTCCTCGCGCTGCGCACCAGCCCATGCCGGCAAGGCAAGCGCCAGTCCGACACATAGCCCCGCCATGTCGCGTCGACACCACATCATGTCATACCGTCAGGCGAGCACGGACATGGGCAAACACCTCGGCCAATGCCACTTGCGACGCCTCGCTGTCGCGACGACCCTGGTATTCCACCTGGCCTTCCTTGAGACCACGATCGCCGATCACGACGCGGTGGGGAATACCGATCAGTTCGGAGTCGGCCAGCAATACGCCAGGACGTTCGTCACGGTCATCCAGCAGCACATCGACACCGGCCGCGCGGAACTGTTGGTACAGCTCGTCGGCAGCAGCACGAACGGTTTCGCTGCGACCGTAGCCCATCGGCACGATGACCACGGTGAACGGCGCCATGGCATCGGTGAAAATGATGCCGCGCTCATCAAAGTTCTGTTCGATAGCCGCTGCCACCACGCGGGAAACCCCGATACCGTAGCAGCCCATTTCCATGACCTGTTGTTTACCCTCGCGGTTGAGGAAGGTGCAGCCCATCGGCTCTGCATACTTGGTACGCAACTGGAAAATGTGGCCGACTTCGATACCGCGACAGATATCCAGCACGCCTTTGCCGCACGGCGAGGCATCGCCGATCACCACATTGCGGATATCCGCGACTTCCGGCTCGGCGCAGTCACGTCCGAAGTTCACACCGGTAAGGTGAACACCGTCTTCATTACCGCCGGTGATCATGTCGGCCATCAGGGCGACCGTACGGTCGGCAATGATGCGGCCTTTGAAGCCGACCGGTCCCAAGGAGCCCGGACCGGCGCCGAACGCGCTACGAATCGCATCAGGTGCGGCAAACGTCAGTGGCTTCTTGATTCCGGCGATTTTCTCGGCCTTGATTTCATTGAGGGTATGGTCGCCACGAACCAGCATCAGTACCGGAGTCCCCTCATCGCTTTCGACCACCACGGCTTTCACGGTGCGGCGAATATCGGTGGACAGGAAGGTCACCAGCTCATCGATGGTTTTTACGCCCGGGGTAGCAACGCGCTCCAGCGCCGCAGCAGCCGCAGGTCGTTCACCAGCCGGCGCTACCGCCTCGGCCAGTTCGATATTGGCGGCGAAGTCAGAGTCGGGACAGTAGGCAATCAGATCCTCGCCCGAATCGGCCAGCACCTGAAACTCGTGCGAACCGGTGCCGCCGATCGCGCCGGTATCGGCGGCAACGGCACGGAACTTCAGCCCCAGACGATTGAATACCGCGCTGTACGCCTGATACATGCGGCCATAGGTGTCAACCAGACTGTCGAAGTCGGCATGGAAGGAGTAAGCATCCTTCATAATGAACTCACGGGCACGCATCACCCCGAATCGCGGACGTGTTTCGTCGCGGAACTTGGTCTGGATCTGGAAGAAGTTCTTCGGCAGCTGTTTGTAGCTGTTGATTTCCTTGCGAACCACGTCGGTGATCACTTCTTCATGCGTCGGGCCGAAGCAAAACTCGCGTTCGTGGCGATCCTTGATGCGCAGCATCAAGCCGGTTTCGTACTGTTCCCAGCGACCCGACTCCTGCCACAACTCGGCAGGTTGTACCGCCGGCATGAACAGTTCGACCGAACCGGCCGCTTCCATCTCCTGACGGACCACGGCTTCCACCTTGCGCAACACTTTCAGCCCGAGCGGCATCCAGGTGTAGATCCCCGAAGCGATACGCTTGATCATGCCGGCACGCAACATCAGTTTGTGGCTGGGGAGTTCGGCCTCGTTGGGCGCTTCCTTGAGAGTGGAAATAAAATACTGCGATGCACGCATGATTGACGAATCCTCGATAAACCTGTCAGATGACGATGATTGTAGCGTTTTGGCCCCACTGGCGAAACCGCTCCGTGTGGCGGGTGCCGGTGGCGGGAGAGCCGGCCGGTGCATTGCCGCATGAGACCCGCAGCCCGATTCCCCCCTCAAACAGCGGAGATGCGCCGTAAGCAAGGGCAGTCTAGCCATTTCAACTACCTCTGTTCACTCTGCGATGACAGGAGTAAGCTTCGCGCAAGTCAGAACGGGGCATCCAAAAAAAGGCCTGACACGCCAGGATTGCCAATAAAACCATATACCTAGTCTGAGAACCATGCAGGAACACGAAAAACACAGCCTGGCCGCCATTACCCTGGCAGCCATGGGCGTCGTGTACGGTGATATCGGCACAAGCCCGCTGTACACCCTGAAAGAATGCTTTGCAACGGCCCACCTGCCACTGAACCACGATAACGTCCTCGGCATCCTGTCGATGATTTTCTGGGCCATTCTGTTGGTGGTCACCGTTAAATATGTCGCCTTTATCCTGCGCGCCGACAATCGCGGCGAAGGCGGGATCATGGTGCTGATGGCACTGGCACGCCGTTATCTCGGTGGACCGGCACGCACGCGAATCATTGTCCTCGGCCTGTTCGGGGCGGCATTGTTCTATGGTGACGCCATCATTACCCCGGCCATGTCGGTGTTGTCAGCCGCCGAGGGGCTGGAAGTCATCAACGATAACCTGTCGAGCTACGTGCTGCCCATGTCGGTCGCCGTGCTGACCGGCTTGTTTCTGCTGCAGAAATTCGGCACCGCCCACGTCGGCAAACTGTTTGGCCCGGTCATGATGCTGTGGTTCTTCGTTATCGGCCTGCTGGGTCTGGTGAAAATCATCCAGGTGCCTGGCGTGCTGGCGGCGGTCAACCCCTATTACGGGGTCAAACTGATCTCCGAACACGGCTGGGCGGCTTTCCTGACCATGGGTTCGGTAGTGCTGGCGCTGACCGGCGCCGAAGCCCTGTACGCGGACATGGGCCATTTTGGCCGCAAGCCGATCCGCATGGCCTGGTTCAGCTTCGTGCTGCCGGGTCTGGTGCTTAACTATTTCGGTCAAGGCGCGTTGTTGCTCAGCAACCCGGCGGCCATCGACAACCCGTTCTTCAATCTGGCGCCCAAATGGGGCCTGTTGCCGCTGATCATTCTTGCCACGCTGGCCACGGTCATCGCCTCGCAAGCGGTGATTTCCGGGGCCTACTCCCTGACGCGCCAGGCCATCCAGCTGGGTTACTGCCCGCGCATGCTGATTGACCACACCTCGGAACGTGAAATCGGCCAGATCTACCTCCCCTTCGTCAACTGGGCGCTGCTGGTGGCCGTGATGATCGTGGTGGTGTCCTTCCGTTCCTCGGCCAATCTGGCAGCGGCCTATGGCATTGCCGTTACCGGCACCATGGTCATCACCTCCTTGCTGTTTTTTGTCGTGGCCCGCATCAATTGGCGCTGGCCGCTGTGGCTGGCCGCCGGTGTTACCGCCCTGTTCCTGAGCATCGACATGGTGTTCTTCAGTGCCAACCTGCTCAAGATCTCCCACGGAGGCTGGTTGCCGCTGCTGATCGGCATCGTGATCTTCACCATGATGCTGACCTGGAAACAGGGGCGCGAGCTGCTGTCCGAGCGCATCCGCGAGCATGCGCTGCCGCTGGAAAGCTTCATCAGCAATATCGAGGAATATCCGCCGTCACGCGTTGAAGGCACCGCGGTGTTCCTGACCGGCACGACCCATGGCGTACCGCATGCCCTGCTGCATAACCTCAAGCACAACAAGGTGTTGCATGAACGGGTGGTATTGCTGACGGCCAATACGGAAGATGTACCGTATGTCGACAAAGCCGAGCGCCTGGAAATCACCCGGTTGTCGCAAAGCTTCTGGCGCGTGGTAGCCAGCTACGGCTTCATGGAAACGCCCGACATGAATGAAATTCTGGCGTGTGCCGCCGAGCAGGGACTGGAATTCGAAGTCATGGACACCTCGTTCTTCCTGTCGCGCGAAACGCTGATTTCGACCGATCGGCCGGGCATGGCCCAATGGCGCGAACACCTGTTCGTCTGGATGAGCCGCAACGCCCTGCGCGCCACCGACTTCTTCAGCATCCCGACCAACCGCGTGGTCGAGATGGGCGCGCAAGTCGAACTTTAACGCTGGACCGGCAGGGGCACCGCACGGCGCACCCGCTCCCAGTCAAACCATTGCCCCGGATCGCTCTTGCGGCCCGGGGCAATGTCTTGATGGCCCGTCATCGCCGCCAACGGCAAGGTCTTCGACAGACAACGGATCAAGGCGATCAGGGTGCGGTACTGCGCATCGCTGAAGGGTTCGAAGTCACAGCCTTCCATCTCCACACCAACAGAAAAGTCGTTGCAGCCGCTACGCCCTTTAAACTCGGAAATGCCGGCGTGCCAGGCCCGTGCCCCGGTCGGTGCAAATTGCAGCAGGGCACCATCGCGCCTGACAAAGAAATGCGCCGAAACACGCAAGGCATGAATGCCCTGATAATAGGGATGCTCTTCGGGGTTCAGACAATTGGTGAACAATTGCTCGACCCCCTGACCGCCATAGCGGAACGGCGGCAAACTGATGTTGTGAATCACCAGTAATTCCTCGGCGCAGCCCGCCGGTCGCTCATTGACATTGGGCGACGGGATATGACGTGCGCCACTGACCCACCCCTCACCATCCAGTGTCAGCACCGGACCAGCCAGGTCATCGCCACGCCGATAGTGCAGTCGCTGGCAGGAACCATGCGGGTCCGAGCCGATAAAACCGGCCTTGAGCAACAATGACAGTGCGGCAGGGGACTCTGTGGCCAAATGAATGGCGACGTCGGCATGGCAGGACAGCACGCGGTTGAGCAAACGGCTGCCCCAGCCTTCGCGACGCCGGTCCGGCGCCACTCGCCAGGCCACAATAGCAACACCCTCCCCCTCGGGGAGCGTTGCCAGCATCCCGGCAAGGCGCCCTTCATCGTCGAAGCTGCCCCACAACTCGCCAGGAAAGGCCGCCAGCGCCGCGGCATTGGCGAAGCCAATGCCTCCCTGAGGCGCGTCGTTCGCCAAGGCCACAATCTCTGCTGCCGGCAAGGTGCTGTCCCTCGCCAGCAAGACCACACTGAAAGCTTGCATACCACCTGATCCGCCTGAAATGGGTCTCTCATGGTAGCGCCAAAGCACGTCCCGCGCATTGTTGAGAAACATCAGGACATTCGTCACACTGATCGTCGATACTGGGCATGACCCTCACCTACCGGAGATCCGCCATGTTGACCCTCGACCGCCTGGGCAAACCAGCCCCGAGCTTTGATGAACCGCTGGAAATGTTGCTGGCCTGTCACGACAAGATTCGCCGCTTTTGTGACCAGCTGGACAAATTGCCCCCCTATATCGCTGAAAACGGCGTCGATGAGGTGGCACGTCAGGCCATTGATGCGGTGATTCGTTATTTCGAGATGGCCGGTCCCGCGCACCACAGCGATGAAGAGGACGAACTGTTCCCGATCCTGTTGGCACGGGTTCCCTCTTCGGCACCGAAGCTGGAACAACTGGCGGCCGAGCATGGCTATCTGCACTCCTGCTGGAATGCCATCCGCGACGATCTGCGCGCTTTGCGTGACGGCGACATCGATGTGATCAGCCGTATCGAAATTCAGGAGTTTGTCCGCCTGTACCGCGAACATGCCGCCATTGAAGAAGCCTGGCTGATCCCGACCGCCGACATCATTCTTACCGCCGAAGAAAAACGTCTGGCCGGTGAACATATGGCTGCACGCCGCAAAGCAGCCTGCTGAACAGCACCTACCGTCATGGGGTAGAATAATGGATTACCATCCACCATTAGCATTGCCCCATGGCCACTACCCTCTCCATGCTACTGCTGATGCTGCTGATCATTCTGGTCGCGGCAGAAGTTTTCACCAACGCCCTCGAACATCTCGGTGAACGTCTCGGCATCTCGGAAGGCGTGACCGGCTCATTGTTTGCCGCCGTCGGCACCGCCATGCCGGAAACCCTGGTACCGATCCTGGCCATCATCGGCGGTTCGGGCTCGATGGCCGTCAACGAAGAGATCGGGGTTGGCGCCATTCTTGGCGCACCCCTGATGCTATCGACCCTGTCGACCTGTCTGATGGGTCTTGCCGTCGTGCGCTCCCGCGGTCTGGCGGGCGCCATCCGCCCTGAATCCGGTGGATTGCGGCGCGACCTCAATGTCTTTCTGATCGCCTATACCCTGTCGGCAGCCGCCATGTTTGTCGGCAGCGCGAAACTGCGGCTGGCGATCTGCATCGCACTGGTGCTGCTTTATATCGTCTACGTCGCACTCACTCTGCGTGCCTCTGCCTGCCTGGTCGATGACGGGCATGGCACCGAGGCGGGGGGCGCGATGTTCCTGCAACGCTTCGGTTTGCCAGTCAATATGGTCACCGTACTGCTACAGCTGGCGCTGGGACTGGCACTGTTGGTCGGTGGTGCCAAGGGCTTCATCAGTGGCGTGGAAGCTGCTTCGAGCCTGCTGGGCATTACACCGCTGCTGCTGTCGCTAATGATTATCCCGATTGCCACCGAACTCCCGGAAAAGATCAATTCCATTCTGTGGATCCGCAAGGGCAAGGACACGCTGGCCTTCGGCAACATCACCGGTGCCATGGTCTTTCAGGGAACACTACTGCCGGCCATCGGCATTTCATTGACACCATGGGTGCCACGCACCGAAGTGTTCGCCGGCATCATGCTGACCTTGCTCGCTGCCGTGTGGCTGCGTATCACCGCCAGCAAAGGGATCAAGGTCGGTTATTTGCTGGTCAACGGTGGCTTGTATCTGGTTTATCTGTGGATCAGCCTCGGCCATAGCTAAGCGACTCCAAACGCAAACATCCCCTGGCGGCTTACACCGACAGGGGATGTTTTTTTGTCGTCTGACCGTGGGTCAAGCGGTCAGTACGAGCAATTCGGCAAAGGATTGTTCGAACAGTGCAAGACCATCGTCCTGCAGTTTCTTGCCAGCCGCCTCCAGATCCAAGCCGGCCGCGGCAACGTGCGCCAAGAGTTGTTCGGCTTCGTCGATGCCTTCGATCAGGGTATCGGCGGCGACACCATGGTCGCGGAATTTGGCCAGTGTCGCATCGGGAACCGTGTTGACGGTTTCCGGCCCGATCAGGCTTTCCACATACAGCACATCCGAATAGGCTGCGTTCTTGGTCCCGGTGGACGCCCACAGCAGGTATTGCGGACGGGCGCCGGCGTCTTTCAAGGTCTCGAACTCTTCACCGTGGAAACGCTCGAGATAACGGCCATACGCCGCCTTGGACAGGGAAATGGCCACCTTGCCGTGGAATTCTTCAGCCACTTGCGGATCGAGCAAACTGTCGACACGCGAAAGGAAGAAGCTGGCAACGGCTTTGATATGATCGACCGGCTTGCCTGCCGCATGGCGGCGGGTCAGACCATCGATATAGGCATCCCATACCGCTTCCACCTGTTTCAGGCTGAACAGCAGGGTAATGTTGACATTGATCCCTTCGGCGGTCAGATCACCGAAGGCGGCGATACCTTCCGGTGTCGCCGGAATCTTGATCATCAGGTTCGGACGCGCTACTGCCTGCCACAGGCGATGTGCCGCCGCCAGCGTTCCTGCGCGGTCACGGCTCAGGAACGGCGAGACTTCCAGACTGACATAACCATCATCCCCGGCCGTTTCCTGATAGACCGGCAACATCATGTCGCACGCTTCTCGCACGTCGGGGATCACCAGTTCTTCGTAAGTCTTTTCCGGATCCAGCCCCCGTGCCTTCAGTGCGGCCAAGTCATCGCGGTAGCGCGGATCGGTGCTGATGGCTTTATGGAAAATGGACGGGTTGGTGGTCACACCGGCAATACCGTCTTCCTGGATCAGACGGGCCAGCTCCCCGGACGACAACAGTTCACGAGACAGGTTGTCCAGCCAGATGCGTTGGCCGAAAGGACGGATGGCTTTCAATCGATTCATTATGTGGTGCCCGATAACGAGATGAATAGTGTAATGGGGGAATATGCTACCCCCAAGCCCACCCTTGCAACAAGTGTCTTTATTTGAAGATAAATAATTCGTCAGGCCGCCTTGCCCTTTTCACCCTTCAGATCCGGTTCTGCGCGATGCTCGCTGCCGAACACCACACTGAAGCAACTTCCCTTGTCCGGCTCGCTGCTGACTTCCAGACGTGCCTGATGGCGAGCTACGATATGTTTGACGATCGCCAGCCCCAGACCGGTCCCGCCGTTGCCGCGTGAACGGCCACGGTCCACCCGGTAGAAACGCTCGGTCAGGCGGGGAATATGTTCGCGCGGAATGCCGATGCCGGTATCGGAGACCGAAAACACCAGCTTGTCTCCGTCGTCGCGCCACACCAGTGTGACCGATCCTCCGTCAGGCGTGTAGCGCACGGCATTGGAGACCAGATTGCCGAATGCCGAATGCAGTTCGGGTGCACTGCCCCACAACCACGCAGGCGAGGTGGCTTGCAAGACGATCGTGTGGCGCCCTTGCGAAAGACCTTCAGCCTCGACCATCAGGGTATCGAGCAGGTCTTTCATGTCGACTTTTTCCGAGACCAGATTCTTCGGACTGTTTTCCAGTCGCGACAAGGTCAGCAAGTCTTCGACCAGACTTTGCATGCGCCGTGACTGCTCCATCATCATCGGCAGGAACTGGCGAATCATGGCCGGATCGTCGGCGCCCATGTCATGAATCGTTTCCAGAAAACCGCCGATCACAGTCAGCGGAGTGCGTAACTCGTGCGATACATTGGCGACGAAGTCGCGATGCACGGTTTGCACTCTTTCCAGCTGGGTGATGTCACGCGACAGCAACAGCTTGCGGGTCGAGTCGAAAGGCACCAACTGAATGGACAGCACCCGTTCGCTGGGCTGGCCAAACTTCAGGATCAGCGGCTGGCTGAAGCTGTCACCCTTCATATAGGCGTGGAAGGACGGCTGGCGAATCAGGTTGAGCAGCAAGTTACCGACATCGCGCTTGCGATCCAGCATCATGTGCTCGACCGCCATCGGATTCATCCATTCGATACGATCGTTTTCGTCGAGCACGACCACGCCATCCGGCATGGCCTCGCCGGCATTGATGAATCGTTCGAGGACATTGGTCAGCTTGCGCTTGCTTTGCGTTTGGCTACGCACCTGACGATACAGTGTCATGAACACTGCATGCCAGGAACCGAAACCATCCGGCACCCGTTCCGGTACCGGATGCTTGAGCCAGCGCAGCAGCAAGGCAACATGGTAGAGGTGGAAGGCCAGTGCACCGCCAACGCAAATGGAGACTGCAATCAGGGCATCCACGGCGCTGGATGCAGCCCAGAAGCCCAAACCCAACATGGCGACCAAGGTCATCCAAATCAGGGTACGCCGAACGAAATCGCGCAAAACTGCCTCACTGTTGGGTGGAGAAACGATACCCGGTGCCGCGAACGGTCTGAATCAGTTCATCGTGCCCGGAGTTTTCCAGGGCACTGCGCAAACGCCGGATGTGCACATCAACGGTACGCTCCTCGACAAAGACATGGTCGCCCCAGACTTGATCAAGCAGCTGAGACCGGGAGTGTACACGTTCCGGGTGAGTCATGAAGAAATGCAGCAGTCGGAACTCGGTCGGACCCAAGTCCACCGGTGCGCCGGCACCGGTGACACGGTGCGTCACCGGGTCGAGACGCAATCCCTGCACTTCAACGGCATCGTCAGTCATCTGCGGCGCACGGCGGCGCAGCACGGCCTTGATGCGTGCCAGCAACTCGCGCGGTGAAAACGGTTTGGTGATGTAGTCGTCCGCCCCGGTTTCCAGGCCGACAATCTTGTCCTGCTCATCGGAGCGGGCCGTCAGCATGATAATCGGTACATGACGGGTGCGTTCGTCTGCGCGCAGGCGCTTGGCGATATCCACACCGGAAACCCCGGGCAGCATCCAGTCCAGCAACACCAGATCCGGCAGGGCATTCTTGACCAGAGTCAGAGCAGCCTCTGCCGTGCTGGCGCGCAGCACATGATGTCCGGCTTGAGTCAGGTTGAAAGCGATCAGTTCCTGAATTGCCGGTTCATCTTCAACGAGCAAAATATTTGCAGCCATGTCGATGCATTCCTTTTTGGGTTTGTGGCAAGGATAAAAAGCACCGATTACAGAAATATGACAATTCTTCGATCTTTACCCACAAAGGCCATTGATGCAACGCAAAAAGTTCTGCGACGCCCTCATTTTAAACGCATAGCCGCTCAAAGAGAGACCAACAAAGGCATTCCATTGAAAGCGAAACAGGTATCTTCAGATCAAGATAATGGTGCCTGACTGAAAAAAATGTCTGTTTCACTCGGGGAAGGCGCGCAATAGCCGGGGAATGTCACGGCGCAACGTGCGCTTTTCATCATCGGGGATTTCGGCAGAGATCAGCACCCGTTCCCAATCGGAAAATGCCTTATGCATATCCTCCAGCAAGATACGCGACAGTGTCTGTTTGGGGTCGGGCTGGTAATGGTTTTCCAGAGCGCACATGAACAGCGCGGCAAAGGCGGTGATGCGGTGTTCGAGCGATGCCGCGAGCAACTCGGTACGCAGTCGGTCGCTGGTGAAAGCGAACGCCTTGTCCTTGCCATACCCGCCTTGCAGCACGGCATTGAGAAACAGCGAACGCGCCTGCTCCTGCAGCGCGAAGTAGCTTGTTCTTTCCGGAGGCTCGATCATTGAAACAACTCGGTAATGCGTCTTGCTACAGTCTAGCGCATTTTATGACCAGAGGGCAGGCGACAATAAATAGCGATGACACGACCTTACGTGCAGCGCTGCCCCAAACACTTCATGGAAAACAATACTATTGCGCCACCCCACTATGCTGCTAGGCATAGCCTTGATATCATCTCCTTGGCATCAAATAAAACATTAAATAATGACAGGAAGAATCATGAAAAAACTACTGGCATGCGCCATTCTCGCCGCGACTTTGACGGGTTGTGCAACGGTTCCCATGGGCGACGCAAAACAGGATGCCGCCCTGAAAACCTTTACCCCGAAAGCCGACAAGACCGGCGTCTACATCTACCGCAACGAATTCATTGGCGCGGCCATTCACATGGATGTCGCCGTTGATGGCAAGCCCATTGGCCAGACAGTCGCCAAGACCTACCTTTACAAGGAAGTCGAACCGGGTCAGCACACCATCACCTCGACATCCGAGAATGAGCACAGCCTCGTGATTGATGCCAAGCCGGGTACACTGATGTACATCTGGCAGGAAGTGAAAATGGGGGTGCTTTATGCCCGCACCAAGCTGCATCAGGTCACCGAAGCAGAAGGCCGTAGCGGCGTGATGGAAACCAGCCTGGCCGAGACGAAATAAGCGATCGAATCAGTATCGCTGCCTGCCTGACGAAAGCCCCTGCCCGGGGCTTTGTTTGTTTCTGGCGGACGACGAGCCAAGGCTATCGTCTGAACAGTGAGCAATGCTGGATTTTTTGATTCGGGGGGACAGACGGAAAATGGTGGGGTGGTGATTAATTTACCTGCGCCGGGCCGAAGATTTTTGCAAAGGTGGTGTATTGAGCTTCGCGCCAAGTGCGAGTCAGGTCACCGTTGGCCTCCAGAGCCGCATAGATGTCTCGAATCGTCTCAGACGGAATAGATCAAACGGATGACCAAGCATGTTGAGTTCGTCTTCTACGGCGACCACAACACCAGCATGCCATTGCCATAGATCTCATGGGAGCGAAACGGCACGGGGAGTATGTACAACTAGTTAAATTGGTTCGCTATTGGATGACACGTGACACCAACTGCCTCCAAGCCACGCAAACCACCGTTAGCGATGCCGCATCCCAACGTTTAGAAAAGACACTTCCCAGCCAAGATAAAGTTGACTAATCCCAAATAGGGATGCATCATTGCTCCATAAACCAAGCTCAGTGACCCAGCCACATGCAGTTACTCAATGTTGTCGCCCTAGACCACTTCAAGCGAGACCATGCTGATGCAAGGACTTCCCTCGATGTCTGGCGCCATGAGGTTGAGGCAGCACATTGGAATACGCCACAAGACATTAAAAACCGCTATCGTTCCGCAGATTTCCTAGCGAAAGATCGAGTGATTTTTAACATCAAAGGCAACAGCTATAGGCTAGTTGTAGTGGTTAAGTATTCGATGGGAATGGTGGTTGTGGAATGGGTAGGAACTCATTCAGATTACGACAAGAAGCGATTTAACTGATGGATGCAAGAGGTGGCGATATGGATACAACAATTAAGGTCATTAAAACCGAGCAAGATCATGCTCGCGCTGTTGAATGCCTGTTGCATCTGATGACTGCCGATGGCGAAGAGAACACTGAAGTTATTGAGTTGCTTGCTTTGGTTATTCAGGATTATGAACGCAAAGTTTCGCCTCGCCCTCCTGTTGATCCGGTTGATGCCATTCATTTTCGTATGGATCAAATGGGAATGGTCGCGAAAGACTTGATCCCCTATCTCGGGAGCCAAAGCAAGGTATCTGAGGTACTAAACCGCAAGCGTCCTCTGACATTGGCAATGATACGCAGCTTGTACAAAGGACTGGGTATCCCTGCTGAAATTTTGCTGGGCGAAGATCACTGCCAAGTCGACTTGAATGTCATGCCAGATTTTGATGCAACAAAATTCCCGTTGGCTGAAATGGCAAAGCGCGGCTATTTTGGTGAAGAGAACAAAACAACACCGATTCAGCAAATTAAAGACCGTGCGGAAGAATTGATAAGGCGTTTCCTGAGTCTTAATGGCACCAGAAACTGCCGTGAGCTGGCTTTCCTGCGCTCACCACAATCACAGAGTGGCACGCGCACAATGAATGATTATGCGTTGGCCGCATGGATCGCCCGGGTAAAGCAACAAGCGCGACAAGAACCGATCGAAGACGCATACCATAATGGCGTTATTACAGATGAGTGGGTGCGCGAACTTCTAAAGCTATCTCGTTTCAAAAACGAGGGTCAACAAGGACCAAAACTTGCTAAAGAGTATTTGGCTCAGCACGGCATTGTACTGGTGATCGAACCCCACTTCAAAAAGACCTACCTGGATGGTGCTGCGTTACTGGATGGTGATCGTGCGGTCATTGGCATGACTCTCCGGCATGACCGTCTGGATAATTTCTGGTTTGTACTTTTGCACGAAATTGCTCATATCAAACTTCATCTGAATAAAGATCGTCAGATCATCGCCGACGATTTGGAAGACAAAGTACAACAAAGCAATGCGATTGAAAAAGAAGCCGATGCGTTCGCGCAGGAAGCTTTAATCCCTTCCCATCGCTGGAATTCAAGTGCGGTCAAAAACACATACTCGCTAGTAGATGCTCAACAACTGGCACGCGAACTAGACATTTCGGTAGCGATTGTCGCTGGACGGGTACGCCATACGACGGGCAACTGGCGTCTACTGCCAAATGCAATTGGAAAAGGTGAAGTCAAAGAGATGTTTGGTATCGACGCTGATGACTAAGAAACCCCGACCACCGGGCCAATCGACTTGCTTCACGACGGAAGGTGTACATGATTTCAGGGGGTGGTCAGCCTGACCATTACATGAAACCCTTGGCACCGCTCCCCCTCATCCACCCTGCCAACACGTTTGCACCAGACAAAAAAAATGGGCCTGTCACATGGACAAGCCCAGAATGGTCGTCGTCAATCATCAAGTCATGACTTGAGACCAGGGACAAAGAGATCACCAGGACAGTTCACACGCTGTTCAACAGGATGAAACAGCGCTTCAACAGATCCGGAAGAACGTTCGCATAGCATGCGCCCGTTCAGATGCAGCTATTCTACGTAGGCGTGAGGGCAAATATAATAGTTTTATCTGGAAAAAAAGTGGGTTTTGCTTTATTTTCGAAGTTTGTATAGACAGAATTCTTTCATTTCGAAACATGGATCGTTACGATAAAAAAATCCTGCTGGCGTTGCATGAAAACGCGCGCATCAGCTTTGCCGAGCTGGCCCGCCGGGTCAACCTGTCGGCCCCGGCCGTTGCCGATCGTGTGGAAAAGCTGGAACGCGCCGGGGTCATCACCGGCTATCATGCCGCGATCGATCCTGGCCGGATCGGCTATCCCATTCATTGCCTGATCGAACTCACCGCCAAACATCTCGACTACTACGCCGTAATCGAAGAGGTTCGCTCGATGCACCAAATCGTCGAGTGCTTCTCGGTGACCGGGTCGACCGGCTTAATGATGCGGGTTGTCGTGGATACCATGCCATCGCTGCAAGCGCTGATTGCCCGGCTGATGCAGTTCGGAGATACCAAAACCTCCATCGTCATCGACATGCCGGTACCGGCCCGCCTCCCTCAGCTACAGGCTGAAGACTAAAAAAATACCCCCGGGGACTCCCCGAGGGTATAAGACGCAGATTCCGGCAAGTCACCTTGCCGTGTAGCCAATCAATTACAGACGATCCACCCAGGCCAGCGTGGTGTCCAGCATGCGGTTGGCAAAACCCCATTCATTATCGTACCAAGCCAGCACCTTCACCTCGGTGCCACCAATCACACGCGTCAGCGTGGCGTCAAAGACGCTGGAGGCCGGGTTGTGCAGGAAGTCATGCGACACCAGCGGCAAGGTATTCACTTCCAGCACGCCAGCCAACGGACCCTTGGCAGCGGCAGTGACAATCTCGTTCACTTCGGCCACGCTGGTGGCTCGCGAAGCGGTAAAGGTCAAATCCACCAACGAGACATTGCTCACCGGCACGCGCACGGCGAAACCGTCCAGCTTGCCCACCAGCTCCGGCAGTACCAGGCCCACGGCCTTGGCGGCCCCGGTCTTGGTCGGGATCATCGACACCGCAGCAGACCGCGCACGGCGCAGATCGCTATGGTCGGTGTCCAGCAGCACCTGGTCATTGGTATAGGCATGGATGGTGGTCATCAAGCCGCGTTCGATACCGATCGCGTCATTAAGCGGCTTCACCAACGGTGCCAGACAGTTGGTGGTGCAGGAGGCGTTGGACACCAGAGTCATCTCGCCATTGAGCAGGTCATGGTTGACCCCGTAAACAATGGTGGCATCGGCGTCGTCGGACGGTGCGGAAATCAGCACGCGCGGCGCACCGGCAGCCAGGTGGCGCGAGGCTTTCTCGCGGGAATTGAACACCCCGCTGCACTCCAGCACCACATCGACACCGAGTTCTTTCCACGGCAATTCGGCAGGGTTTCGCACCGACAGCAGACGAATGGCATGGCCATTCACCGTCAAGGAGCCTTCGCCCAGCTCCACAGAACCATGAAACGGACCATGAACGCTGTCAAAACGGGTCAGGTGAGCATGCAACTCCGGCTCGGCCGGGTCATTGATTGCCACGATCTCGATACCACGGTCGGCAAAACGTTCTTGCCAGGCGCGCAGAACCATGCGGCCGATACGGCCGTAACCATTGATGGCGAGCTTGAGAGACATGATTGCACCTCCAGAAAATGTCTGATGACAGGGTTTTTGCCCCCGGTTGCAACCATGTTTGATCAAGAGCAGCATGTAATCAATCAATTACATGATGAAGATTTGATCTGGATCGAAAACCCGGCGGCCAATCACCACAACAAGCCTCAATCCCCTTTTAAATCAACACACTAAGCCGCATGATGATTTTTTCTATCGTGTTGTTTTCTTACATAGTTTTATTACATTTAGCGGGGTTTCAGCGTTTCCAGGCAATCAGGACTACGGCAGAAACAATCACCACCATGCCCATCCACTCCTGAACACCCACCTGCTCGCCCAACAAGGCAATCCCCAACAACACGGCAATGACCGGGTTGACATAGGCATAGCTCGTCGCCGCAGAAGGAGAGACCGTTGCCAACAGGTAGAGATACGCGGTATAGGCGATGATCGAACCGAACACAACCAGATAGAGCAATGCTCCCCAGCCCGCCAGTCCCGGCATGGTGGTCAAGCGCTCACCCATCGCCATGCTTGCGACCAGCAAAGCCACGCCCCCCGTCAACATCATGGCGGCACTGGACATCATCCCGCCCGGTTGAGGCACCCGCTTGCTGATGGCCGACCCCAAGGCCCAGCCAAGACAAGCCAGCACCAGCAGCAACGCGCCTCCGGGACTGGCCGACAGGTTGCTGCCCTGATTGAGAATCAGGATCCCGACAAACCCCAGTGCAATACCGGCCCAGGCCCGCGGATGGGTTTTCTGGCCAAAAAGCCGGGCAAACAAGGTCGTAAACAACGGTACCGTCGCCACCATCAATGCCGCCACCCCGGAGGACACTTCTTTTTCCGCCACTGTCACCAGGCCGTTGCCGATCGCCGGCATCAATACCCCAAGCAAGGCGGCCCCGCCCCATTGCCGGGCATCAGGCCAGGGAAGCTGGCGAAACCGGCACCAGACCGTCAGCGCCAGCCCGGCCAGCAGAAAGCGGGTTCCTGCCATCATCAGCGGCGGCCATTCGGCAACCCCGACGCGAATGGCGAAATACGTGGAGCCCCAAATCACATAGAGCGCAAAAAACGCCGCCAGAACCGGCAAGGAAAGGCGTGAAAACAAAGACATGGTCAACCCCGGAAAGCAGAACGGGCCGCAGCGCGGCCCGTCCATACAGCAGTGCATGGTACTTAGCGAGTCGCCAAGCGCTGCAGAATGTTGGAAAACTCTTCCATGAATGTATCATACCTAACTGCCAGACGATCGACATCGGTGGCAAATCGGTTGTAGGCCACATAGGCCGGAATGGCGGCAAACAGACCGATAGCCGTCGCGATCAGCGCTTCGGCAATCCCCGGCGCCACCGTCGACAAGGAGGCCTGTCCGGCATTCCCCAAGCCGATAAAGGCATGCATGATGCCCCACACCGTGCCAAACAAACCGATATAAGGACTCACCGACCCCACGGTCGCGAGGAAGGATGTGTGACGGTCCAGCACATCCAGCTCACGCTGGGCAGCAGCGCGCATGGCACGGCGCGAGCCATCCATGATGTCGGACAACTCGGTGCCATTGCGACCACGCAACTTCAGGAACTCGGCAAACCCCGACTGAAAAATTCGTTCCATGCCCATCGCGTCCTGACGACGGGACACATCTTCATACAGACGGTTGAGATCGGCGCCGCCCCAGAAGGTCTTTTCAAAATCATCGCCATGACGACGTGCCGAGCCCAACACGGAAATCTTTTTGATAATCACCGCCCAGGACATCACCGACATCAACATCAGCCCTGCCATCACCAACTGCACCATCAGGCTGGCGTCCAGCACCAGGCTCAGGATAGAAATCTGCTGCACTCTTGGTTCCTCGATCGTGGAGACTGTCAGGCCCGCAACACGCGGCCACTGGCGAAATCAATAATAGTCGACGGGCGGCGTCGTTTGCCGATCCGTCCCGGCAAGGTCAACACCTTGCTGCCAAACGCTTTCTTGCAGGCGCGTGCGGATTTAAGGGACACTTTGCCCGCATGGTTGGCCGATGTCGAGACCAGCGCCGTGCCCAGTGCCCGGCACAAGGCGGCTGCCTCGCCATGCGCGGTAAGACGCACGGCCAGTTTGTCGTGACGGCCACGCAACAGCGGCGGGATATGCGGCGACGCCGGCAATAAAAAAGTGTAATGACCCGGCCAATAGGTCATAAGTTCCTGCCATTGTTCATCCGTTAACGGAGCTACCAGATGCCGTAGTTGCTCGATACTGCTGGCAATGACGATCATGCCCTTGTGATTGGGGCGTCCCTTGATGGCCAGAATGCGCCGCAAGGCCCGTGGATTGAGCGGGTCGCAACCAATGCCGAAGCACGATTCGGTGGAATAGGCGATGACGCCGCCGCGACGCACACGGCCACGAGCCCGATCGACAAGTCGCGTCCCCGGTAATTTGGCACGGGTATGCAATTGGCGAAGACGCTGGTGGTACGAGGCAGTCATGAGGGGTTCAAAGCCGGAAAAACGGAAGAGCCGCTATTGTAGCGCAAAAAAACCGGCCCAAGGCGGTTTGCCCCGGGCCGGCTGATCGTCAAACGTGGTTCAGTGGCGCTTGAGCAAGCCACGCGCGCCAATATCCCGGCGTAACTGAACACCGTCCAGATGAATCTGGTCGGCGATGGCATAGGCCCGCGACTGCGCCATACGCACGCTATCGCCCAGGCCCACCGCGCACAACACCCGCCCGCCATTCGACAGCAGGCGGCCGGACTCGTCCAGACGCGTCCCGGCATGGAACACCATGCCATCTTCGCTCTCGGCCGGAATACCGGAAATGGCATCGCCTTTGCGCGGCTCTTCCGGGTAACCCGCCGCCGCCAGCACCACTCCCAACGCCACGCGCCGGTCCCACTCCGCTTCGACCTTGTCCAATGTCCCGTTCACCCCATGCTCGAGCAGCACGGTGAAATCGGACTTGAGACGTGCCATGATCGGCTGGGTTTCCGGATCGCCGAAGCGGCAATTGAACTCGATGGTACGCGGTTTACCGGCCGCATCGATCATCAGGCCTGCGTACAGGAACCCGGTGTAAGGGTGTCCGTCCGCCTTCATGCCACGTACTGTCGGCATGATGATTTCACGCATGATGCGGGCGTGAACCTCGGGCGTCACCACCGGCGCCGGACTATACGCCCCCATCCCGCCGGTATTAGGCCCTTTGTCCTGATCGAGCAGACGCTTGTGATCCTGACTGGTCGCCATCGGCAAGACATGCTCACCGTCGACCATCACGATGAAGCTGGCTTCTTCACCTTCCAGATAGTCTTCGATCACGACGCGCGCTCCGGCCGACCCCATCTTGTTGCCGACCAGCATCATATCGATGGCCTGATGTGCTTCCTCGTCGGTCATCGCCACGACCACACCCTTGCCGGCAGCAAGGCCATCGGCCTTGATGACAATCGGTGTGCCCTTCTCGGCAACCCAGGCATGCGCCTCCATGGCCGAAGAGAAGGTGCGGTAGCCGGCCGTCGGGATGCCATGGCGCACCATGAATTCCTTGGCAAAATCCTTGGAGCTTTCCAACTGGGCGGCATAGCGCGTCGGCCCGAAGATCTTCAGGCCGGCGGCACGAAACGCATCCACCACACCAGCCGCCAGCGGTGCTTCCGGCCCGACCACGGTCAGTTCGATCTTTTCTGCGCGAGCGAACTCAACCAGTTCCTCGACGCTGGAGAGGGCGACATTGCTCAGGTCAGGATCCAATGCAGTACCGGCATTGCCCGGTGCCACATAGACCCGCGAAACACGTCGTGACTTGGCGATGCGCCAAGCCAGGGCATGTTCACGCCCTCCGCTTCCAATCACCAAAACTTTCATCAACGACTCCTGATCAATGACGGAAATGACGGCAGCCGGTCAGCACCATGGCGATACCATGTTCATCGGCGGCAGCAAACACTTCTTCGTCACGCATCGATCCTCCCGGCTGAATGATGGCCCGAATGCCTTGTTCGGCGATGACATCGATACCGTCGCGGAACGGGAAAAAGGCATCCGACGACGCCACGGCACCCTGCAGGGAAAGCCCGGCATCCTGTGCCTTGCGCGCCGCAATACGTGTCGAATCAACACGGCTCATCTGGCCGGCGCCGATCCCGACGGTCTGGCCATTGCCGGCAAAAACGATTGCATTGGATTTAACAAACTTCGCCACGCGCCAGGCAAACAGCAGATCAGCCATTTCCTTCGGCGAAGGAACACGACGCGTCACGACCTTCAACTCGTCCAGCATAACGTTCCTGACGTCCGGCGTCTGCACCAAAACACCACCACCGACACGTTTCAGCTCGAAACGGTTCGCGCCGGCTTCCAGCGGAATTTCCAGCACGCGAACATTTTTCTTCGCGGCAATGACCGCCTTGGCTTCTTCGGTGAATGCCGGGGCCAGCAAGACTTCCAGGAATTGACCGGTCACGGCCTCGACCGTCTCGGCATCGACCTCGCGGTTGAAGGCAATGATCCCGCCAAACGCCGACGTGGTGTCTGTGGCAAATGCCAGCCGGTAAGCGCCGAGCAGCGTGTCGGCAATGGCCACGCCGCACGGATTGGCATGTTTGACGATGACGCAGGCCGGCGCATCGAAGGTCTTCACGGCCTCCCAGGCCGCATCGGCATCGGCGATATTGTTAAACGACAGTTCCTTGCCCTGCAGCTGACGGTAGTGGGCGATCGCACCCGGTGCCGGATCAAGGTCGCGATAGAACGCGGCAGCCTGATGAGGGTTCTCGCCATAACGCATATCCTGAACCTTGACGAACTGGGCATTCAGGCGGTTAGGGAATACCTGGCGCTCCGGTTTGCCCAACAGGCTGTCCGGCGTCAGCGAGGTCAGGTAATTGGAGATCGCGCCATCATAGGCCGAGGTATGGGTAAAGGCTTTTTTGGCCAGTTCGAAACGGGTGGCGCGAGCCAGCTGGCCATCCGAAGCCTGCATTTCAGCAATCAGGGCCGGGTAGTCGGCCGCATCGGTGACAATGGCCACATGCGCCCAGTTCTTGGCAGCGGAGCGCACCATGGCCGGGCCACCGATATCGATGTTTTCAATGGCATCTTCCAGCGAGCAGTCCGGATTGGCGATGGTCGCCTCGAAGGGATAGAGGTTGACGCACACCAGATCGATATTGCCGATGCCATGTTCTTTCATGGTATTGGTATGGGTGGTCAGATCGCGGCGACCAAGAATGCCGCCATGCACTTTCGGATGCAGCGTCTTGACGCGACCATCAAGCATCTCGGGGAATCCGGTGTAATCGGACACCTCGGTTACCGGGATACCCGCATCGGCCAGCAATTTGGCGGTGCCGCCGGTAGAGAGGATATCCACCCCTGCGGAATGCAGGGCCCGGGCGAATTCGACAATACCGGTCTTGTCGGAAACACTGATCAGCGCACGTTCGATCTTGGTCATTTCTTTCTTACCACCGCTAAGTTGAGACAAACAAAAAAACAGGCCGTCCGGTAATCGGACGGCCTGTTTATCTTCATATCAAATCATAGGACTTCATTTTTTTCCGCAGGGTGTTGCGGTTGAGTCCCAGCAGCTCCGCTGCTCTGGTCTGGTTGCCCTGGGTGTGCAACAAGACCACTTCTATCAGTGGCTTCTCGACACACGCGAGAACCATATCGTATATCGCTGAGGGTATTTCCCCGTCGAGGTCCCGAAAATATTGCTCCATGGCCAGCCGGACGGACTGGGAAATGTGTTCGTTATTCTGCATGGTTGTCATTCTCGTCAGCCTCGACATATTCCAGCCGCTCGGACTCGCCGGCCAGTCGGTCAAGATACAAAGCGACCGCAGCCTTCTGACCGGTCGTGGTTTCCAGCTGGTACATGGATTGGCGAAACGCGTTCGACCCTTTCAACCCCCGGGTGTACCAGGCAATATGCTTGCGGGCGACACGGCAACCGGAATACTCCCCGTAGAACGCATACAGTTCGTCCAGATGCTCCAGCAGCACGCTTGAAATCTCATCGATACGCGGTGCGCCGAGCGTCGTACCGGTATCCAGATAATGCTGAATTTCACGAAAAATCCATGGCCGCCCCTGCGCGGCACGACCGATCATGATCGCGTCCGCCCCGGTATAGTCCAGCACGTGGCGGGCCTTTTCCGGCGAGTCGATATCCCCGTTGGCTATCAGCGGAATCGACAACTCGGCCTTGACGGCGCGAATCGTGTCGTACTCGGCTGCGCCGCGATACATGTCCTCGCGGGTACGACCATGCAATGCCAACGCCGCGATACCACACTGTTCGGCCATTTTTGCCACACGAATTGCATTGCGGTGCTCAGGACTCCACCCGGTACGGGTTTTCAGGGTCACCGGAACATCGACCGCCTTGACTACCGCCTCGAGAATGCGTCCGACCAGCGCCTCGTCGCGCAACAAGGCAGACCCTGCTGCGACATTGCAGACTTTTTTGGCCGGACAGCCCATATTGATATCGATGATCTGCGCGCCCTGGTCGACATTGATTCGTGCCGCTTCCGCCATTTGCTCCGGATCGGAACCGGCAATCTGCACCGAAACCGGTTCCACTTCCCCTTCGTGGTTGGCACGGCGCAAGGTTTTGGCGGTATGCCACAATGCCTTGTTGGACGTGATCATCTCGGACACGGCCATGCCAGCCCCCATACGCTTGCAGAGCATGCGGAACGGGCGGTCGGTGACTCCGGCCATGGGCGCGACAACGAGCCGGTTCTTGAGCGTGTACGGACCGATCTGCATGTTTAACAAGGTATTACGAGGGAAGGGCGGCCATTGTAATGCTTTTTCCGGAGCCGGTAAAAAACATTTTGCTTATTTTTTGGGCAGTGGCGATAGCCAGAAGAAATGACGTGACACAAAAACGTTATGAAACGGGTCGTGCGGAAGGGTGAGAGTCGACCGGTAAGCCGGGTTCTGTCGTTGGACAGTCATTCCTCTAGGCCAGCCGTTGCCGACTGGCTCAAGCAACCTACCCGGGTACAACGCGAGCCACGTTAGCGCACCCCTATTTGGTCTTGCTCCGGATGGGGTTTAGCCTGCCGTCCGTGTTGCCACGTCCGCGGTGTGCTCTTACCACACCTTTTCACCCTTGCCTGATCCTCCCCGAAAGGAGGCCATCGGCGGTTCAGCTCTCTGTTCCACTTTCCATCGCCTCACGGCGTCCGGTCGTTAACCGGCATCCTGCTCTATGGAGCCCGGACTTTCCTCCCCGCCTTGCGGCGCGGCGACTGTCTGGCCGACTCTCACTGTGTATTGTACCTTAAAAGACCATTATCAATCGGTGATTTTTAAATCATTCCATCGGAATTAGCTTGTATACTCTGGGTTCCCGGGGAGAAACAGGGTACATGGAGCTCAATCAAGCACGACTATCACGCCTGCAGCTGTTCGGTACGCTCGCGATCGTATTTACACTGGCCATTTCAATGGCCGGGTATTTCCTCGTGCTGCACTGGCGCGATTTTGTTTCTCGCCAGGCCACCATCGAGAAAGATACCGGCAAACGTGCGCGCGAATACCTGCAAGCCTACGGCGACCACACGGCCATAACCTTGCAGGCCTATCGCGAACGCACCGGCAACCAGCTACGCAGCCAGATTCGCGAACAAGTCGACCAAACTTTCCTGACCGTTGAAACCCTGTGGAAACAACAACACGGACGCATGCCCGAAGCCCGTCTGCGGCGCCTGATCGTGGAAACCTTGCGTCCGCTGCGCTATTTCAGTGGTCGCGGCTACATTTTCATCGACGGACTGGATGGCCGGTGCATCCTGCTGCCGATCAATCCCGACCTGGAAGGCAGGGACCTCAAGGACAATCGTGATGATCGTGGGCACTACATTGTTCACGGACTACTGGACGCCACCGCCAATCGGGACAAAGCCGGCTTCAGCCATTACCGCTGGTACCTCCCCGGCAGCCGGGTCATGTCGGACAAGATCGCTTATGTGCGCCGCTTCGACGAGGCGGGATGGCTGATCGGCAGTGGCGAATATATCGCCAACGTCGAGGATGCCCTGCAAAAAGATGCCCTGGCCATGCTGTCCTCCATGCGCTACGGCAATGATGGCGACACCATACTCATTGATAACCGTGGTGTTTTGCGTCTCTACCCGGAAAACCCTGCTCTGGAAGGCAAACACTATCTGGCGCTTCCACCGGCCTTGCGCACGCAAGTGATGCAGATGATGACACTGGGACGTCGCGGTGGTTTCATGGAGTACACGGCGCGCGGGCATGATGGTAAAGATACCTCGCACCTGGCCTATGCACGCCGAATCGAGGGGTGGGACTGGACACTGGTCTCCGGCATAGAAACCACCAGCATTGCCGAAACCGGACGCAAAGCCCGCGAGGAGCTGGATCGCACCTTGCAATTGCGCATTTCCGCTACCTTGCTGATGACCTTGCTGGCACTGGCGCTCGGCGCCCTGTTCTCCTGGTTGTTCATGCGCTGGATGAATGATCTGATCAGCCGCTACCGCCACGACCTCATTCAACGCAACCGGGAACTGAAGGAGCGTTCGCGCGAATTATTGCTGTCGCGCTTCATGGTTGACCACTCCACCGACATCGTCTGTCTGCTGGATGAGCACAAGCGATTGGCTTACGAAAATGATGCCGCCCGCCAGTGTCTGGGAAGTTCTCAGGAACAGCGCGACGCACGACTCGCCCTGCTGTTTGCCGCCCCGCCGTTGACCCTGCCGGTCACCTACGAAGTCACCCTCGAGGCGGGCGAGGATCAGCACCAGCACATCGAAGTCACCCAGAACCTGATTGCCTACGAAGGTGAACAGTATCTGTGCATCACCGGACGCGACATTACCCAACGGATCCGCTCGGACCACCAACTGCGCTTGGCCGCCCGGGTATTTGATTCCAGCAATGAAGCCATCCTGATTACCGATGCCACCAACCGCATTCTGGCCGTCAACCGGCTATTCTGTGAAATCACCGGCTATGCCGAAGACGAAGTGCTCGGCAAGACGCCTGCGGTATTGGCCTCCGGCCGACACGGCGATGCGTTCTATCAGGACATGTGGCAATTGCTGAAGCAGCGCGGACACTGGGCTGGCGAAATCTGGAACCGGCGCAAGAATGGCGAGGTATTTCCGGAGTGGCTCAACATCAGCGTGCTGACTGATGAACATGGCGCGATTACCCATTTCATTGCCCTGTTCACCGATATCACCGAACGCAAGGCCCAGGAGGCACATGTCCGGCATTTGGCCGAGTACGATTTTCTGACCGACCTGCCTAACCGGGTGCTGATCCATGATCGTTTGCAGCAAGCGATCCGCTCGGCCGAAAAGAATTTGCATCAACTTGCCGTGCTGTTCGTCGATCTGGACCACTTCAAGAACATCAACGACTCCCTCGGTCACGGCAAGGGCGACGAACTACTGAAGATGGTTGCCGAACGGCTGACCGGTCCGCTGCGCAACGTTGACACGGTGGGACGCACCGGCGGCGACGAATTCGTCATCATCCTGCCGGACCTCGCTTCGCCGGATGAGGCGGGCCATGTCGCCCAGCGCCTGCTCGACGCCCTGCACTCGCCCTTCGTCGTGGCCGGACACTCGCTGGTGGTCTCCGCCAGTATCGGCATCAGTGTCGCGCCGGAAGACGGCGATGATATCCAGACCCTGCTGATGAACGCCGACCTGGCCATGTACCATGCCAAGTCCAGTGGTCGCGACACCTATCAGTTCTATGCGCGCAAGATGAACGAACAGGTGACCGAGCGCTTGTTGCTGGAGTCCAATCTTCGCCAGGCGCTGGACAATGACGAACTCGAGCTGGTTTACCAGCCGCAATTCTCCATTGCCTCGCGTCGTCTGGTTGGCTGTGAAGCCTTGCTGCGCTGGAATCACCCGGAACATGGACGCATTCCGCCAGACCGTTTCATTCCGGTGGCGGAAGACACCGGCCTGATTGTCGGGATCGGCCGGTGGGTACTGAATCAGGCCTGTCGCCAACTGGCGATTTGGCGCAGCAACGGTTTGCCTTGCGTGCCGATCGCCGTCAACGTCTCGGCACGCCAGCTGGCTCGCCATGACTTCATCGACGACGTCCGCAAGGCGCTCGCCACCCACGAACTCCCCGGACATTTGCTGGAGCTGGAGGTCACCGAGAGCACCTTGATGGAAGATCCCGACATGGCCGCCAGTCAATTGGCGCTCATCAAGGATATGGGTGTACGGCTGTCGGTGGACGACTTCGGCACAGGGTATTCAAGCCTCGCCTATCTCAAGCGTTTCGCACCGGACACCATCAAGATCGACCGGTCGTTTGTCAGCGACCTGCCGGAAGACACGGAAGATGCCGCGATTGTCTCGGCGATCATCCACCTCGCCGAGGCGCTGGGCATGGACACGCTGGCCGAAGGGGTGGAAACCGAGGCTCAACGACAATTCCTCGGCAGTCTGCGCTGTCAGCTGCTGCAGGGTTACCTGATGGGCAAACCCCAGTCGCCCAATGAAATTGCCGACCTGCTCACCGAGCGCAGCCTGATGACCCAAGGCGCTGACTGACACGGCCGTGATAGTCAGGCCTTGGGCTTGAACCGGAACGGCAACGTCGTTGTTCCGGGCATTTCCACCATAACCGCATGATAAAAGTGGCTACCCGTATCGGGATAAACACGCCCGCCCGCATTGAAAACATCCGCTAGCGAACACATGATCTCAACAAGGTCATCCTCTTCCGAGTGATAGAGGTTCTTGTCGCTTTCCTTAACGGAAACCAGAAAATTGATCCCGCCATGCGGCAGTACGGTACTCGCAGGGGCGCACGCGGATGCCATGATTCGAGTACCATCCCGACGGATGGCTCTGTCCAAGACGTGTGCATTCGCGATTATTGCGACCGCATTGGGGTTATTGCCGATTTGCTGATGCTCCAGATCAAGAAACTGTCGGTTGGTCGAGCGATGCAAAAGGACATCGGCAGGATGTGTCGGCAGGGGTTCATCAGCCAAGGCATAGAGAATCGCGCTGACCGAAGCAAAGTCATCCGTCCCCCAGCACTTGGCGGCGGCCAGAGCGCCTGGGGCGTAACGACTCGACTTGCGTGCGGCAGCGGCTTGGGCAAGCTCGTCGGCAAACGCGCGCGTCGCAGGGCGCACGTGGGACAAGGCCGATGACGGCAGGTAAGGTCGCGCTTCAACGCGCAGGCAGGGTTCAAGGTCCGGCGTCGAGCCTGCGCAGCCCGGTGTCGGGCGTGTGGTATGAGTGACCAGCATGAAAAACTCCAGTAAAAAACAATCGGAGCGCCATCCTAGCCATCCCTATCCTGACACACTTACAAAAATCGCCTCTAGTCGAAACGCAGGGTGTAGCGCGTTTCAGCGGAGGCATCGGTTCCGGCACGCAATACCAGAGACCAGCTCTTGCTCAACTGGTAAATCATTTTGACCGCTTGGTGGGCACTGGTCATACCGTACTCATAGCCCAGATAGAACTCCTGAGTGAGCTGCTTGCCCACCGTCACCACCTGTTCGGCGGGACTGACCCGACCATCTGACAGCGTTCGTTCATTGCGCTGACTCATGCCAAGATCGTCAAACAAGCCGATACGGTCATTGAGCGTACCCGCCAGCAAGGTACCGGCCGATGCCGCCATATTATTGTTGTCGCTATCCGACCCCGAACTGGCCCGCCCCAAGACCAGCCAGGCCAGCTTGTCTTTATCGGACATCGATTCATCGGCGATCAGACGAATCTGGGGAGTCGCCACCGACCCGGTCACTTCCACCCCCGCCCCCACCGGCGACAAACGACGGCGGGCACGGACATTCAGCCCCGGATTATCCAGCGGACCGGCGAAGGAAATCACCCCGTACTCAATATCCAGGTCCTGCCCGTACGCCTTGTAACGTCCTTTGACAACCCGCACCTGCCCCTTGGCGGCAGGGGCCATGCCCGGCTCGGCAGTCAGCTTGGCCTGACCGGTCAGCTCGACATCCAGCCCTTGACCGGAGAAGCGGAATCGTTCTCCGAGATCCAGGGTCAAATCAACCGACAAGGGCAGACTCGCCAGCGCCGAAGGCTCCGGTGCGGCACGACCCTTGATCACCACGTCATCGGAAAGCGCCGGAGTCCCCAGGCGGGCCAACTCGACACGCCCTTGATCGGCACGCAACTTGCCACTCAGGGAAATCCGCCGATTGACCAGAGCCAACTCGGCATCGCCGCTGACGATCAGGCGCCGCGACGGACGGTCAAACACACTGAACTTGCGCAGGACAACCCGTACCCGGGCGTCCGGCCCGCTGTCATTGAGCGCCAGCGTCCCATTGGCGCTGACATCGCCCTTGCCCCCGGTGAAATGCAGTGTTTCAAGCTCAACCTTCTGATCCTGCACATGGGCAAGCAGACTGCCGTCAGCCAGACGAATACCGGTTCGACGGTCGGACAGCAACAGGCCGCCACCGGCAACCTTCCCCTGCCAATGAGGTTGTGCCAATGGACCGGACAGCGTGAAGTCCGCTGCCAAATGTCCGGCCAACTCCAGCGACGGGGGGGCAAATGCCCGGAAGCTGTCGAGCGAAGGGAGCCTTAGCTGCAGGCTGCCATCCAGCGGCGTCCGTGCGTCGGGTATCCGCCCCGTCATGGGCAGGCTAGCACGGCCGGTCAGCGTTCCGTGCAGGGTTTTGCCATTCAGTGACAGCTGTGCCTGCTGCCCACCCAACGCGACATTGACATCAAGGCCACTCAATCCCAACGGCTGTTCGGTCTTGCCGTCCGCAGGCAGCAGAATGTCGCCGGAAGCGCGCCTCAGCACCACGCTGCCCTGCCAGTCCCGCGCCATGGCAAGCGACCATTCGGCGTCCAGCACCAATGTTGACTTGACCGGCAAGGTCATAAAACGTCCCAATTCAGCCAGTGCCACTCCATGCCACTGCCCACGGGTCGCCAGACTGCCATCCGCCTTGCGGGACAAGGAGGCCAACGCCAGCGTACTGCCGGCCAGAGAGAAACGTGCCGCCCCCACCTCGACATTGCCCTCTCCCACGGCCAGTTTGACGGGGGCCAGCAGGCTGGCCGGTACTTTGCCACCTGCCTCGAAACGGTCTAACGACCCACGCCACACCAGTTTGGCCGCATCCAGTCCGCCGGACGCACGCAACAACACGGTTTCAGCAAGGTTGCCGCTTTGCAGTCTGGCATCCAGTTCCAGACGATGCCGGGTGCGTGTTCCTTCGGCTCCCAAGCGGATCGCATCGAGACGATTCTCATCGAGACGAATCCCCTCGCCACTGAGCGCCAGCCGGAACGGACTGTTGGCATCGGCACGAATATCGCCACTCCCCGTCAGGCTTTGTACCGCAATGTGGCCGGGCAGTTGCACATGGTCGGCCTTGACCCGCAGTGCCAGCACCGGCACAGCCGGCGTACCGGAAACATCGGCACTGGCATTCAGACTTCCGGCAAAACCCGGACCCAGCAGTCCCAGCGCCGGAGCCTGCAAGGCAAGGTTCAGGCGATCGCCGGCCACGCCCCAACTCCCTTTTGCCTGAATGCGGTTACTGGCCAGTGCGACATCCATCAGGATCCGTTTCAAACGTCCCGGCACCAGATCGGCATCCACTTTGCCCGAGAGCGGTTGCCCGGAAATCCGGCTCTCGGTAAACGCCAGCGACACGACGCCTTCCAGCCCCTTGTCCAGCCGGCCTTTGGCCGTCAGCCGGGCATTCAGATCCCCTTTGGGCAAAGCCGGACCGAAGCGGGAGGGATCCAGTCGGGCCAATTGTCCGGCCAATTCGAAACGGCGCAGCTCATCCAGCTCCAGCATCCCTTTGAGCGCAAGCTGCCCGCCTGCCGCGCCCAACACCAGTCGCGGCAGCAACACCTTGCGCGGGCGGGTTTCGGACATCCCGGCTTCGCCATCCAGCGACAACAGCTTCCCGGCCAGTTTCAGTTTGGCATACGGTTCCCGGGGGCTCCCGCTCAACACGATGTTTCCGGAAATACTGTCATCAGGGGCTTGGGCATGAATCCCCTTGAGTTTCACCTGCTGCAGCAAGGCCGTGACCGCCAGGGTATTTCCCACCCGCCCCTTCAGGGTCACCTTGCCATCAGGCAAGGCGATATCAAGGTAATTCAATGTCAACGCCTTATCGCCCAGCCGGAATTCGGTCGCCACGGTTTTGATAGGCAATCGATTTTGCGACAGCTCCCCGGCATCACCGTTGAGCAGGCTGATGCCACCGCTCACGCCATTGCCGACAGGTTTCAGATAGGCGGCGAGATTCAGTCTGGCCACCGGCAAACCGGCCCACAGGGCGTGCGGATTGATGCCGCCTGCCTGAATATCCAAAGAACGGATCCGGGCATAGCTATCGGTCGCAAACGGCGCAAACACGCCATTGACTTGCACCGACAAGGTTTTACCGGTCACGGCACCAGACAGTTGCAACTGTTCCAAACTGCCGGAAACACCAAAGCCACTGGCAACCGGCAGTGACTCGATCACCCCTTGTGCGGCAAGGTGACCGTTGATGGCAAAGGGACGTTGATCGGCAATGGACAGCGATGCCTTGCCCTGCCCCCATGGAGAGTCCAGAGACACCAGTTCAAGGACGTGTCCATGATCGTGGTAAGCGTAGCGTGCCGAGACACCGTACAACAGCGGCGAGCCATTGCCGGTACTGACACTGGCGAGTGTCAAATCATCGACCCGCACACGCAGCGGCAAACCCAGCGACTCGGGTAGCCCTGCAGGCGGAGTTGTCTTGCTGCCGGGGACCGGGTGATCGACAACCACCACATGGCCGATCCGCACGCGCTTGATACGCCATTCACCCTGCCATAGGGCCGAAGGAGTCCAGTCCAGTTGCACGGAACTGATCGACAGCGTCTGCTCCGGGGTTTTCCAGACCAGCTGCTCCAGCGTAAAACCCTGCCACAGGGTGCCGCTGACCCGACCGCTACTCAGCGCACCGCCACTGGCCCACCCGGCAGCACGCCATGCGGCGGCGAAGCCTCCGGAGGTTGCCGTCAGCCACACCAGCAAGGCCGTCAGCAGCAGCGGTAACAGCGCCAGCAGCCACAGACCGGGGCGGCGTTTCTTGGAGGGAGCAGGCGACTCGGGAGCCGGATCCGGGGGGAGGTGTGTGGTCGGGGTATCTGTCATGTCAGAAAGCCAGCCCTAAACTGAGATACCAGCGAATCTTGTCGCCTTTGGCGATGTCGAAGGAAAGGGGCGCGACCGGACTCAACCAGCGCACCCCGGCACCCTTGCCCTGTCGGGTACGAAATGTTTTCCAGCTTTGGCTGGCGTCGCCGGCGTCGGTAAACACGGCGATGGCCCAGTCACGCGCCACCGGGTATTGGTATTCGAGGCTGGCCGTGGCCAACACCCGGCCACCCAGCACACTATTGTTCGGACCCGCTACCCCGAGGGCCTGATAGTCGTAGCCACGGACACTATTGGTGCCACCGGCGGTAAACAGCAAGGAGGACGGTACTTGATCGGTATTGTTTGCCCAGATCTGGCCGACTTCGGCCCGTCCCACCCAGGTCCCCCACCCGGTGAACGGGGTCAGGTAGGCCGTTCCCTTGAAATAGCCACGCACAAACGAGGTATTGGACAATGCCCCGCCCACGGTACCAGACAGTTTGGTATCGATCAGCGTTCCCGAACGCGGGCGCTGAGGGTTATCCACCCCGCGGCGCGTCCAGCCAAAGGAAGGGATCAGGGCACGGTTGGTGGAGGTATTGCCGGCAACCTTCTGGCTATCGGCCAGGTATTCAAGCCCTAGCCGCGCTTCGATCTTGCCGCGCGAGCGGATCCGCCACAGCCCGGCCGACTGGGACAGCTCTTCGACATTATTGAGGTCGGACTTTTTGTAGCTATAGGTGACCGAGTGGGAATAGCTATCGGCCTGCCGCGGAAAAGCCAGCCCGAGCGAGAACTGTTGTTCGTGCTGCTTCCAGTCGTAGACCAGAGAACCGGTATAGCCCCTACGGAAAATATTATAGTGATCATATCCAATACGGGTACCCATCCCGACATCGGTGCCATAGGTCAGACCCAGTTCGATTTTCTGGCGCGGGAATTCGGTCAGATCCACATCCACGGGAACCATGCCCTGATCGATCTGTTGCAGATCGGCCGCCACGATGGCCGAGGCAAAATGGGGTGACTGCTCCAGCGCCGACTGGTAGGCCAGCAATTTATCCAGACGATACGGGTCGCCCTGACGAAAATCGGCCAGTCCCTCGGCAATGCGTTGCGGATAACGCTCCAGCCCCTTGATGCGCAGCTCGCCGAACTCGATCAACGGACCACTATCGATCGAGACCTCCAACTGTGCCTGATGGGTTACCGGGTCGATGTCGGCACGACTGGTCGCAATTCTGGCCAGCGGGTAGCGATCTACCAACAGCAGGCGCAACACGGCCTTCTTGCCGGTCTCCCAGTCATCCTGACGGAACGAACTCCCCAGCGGCAGCAACCAGGCTTCCAGCACGGCGGCAAAACGCTCCTGGAACTGGCTGTCGTTGCGAATCGCACCATCAAGACGCAAGGTGACGTCGCTCACCATCGTGGCCTCTCCCGGCGCTACCTTGACCAGATAGACCCGCTCTTTGCCCTCTTGCCGCGCCACCGTCACCCTCGAAGAAAAATAGCCTTCTGTTTCCAGCAGTTTGGCCGCTTCATCCGGGGTATCGCGCACCAGGGACTCCAGCAATGACTCGTCCATCTCCGGATCCGTACGGTCGGTCACCAGTGAGAGATGTTCGGCGAGCAAGGGGGCAAGGGATGGGGGCGCATCGATCCGCACCGAATACTCGACAGCGGCCAGCGCGCATGGGCTCAGCGAGCACAATGCGGCGAGAAGGGATAAGTGGCGGGAGATTCGCATGCCTCACATGGTAAAACAAAAAATGCGACGGAGTGACTCTCCGTCGCATTCTTCTGACACTTCTGAACTTACTTGCGACGTTGCGGCGGCAAATCGGTACACACACCGCCAAAGACTTCGGCCGACATGCCGATCGACTCACCCAGCGTCGGGTGCGGGTGAATGGTCTTGCCGATGTCTTCGTGATCGCAGCCCATTTCGATGGCCAGACAAATCTCGCCGATCATATCGCCTGCATGGGTGCCGACAATCCCGCCACCGATGATCTGGTGGGTTTCGGCATCGAACAGCAGCTTGGTGAAGCCTTCGTCGCGGCCATTGGCGATAGCACGACCGGAGGCCGCCCACGGGAACACCGACTTTTCCAGTTTGACGCCCTGCTTCTTCGCTTCTTCCTCGGTCATGCCGACCCAGGCCACTTCCGGATCGGTATAAGCCACGCCCGGAATCACCCGCGCATCGAAGAACGCCTTGTGTCCGGCTGCCACTTCTGCGGCCACGTGAGCCTCGTGTACGGCTTTGTGTGCCAGCATCGGTTGCCCGACCAGATCGCCAATCGCGAAGATATGCGGCACATTGGTGCGCATTTGCTTGTCGACCGGAATAAAGCCGCGCTCGGACACGATCACACCAGCGTTTTCAGCACCGATCAACTTGCCGTTCGGGGCACGCCCGGCGGCCACCAGCACCAGGTCATAGCGCTGCGGACCTTCCGGAGCCTGCTCGCCCTCGAAGCTCACCCAGATACCATCCTCGCGAGCCTCGACCGCTACGGTGCGGGTCTTGAGCATGATGCGGTCAAAGCGATGGGCATTCATCTTTTCCCATACCTTGACCAGATCACGATCGGCGCCCTGCATCAGGCCATCAAGCATCTCCACAACGTCCAGACGCGCGCCCAGCGTGGAATACACCGTACCCATTTCCAGCCCGATGATACCGCCGCCGATGATGAGCATCTTCTCCGGAACGGCCTTCAACTCCAGCGCTCCGGTCGAATCCACAATACGCGGATCCTGCGGAATGAACGGCAGGTTCACCACGCGCGAGCCGGCGGCGATGATGGCCTGAGCAAAGCGGACCACGACTTTCTGGCCGGTGGTCTCTTTGCCTGGACCCTCCGTCAATTCCACTTCCAGATGGTGCGGATCGATAAAGCGACCCACCCCGCGCACCACCCGCACCTTGCGGGCCTTGGCCATGCCGGCAAGACCGGTGGTGAGTTTGGAAATCACTTTTTCCTTGTAACCACGCAGGCCGTCGATATCGATTTCGGGCTCACCGAAACGAATGCCGTTGGCGGCCAGATGCTTCACTTCATCCATGACCGCGGCGTTATGCAGCAAGGCTTTGGACGGAATGCAGCCCACATTCAGGCAAACGCCACCCAGGGTGGCAAAACGCTCGACAATAATGGTGTCCATGCCAAGGTCGGCAGCACGGAATGCCGCCGAATACCCGCCCGGACCACCCCCCAGCACCAGCATCTGGCACTCCATGTCGGCGGTACCGGAATGGCTGGCGGCCTGAGGCGCTGCGCTGGGCACCGCTCCGGCAGCCGTATGCGCCGACGCGACGCCGGTTTCGACGGCAGGGGCCGCTGCGGCACCGCTCGCCTCGAGCACCACGATCAGGTCGCCCTCGGAGACCTTGCTACCCACGGCGATACGCACTTCTTTCACTACACCGGCATGGGTTGCCGGCACGTCCATGGTCGCCTTGTCGGTTTCCAGCGTGATCAGCGAGTCGTCTACCTTGACGGTATCGCCAACCTTGACGAACACCTCGATCACGTCGACATTGCCGTGGCCACCGATGTCCGGGATTTTCAGTTCAATGGTTTGACTCATTACACATTTCCTGTCACAGCATCAGACGACGGATATCGGCCAGAACCTGAGCCATATAGCTGGTGAAGCGGGCCGCCGATGCACCATCGATCACACGGTGATCGTAGGACAACGACAGCGGCAGCATCAGACGCGGAGCGAATTCCTTGCCGTTCCATACCGGCTTGATCGCCGACTTGGACACACCAAGAATCGCCACTTCCGGCGCATTGATGATCGGCGTGAACGCCGTGCCGCCAATCCCGCCCAGACTGGAAATACTGAAGCAGCCACCCTGCATGTCATTGGGGGTCAGCTTGCCGTCACGCGCCTTCCTGGCCAGCGCAGAGGTTTCCGCGGCGATCTCGGACAAGGTTTTCTTGTCGGCATCGCGCACCACCGGCACCACCAGACCATTCGGGGTATCTGCGGCGAAACCGATATGGAAGTACTGTTTCAGCACCAGATTCTCGCCATCGAGACTGGCATTGAATTCCGGGAATTTCTTCAGTGCCGCCACGGCAGCCTTGATCAGGAAGGCCAACGGAGTCAGCTTCACGCCCTCGGCCTTGAGCTCTTCGCCCATGGCCTTGCGGAACGCTTCCATCTCGGTGATGTCGGCTTCGTCGAACTGCGTCACGTGCGGGATCATTACCCAGTTACGCGACAGGTTGGCACCGGAGATTTTCTTGATGCGCGACAGCGGCATCGTTTCCACAGCGCCGAATTTGGCGAAATCAACCTTCGGCCACGGCAACAGGTCCAGACCGGAGCCATTGACCGGAGCGGCGGTTGCCGGCGCAGCGGCAGCACCACTCAGCGTCGCCTTCACAAAGGCCTTCAGGTCCGACTCGACAATACGTCCCTTGCGGCCGGTGCCGGTAACGCGGGCGAGATCGACACCCAGTTCACGGGCGAGACGGCGCACCGACGGACCCGCATGGGCACGGGCAAACGAAGCCTCGTCAATGCTGGCCGAGGCGACGGGAGCACGGGCAGCGGCAGGGGCCGCAACCGGAGCGGGTGCGGCAACCGGCGCAGGAGCCGGAGCAGCAGCAACCGGCGCGGGCGCAGCGGCAACGGCACCCTCGACAATCACGATCAGATCGCCCTGGCCGACTTTGTCGCCCACTTTGACCTGAACTTCCTTGACCACGCCAGCGGCCGTCGCCGGCACGTCCATGGTGGCCTTGTCGGTTTCCAGCGTGATCAGGGTATCGTCAACAGCAATGGTATCGCCCGGTTTGACCGCCACTTCGATCACATCCACTCCGGCATGGCCACCGATATCCGGAACGCGGATTTCACTGCGGCCGGTTGCGGCCGGTGCAGGTGCGGCAGCGACAGGAGCCGCAGCCACCGGGGCCGGTGCTGCAGGAGCTGCTGCAGGGGCTGCCACGGCGTCGGCCGCGCCGGCTTCAACGCGGGCGATCACATCGCCCTCGCTGATCTTGTCACCCACCTTGACCAGCACTTCTCGGATCACTCCGGCACTGCCGGCCGGTACATCCATGGTGGCCTTGTCGGTTTCCAGCGTGATCAGGGACTCGTCCAGCGCGACCGTCTGGCCTGCCGTGATGAAGACTTCGATCACATCGACATTGTTGTGTCCACCGATATCCGGCACTTTCAAATCGATCAGATTGCTCATGTCTTGTTATCCCCGCTTATACCTTCCAGGACGGCAGCTTTTCCACATTGATGCCGTAGCGCTTGATAGCCTCGGCAACCCGTGCGGCCTCGATACGACCTTCGCGGGCCAGCGCGGACAGCGCAGCCACGGCCACGTAGTGGCGGTCGACTTCGAAGAACTGACGCAAATTGTCGCGGGAGTCCGAGCGGCCAAAACCGTCGGTACCCAACACCACGTACTGACCCGGAACGTACTCGCGGATCTGGTCGGCGTAGTTGCGGATGTAATCGGTAGCGGCAATCACCGGACCGGTGCGACCGGACAACTGCTCGGTCACATAGGCCGAACGCGGCGCTTCCAGCGGGTTCAACATGTTCCAGCGCGAGGCTTCCATCCCGTCGCGGCGCAACAGGTTGAAGGAGGTCGCACTCCAGATATCGGCGGCTACACCGAAATCATTGCGCAGCAGATCGGCAGCCGCGATAACTTCGCGCAGGATGGTGCCGGAGCCCATCAGTTGCACCTTGACCTGGGCATCACCGCCATCACGCAGCAAGTACATCCCCTTCAGGATGCCCTCTTCCGCACCGGCAGGCATGGCCGGATGAGCGTAGTTCTCGTTCATCAGGGTGATGTAGTAGAACACGTCTTCCTGCTCGACATACATGCGACGCAAGCCATCCTGCAGGATCACGGCCAGTTCGTAGGCATAGGTCGGATCGTAGCTGATGCAGTTGGGGATGAGCCCCGCCTGAATGTGGCTGTGACCGTCTTCATGCTGCAAACCTTCACCGTTCAGGGTGGTACGGCCGGCGGTACCGCCCAGCATGAAACCGCGGGCGCGCATGTCGCCGGCAGCCCAGGCCAGATCGCCGATGCGCTGGAAGCCGAACATCGAGTAATAGATGTAGAACGGGATCATCGGAATGCCGTTGTTGGCATAACTGGTCGCCGCCGCGATCCACGAGGACATGGCGCCCGGTTCGTTGATGCCTTCCTGCAGCATCTGGCCGTCACGCGATTCCTTGTAGAACATCAACTGGTCATGGTCTTGCGGCACATAGTTCTGCCCCATCGACGACCAGATACCGTATTGGCGGAACATCCCTTCCATACCGAAGGTACGCGACTCGTCGGGGACGATCGGCACGATCTGGCGCGTAATGTTCTTGTCTTTGAGCAGGGTTCCCAACATGCGCACGAAGGCCATGGTGGTCGAAAACTCGCGCTCGCCCGAGTCCTTCAACTGGGCATCGAAAACGTGCAGACCCGGAATGGCCAGCGGAGCCTTGACCGGGCGACGGGACGGCACATAGCCGCCCAGTGCCTGACGGCGGGAACGCATGTATTGCATTTCCGGGCTGTCTTCGGCCGGCTTGTAATACGGCACTTCAGCCAGTTTGTCGTCCGGTACCGGGATGCCAAAGCGGTCGCGGAAGCGGCGGATCGACTCCAGATCCATTTTCTTGGCCTGGTGGGCGATGTTCTGCGCCTCGCCGGACGAGCCCATGCCGTAACCCTTGATGGTCTTGGCGAGGATGACGGTCGGACGGCCGCTGGCATTGTTGCTGGCCTCGTGATAGGCCGCGAACACCTTGTGCGGGTCATGGCCGCCACGATTGAGATTCCAGACCTCGTCATCGGACATATTGGCCACCATTTCACGCAGCTCCGGGTACTTGCCGAAGAACTGTTCGCGAACATAGCCGCCGTTTTTGGACTTGAACGTCTGGTAGTCACCGTCGACGCACTCGTCCATACGTTTTTTCAGGAGGCCCTTGGTATCCATGGCCAGCAGCGGATCCCAGCGGCTACCCCAGATCACCTTGAGCACATTCCAGCCGGAACCGCGGAAATCGCCTTCCAGTTCCTGAATGATCTTGCCGTTGCCACGCACCGGACCATCGAGTCGCTGCAGGTTGCAGTTGACCACGAAGATCAGGTTGTCGAGGCCCTCGCGGGCCGCCAGACTGATTGCGCCCAGGGATTCCGGTTCGTCCATCTCGCCATCGCCGCAGAAGCACCATACCTTGCGTCCCGGCGTACGAGCGAGGCCGCGGCTTTCCAGATACTTGAGGAAACGCGCCTGATAAATGGCCATCAACGGGCCAAGGCCCATCGATACGGTCGGGAATTGCCAGAAGTCCGGCATCAGCCACGGGTGCGGATAGGAGGACAATCCCTTGCCATCCACTTCCTGGCGGAAGTTGTCCAGCTGCTCTTCGGACAGGCGGCCTTCAATGTAGGCACGGGCATAAATACCCGGCGCGCAATGACCCTGCATGTAGATGAGATCGCCATCCTGCTCGTCGTTGGGGGCGCGCCAGAAATGGTTGAAGCCGACGTCGTAGAGTGTCGCAGCCGACTGGAAACTGGCGATGTGTCCGCCCAGTTCAAGTTCTTTCTTGCCGGCGCGCAGCACCATGGCCATCGCATTCCAGCGGTTGATGGAGCGGATGCGGTGCTCCATCTCGTAATCGCCGGGCGAACGGGCTTCGCGACCGACGGGAATCGTGTTTTGGTATGCAGTGGTGGCGTCGAAAGGGAGGTGGGCACCACGACTACGGGTGCGTTCAACCATCTTTTCCAGCAGGTAGTGGGCGCGTTCGGGTCCTTCGGTTTTCAGGACCGATTCCAGCGCTTCCAGCCATTCATTGGTTTCCAGCGGGTCGATATCGTCCGGGAAAGTTGCAGCCATCTCTCATCCTCACATCTTGGGTTCATCGAGCACGGGGAGGAGCGATCCTGTCGCTCGTGGTCATACAGGATCAAATTTGAATCCATGCCGGTTGTCCGGATTATAAACGAACACAAAATTAATAAAAATGTTCGCATCCGAACAAGGGTTGCGATACCTGCAGTGTAAATCGCCGCGAGTTCGAAAAGGAATAGGATTCTGGATTATTTGCTCGAAAAGTCGGAAAGGGGTCAGGTTATTGCAGCGCACCATGTTGTATTTTCGCCAGCGCGGCACGCTGCTCTCATTGCAATAGTGAGTTATTTGCTCTTGGCTTTTTCGTCTTTGAGCAATTTTTCCAATTCACGGGTCCGGGCTTCGATTGAAGAACGCAGGTAGAAATCATCGCCCTTGGCCTTGGCCGCCAGATGATACTGCTCCAGCGCCGACTCCAGACGCCGGTCGAAGTAATAGGCATTGCCCAGCGCCGCGTGGTAGCGCAGAGGGTCCTTGTCGGCATACAGACGGGCCTGCAGGCGATACAACTCCGGATCTTCCGGATACCGGTCCAGACGGGTACGTACCTTGGCCAGTGCGGCAGTCCGCTCGCCGGAGTCGATCAGCGCGGCCAGTTCGCCCTGCACCAGCGCCGGGTTGTCCGGGAACGCAGTCAATCCCTGATGGTAGACCTCCAGCGCCGTGCCGAGCTTGCCGGCTTCGCGTTCGAGGTCGGCCGACAGGCTGAACAACATCGGGTCTTGCGGCAGCAAACGTCGGGCGTTGGCCAATGCCTGACGTGCTCCGGCCACGTCATGGCCGGCCAGCCGCGCACGGGCGACGCCGTACCAGACCGCACCCTCATTGAGGAACAGCCGACGCGTCAGTGCCGATTCATAGTATTTGAGAGCATCTTGCTGCTCCATATTGGCAATGCGCAGTTTTTCGCGCACCAACAGGAATTCCGTGGAGTCTGCCCTCATCTTCACCGGATAGCCCTCGGCGCGGTTTTGCGCTTCGCTGATCCGTTCGCTGGTCACCGGGTGGGTACGCAGGAAGGCATAGGCATTATTGTCATTGAAACGGTTGACCTGCTGCATGCGCTCGAAAAACATCGGCATATTGCGGACATCGAAGCCGCCCGCCGCCAGATACTGCATGCCGACACGATCCGCCTCGCGCTCGAAATCACGCGAAAAGGACAACTGGTTCGACATCGCCAGGCCCATGCCTGCGTTCAAGGTACCGACCACGGCTTGTCCGCCGCCGGCCTTGGAGGCCAATACCGCCGCCGCCAGCGTCGCCAGCATGATCAATTGATTGGGGAAGTTGGCTGCCTGGCCGCGTGCAATATGGCGCTGGGTGACGTGGGCCATTTCGTGCCCGATCACCGATGCCAGTTCGCCTTCGCTCTGGGCGGTGAGAATCAGGCCGGCATTCACGCCGATATAACCGCCGGGCATGGCAAAGGCGTTGATGCCGTAATCGTTGACGCCGAAAAAGGTGAACTTGAGATTGGGTATCTGTGCGCCGGCAGCCAGTTTGCCCCCGACGGTCTGCAGATAGGTGGTGACCTCGGTGTCATCGATAATGGCACCTTCCTCGCGCAGGGCGCGCATGGCATTGCGTCCGATCCGCGCTTCATCGGCCAGTGTCATTGTGGCATCGGAGATTTCACCGAGATCCGGCAGATCGGCATACAAGGCAACAGGTTGCATCAGGGTAGCGCCAGCCACCATCGCAGCAAGTAGTTTTTTCATGTATCACGCTTGGCTGCAGGCATCCTCACACCTGCAGGATACACTGCGTTCATATCTGAAAATCGGCCGGCGTCGACAGCGACAACCACGCCGCCTGGGCGGACAAGAAGATCCTTCCGGCAAAACCCTGCGCAAGGCCGCCCTTGTCCAGCACATCGCCGACCGGCCCCTTCACTTCGGCAAGATACAGGGTAAGCCCTTTTCCCGCCAGCGTACGGTCGAGTTCCCCCAGCATGGTCAGCGCCGACACATCGACCCGATTGACGCCGCTCATCACCAACACCACATTGCGCAAGGCCGGCGCGCCCTCAACGGCGCCCAGCACACGACTGCGTACCATGCGTTGGTTTCCGAAAAACACACTCTCGTCGATGCGCAACAGCAGAGTGTCCTTCAGGCGCTCGACATCGTAGCGCAACACATTCCGAAAATGCTCGGTGCCAGGCACCCGGCCCAGTTCGGCGATATGCGGACGGCTGCTGCGCCAGATCCAGCTGGCCAGCGATACCACCACGCCGGCAATGATGCCGGTGTCGACCCCCAGCAGTAACACCAGCACAAAGGTCACCAGCCACGCCACGGCATCAGCACGATCGGTACGCCAGGCCAGACGCAGGGGCTCGAATACCAACATGGAAGAGACCGCGGCAATGATGGTCGCGGCCAATACCGGCAAGGGCAGCCAGACCAGCGCCGGCGTTGCGAATACCAGTACCAGCACCATGGCAATGGCCGTCAGTACCGACGCCAGTTGGGTTTGGGCGCCGGCTTGCTCATTGACCACCGAACGGGTCAAACCGCCGGTGACCGGAAAGCCGCCAAACAGGCCGGCGCCGGCATTGCACAAGCCCAGCGCCAGCAACTCCCGGTCGGGGTCGATGGTTTCCCCACGCCGCTGTGCTAACCACTGTGCGACAGACAGACTCTGGACATAGTTCACCAAAGCAATGAAAAAAGCAGGAATCAACAGCTCGGGAATATGACTGGCAACGGCGGTGGGCCACGATGGCATGGGGACACCCTGCGGGACCGCACCTACATGAGGCACCTCGGGGAAATACGAGCAGGTGAGCAGCGTGCCGGCAACAATGACCAGCGCAGGAAACAGTCTTCCCGCCATCTGCCCGATGGCGCCCGGCAGCAGGGAATGGCCATGGCGCTTCATCACCAGCAGCACGATCAGGGCACCGCAGCCCAGCAAGGCCGCCTCATGGCCAATGCCGCTCGCGTGCTGCCACAACGACCTCAGCAAGGCGGGCAAGGTCGCTCCACCGCCGGCAAAGCCCAGCAGCGGCGCCAGTTGCGACACCATGATCAATACCGCCGAGGCCGCAAGAAACGCCGCCAACACCGGAGCCGACAGCAGGTCGGCCAAGAAACCGAAGCGCAATACGCCCATCACGACCAACATGCCGCCGCTCAAGATCGCCAGCAAGGAGGCCAGCAAAAGATAGTCGTGCGTTTGAGGCGTCGCGAATCGCGTTACCGTGGCAAACACCATCAACGAGGTGACCGCCATCGGTCCCACTGACTGTGCATGGCTGCGCCCCGTCAGGGCATAGATCAGCAAGGGGACAACACTGGACACCAGGCCGACACCGGCAGGAACGCCGGCCACGACGGCATAAGCCAGGCTTTGCGGAATCAGCAGCAAGGTCACGACCACGGCCGCGCCGGCATCGCCCCACCACCATTCGGCCCGGTACTCTCTCAGCCAAGAGGGGACAAGGGGTGTCATGAGTGTCGCGCGTCGTACCAGGCGAACAGTTTCATGCCGGCCAGCATGGCCAACACAAACACCAGCGCTTCGTACGAACCGCCGCCAAGCCGCACCAGCGCCGGCCCGGGGCAAATACCGGCGATCGCCCAACCGGTACCGAACATGACACTACCCAGCACCAGACGCGGAGTGATATCCCGCCGCGTCGGCAGTTGCATGGTTTCTCCCAACAGGGAAACCTGCCGTCCCGCCAGTCGTCGAAACGGCAGAATGCCGACGGCAATCGCCCCGGCCATGACAAACGCCAGGCTTGGATTCCACGCGCCCGCCAGATCAAGGAATCCCTTGACCCGGGCCGGATCGGTCATACCGGAGATCATCAGGCCCACGCCGAACATCTCTCCGGACAGCAACGCGGACAGCAGGGGAAGGCGTTTCATCACAGATGCTCCAGCACGTAGGTGGTGGCAAACCCTGCCGCCATGAACGACAGCACCGCCACCAGCGAGCGCGGACTCAGCCGTGCCAATCCGCACACCCCATGACCACTGGTGCACCCCGCAGCCATCCGGGTACCGAAACCGACCAGCAGACCTGCACCAATCAACCGGGGCAGCGTTGTGCCACTGTCAGGCACCAGCGGTAGCACCCCGGCGAGCAGCCATGGCGCCACCAGCATGCCGACCATGAAGGCCAACCGCCAGGACAGGCCGACGGAGCGCTCGAGCGCACTGCCAACAATGCCGCTAATCCCGGCGATGCGGCCATTGAACGCGGCGAGCGACAGCGCGGCGAGGCCAATGACTATCCCGCCGAGCAATCCCGCCCACGGGTGAAAGTGATCAAGATCCAGACTCATCGCCAACAGGCTCCTCAAGCAGTTCTTCGCAGAACAGACCGTGCAAGGTAAACAACATGGTCATTACCTGGGGATTACCGAGGCTATAGTAAATCCACTTTCCTTCACGTCGGGTGGACACCATGTTTTCATTACGCAGCACACCCAGTTGCTGCGACAAGGTGGGTTGCCGTATGCCGGTCAGTCTTTCCAGGTCGGAGACGGTCTTTTCACCATCCACCAACTGGCACAACAACATCAGCCTGTCCTCGTTGGCCAGGCTCTTCAACAGGGCACACGCCTTGCTGGCGTTTTCTCTCACGACGTTCAAGTCCATGTTGTACTTTCTGACGAAATGATCGTGCCTTGCAGATCATTATATTTAATTATATATTATGTGCAAGCCTTTTATGGGACCCGCCATGCCCACCAAAACACACGCGTTTTTTGATCCGGCCACCAGCACCTTCACTCACGTTGTGTTCGATGAGATGACGAACCACGCTGCCATCATCGACCCGGTTCTGGACTACCTGCCCTCCAGCGGACGAATACGGCATTACAACGCTGAACGAGTGGCGCACTTCATTGAGAAAAATTCATTGCATGTCGACTGGATTCTGGAGACCCATATCCACGCCGATCATCTCTCCTCGGGAGCCTGGCTGAAACAGCGCCTCGGGGGCCGTCTCGGCATCGGGACAGGCATTGCTGAAGTTACCCGCACGTTCAACCACGTCTATAACACGCCGCATGAAATACCGGAAGATGGCCGTCACTTTGACCATTTGTTTCAAGATGGCGAGGTTTTCACGATCGGATCGCTTAACGCCACCGCTCTGGCCGTTCCCGGCCACACCCCGGCAGATATGGCTTACCGGGTCGGTGACGACGTGTTTGTCGGTGATACCCTATTCTCCCCCGCCAGCGGTTCGGCACGCTGCGATTTCCCGGGGGGAGACCCCTCGACCCTGTACCATTCGGCAAAAAAACTGTTGTCCTTAGGCGACAATCTGCGCCTACATCTATGTCATGACTACCCCCCCGACGGACAGGAGCCCCGTCCCTGGGTCAGCGTTGCCGAACAACGTCGGGAGAATATTCATCTCAATGATGGTGTTACCGAGCAGGAATTCGTCGGCCTGCGCAAGGAACGTGACCGGCAACTGGAGCTCCCGCGGCTGATCATTCCCGCCATTCAGGTCAATCTGCGCGCCGGCAATCTACCCCCTGCCGAAGACAATGGCATCAGTTATCTGAAGGTTCCGCTGAATTTGCTTTAGACTGGCGCTTTGCCCTGTCAGCGAGTCACTCATGGCTTCATTGCGTTTACCCCCTGCGCCGCCGCAGCTTACCAGCGTAACGGGACAGGCCTTGTTCGGCATGTACGAAGGAGCGATTCCACGGCTGGACTGGTCCCCGCTGGCATTGAGCCGGCCATCCGGGGTAAAGCGCACGTTGCGGCGCAAACGCTGGCTGTATGCCGCATTGACGCATGAGTCATTCTTTCTCGGCATGGCGGTGGTCGATGTCGGTTGGACCAGCGCCGCTTTCGTCTACGTGTTCGATTTCGAGAGCGGCCAGGTCATCGACTCCCTGTCCTTCGATGGGCTGCCTTTCCTGCCGGTCGAGCTCACCGACGAGGCCTTCGGTTCGGCCCGATTCGAAAAAGGGAAATCCGCCATCGCGTTCGAGAGGAACGGCACATCGCTGGAACTCGTGGTACGCTCTGCCACCTTGAATCTGGCCGCCTCCATGGATCTTTCCATGGCTCCGCCCGTGCTCGCCTCGGTGGCCCCGGCGAATCTGGCCGCGCATGCCACCCTGAAAACCAGTGCCATTGCCTGTGCCGGCCGCCTCGAAGCAGCGGGCCGGGAATGGCGTTTCCAGCAGGCCTCGGCCAGCCTTGATCATTCATCCGGCTTGCTGGCGCGCCACACAGAGTGGCGCTGGGCCAGTGCGCATCGCCCGGGGCTCGGGCTCAATCTGCAACAGGGTTATATGGGGGATGCCGAAAATGCCCTGTGGCTGGATGGTGTCCTGTATCGATTGCCGGCGGCCCGCTTCGACTACGATACCGCCAATCCGCTGCACCCCTGGTCGGTTACCACGGTGGATGGAGGCGTCGACCTGACGTTTCATCCCTGCGGCGCGCGTCATGAAAACCGTGATTTCATCATCGCAGCCAGCCGTTATGTTCAACCGGTCGGCTACTTTCAAGGTACGATCAGGCATCCGGAAACCGGAGACATCCGGGTCATTGAAAATCTTGCCGGCGTGACGGAAGATCATCTGGCGCGCTGGTAAACTACCGGAAGGGTGCCCTCGACACCGGCTACGTGGTAGCATGGCGCCCGCCTAGAGCAAAACATCCACTTTGGAGGTTGAACGCATGAGCTTGCTCAACAGTCTCTTGGAGTACAACCACGGATTTGTCGAACGTCGCGAATACGAATCCCTTAAAACCGACAAGTTTCCTGACAAGAATCTGGCCGTTCTCGCCTGTATGGATGCCCGACTGGTCGAATTGCTGCCCAAGGCCATGGGACTGAAAAACGGTGATGCAAAACTGATCAAGAATGCCGGCGCACTGGTCACTCACCCGTGGGGTTCGGTGATGCGCAGCCTGATCGTCGCCGTCTATGGATTGCGGGCAGAGGAAATCTGCGTGGTGGCACACCGCGATTGCGGGATGAATGCCATTGATCCGGCCGCCATTCTCGAGGCGGCGCGCGAACGCGGCATCAGCGATGAAACCATCACCACCCTGCAATCGGCCGGTATTGATCTGGATAGCTGGCTAAAAGGGTTTTCCTGCGTCGAGGATAGCGTCCGTCACACGGTCAGCATGATTCGCCAGCACCCGTTGATTCCGCGCGACATTCCGGTACACGGCATGATCATCCACCCGGAAACCGGGGCGCTGGAGCTGATCGTCAACGGCTACCCTTCAGTCTGACAACCGTGGCAAAGATGCACCCGATCGTCGGCTTTTTCGGCGGCACGTTCGACCCCTTCCACAACGCCCACCTGCGCATGGCCCGCGCATTCCGAGACGAAATCGGCTTGTCGCGCCTGTTGCTGGTGCCGGCCGGAGACCCTTACCACCGCACGCAGGACGGGCTCAGTGCCGCACATCATCGTCTGGCCATGACCCGACTGGGTGTTGCCGGCGAGGCTCGCATCGAAGTGGATGACCGGGAGATTCGCCGCACGGAACCGTCATTCACGGTGGAGACCCTGACAGAACTGCGCAGTGAGCTCGGACCGGACGCCGAACTCTGGTTTCTCATTGGCGGAGACTCGCTCGCCAACCTGTCCCGCTGGAAAGACTGGCAATCGCTTTTCACCCTCGCCAACCTCGCCGTGGCACTGCGGCCGGGCTTCGAAACCACCACCTTGCCGGACGAGGTACGCACCGAGTGGCACACCCGGCAAGTATCTGATTTTTCAAATCGAACCGGGTCAGGTACAATCCGCCCCCTGATACTGCCTCCTGTCGACCTGTCCGCAACCCGCATCAGGGACACACTGTCGCGCGGCGGCGACGTTTCTCACCTCGTCCCCGCATCGATTCTCCGCTATATCGGGGAACACGGACTATACCGTTAACAGGTACAGGAACCGGTACCGGCTACATAACGACACGAACCCCCGGACGCTGCCCACGCCGCGCGGCGCCGCACCCCATCTGGAAGGACACATGGAAATTCAAGACATCGCCAAACTGGCCGTGGAAGCCCTGGAAGACGTCAAGGGCAAGGACATCATCGATCTCGATACCACCGAACTGACTTCGCTGTTTCAGCGCCTGATCGTCTGCACCGGTGACTCCAACCGTCAGGTCAAGGCACTGGCCAACAGCGTGGCAGTCAAGCTGAAGGAAGCCGGTATCGAACTGGTCGGCACCGAAGGCGAACAATTCGGTGAATGGGTATTGGTCGACGCGGGTGACGTTGTGGTTCACGTCATGCTGCCGGCCGTCCGCGACTACTACGACATCGAATCGCTGTGGGGCGGTGAAAAGCCCTCCTTCGTGCCGATGGGCGCCAAACCCTGGAAAGTCGTCTGATACTGCCCGATGCGCATCACACTGTTGGCCGTCGGCACCCGCATGCCGCGTTGGGTTGACGAGGCCTATACGGATTACGCCAAACGTTTCGGTCGTGACATCACACTGGAACTGAAGGAAATCAAGCCAGAAAAGCGCGGTGGGGGCGTGACGGCAGAAAAGGGCATTGCCGCCGAGCATGCCCGCCTTATGGCCGCCATCCCTCCCCGCTCGCGCTTGATCGTACTCGATGAACGAGGCCGTAACTGGACATCGGTGCAACTGGCAGATGCCATGAAGGGCTGGCTGGGTGAAGGCGATGATCTGTGCATCATCATTGGTGGCGCTGACGGTTTGTCAGCCGAATTGAAGTCGCGCGCCGACCTGTTGCTGCAGTTGTCGGCAATGACCCTGCCGCACGGCATGGTACGGGTAATGCTGGCAGAACAGCTGTACCGGGCTGTCTCCATTCTGAACAACCATCCCTACCACCGGGAATAGTCTTCAGAGCGGGACACCCAACATGTCCTCCAGCGGATCGGCGAGATCGCGATACAAGGCGCGATGATCGTACACGCCCAGCAGACCGGGAAAGGCATCCGGCTCGTGCATGATTTGCCTGGCCTTGCGCGAGGTCAGGCGATGTACCCTCAGCAGTCGGCCATCCCACCACACCAGTCTGGGTTCTTCCACACCGGACAAGGTATCCAGCGCCGTGTAAATACAGTCATTGATGACCCGGCGAATGCTTCCGGGTGTTTCCCGGCCGATCAAAGGCAACATGCTGTCTCCCTGCCGGCGTTGAGCCGACCGTATGGTGATAAACATGTCAGCCAGCATGAGCCTTGCCACGCGCGGCAACAACCGGGCCCCGCTGAAATCCCCATGAAAAAAGTCCGAATTGCTTCGGACTTTCCAAGGAGTTCCTGCCAGAAATACGGCGTTAGTTGCGTGCTGCCAGCCGGAGAGCCAGAACCCGCATGGCTTGCCAGGCATCACCCTGCTCAACGCCCTTGATCAAACGATCGATACGCGCGCACTCGGCCAGCGCCTCGCGCAGGATCCGCCCGCCAATCCGGCGCAATGCCGGTTCAGCCAGCTTCTGACGTGCGCCCCACAGCTTCAGGTCACGGACCAGATCGCGGATCTGACGTCCTTCTTCCAACGCGCGGCCCAAGCGGATCAGCATCCTGACGTCTTCGGTGAACGACCATAGCGCCAGCACCGGACTTTCCCCTTCGGCCTCCAGTCCTTCCAGCATACGCAGCACCCGTGCCTCTTCACCGGCCAGCCAGGCCTCGGACAAATGGAATACATCGAAGCGTGCGACATTGGCCACGGCATCGCTCAGCGCGGCCATGTCCAGTACTCCCTTCGGATACAGCAGGGCCAGCTTGTCGATCTCCTGCCGGGCAGCCAGCAAGTTGCCTTCCACGCGATCGACAAAGAAGGCCATCGCATCGGGCGCCAGACTCTGACCTTGCGCCTTGAGGCGACGGCCAATCCAGCCAGGCAACTCATTGCGCCCCACCGGCGCAGCGTGGATGACTTGTGCCTTCCCTTCCAGCGCCTGGAACCACTTGCTTTGCTGCTGGGCCCGCTCCATGCGCGGCAGAACCACCAGGGTGATGGTATCTTCCGGAGGTGTGGCGGCCAGACGAGAGAGCGCTTCCGCCCCCTCGGTACCGGGTTTGCCGCCGGGAATGCGGACTTCCAGAACCTTTTGCGTGGCAAACAGCGAAACACTCGTCAGGGCATCGGTCAGCCGCGACCAGTCGAAGTTGCCCTCGATGGTCAATACCTCCCGATCCAGATAGCCCTTGGCCCGTGCCGCCTCGCGAATGGCATCACAGGCTTCCAGCGACAGCAGTGCTTCCTCGCCATGGATCAGGTACAGGGGCCGCAGCCCCTGTGCCAGAGCTGGCGTCAGCGCCTCAAGGCTTAGCGATGGCATGGGTGCCCGAAGCCGTGGGTACCGGCGTCATGGCAGGAACCTTTTTCAACGCAGCCAAACGATAGACCAGCAAGCGTGCGGCCTCCTGATGCATGTCATCCCACAGCAAGGCCTCTTCCTTCTCCTTGCCGAGAATGTCCTGATCGTTGTAGGTCAGTTCGCGACGCACCGGAATAACGATATCCTGCATTTCTTCGCCATTCAGGATCACCTGCACCGTGACCTTGTAGGTCAACTGGTAGACGTTGATCGACCCACCGCGGTTGATGGTCAGAATGTCCTTGTTGTTTTGCTCGCCAAGCACCGTCAGCACCGCCTCGGCCTCCTTGGCCGTGCTCACCAGCTTCACGCGGGGATCAACCGCCAGCAAGGCACGCAGCGGCGCATCGATCTGAGCCTTGTCCATCGACAACATCAGCCGTGAAAACGGCAAAGGCTGCAGCGGGCCGCCCAGGCCGCGCAGATGGAATCCGCAGGCGGTGAGCAGCACGGTCAGACCAGCCAGCAAGGTCATTTGCAGAAAACGGGTCATTGTAGGTCCTTGATCACACAACGATGTTTACCAGACGCCCCGGCACCACGATGATCTTGCGGGCCGGTTTGCCTTCCATGAATTTCTGCACGTTTTCATTGGCGAGCGCCGCAGCCTGAATCGCGTCCTGTGCCGCATCGGCCGCAACGACCACGCTGCCGCGCAGCTTGCCATTGACCTGAACCATCAATTCCAGCTCGCTTTTCACCAAGGCGCTTTCGTCGACTTTCGGCCAGGACTGTTCCAGCAACTGCGTTCCCGGACGCAAGGCCGCCCACAGCGACTCGGTCACATGCGGCACGATCGGATTGAGCAGCAGCACGGCCGTTTCCAGCACTTCCTGCGCCACGGCACGTCCGGCGCTATCCGCCGTATCGGTCTTGTCCAGGGTGTTGAGCAACTCCATCACCGCGGCAATGGCGGTATTGAATTGCTGGCGACGACCATAGTCATCGGTCACCTTCTGGATGGTGGCATGCAATTTGTAGCGCAGATCCTTCTGGGCAGACGACACCTCGCCATCGGCATAGGCGGCCACGACACCGGTGCCCTGATGCTCGAATACCGCACGCCACAGGCGTTTGATGAAGCGGAAAGCCCCTTCGACACCCGCGTCGGACCATTCCAGCGATTGTTCCGGCGGCGCGGCAAACATCATGAACAAACGCGCCGTATCGGCGCCATAGCGGGTAATGAACTCGGCCGGGTCGACGCCGTTGTTCTTGGACTTGGACATCTTTTCCACGCCGCCGATCGTCACCGGCAAACCATCTTCGCGATGGGTCGCGGCAATGATCTTGCCCTTGCCGTCACGTTCGATGGTGATATCGGCCGGTGCAATCCAGTCCTTGCCGCCATCGGGACGATCGCGGTAGAAGGTCTCGCACACCACCATGCCCTGCGTCAGCAAACTCTTGAACGGCTCGTCCGACGAAACCAGACCCTCGTCGCGCATCAGCTTGTGGAAGAACCGTGCGTAGAGCAGGTGCAGGATGGCGTGTTCGATACCGCCGACGTACTGATCGACTTGCAGCCAGTAGTCAGCGGCTTTCTTGTCGACCATTGCGGTTTCGCAAGCCGGGCTGGCATAGCGTGCGTAATACCAGCTCGACTCGACGAAGGTGTCCATGGTGTCGGTTTCACGACGCGCCGCGGCGCCGCACGTCGGGCACGTCGTCTCGTAGAACTCGGGCATTCTGGCCAGCGGAGAACCTGCGCCGTCCGGCACAACGTTTTCCGGGAGCACCACCGGCAAGTCTTTTTCCGGAACCGGTACATCGCCACAGCTGTCGCAGTGAATGATCGGGATCGGACAACCCCAGTAACGCTGGCGGGAAATACCCCAGTCGCGCAGGCGGTACTGGGTACGACGTGCGCCACGGCCGGCCGCTTCCAGATCCGCAACGATCGCATCAAACGCCTGCTGCGGCGTCAAGCCATCGTATTTGCCCGAATGACACAGTTCGACACTGTCGTCCTTCAGGCCGTACCACTCCTGCCATGCGCTGTCGTCGTAAGCGCTTTCACTGTCTTTGAGACGGATCACCTGAGGCTTGGGCAAGGCATAGCGACTGGCGAACTCGAAGTCGCGCTCGTCATGCGCCGGCACCGCCATCACTGCGCCCTCGCCATAGCCCCACAATACGTAGTTGGCAATCCAGACCGGCAACGGTTGTCCGGTCAGCGGATGCAGCACGGTCAAACCCGTGTCGACACCCTTTTTCTCCTGAGTGGCAATGTCGGCCTCGGAAACGCCGCCTTTTTTACACTCGGCGATGAAGCCGGCCAGTTCCGGGCGGCGCTCTGCAGCCAGGGTCGCCAGCGGATGTTCGGCGGCAACCGCAACGTAAGTCGCGCCCAGCAAGGTATCGGGACGGGTTGTGTAGACTTTCAGCTCGCCGGCCGCGCCAATCGTGCTTTCGTCGTAGGGGAACACCACGTCCGAACCGAAGCTTTTGCCGATCCAGTTGCGTTGCATGGTCTTGACCTGTTCCGGCCAGCCGGTGAGGGTGTCCAGATCAGCAAGCAATTCGTCGGCGTATTGGGTAATGCCGAAGTAGTACATCGGGATTTCACGCTTTTCAACCAGCGCGCCGGAGCGCCAGCCGCGGCCATCGACCACCTGTTCGTTGGCCAGCACGGTGTTGTCGACCGGATCCCAGTTCACCACGCCGTTCTTGCGATAGATCACCCCTTTCTTGAACAAGCGGGTGAACAACCATTGTTCCCACCGGTAGTAGTCGGGTTTGCAGGTGGCAATCTCGCGTTCCCAGTCAAGGGCGAAGCCCAGCTGCTTGAGCTGGTTCTTCATATCTTCGATGTTGGCATAGGTCCATGCCGCCGGCGCCACATTGTGCTTCATGGCGGCATTTTCGGCAGGCAAGCCAAACGCGTCCCAGCCCATCGGCTGCAGGACGTTATAGCCGGACAGACTCATGAAACGCGCCAGCGCATCGGTAATGGTGTAGTTTCGCACATGGCCCATGTGCAACTTGCCCGACGGATAGGGGAACATGGACAAAGCGTAGTATTTTGGCCGGGAGGCATCTTCTACGGCCTTGAAAGCGGCGGTCTTTTCCCAATGTTGCTGTGCAGAGGTTTCGACCTCGCGCGGAGAATAATTTTCATGCATGGTGATCTGCCGAATTGTAGGATTCCAGAAAACAATCAGACGATTATAGCCGCCGACTGCCTTGGCAAAGAAGGGGGCTGGGACGATTAATTGCTTCCGGCCTGCATGTCAGGCATGACTCACCCTGCATCTGACCCCAAAGGAGGCCCGCCATGCGCTATTGGCTGATGAAATCCGAGCCGGATGACGTATCGATCGACGACCTTGCCTCCGCACCGGAAACCGACTTCGAATGGACCGGCGTCCGCAATTATCAGGCGCGCAATTTCATGCGTGACGGAATGAACCCCGGTGACCTGTTGCTGTTCTGGCATTCCAGCTGTGCACAGCCGGGTATTGCCGGCATCGCCCGTATCACGGCGACAGCGGGTCCTGACAGCAGTCAGTTTGACCGGAATAGCCCCTATTACGATCCGAAATCCACCCCGGAAGCCCCGCGCTGGGTCTCGGTACCGGTACGCTTTGTCGCCAAAACCCGGCTGCTGACCCCGGCGATGCTGCGCGAACAGCCCGGTCTGGAAAACTTCCAGGTACTGCGACGCGGCAACCGGCTGTCCATCACACCGGTCAGCCCGGATGACTGGCAACAGATCATGAGCTTGCTCGACGCAACATGACCCCGCTCATCCAACCGTTCGCACAGGGTATGCTGGCACTGGACCATGGGCATCAGATGTACTGGGAACAGTGTGGCGACCCAGACGGGGCTCCCGTGGTCTATCTGCATGGTGGTCCCGGCGAAGGCAGTCATCCGCGCCTGCGTAATCTGCTGGCCTATCTGCCGGTCAACTGGATTCTCTATGACCAGCGCGGTGCCGGACGTTCCATTCCACGCGCTGCCATCCATGCCAATACCACTCGCGATCTGGTCAACGATCTTGAACGGCTGCGCCAGCATCTGTCGGTGGAGCGCATGGTATTGGCGGCCAGCTCCTGGGGCACAGTCGTTGCCCTGGGGTATGCACTGAGGTATCCGGAACAGGTATCGGGACTCGTGCTACGCAGCCCGTTTCTGGGCAGCACGGAAGAGATAGACTGGTTCATGGCGGGCAACCGGCATACTTTTCCTGCCGCCTGGCAACAGTTTTCCGGAATGGCCGGCCACCCGGCAACCGCCATGCTGGCGACGGCCTACTACCGGCTGCTCACTTCCCCGGACCCGCGGATCCACCTTGCCGCCGCCCGGGAATGGCACCGCTGGGAGGCAACGATGGCGCAGTGGCCGGAAAACACCAGACAACCGCCGCCAGATGGTTTCATGGCACTGCCGCTGGCGCGACTCGAGGCGCATTACCTGTCGCAGCAGTGTTTCTTGCCGGAACCCGGCTTGCTGGAACTCTTGAAGGGTCATCAGGCATCCACCCTGCCTTGCCATATCGTGCACGGCAGCGAGGACCGTTTATGTCTGCCGGGGATGGCTGCCCGGCTTGCAGAACGATTCTCCTCCGGCCAGCGAACCGAAATCCCCGGTGCAGGGCATTCTCTCCAGTCGGCGAACCTGCTGGCCGCTTTCCGTCAGGCCATTGCGGCCTGCTCCGGGCTGGTCTAGAAACGCCGCAAGCCCGAAGGGGTCAGAATAGCATCCAGCCGGACATCCCACGCCTCGCGCGGGACACGATCGACACATTGGCAATCAAAGGCCACGCCCACCAGCAAGGGACGGCGTGCCAGAGGGTGACGACGGCGAAACGCCAGAGTCGCATCGTAAAAGCCGCCCCCTTGTCCAAGCCGATAGCCGTCGGCATCCACTCCCAGCAAGGGGATCAACAGTACATCCAGGGTTTCGGCGCGTGCGCGCGGGCCATCGTATTCGCGAATCCGGTAACGGGGATGAATACGCCAGCGCAGCGGGTCGGGGCCCAGCCGGGTGAACCACAAACGACGGCCACGTGCCGGAATGGCCGGCAGGCTGACCACGGCACCGCGCTGTCTGGCACGTACAATCACGGCGGAAAGATCCAGCTCGGAGCCGGCAGCAAGATAGGCACCGATGCGCTTGCCACGCCGCAGCAATGGCGAAGCATGACGCAAGACGGCACGCTCCAGTCGACAACGTTCCTTGCGCGTCAGGGCCTTGCGGCGCCGGCGCAATTCGCGTCGCAACAGGTTTTTTTCATCGGGGAGCGAGGGGTGGTGTGCCATGGAAGGGGAGACCCCCGCGAGTGTCGTTCGGGCATAATTCGCTTGAACCCTGTTTCCAGGGAGGTCGCCTGCCGGGAGCTTCGGGCGCATCCAACGAGGGACGCGCACACCCGCACCTTTTGCCGCAACCAAAGCGAACGCATTGGTTCAAAGGAATTGTAAGCCGTCTCGAGCACCGCAGGGGATAAGCTAACCTGGGCTGAAAACCAGTATCAGAACAGTGTCTGCTGGCTTTCCTGAAGCGCCTTGTCGGCGGCTTCACTCATGGAACGTATTTTACGTTGAAATTCCTCCATCTCCAAGCCCTCTCCGACTTTTGTTTTGAGAAGGTCATGAGCAATGTTCAACGCGGCCATGATGGCGATCTTGTCGGTCTCGACAATCTTGCCCTGCAACTGGATGGTTTTGACTTTTTCTTCAAGGAGTCGCACGGCCTCCTTGAGCGTGCCCTGCTCGGATTCCGGCGTGCCAATGGTGAAATAACGCCCCAGCAGGGAGACTTCGACCTGAACGAATTCGCTCATGCATTTACCTCCTCGTCACCGGGCAGGCGCGCAATCAGCGCCGAAACCCGGGTACGGGTCTCTTCCAGACGATAATTCAGCTCGGCATTTTCTTTCAATGCGGCAGACAACACCTCGGCAAACCGGCCGTTGCGCGTCTCCAGTTCCCGGATACGCGCCACCAGTGCCGCCACACGGGATTCCAAGTAATCGATTTCTGTGTCCATGGCGGCGAGAATAGCCAACGCAACCAGCGCCGTCAAACCTGTTCCGCGGTTGGTGTGGACGGGTGGTCACACTCTCGCAGCCTCAGACACTTGCCACATGACGGTAGTTGGCATAGGGTGCCGGAATGAACCCATATACATTGACCTTGCTACGCCACGGACAGGGATCTCCCGATGAGGTTGCCGAAGTGTTGGCCGCCAGTTGGCAGAGGATCGTGGCATTGGCGCCGGTCACGGCAATGGCCACCGATACCGACCGGAATGGTCGCGACTTTGCCGTTGCCCGCGCATTGGCCTCCGGCGTCATGCTCAAGGTTGACGAGCGCTTCGATGACTGCAAAGCCAGCAGCATCGACGTTGTCGAGTGGTTTGATACCCGCTTGCTGACCGGTTTCAGCGAATGGATCAGCGAAGCGCGCGGCAGCCACCGGATTCTGGTGGCCGGCGGCGATGCCATTACCGGCCTGATGGCAGAACTGCTCGGCATCGGCAAGCCTGCGGCACGCCTGATGGCCGTCCAACCCGGTGGCTTTGCCCAATTGACCCTGCTGGAGGGGCACCCCCCCTATCTGATGCGGCTGGAACCCCCCGGGCAACAACCCACTACCGATAATTGACCCACTGTCATCATTTCGTGATGATGTCATAGCACAATCCGTTCACACGCTGCAGCGGAGAGGCTTGATGTCAGGGCTTACCATTTCCACGGATCCCGCCCTGCTGGATCGCGAGATGATTCACCACTATCTGTCACAGCTCAGTCATTGGGCTCGCGGCATGAGTCGGACCACGCTCGAGCGTGCACTGAGCCATTCACTGGTGTTCGGGGCCTACGAAGGCGGAAAGCAAATCGGCTTTGCCAGAGTGATCACAGATCATGCCACCTTCGCCTATCTGTCAGATGTTTTCATCGTGCCGGAAGCGCGGGGCAAAGGGGCGGGACGTGCGCTGTTGCACGCCATGCTCGAGCACCCCGACCTGCAGGATCTACGACGCTTCCTGCTGGTTTCCCGGGATGCCCGGCCATTTTATGCGCGGCTGGGTTTCAGTCCCCTGAACGGCGTCGAGCGTTACATGGAACTGACCCGACGCCGTGTAGCGACACTGGAGATCGCCGCGTAAACGCGATTACAGCTTGCCGGCTACCTTGCGGTTGCGCATCAGGCACAGCATGTCACAGGCCAGATGAGCGGCAGCAATCGCGGTCACTTCGCTTTGGTCGTAGGCCGGGGCCACTTCCACCACATCCATGCCGACGATGTCCAGATCGCCCAGACCACGAATGATCTTGAGCGCCTGGGCACTGGACAAACCGCCCGGAACCGGCGTTCCGGTACCCGGGGCAAATGCCGGATCCAGACAATCGATGTCGAAGGTCAGGTAGACCGGGTTATCGCCAATCACCTCTTTGATGCGCGCGATGGTCGCGTCGATACCATTATCGTGCACCCACGGGGCATCCAGCACATTCATGTTCATGAAGTCATCGTTCCAGGTACGAATCCCGACCTGGGCGGAGCGCTTCGGATCAATCAAACCCTCTTTGACCGCTTTGTAGAACATGGTGCCGTGATTCAGGCTGTCCGGCGAGTCGTCCGGCCACGTGTCGCAATGGGCATCGAAGTGCAGCAGGGACAGCGGTTTGCCATATTTTTCCGCGTGTGCGATCAACAAGGGGTAGGTGACGAAATGGTCACCGCCGAAGGTCAGCATCCGCGCACCGGAAGCCAGAATGGTCCGGGCATGTTCGATGATGGACGGCTTGATGGTCAGCGGGTTGTGGGCATCAAACCAGCAATCACCGTAGTCAATCACCGCCAGATCGTCGAAGGGATCAAATCCCCACGGGAAGGGCTTCAGCTCGGCCAGCTGTACACTGGCAGCACGAATGGCCTGCGGGCCAAGACGCGCACCGGAACGGAAGGTGGTCGACAGGTCCAGCGGAATGCCGGACACCACGACGTCAGCCCCGGTCAGGTCGCGTGAATAGTTGCGGCGCATGAACGACAACACGCCAGCATAGGTATTTTCAATAGAAGAACCGTAAAGAGAGGTGCGGCGAATCGCACCGTCACCGGTAATCAGATCAGTCATGAAACTCTCCAACAGAGAGTACGCCCGTCAGGACGCTTCCCGTCCATCTTGCAAGCCGACGGGTTAAGGCTGCCATCCCCCTCGGGATGGAAGTGCGCAGTGTGCCGTGACAGACGCCGGCAAGCAAGTCCGATCGTCAAGCTGTCCTGTCCCTGTCATATCGCTGAGATGACGCATCATCGACTAGATCCTATACTCGCCATCGATGTCATTGGCATCAATCTTCTAGCCACGGTGTTCCCTGACACCCAACATGCAAAAGACATGACAAAAACGGATCAGGAAGGCCCACAACACAGGAAAATGGCATGAAACAAAAACTGTTGCTGATTAGTCTGTTGTGTCTGGCCAATCATGCGTTTGCCGACCACCGTGCCGATTGCTCGGCAGCGGCGGGCACCTACCTGACCGGTACATTGGTCAGTGCCCCGTCCTTCCAGCATGGCAAATACCGGCAAGGCATCGAACTGTCGCATACCCACCTGTCACTCAAGGCCGATCAGGATGGCAGAACCTACGATGTCGCGATCGACAATGTGTTTGCCGATGGCTACGATGCCGCGGGAAGCCACGTACCGGCACCGCTCAATACCCTGCGTCGCAATGACCGTATCGAAGTCTGCGGGCAGCCTTACACCTCGGGAGTCGGCATTCACTGGGTCCACACCAATTGCGGTGATACCCCCACCCGGGCCAAACCGGATGGCTGGCTGAAAAAACTCTACCCCGATGGCAGCACCAGTGCCAATTTTGAAGGCAACACCGAGTATTGCTATCTCTGGCAATAATTCATGGCGTCATCGCCATAAAAATAGCCCGCTACGCAGAACGTGGCGGGCTATTGATCATTGGACCGACTGTTATTGGCAGGACGTGAGGCGGATACCCGGCGTCAGACGCTTTTGCAGCGCTTCCAGGCGGGCAACAGCGGCACTGTCCAGCTCGCGGAAGGTCAACACACTGGCGGTTGCCTTCGACTCGCGCGCCACCATCGCGACCTTGTCATAGCCGGCAGCTTTAATTTTTGCCATCAAGGCACGCGCGGCGGCTTCCTTGCCGAACAGGCCCAATGACACGGCCCCCTTGTGATCATCGGTCTGAACGATATAGTTGTCGAACCCTTTGGACTTGAGTTCCGACGACAAGGTTTGGGTTTCTGCATGAGTATTCAGCGGTGGGTAATAGACCCAGACCTTGCCAGTGCCGGTTGTGGTGTCGGCTGTACTCTGTGACCACTGTGACGCACGCAGCGACAAGGACGGCAAGCCGCCTTTGACGCGGCTGACCAGACTCTCGGTCAACGGTCCCCACTGGCGGCACGCCAACACCGCGGTTTCCTTGACGGCAGGCGCCTTGCTCTTGGCCGGGGCGGGAGCGGGAGTCGCCGCCGAGGCTGTCGGTTTGCTGGCCAGCGGAGCCGAAGCCGCGGCAACACGGGCAACCGGCGCCGAGGCAGCGGCAAGCTGTGCGACCGGAGCAGACGCATTGGCTACCGGCAGGCTGGCCTCTACCGGAGGTTTCCAGCCGGCAGGAAGCACCTTGAGCATGGCCGGGCTGACCTCCTGGGCGTGGATATCCTGTGGAGCACGTACCTTGAGTGCGCCATAACCTGCCACCATCAGGTTGAGGATAAGCACCAGTCCAAAAAACCACTTCACGAATTCGCCACCTTCAGTAAACCTTCCAGCACCAGATTATCCACGATATCGACGTCACCGGCGAGCACGGCACCGATACGACCGGCATCCCCCCCCGTCAGAATGATTTTCGGCAGTGGTCTGCCGGTATGGGCCGCCAGTCGCTCCCGCATGCGCGAGATGGCACCAGCCAGGCCATCCAGGGCGCCACTGGCCAGCGCATCGCGCGTCCCCCCCGGAAAGGCTTGATAGTCGCCCGGCTCGCGGTCCAGTTGCGCCGTACCGCTTGCCAGACTGCCCAGCATTAAACGATAGCCCGGCAAAATCACGCCGCCAAGGTAATCGCCTTCGGCGGTCAACGCCTCGACGGTCAGAGCGGTTCCGGCACAGGCCACCACGACATCCTCATTGCAGCGCGCCCGGGCGGCCAGCACCGCCAGCCAGCGATCGGCACCGTGTTCGGCAATGGTGCGATAATGATTGGTAACGCCATCGCGACACGCTTCGGACTGCACCCAGATTACCGGCTGCGGGGCAACCTGCTCCAGAGCCTCCCGGATGGCATGACCCGCCACATTCGCCGCATGTACGCTACTTACGGACATCCCTTGCCATTCACTGGACAGCAACGGGATGGCATCGTGGCTGGCGACACCGCTGGCGCACCAGCCATGGCCGTCATGGACAGCCCACTTGATGCGCGAATTACCGGCATCCAGCAACAACTTCATGCCACCCTCCTGACAGAGACTTCGCCGGCATGAAAGGTTTCCAGACCTCGTGCGGTTTCCACTTGCAAGGCACCACTGGCTGCCACACCACGGGCAATGCCGTTGACCGGTTCGCCATGGCTGAAAGTCATTACCACCGGGCAATCGCGATGAGCGAACAAATCGCTCCATTCCTCACGCAGGCCATCAAAACCACGTTGGCCGAAACAGGTCAGTACATCGTGCAGATCATTGAGCAAACCCGCCAGCAAGGCATTGCGCGACGGACGCAAGCCGGCATCGGCCAGACAGGCCACCGGTTGATCGATGGCTCCCGGCTGGGACAGATTGAGTCCGATCCCGATCACCACCGATGCAGGACCATTGGCTTCCCCGGAGAGTTCGATCAGGATGCCGGCCATTTTGGCCTCGCCCAGCAAGACATCATTGGGCCATTTGAGCGTGACAGGCGCGCCCATGCGGCGCAGGCAACGGGCAAGGGCCACCCCCACCGCCAGCGACAAGCCGGACAACTCGGACATGGTCAACTCGAAGCGCCATAACACCGAGAAGGTCAGGCCGGCCCCCGGACGCATGGTCCAGCGCCGACCGAGGCGACCACGCCCGGCACTCTGCATCTCGGCGGCCAGCACCAGTCCATGCAAGCCCCCGCCATTGGCACGCTGCATCAGCTGGGTATTGGTCGAGTCCACCTGATTGGCAACGGCAACCGTGAGTGTTTCACCCGCCGCCGGCGACAAGTGCTGGCGCACCGCGGCAACATCGAGCAGTTCGAACGGCTCTGCCAGACGATAGCCCTGACCACGGACACTGAACACCTCGAGGCCCATGTCATCGCCCAGCTCTTTCACGGCCTGCCAGATCAGGGTACGGGAACAGCCCAAGGCTTTGGCCATGGCTTCGCCCGAATGAAACCGACCGTCAGCCAGCAGGGCAAGAATATCGAACGAGAGTGGACTCACCCCTGATCACCCGAACGGATGCGGCGCAAGGTCTCCGTCGTCGAGGTAGCGTGCAGAAAGGGAATCGAATGCACCTCGCCACCCCGCGCCAGTGTCTCGCGACTCCCGACAATGTTTTCTACGCTCCAGTCACCACCTTTGACCAGAATATCTGGCCGGATGAGTTCGATCAGTTCGGCCGGCGTATCGTCATCGAACCAGGTCACCAGCGTGACGCTTTCCAGCGCAGCGGCAACGGCGGCACGGAAGGCAAGGGGATTGACCGGGCGGTCGTCACCCTTACCCAGCCGCTTGACCGAGGCATCGGTATTCAGGGCAAGCACCAATGACGCCCCGAGTTCCCGGGCCTGAGCCAGGTAAGTGACATGACCACGGTGCAGAATATCAAAGCAGCCATTGGTAAACACCAAGGGGCGGGGCAAAACCGCCAGTCGCTCAGCCAAGCGCTCTGGCGGGCAGATCTTTGCTTCAAATTGCGGGGTTGGGTACGGCATTAGCATCCTTCAGACTCGTCGTCAGTTCCTTGCGATACCGGTTGAGCGCATGAATCGTCTCGATCGGTCGCTCGAAGAGGTTTGACAAGTTACGAAGGATACCACCCACTACGCGTGCTTCCCAAGGATCATCGAAACTGATTTGACGCGTCAGCCACTCTTCCAGCCATTCGGGATTCGGCAAGCGCGATTGAATCGTGTCATTGGGGAACAACGCTTCATTGACGTGCAGATTGGTCGGATGCAACGGCTTTTTGCTGCGGGACGAAGACGCCATCAACAAGCCGATCTTGGCAAACGCCGCACGGGCCTCATTGCCAAAGCGTTCGATCGATTGCTTCATGTACTTGAGATACGCACCACCGTGACGCGCCTCGTCTTGCGAGAGGGTCTTGTAAATGTGCTTGATAACCGGTTCGGTGTGCCATTCCGATGCACAGCGATACCATTGAGTCAGTCGAACTTCCCCGCAGAAATGCAGCATCAGCGTTTCGAGCTGGGGCGCCGGATCAAATTCGAAACGGATCGCATGCAGTTCTTCCTCCGTCGGCACCAGATCCGGACGGAAACGACGCAGATATTCCATCAATACCAGAGCATGCTTCTGCTCTTCATAGAACCAGATGGACATGAATGCCGAAAAGTCCGAATCATTGCGATTGTCGCGCAGGAACATCTCGGTCGCCGGCAAGGCCGCCCATTCGGTGATGGCGTTCATCTTGATGGTTTGGGCTTGTTCATCCGTCAACTTGTCGGCTTCGAACGTGTCCCATGGGATGTCTTCAGCCATGCTCCAGCGAGCTTTTTCCAACTGAATGAAGAGTTCTGGATACAGCATGACCGCTCCTTCGTAAATCCACAAAATGCCAGATTGTAGGACAATATTTGAATTAGTGAAAGTCGTTCTCAGTATAGAGCTTCCCTGACGAGAAAGACACGACTCCACGGCAATCACTATGAGGCAACTCTATGTCAATAAAGTTTCATGGCATGCCGTTGTACAAATATAAAAAATCATTGTCATCAAAAGCTTGCACGTTCATCCCCATGGAATGATCGCGCGGGCAAATAGGGATTGCGTAGCACGAGGGCAAGAGACGGGCTGGTTGATGGAAATTGAGGGAGCAGAAATGACGAAAGCCCTGACCGTTGGGTCAGGGCTTCGAAGGGGGAGTCTGG
>JAGLBD010000065.1:8232-17161 GCA_018260425.1 Pseudogulbenkiania sp. | reverse complement strand
AAGAAGGTCTGCGTTTCGCCATCCGCGAAGGTGGCCGTACCGTCGGCGCCGGTGTAGTATCGAAGATTGTTGCTTAAGTAAGGTTTAAGGCCAGTAGCTCAATTGGTAGAGTATCGGTCTCCAAAACCGAGGGTTGGGGGTTCGAGACCCTCCTGGCCTGCCAATTAAGACTAACCGGCGCGTAAGCGCCGGTTGGTCTTTTGTCGCATACGCGCAAGAGAAAAACCGCATGGAAATGCAAGACAAAATCAAACTCGCAGTTGCGGGGCTGATCGTAGTGGCCGGGATTGCCGGCTTCTACATGATTCCGGAAACGCAGGGATTGCTGCGTCCGTTGGCCTTTATCGTCAGCCTTGCTGCCGGTGCCGGGATGGTGTGGTTGTCCCGTCCGGGCAAGGATTTCGTGGGCTACGCTCAGGAATCCGTTGTCGAGGCTCGCAAGGTTGTTTGGCCTAGTCGCAAGGAAGCGCTGCAGATTACCGGGATGGTGGCACTGTTTGTATTCGTGCTTGCCCTGTTCATGTGGCTGGTGGACTCGGGTCTGACCTGGCTGGTTTATGATGTTCTTCTGGGTCGAGGTTCATAATGGCGAAGCGCTGGTATGTGATTCACGCTTATTCCGGTTTTGAGAAAAGCGTGCAAAAAGCACTGGTTGAGCGTATCGCTCGTAGTGAAGTTGCGGATCTGTTCGGTCAGGTTCTGGTGCCGGTAGAAGAAGTAGTCGACATGAAAAATGGTCGCCGCTCCATTACCGAGCGCAAGTTCTTCCCGGGTTATGTGCTCATCGAGATGGAAATGACCGATGACACCTGGCACCTGGTGAAGAGCACCCCCAAGGTAACCGGTTTCATTGGCGGTACCGCCAACCGCCCGGCGCCGATTTCCAAACGCGAAGTCGATGCCATCATGCAGCAAATGCAAGAGGGTGTTGAGAAGCCGAAGCCGAAGGTACTGTTTGAAGTGGGTGAGCGCGTTCGTGTTACGGACGGCCCGTTCAACGACTTCAATGGTTCGGTTGACGAAGTGAACTACGAGCGCAACAAGCTGCGTGTATCGGTTCAGATCTTCGGTCGCGATACCCCGGTTGAGCTGGATTTCAGCCAGGTAGAAAAAGCCTGACCGGATAGGTCGGTTTCTGCTTGGTGTTTTAATGAAAGGCATGTATAATCATGCCCTTTCGTCTGGGAAGTGATGTGCATGCATCACGTTATACCCGTTTAAGGAGTTTTGATCGTGGCAAAGAAAATTGTCGGCTATGTAAAGCTGCAAGTGCCCGCTGGTAAAGCAAACCCGTCGCCGCCAATTGGCCCGGCACTGGGTCAGCGTGGCCTGAACATCATGGAATTCTGCAAGGCGTTCAACGCCCAGACCCAAGGCATCGAGCCGGGCCTGCCGATTCCGGTTGTGATCACCGCCTACGCGGACAAGTCCTTCACCTTCGTGATGAAGACTCCGCCGGCATCGATCCTGCTGAAGAAAGCCGCCGGTATCCAGAAGGGTAGCCCCCGTGCCAATACCGAAAAGGTAGGCAAGGTGACCCGCGCCCAACTGGAAGAAATCGCCAAACAGAAGCAGCCGGACCTGACCGCTGCCGACCTCGACGCTGCCGTGCGTACCATCGCTGGTTCCGCTCGCTCGATGGGTCTGACCGTGGAGGGTGTGTAACATGGCCAAACTGTCCAAGCGTCTGCAAGATCTGAACGCCAAAGTTGACGCCAACAAGCTGTACGCTGTTGACGAAGCTCTGGCACTGGTTAAAGAAGCGGCTACCGCCAAGTTTGACGAGTCGATCGACATCGCCGTCAACCTGGGTGTTGACCCGCGTAAATCCGACCAGGTTGTTCGTGGCTCCGTGGTTCTGCCGCGCGGCACCGGCAAGTCCGTTCGTGTTGCTGTATTCGCTCAAGGCGCTGCTGCTGAAGCCGCCCGCGAAGCCGGCGCCGAAGTGGTTGGTTTCGATGACCTGGCCGAGCAAGTCAAGGCGGGTCAAATGGACTTCGACGTTGTTATCGCTTCCCCGGATGCGATGCGCGTTGTTGGTCAACTGGGTCAAATTCTCGGCCCGCGTGGCCTGATGCCGAACCCGAAGGTTGGCACTGTAACCCCGAACGTTGCCGAAGCCGTGAAGAACGCCAAGGCCGGTCAGGTTCAGTACCGTACCAACCGTGACGGTATCGTTCACGCCACCATCGGTCGCGCTTCTTTCGAAGCGGCTGCCCTGCGCGAGAACCTGGCTGCACTGATCGATGCTCTTGCCAAGGCCAAACCGGCTGCCGCCAAGGGTATCTATCTGAAGAAAATCGCTGTCTCCAGCACCATGGGTGTTGGCGTACGCGTAGATACCAACTCCATCAACGGTTAAGTTGACGGAGTCTGGCAGATTCGTCTGCCAAGGCTTTGGGCCGGTAGCCCTTCGGGGCTGCCGGATTGTCAAAGACCGCAGGTGCCGCAAGGCTTAATGGCTGGAAACAGCATCCTGCGCAGATGGTGTACCCTTAGAAGGCTTCATTTAGTTCTTGAAAGCCCATGTAGCTCAGGGGTAGAGCACTCCCTTGGTAAGGGAGAGGTCGGCAGTTCAATTCTGCCCATGGGCACCATTCAAGATGCTTTACCTGATGTCTCCTGAACAGGTCGCCGCTGCAAAGCGAAACGGGAGTTTTTTCCGTTTCTTTTCAGTCTAGGAGGATGACCTTGAGTCTCAATCTCGAAGATAAAAAGGCGGTCGTGTCTGAAGTCGCAGCCCAGCTGAAAGACGCTCAGACCCTCGTGATCGCTGAATATCGTGGCATCGAGGTTAGCAGCATGACCAAGCTCCGTGCCCAGGCGCGTGAGCAAGGCGTTTACCTGCGTGTTGTTAAAAACACCCTGGTACGCCGCGCTGTGGAAGGTACGTCGTTCGCCGGTCTGGCTGACCAAATGGTCGGTCCGCTGGTTTACGCGATTTCCGCAGACCCGGTTGCTGCTGCCAAAGTGCTGCACCAGTTCGCCAAGGCTGACGACAAGATCGTCGTCAAGGCAGGCTCTTACGAAGGCAATGTATTGAACGCCGCTCAGGTTGCTGAGCTCGCTTCGATCCCGAGCCGCGAAGAACTGCTGTCCAAGCTTCTCTATGTTATGCAGGCTCCGGTTGCTGGCTTCGCCCGCGCACTGGCCGCATTGGCAGAGAAGCAAGCCGAAGCTGCTTAACCTATTTGACTTATACAGATTTCAGGAGATTTTCACATGGCTATTACCAAAGAAGACATCCTCGAGGCCGTTGCTGGTCTGACCGTGATGGAACTGAACGACCTGGTTAAGGCGTTCGAAGAGAAGTTTGGCGTTTCCGCTGCTGCTGTTGCCGTTGCTGGCCCGGCTGGCGCTGGCGCTGCTGCTGCTGAAGAAAAGACCGAGTTCGACGTTGTTCTGACCGCCGCTGGCGACCAGAAGGTTAACGTGATCAAGGTTGTCCGTGCTCTGACCGGCCTGGGCCTGAAAGAAGCCAAGGACGTTGTTGACGGCGCTCCGAAGACCGTTAAAGAAGGCGTGTCCAAGGCTGAAGCCGAAGACATCCTGAAGCAACTGACCGAAGCTGGTGCTAAAGCTGAAATCAAATAATCTTCCCTAAAAGAAGATGTACAAGGCTGGCGGAGAAATCCGCCAGCCTTATTGCGCTTGTGATTGGCCGAAACAAAGAAGGTAAAAGCCAGCAATTATTGCGCGCATGGCTGCTGACTTTTGGTTTCTTGCGCCACCCCACCTCGATGGAGACTCTATGAGTTATTCGTTTACTGAGAAGAAACGTATTCGCAAGAGCTTTGCGAAACGTGCCAGTGTTCTCGATGTCCCATTCCTGTTGGCGACCCAGATCGATTCGTACTCCGAGTTCTTGCAGCTCGGAACGACTATCGATCAGCGCAAGGATGTTGGTTTGCAGGCAGCGTTCAAGTCGATTTTCCCGATCGTCAGCCATAACGGCTACGCACGTCTAGATTTTGCACACTACATTCTTGGCGAACCGCCGTTTGATATGCAGGAATGTCAGCTGCGTGGCATTACTTATGCCGCTCCGCTGCGCGCCCGTATCCGCCTGACGATTTTTGATAAAGAATCGTCCAAGCCGGTGGTCAAGGAAGTGCGCGAAAACGAAGTCTACATGGGCGAAATTCCGCTCATGACGACCAACGGTTCGTTCATTATCAACGGTACCGAGCGTGTCATCGTCAGCCAGCTGCATCGCAGCCCGGGTGTGTTCTTCGAGCACGACCGCGGCAAGACGCATTCTTCGGGTAAACTGCTGTTCTCTGCTCGTGTGATTCCTTACCGCGGCTCCTGGCTCGATTTCGAATTCGATCCGAAGGACCTGCTGTATTTCCGTATCGACCGTCGTCGCAAGATGCCGGTAACCATCCTCCTGAAGGCGTTGGGTTACTCCGAGGAACGTATCCTCGAGGAATTCTACAGCTTCGACACGTTCTATCTGACCAAGAACGGCGTGTTCATGAAGGTCGTGCCGGATCGCCTGAAGGGCGAAGTGGCCAAGTTCGACATCGTGGCTGCCGATGGCAAGCTGATCGTCGCCAAGGACAAACGGATCACTGCCAAGCATATCCGCGACATTCAGACCGCTGAACTGGATCGTATCGAAGTTCCGGCCGATGCCCTGCTGGGCAAGGTGCTGGCGCGCGCTGTCGTCAATACCGATACGGGTGAAGTCCTGTCCCGTGCCAACGATGAAATCACCGAAGAAATTCTCGCCAAGCTGGCCTTGACCGAGATCTCCGAAGTGGACGTGCTGTTCACCAATGATCTGGACCAGGGGGCGTACATTTCGCAAACCCTGCGCGTCGACGACATCCAGGATCAATTGCAGGCTCGCGTTGCGATCTATCGCATGATGCGTCCTGGCGAACCGCCGACGGAAGACGCTGTGGAACAACTGTTCCAGCGCCTGTTCTTCAACGAAGAAACCTACGATCTGTCGCGCGTTGGCCGCATGAAGTTCTGCTCGCGTACCTATCAGTACAAGTTCGACGAGAAGACTCCGGAATGGTTCAAGACCCTGATCGGCGAAACCTTCGCCCATCGTCGTGAATCGGCTGAAGGCACCCTGTCGACCGAAGATATCGTTTCGGTCATCGCTATCCTTACCGAACTGCGCAATGGTCGCGGCGAAGTCGACGATATCGATCACTTGGGCAACCGTCGCGTGCGTTCGGTTGGTGAATTGGCCGAAAACCAGTTCCGCGCCGGTCTGGTGCGTGTCGAGCGTGCCGTCAAGGAACGTCTGAATCAGGCGGAATCCGACAACCTGATGCCGCATGACCTGATCAATGCAAAACCGGTCAGCGCTGCCATCAAGGAATTCTTCGGTTCCAGCCAGCTGTCCCAGTTTATGGACCAGACCAACCCGCTGTCGGAAATTACCCACAAGCGCCGTGTTTCGGCTCTTGGCCCGGGTGGTTTGACCCGCGAGCGTGCCGGCTTTGAAGTGCGTGACGTGCACCCGACCCACTACGGTCGCGTTTGCCCGATCGAAACGCCTGAAGGTCCGAACATTGGTCTGATCAACTCGCTGTCCGTATTCGCACGTACCAACGAGTTCGGCTTCCTCGAAACACCGTATCGCAAGGTGATCGACAGCAAGGTAACCAACGAGATCGACTATCTGTCGGCGATCGAAGAAGGTCGTTACGTGATTGCCCAGGCCAACGCCGAGCTGAACGAAGACGGTCTGCTGATCGACGAACTGGTTACCTGCCGCGAGAAGGGCGAAACCATTCTGGCAACGCCGGACCGCGTCCAGTACATGGACGTTGCAACCGGTCAGGTCGTATCCGTTGCGGCCTCGCTGATTCCGTTCCTGGAACATGACGATGCGAACCGTGCCTTGATGGGCGCCAACATGCAACGTCAGGCGGTGCCTTGCCTGCGTCCGGAAAAACCGTTCGTCGGTACCGGTATCGAGCGTTCGGTAGCTGTTGACTCGGGTACGACCGTGGTTGCCCGTCGTGGTGGTTCGGTTGACTTTGTCGATGCAAACCGTGTCGTGGTTCGCGTTAACGACGATGAAGCGACAGCCGGTGAAGTCGGTGTGGATATCTATAACCTCACCAAATTCACCCGTTCCAACCAGAACACCAACATCAACCAGCGTCCAGTGGTTCGCGTGGGTGACCAGATCGCCCGTGGCGATGTGGTAGCCGATGGCGCCTCGACCGACCTGGGTGAATTGGCTCTGGGTCAGAACATGACCATCGCCTTCATGCCGTGGAACGGTTACAACTTCGAGGACTCGATTCTGATCTCCGAGAAGGTGGTTGCCGAAGACCGTTACACCTCGATTCACATCGAAGAGCTGTCGGTGGTTGCCCGTGACACCAAGTTGGGACCGGAAGAAATCACCCGCGACATCCCGAACCTGTCCGAGCGCATGGCTGGCCGTCTGGATGAAGCCGGTATCGTGTATATCGGTGCCGAAGTGGAAGCCGGTGACGTACTGGTCGGCAAGGTAACGCCGAAGGGCGAAACCCAGCTGACGCCGGAAGAGAAGCTGCTGCGCGCGATCTTCGGTGAAAAAGCCTCCGATGTGAAGGATACCTCGCTGCGCGTTCCGACCGGCATGACCGGTACCGTGATCGACGTGCAGGTGTTCACCCGCGAAGGTATCGAACGCGACAAGCGCGCACAGTCGATCATCGACGCCGAGCTGAAACGCTATCGCCTCGACCTGAACGACCAGCTGCGTATTTTTGAAAACGATGCCTTCAGCCGTATCGAGCGTCTGATTCTGGGCAAGGTCGCCAACGGCGGTCCGAAGCGCTTGGTCAAGGGCACCGAGATCGACGTCGAGTATCTGGATGGCCTGCCGTCCAAGCACGACTGGTTCGATATCCGCATGAGCGACGAAGACGTTGCCAAGCAGCTCGAACTGATCAAGGAAAGCCTGACGCAGAAGCGTGAAGAATTCGACCTCAAGTTCGAAGACAAGAAGCGCAAGCTGACTCAGGGCGACGAACTGCCCCCGGGCGTGCAGAAGATGGTCAAGGTGTACCTGGCCGTTAAGCGTCGTCTGCAAGCCGGTGACAAGATGGCCGGTCGTCACGGTAACAAGGGTGTGGTATCGCGCATCCTGCCGATCGAAGACATGCCGCACATGGGTGATGGCCGTACCGTCGACATCGTGCTGAACCCGCTGGGCGTTCCGTCCCGTATGAACATCGGTCAGATTCTCGAGGTTCACCTGGGTTGGGCAGGCAAGGGTATCGGCGAACAGGTCGATCGCATGCTCAAGCAGCAGCGCGCCGTTGCCGACATCCGTGGCTACATCGAACATGTCTACAACGACACGGGCAAGCAGGAACCGCTGGCCGACCTGTCGGATGACGAGATCCTCGATCTCGCAGAAAACCTGCGTCGCGGCATGCCGTTCGCGACACCGGTATTCGACGGTGCCAAGGAATCCGAGATCAAGCACATGCTGGATCTGGCTTACCCGGATGAAGATCCGTTGACAGCTCAATTGGGCTTCAACGAGTCGAAGACCCAAATGACCCTGTACGACGGTCGTACCGGTGAAGCTTTCGACCGCAAGGTCACTGTCGGCGTGATGCACTACCTGAAGCTGCATCACCTGGTAGACGACAAGATGCACGCTCGTTCGACAGGTCCGTACTCGCTTGTTACCCAGCAGCCGCTGGGTGGTAAGGCCCAGTTCGGTGGCCAGCGTTTCGGTGAGATGGAAGTGTGGGCGCTGGAAGCCTATGGCGCCGCTTACACCCTGCAGGAAATGCTGACTGTGAAGTCCGATGACGTGACCGGCCGTACCAAGGTCTATGAAAACATCGTCAAGGGCGAACACAAGATTGATGCCGGCATGCCGGAATCCTTCAACGTTCTCGTGAAGGAAATCCGCTCGCTGGGCCTCGATATGGACCTGGAACGCTATTGATTAGGAGTGACGCCGCGGCACCCGCCGCGGCATCCCTCCGACTGGAGACGCAATGAAAGCTCTGCTCGACCTCTTTAAGCAAGTTACGCAAGAAGAAGAGTTTGATGCGATTAAGATCGGCATCGCCTCGCCTGACAAGATCCGTTCCTGGTCGTACGGTGAGGTCAAGAAGCCTGAAACCATCAACTACCGCACCTTCAAGCCGGAACGCGACGGTCTGTTCTGCGCCCGTATTTTCGGGCCGGTAAAAGACTATGAGTGCTTGTGCGGCAAGTACAAGCGCCTCAAGCATCGTGGCGTGATCTGCGAGAAGTGCGGCGTGGAAGTGACCTTGTCCAAGGTCCGCCGCGAACGCATGGGTCACATCGAACTGGCCAGCCCGACCGCGCACATCTGGTTCCTGAAGAGCCTGCCGTCGCGTCTGGGTATGGTTCTGGACATGACCCTGCGCGATATCGAACGCGTGCTTTATTTCGAAGCCTTTGTCGTTACCGACCCGGGCCTGACTCCGCTGCAACGCCGTCAGCTGTTGACCGAAGAGGACTTCCTGGACAAGGAAGACCAGTACGGTGAAGAGTTCCGCGCCATGATGGGTGCGGAAGCTGTCCGCGAACTGCTGCGCAGCCTCGACCTCAACACCGAGATCGAAACCCTGCGTCGCGAGTTGGAAACCACTGGTTCCGACACCAAGATCAAGAAGATTGCCAAGCGCCTGAAGGTGCTGGAAGCCTTCGTTCGCTCCGGCATGAAGCCCGAGTGGATGATCCTGGAAGTGCTGCCGGTTCTGCCGCCGGAACTGCGTCCGCTGGTGCCGCTGGATGGCGGTCGTTTCGCGACCTCCGACCTGAACGATTTGTATCGTCGCGTCATCAACCGTAACAACCGTCTGAAGCGTCTGCTGGAACTGCGCGCTCCGGACATCATTGTTCGCAACGAAAAACGTATGCTGCAGGAGTCGGTTGACTCGCTGCTGGACAACGGTCGTCGCGGCAAGGCCATGAC
>JAGLBD010000065.1:5097-8132 GCA_018260425.1 Pseudogulbenkiania sp. | reverse complement strand
CTGGTCGAGCAGGAAGTTCCGGAAGTGTGGGACATCCTCGAAGACGTGATTCGCGAGCACCCGGTTCTGCTGAACCGTGCGCCGACGCTGCACCGTCTGGGTATTCAGGCATTCGAACCGGTACTGATCGAAGGCAAGGCCATCCAGCTGCATCCGCTGGTCTGCGCGGCGTTTAACGCCGACTTCGACGGTGACCAGATGGCTGTTCACGTTCCGCTGTCGCTGGAAGCGCAGATGGAAGCCCGCACCCTGATGCTGGCCACCAACAACGTTCTGTCGCCTGCCAACGGCGAGCCGATCATCGTACCGTCCCAGGATATCGTCTTGGGTCTGTACTACATGACCCGCGACCGCGTGAATGGCAAGAACGAAGGTATGGTGTTTGCCGATACCAAGGAAGTGCATCGTGCCTACGAAACCCGTCAGGTTGAGCTGGCTACCCGCATTACCGTCCGCCTGAAAGAATGGGAAAAGGACGATCAAGGCGAGTTCCAGCCGGTCATGAAGCGTTACGACACCACGGTGGGTCGTGCGTTGCTGTCCGACATCCTGCCGAAGGGCCTGCCGTTCGAGCACATCAACAAGGCGCTGAAGAAGAAAGAGATCTCCAAGCTGATCAACGTGTCGTTCCGCCGCTGCGGTATCCGCGACACCGTCATCTTCGCCGACCAGTTGATGTACACCGGTTTCAGCTATTCGACCCGCGGTGGTATTTCCATCTGCGTGGACGACATGCTGGTTCCGACCAAAAAGACCGACCTGTTGGCCGATGCCCACAAGGAAGTCAAGGAAATCGAAGAGCAGTATCGTCAAGGTCTGGTGACCCAGGGCGAGCGCTACAACAAGGTTGTCGATATCTGGGGTCGTACCGGTGACAAGGTCGCCAAGGCGATGATGGACGAACTGTCCAAGCAGAAAGTCATCGACCGCGACGGCAAGGAAGTCGATCAGGAATCGTTCAACTCGATTTACATGATGGCTGACTCCGGCGCCCGGGGTTCCGTGGCCCAGATCAAACAGCTGGCCGGTATGCGGGGCCTGATGGCCAAGCCGGATGGCTCGATTATCGAGACGCCGATTACCTCCAACTTCCGTGAAGGTCTGACGGTACTTCAGTACTTCATCTCGACTCACGGTGCCCGTAAGGGTCTGGCGGATACGGCCTTGAAGACCGCTAACTCGGGTTATCTGACGCGTCGTCTGGTTGACGTGACTCAGGACCTGGTGGTCATCGAGAACGATTGCGGTACGACCAACGGCTTCACCATGAAGGCGGTACTGCAGGGCGGTGACGTCATCGAAGCGCTGCGTGACCGTATTCTCGGTCGTGTTGCTGCCATCGACGTGGTTGATCCGTCGACCGGCGAAACCGTTATCGAAGCCGGCACGCTGCTGGACGAGCACATGGTCGACATGATCGATACTCTGGGTATCGATGAAGTGAAGGTCCGTACGGCCATCACCTGCGACACGCGCTACGGTCTGTGCGCCAGCTGCTACGGTCGTGACCTTGGTCGCGGCAAGGAAGTCAACTCGGGTGAGGCTGTCGGCGTTATCGCGGCCCAGTCGATTGGTGAGCCGGGTACCCAGCTGACCATGCGTACCTTCCACATCGGTGGTGCCGCATCGCGAAATGCAGCTGCCAGCCAGGTGGAAGCCAAGTCGAACGGTACCGTACGCTTCTCCAGCCAGATGCGTTATGTCACCAACACCAAGGGCGAGCTGATCGTGATCACCCGCTCCGGCGAAGTGGTGATCCATGACGATATCGGCCGTGAGCGCGAACGTCACAAAGTACCGTACGGTGCGACCCTGCTGGTGACCGACGGTCTGGTGATCAAGGCTGGCCACGTGCTGGCTACGTGGGACCCGCATACTCGTCCGATCATTACCGAGTACGCTGGCCGCGTTAAGTTCGAGAACGTCGAAGAAGGTACGACCGTTGCGAAGCAGACCGATGAAGTCACCGGCCTGTCCACGCTGGTGGTTATCGATCCGAAGCGTCGCGCCGGTGCGCAGTCGAAGATGCTGCGTCCGTTGGTGAAACTGCTGGACGAGTTCGGCAACGAAGTGAAGCTGGCCGGTTCCGATTCGTCGGTTTCGATCACCTTCCAGGTTGGCGCCATCATTACCGTGAAAGACGGTCAGGAAGTGGGCAAGGGTGAAGTTCTGGCGCGTATCCCGCAGGAAAGCACCAAGACCCGCGATATTACCGGTGGTCTGCCGCGTGTGGCCGAGCTGTTCGAAGCCCGTTCGCCGAAGGATGCCGGCATGCTGGCCGAAGTGACCGGTACCGTTTCGTTCGGTAAGGACACCAAGGGCAAGCAGCGCCTGATCATTACCGATCTGGAAGGCAACGGTTACGAAAACCTGATTCCGAAGGACAAGCACGTGCTGGTCCACGACGGTCAGGTGGTAAACCGTGGCGAATTGATCGTCGATGGTGCCGTAGACCCGCACGACATTCTGCGTCTGCAGGGTATCGAAGCGCTGGCTCGCTATATCGTTCAGGAAGTGCAGGAGGTTTACCGCCTGCAGGGTGTGAAGATCAACGACAAGCACATCGAGGTGATCATTCGCCAGATGCTGCGTCGCGTGGTCATCACCGACTCGGGTCATACCGACTTCATCCAGGGCGAACAAGTCGAGCGCGCCGACGTGCTGGAAACCAACGATCGCATGGTTGCCGAAGGCAAGGAAGTTGCTCATTACGACAACGTCCTGCTGGGTATTACCAAGGCATCGCTGTCGACCGACTCGTTCATCTCGGCTGCATCGTTCCAGGAAACCACTCGCGTGCTGACCGAAGCCGCGATCATGGGCAAGAAGGACGATCTGCGCGGTCTGAAGGAAAACGTGATCGTGGGTCGTCTGATCCCGGCAGGTACCGGTCTGGCTTACCATCGCAACCGTCGTCGCAATATGCTCGGCGTCGACTCTGCACCGGAACATCTGTTCCAGACTCCGGTGACCGAGTCCCTGGAAAACAACGAATAAGGCTTACGCCATAGAGTTGTTTCAAACACCCCCCTGAT
>JAGLBD010000065.1:0-4997 GCA_018260425.1 Pseudogulbenkiania sp. | reverse complement strand
GGAATGCCTGGCCGTGTCTGGTCCGGGCAGTCCCCTGCACGGTAGATGGGAGTGGTCAGGGAGCAATTGGAGAGTAAAGGAAACAGGGTGTGTCGCGTTTCGCCCAGTGTCGGCCAGACCGGTGCGGGTGCACTTACCGTCACCCGTGAACCATGATTGGAGTAGGGGGCCAAGTGACCGTCGCGATTGACCGACCCGACCGAGATCACCCTCTTGCAGTTCGCCGGCCACTGCTCCATGACATCCCCGCCGGTATTGCCGACGGCGGCAACAATGGCACGGACAGGTGAGTCATCCAGCAAGGTATCAATCGAGGCTTGCACGCTGGCTGGACAGTCGCCGGGAATGCCAAGACTCATGGAAATGACCTGAGCGGGATGCTCATTCATCGGTGCACCGGGAACGGCCATGCCGCCAGCCCAATGCAAGCCATTGATCAGGTCGGAAACGGTAGAGCCGCGTCCGGTGACGCGTACGGGCAGCAGCATGCTGTGGCCCGCCACGCCGGCAAGGCCTGTTCCATCGTCGACGCGAGCGCCAAGTAGTCCGGCGACGCCCGTGCCATGCCAGAGGCTCGGGTCGATGACCGGTCCGTCGAGCGTATACCGATAGTGCCAGTCACCCGGGTCCGATGGGTCAGTATCAGGGCCATCCCCGTCCCCGGAAAACAGCGTGGCACAGCCGGGTTCGCCACGCTCGCCCTTCCACCACAGACACATAAGCCGCAACGGGATATCAAACGGCGGGATCAGCTTCTGGTCGATCAGCTGTACGGTATCGTAGCCGGGCCAGAACCGTCCGGATAATTCCGGGTGATCCGTCAGTACGCCCGAGTCCAACAGCGCAACGGTAACGTTGGGTGACCCTGCGGTGGTGCGCCAGGCATCGGTCACATTGATCCCGGCCACCGGGTCATCGAGATACCACTGGGCACCGGTTTGAGGGTGAGGGCCGGCGAGGGGGTGAAAAGGAGGTGGCGCCGGGTTTTGTTGGGGGAGCATTCGGGGGACCAGCCGATTGGGTTCGACAAAATCAAGGTCGGGTTCATTCCTCAGGGATGCTATGACCTTGCCAGGGGTCGTTGCGCGGGGTGAAGGCAGCAGCCGGAATGAGCAGATTCCACCTGCAATGGCGCGGATACCGGAAATGGCCAGGCCATGGCGTTGTGCCAGTTCGGCGACACGCCGTTTGTCGCAATGCGAACGGGTGGCTTCCTGATCCTTGAAGCGGAGCAGTAATTCGTATGACACGATGGGTGGAGACGGGTTTGCACTGACAGATTGAGCCGGTAGCAGCAGCAGGCTGCTTGCAATGTTGACAAGAAAATACCGGAGTGGGCGATGGTAACGATTCATGAAGAGTCCTCAAGCAGTACGGCAACGTGCGTGTTGCTGTTACACCGTACGGCAGGAGTCCGCTACGAGACTAGCCGGGGCTGAAACCGGTTGGGTGCGTTTAATCGCTGTTCTGCGTAGGAACGCCATCCCTTTACATTTGCAGCAGTACGATTCATGAGTCCGTAAAACAGTGGGAGAAGGCCTTTGCGCCATTCTGTGTCGTAAAAAACACTGTCCATTCAAGGGTTAAGATCAGCTCATCCTGTCTTTTTCATTGACTATGATGGTATGGCTAAAATATAATCCACGGTCCCTCATGGCGGCATGTTGCCGTTAGTGAGGATATCAACTAGGAACTGATAGTAAATGCCTACCATTAACCAACTCGTGCGCAAAGGCCGCCTTGCCGCTACGGCAAAGAGCAAGGTTCCTGCGCTGGATGCCTGCCCGCAGAAGCGTGGCGTGTGCACCCGTGTTTACACCACCACTCCGAAGAAGCCTAACTCGGCTCTGCGTAAAGTGTGCAAAGTGCGTCTGACCAACGGTTTCGAAGTGATTTCGTACATCGGCGGTGAAGGCCACAACCTGCAAGAGCACAGCGTAGTGCTGATCCGTGGCGGTCGTGTAAAAGACCTTCCGGGTGTGCGTTACCACACCGTGCGCGGCTCGCTTGACACCGCTGGCGTCAAAGACCGTAAGCAGTCTCGTTCCAAGTACGGTGCAAAGCGTCCTAAGTAAGCGCTTGTCAGGTTTGGAACGGCGGCTATCGTGCCGTCGAGTAAGTGGTTGCTTTGATATGGGTAACCATGAGCGATAAAGCTCAACTGAATAGTTTAAGGAATTAAAATGCCAAGACGCAGAGAAGTCCCCAAGCGTGATGTCCTGCCGGATCCGAAGTTCGGTAGCCAGGATCTCTCCAAATTCATGAACGTCGTGATGATCGACGGCAAGAAGTCGGTTGCCGAACGCATTATCTACGGCGCGCTGGACCAAATTGAAAAGAAAACCGGCAAGAACGCTCTGGAAGTGTTCAACGCGGCCATCTCGAATGCCAAGCCGGTTGTCGAAGTAAAGAGCCGCCGTGTCGGTGGTGCCAACTATCAGGTTCCTGTTGAAGTTCGTCCGGCTCGTCGTATGGCTCTGGCCATGCGTTGGCTGCGTGACGCTGCGCGTAAGCGTGGCGAGAAGTCCATGGACCTGCGTCTCGCTGGCGAACTGCTGGATGCAGCAGAAGGCCGCGGCGGTGCTATGAAGAAGCGTGAAGAAGTTCACCGTATGGCAGAAGCCAACAAGGCGTTCTCGCACTTCCGTTTCTAATTCAACCCAACCTACAAGGTTAAGGCCGTGGCTAGGAAAACCCCTATCGAGCGCTACCGGAACATCGGTATTTCCGCTCACATTGATGCTGGTAAGACGACCACTACCGAACGTATTCTGTTCTACACCGGTGTGAACCACAAAATCGGTGAAGTTCATGACGGCGCTGCCACCATGGACTGGATGGAACAGGAGCAGGAACGTGGTATTACCATCACGTCCGCTGCAACTACTACCTATTGGAAGGGTATGGCCCTGCAGTATCCGGCCCACCATTTCAACATCATCGACACCCCGGGACACGTTGACTTCACGATTGAAGTTGAGCGTTCCATGCGTGTTCTTGATGGTGCCGTAATGGTTTACTGCGCTGTGGGCGGTGTACAGCCCCAGTCGGAAACCGTTTGGCGTCAGGCTAACAAGTACAAGGTTCCGCGTATCGCCTTCGTGAACAAGATGGACCGTCAAGGCGCCAACTTCTTCCGTGCGGTAGAACAGGTGAAAACCCGTCTGCGCGGCAACCCGGTGCCTATCGTCGTGCCTATCGGCGCTGAAGATACTTTCACCGGCGTTGTTGACCTGCTGAAGATGAAAGCCATCATCTGGGATGAAGCTTCCCAGGGGATGAAGTTCGAATACGGCGAAATCCCGGCCGACCTGGTTTCCGTTGCTGAAGAGTGGCGTGAAAAGATGGTCGAAGCCGCAGCTGAAGTCGACGAAGAGCACATGAACAAGTACCTCGAAACCGGTGAACTCACCGAAGAGGAAATTGTTTATGGTCTGCGTCAACGTACCCTGCGTTGCGAAATCCAGCCGATGCTGTGTGGTTCCGCGTTCAAGAACAAGGGTGTTCAGCGCATGCTGGATGCCGTGATTGAACTGCTGCCGAGCCCGCTGGATGTTCCGCCGGTACCGGGCGAACTGGAAGACGGCACTCCGACGACCCGCAAGGCGTCCGACGAAGAGCAGTTCTCCGCTCTCGCGTTCAAACTGATGAACGACCCGTACGTTGGTCAGCTGACCTTCTTCCGTGTTTACTCTGGCGTGGTTAAGTCCGGTGATACCGTACTGAACTCCGTGAAGGGCAAGCGCGAGCGTATCGGCCGTATCGTTCAGATGCACGCCAACGAACGTAAAGAGATCGATGAAGTTCGCGCCGGCGACATCGCCGCTGCAATCGGTCTGAAAGAAGTTACCACCGGTGAAACCCTGTGCTCGGCTGACGCTCCGCTGATCCTTGAGCGCATGGAATTCCCGGAGCCGGTGATTCACGTTGCCGTTGAGCCGAAAACCAAGGCCGACCAGGAAAAGATGGGCGTTGCCCTGAACCGCCTGGCCAAGGAAGACCCGTCCTTCCGCGTTCGTACCGACGAAGAATCCGGTCAGACCATCATTTCCGGTATGGGTGAGCTTCACCTGGAAATTCTGGTTGACCGTATGCGTCGTGAATTCGGCGTGGAAGCCAACGTAGGTGCTCCGCAGGTTGCCTACCGTGAAACCATTACCAAGACCGTTACCGACGTTGAAGCCAAGCACGTCAAACAGTCCGGTGGTAAGGGTCAGTACGGTCACGTTGTCATCACCCTGGAGCCGCTGGGCGAAGGTGGTGGCTACGAGTTTGCCGACGAGATCAAGGGTGGTGTGATTCCGCGTGAATTCATCCCGTCCGTGGACAAGGGTATCCAGAACACCCTGTCCAACGGTATCGTTGCAGGCTACCCGGTAGTCGATGTCAAGGTTCGCCTGACTTTCGGTTCTTACCACGATGTCGACTCGTCGCAAATCGCGTTCGAATTGGCCGGTTCCATGGCATTCAAGGAAGCCATGCGTCGCGCCAACGCGGTTCTGCTCGAGCCGATGATGGCTGTTGAAGTCGAAACCCCGGAAGAATACATGGGTGACGTGATGGGCGATCTGTCCTCCCGTCGCGGTATCGTTCAGGGCATGGACGACGACGGTCTGGGTGGCAAGAAGATTCGTGCCGAAGTCCCGCTGGCCGAAATGTTCGGTTACTCGACCACGCTGCGTTCCCTGTCTCAGGGTCGTGCTACGTACTCCATGGAGTTCAAGCACTACTCCGAGGCTCCGAAGCACGTTGCCGATGCTGTGACCAACGCCAAGAAGTAATGCGCGCTGAGGCCGGCTCCTGACGGGGCCGGTCGCGATCTTTATCGTTCTTTATTCAAGGATTTTGCAAAATGGCAAAAGAAAAGTTTGAGCGGACAAAACCGCACGTAAACGTCGGCACCATCGGTCACGTTGACCATGGCAAGACCACCCTGACCGCAGCTATCACCACCATTCTGTCCAAGAAGTTCGGTGGCGAAGCCAAAGACTACTCGC
>JAGLBD010000174.1 GCA_018260425.1 Pseudogulbenkiania sp. | reverse complement strand
CCGTTTGCGCAACGGAAATACCGTCGTTGGCGTTACGGATACCCTGGTTGTTACCGCGGATCGATGACGTAAGGGTCTGCGAAATCGCCAGACCGGCGGCATCATCCTTGGCACTGTTGACGCGCAAGCCCGACGACAGGCGTTGCAGCGAGGTAGCCAGCGACTCCGACGACTGCGACAGATTTCTCTGCGAGTTGAGGGACGCAATATTGGTGTTCACGACAATCGACATGATGACTCTCCAACTTTATTGGCCCCTCGGATGCCACTCCCCCGGACCATGGGACAGGTATGGCCACCTGATCGCGGGGTGGCCTACCCTGTCATCGGCTCAAAATCCAGAGACTTTAGGCCGACCGGCAAAAAAAGTTACTTTTAAATCACCAGCTTAAAAAACCACAAACCAATCGACATAAAATTCTTCAAGCTCGCCAGCGTAGCTAATTACCCTCTCAGCAGGTTCAGGGCGGCCTGCGGCAACTGGTTGGCTTGCCCCAGAATCGAGGTACCGGCCTGTTGCAGAATCTGGTTACGGGTCAGGTTGGCCGTTTCCGACGCAAAGTCCGTATCCATGATCCGGCTGTTCGACGACGTCAGGTTTTCTACATAGTTCTGCATGTTCGCCACCACCGCCTGGAAGCGGTTTTGCAGCGCACCCAGCTGGGCCCGGGTGTTCGACACGGTATTGATGTCGCTGTCCATCTTGCCCAGTGCTGCCGACGCAGCACCCGAGGTGGTCACGTCAATCGTGGTCACACCGGACAAGGAGGTGGCAAAGGAATTCAAACCGGACATTTCCACACCGCTGGCCACCACCTGGTTGTCCGAGGAGCCCGATGCGCCCACCTGGAAGGTGATCGACTGGCCGCTGGTCAGCAGCTTGGTGCCGTTGAAGTTGGTGGTCTGCACGATCCGGGAAATTTCCTGGGTCAGTTGGTCCACTTCCTTCTGCAGCTGCGAGCGGTTAGTGTCGGCGACCGAACCGTTGGAGGCCTGTACCGCAATTTCACGGATACGTTGCAGGTTGTTACCAATCTGCCCCATCGCACCTTCGGCCGTTTGTGCGACGGAAATACCGTCGTTGGCGTTACGGATACCCTGGTTGTTACCGCGGATCGATGACGTAAGGGTCTGCGAAATCGCCAGACCGGCGGCATCATCCTTGGCACTGTTGACGCGCAAGCCCGACGACAGGCGTTGCAGCGAGGTAGCCAGCGACTCCGACGACTGCGACAGATTTCTCTGCGAGTTGAGGGACGCAATATTGGTGTTAACGACGATGGACATGATGGCTCTCCAGACTATCCAATGATCTTGACGAGCATCCGCAAGTCATTGATAACAAAGCGCTGCTCTTACTACTTCATCGACCGCCAATCGCCATGCTTGAGCGGTTTTCCGGTAATAATTTGTTAACCGGCCCGTCCAGCGGCACGACGCGCACCACACCTCAAAAAAGTAATGCCCTGCCAGGATGAACCGGCAGGGCATTCCAGACGCAGCACATGGCGATTAGCCACGCAGCAAGTTGATGGCGGCCTGCGGCAACTGGTTGGCCTGACCCAGAATCGAGGTACCGGCCTGTTGCAGAA
>JAGLBD010000173.1 GCA_018260425.1 Pseudogulbenkiania sp. | reverse complement strand
GCATCGTGGCACTGGGCAACGATACCGGACTGCAGGACTTCGTCACCTCGGTGGCGAGCCAGAGCGTGACCGGCACCTACAGTGGCGTGATGCGCGCGTCGGACCACCTCGAGGTGAGTGCAGACGGCGGGGTGAGCTGGGCCAGGGCGACGCTGACCTCCGGGGATGGCTGGGTGGCGAACCTGACGCTGTCGGAGGGCAACGGCACCTTGACGACCCGGGTGGTCGACACGGCCGGGCATGTGCAGGCCGGCTCGGCGAGCCAAAGCTACACGCTGGACTCGCAGGCGATCCTGCAGACCGCGAGCATAGCGGGAGCGACGGGACAGGTGGTGCTGGGCACCACCACGACCCCGAATGTGGCGATTGCGTCCGGAGGCAGTACCCATGACGGCCTGCCGCGGCTCAGCGGCACGCTGTCGGCGGCGCTGGGTAGCGGTCAGGTGCTGAATGTCTATGACGGCAGCACCTTGCTGGGCACGGCGACGGTGACCAGCACCACCTGGAGTTTCACCCCGCAGGCGGCCTTGGCACAGGGGCAACACAGTTTCAGCGTGCAGGTGGCCAACCCGGCTACCGGGCAGGTGGGAGCGGCCAGTGCCGCTTATGTGCTGAACGAACAGACGCTGTCGGCGGTGACCGTGGTGCCGGGTTCGGGAGCTAGCACCGCTGTTCCGGTTCGTTACGTGATGCTGCGTCAGACCGTTGCAGCCGAGCTGGATGTGGTGGAGTTGCAGGTGTGGTCCGGCGGGCAAAATGTCGCATTAGGCAAAGTCGTGACTGGCAGCCCGGAGTTTTATGCAGGCCGCGGCCATGGTGCTCTGGTGGATGGTAACTTTTCAACTAGCGTCGGATCGGTTGCCGGAACCTACTGGGGAGGATCCGACCCCAATCCGTGGGTTCAAGTGGACCTAGGCGGCAATTATCTGATTGATTCGATCAGCTTCTTTCCGGTTGGCAGCTATCTGAGCTACAGCTCGACGATCACTATCTATACCTCGGCGTCCGACATGTCTTCGGGCATTGCCGGCACCTTGAAAACAGATCCTCCCAGTAGTGATGCCTTCTTTTACGGAACGACCGGGGTGCTGGCAAACGCGGCGACCCTGTCGTTTTCAGCCAGTATTTATGTGACCTCCGATGACCATGCGGTGCTGAGCGGCACACTCTCGACTGCGTTGGGAGCCAATGAAGTTCTGGCGATCTATGAAGGATCGACGCGGCTGGGGGTGGCCACCGTGACGGGGACGAGCTGGAGCTTCACCCCGGGCAGTGCCTATGCCGCCGGCAACCATGCGCTGGTGGTGCGTCTGGAAGACAGTACGACGCATGTCGGCAAGATGGATAGTACGGTGACATTCGACGTGGTGACGGCACAGATCCCGACGCAGCTGGTGACAGTGACCGGGGTGACCGACGCGCAGGGGCTGCACGGTTCGGGCACCGGCAGCTTTGGCGGGGATACGACGATTGACGATACGCTGCCGGTGATTGCCGGCACGCTGGGCAGTGCGCTGGGCAGTGGTCAGGTGCTGCAGGTATTCGATGGTACGGCGCTGCTGGGCACCGCCACGGTCACCGGTTTGACCTGGACCT
>JAGLBD010000172.1 GCA_018260425.1 Pseudogulbenkiania sp. | reverse complement strand
ATCATACCCTATTATGACATTTAATAGTTGATCCAGATAAAAGACCCTGCGTTTGCGGGACAACACGCCATGAGGCCAGCGACGAGAAAAAACTCCATCCCTTCACCAAACCGGATATCAAGCTGACAGTCTCGTTGACTTGCCTTTAGAGAAAATTCGGGTTTCTCCCTGCATTGTTGACTTTGCTCATGAGGCCACGCTTACTGGGGATGGGCCTGTGACAGGAATGACGGCCGTTCCAGCCGGGCAGGCCCTCCCCGCTCCACCAATCAAAACCACAGGCACTCTGCACTAACGGCTGTATGCCGGGAAAAGGACTATGTTCACTCAACTCAAGGCTTACCCCTGCGAGATCCGCTTGCTGCTACTGGGCTCATTGCTGCTGACGGTCAGCCGCGCGATGACACTGCCTTATGTTGTGCTGTATCTGGACCAGCGGTTTGGCTTGAATGCGGGCAGTATCGGACTGGTCATCGGGAGTAGTTTGCTACTAGGCACGGCGGTGAGCATGTATGGTGGTCATGTGGTTGACCGACTGCCGCGCATGCGGCTATTGGCCAGTTCCATCGCCGTGTTCGCTGCCTGTTTTGTGCTGGCCACATTGGCAAGTCAGGTCTGGCTGTTTCTTGTCGCCCTGACGATGCTCAATGCCAGCTACGCGATCATCGATATTGCGACCAAAGCCTATTTTGGCGACACTCTGGCCTCCGAACAGCGTCTGACCGCGTTCTCGATCAAGTACACCCTCACCAATGTCGGTTTCGCGCTTGGCCCCATGCTCGGCGTTGCCTTGGCGCGAATCAACACGCTATACCCCTTTCTTGCTTCGGCGGCGTTGGCGTTGGGCTTCCTGCTGTTTTTTGTTGCACGAGGTAGAGTGAAAGAACCGGCAAGGGGGCAAATCCTCACCAGCGGAAACTTCATGACGACGCTGACGGTCTTGCTCGGCGACCGGCGCCTTGTTCTGTTTGTCTTTGGCGGACTGTTGAGCGCCATAGTGTTCGGTCAGTTTACGGCCTATCTGTCGCAATACTTGCTCGCCACGACAACGCCGGCATTTGCCTATCAGGTCGTTAGCCAGATTGTCACTATCAACGCCATCGTGGTGATCACCTTGCAGTACACCGTGGGCAAGTGGCTCTCCCAGCGGCATTTGTTCCGCTGGCTCGTCAGTGGTCTGGCGTTATTAATCGCCGGTTCAATCGGGTTTTCATTGGCGGAGAGCGTCTTGGTCTGGGCACTCAGCATGGTGATTTTTTCGCTGGGCGAAATCATTGTGATTCCCGCCGAGTATTTGTTCATCGACCATATTGCCCCCGAGCAACTGCGTGGCAGCTATTACGGTGCGCAAAACCTGACCTCTCTCGGTGCCGCGCTAGGGCCGATTCTGTGCGGTTACGTTCTATCCGGCCCCGGCGCTCAGTACATGTTTCCACTACTGATTTGCACGACATTGGCTGGCGGACTGTTCTACTTCTTCGGCTTGCGCTGCAAGTGAGCCCACGGCACACAACAGACGTCTGCCAGCCCTTACACCCCCTGCGCCAGCAAGGCGTCAATGGCGCGCAAGGCAAAGGCATAGATCGACAATTGCGGGTT
>JAGLBD010000171.1 GCA_018260425.1 Pseudogulbenkiania sp. | reverse complement strand
GACTGTGGCATTTCTTTCCGCTCCGGATTCAGCGTAACGTCTCCGATTGGTGTCCAGTCTCGCGTCTTGCCGGCCCAGCGTTCCGGATGCCGTTCCCTGGCCTGCTGATACACCGTATGTCGCTTGGCCAGTAATGCCGCGTCCTTGCCTTGATGGCGTTCTGCAGGTGTCACGAAACGGATCCGGCTGTGTCGGTGCTCATGGTTGTACCAGTGGATGAAGTGTCGCACCCACACGCGGGCGGCATCCAGGTCGGCAAAGCCATCCCGCGGCCATTGTGGGCAGTACTTCATCGTGCGGAACAACGATTCCGAGTATGGATTGTCATTGCTGACCCTCGGTCGACCTCGCGAGGGCGTCACCCCGAGCTCGTACATCTTGGCCAGCAGTGTCGACGACTTCATTGGCGCGCCGTTGTCCGAGTGCAATATCAAGGGTTGCCGTACGCAGCCTTCCCGGATCACGCTGCGCTGTAACAGTACCGCGGCCCGTTCACCGCTTTCCTGTTCATACACTTCCCAGCCTACGGCCTTGCGGCTGTAGATGTCTTCGATCAGGTACAGGTAGTAGTACTGACCTCGGATTGGCGAAGGCAGATAGGTGATGTCCCACGACCACACCTGCTTGACTGCTGTGGCCACATGCGTCGTCGGCCGTGCCGGTTTGCGCGCTACCAGACTGCGTCCACGATGGTTTTGCTGGCCTGCTGCACGCAACACCCGGTAGAACGTGGCTTCCGACGCGAGGTACCGACCTTGGTCTGCCAACCGCGGCACGATCTGGCTCGGCGGCAGATGTGCGTGCTCCGGTTGGTTGCAAACCGCCAGAATGGCTTGCCGTTCTTCCGGTTTGAGCGCATTGGCCGGTACCGGTCGAACCGTGGTGGTTCGGGCATCGGCAATAATGGCGCCTTCTACCGTCCAGCGCTGCAAGGTGCGCAGCGACAGGTTCATTTCCTTGCTGGCAGCGGCTTTGCCGGCACCCGCCGCCACGGCTTCGTCAAAGAGTGAAACGAGCTGCTGCCTTGCTGGCAACGAGGTCAGTTTTCCTCGCTGTCGTTCTCCCAGAAGGCATTGAGCTTTTTTCGCAGGACCAGGAGTGCGGCGGCCTCGGCCAGTGCTTTCTCCTTGCGCTGCAACTCGCGCTCCAATTCCTTGATGCGCTTCTTGTCCGAGCGGGCTTGGGCGCATTCATTCAAGCGTTGCTCGCGACTGGACTGCTGGCCGGTCAGGCAGGCTTCGCGCCACTCCCGCACCTGGGCAGGATACAGGCCCTTGCTACGGCAGTACTCGCTCAGCTCGATCTCGGAGAGCGCCGCCGTTTCGATAACCACCGCCAGCTTGGCCTCGGCAGGCCAGTCTTCGGTCCGATTCTTGTCTCCAGGCACAGCAGCTCCTCCGGCTTTGGCATGTTTGCGCCAATTGTACAGAGTCTGCTCGGAAACGCCTTCCTGTCGGGCCAGTTCGGCCACGGTCATATTGGAGGGCGGTAACAACTTCTTCAGCAAGGCCTCCCGGCGTTCGGGTGAATAGTGCGCCATGGTGGGGTTCTTTCTCCGCCCCCGGATGATGAATTGATTCGATCTGAAGACACGACAACTACCCTAACACCGGGGG
>JAGLBD010000170.1 GCA_018260425.1 Pseudogulbenkiania sp. | reverse complement strand
GCCACCGCCAATTCAAAGAAGTTGGATGCCCCGATCAAGGCCGACGGGCAGGCAATGGCATGCTGCTCGCCAACCGCCCGGTTCAGCAGGTAGGCCAGTCCCGAGTTAAAGAACACCTGTATCAGGATCGGCACGGCCAGCAAGGCGATGATGACGGGCTGCTTGACGATGGCTTCGCCCTGAAAGGCGAACAACAGGATCAACGTGGCCAATAACGCCGAAATCGACCAAGGGCCCACTTTGCTCATCGCCACCTCAAAGGCGGCCTGCCCCTTGGTCAGCAGAGATTTCCGCCAGGTCTGCGCCAGAATGACCGGGATCACGATGTAAAGCACCACCGATACCACCAGTGTCTCCCAGGGAACCGTAATGGCGGACAGCCCCAACAGCAAACCCACCAGCGGGGCAAACGCAATGATCATGATGCTATCGTTGAGAGCGACCTGAGATAGCGTGAACAGCGGATCGCCGTTGGTCAGCCGGCTCCAGACAAACACCATGGCCGTGCACGGAGCGGCGGCCAGTAAAATCAGACCGGCGCTATAACTCTCCAGCTGGTCGGCCGGCAACATCGGGGCAAACAGATGGCGGATAAACAGCCAGCCGAGCAAGGCCATGGAAAACGGTTTGACCAGCCAGTTGACGAACAAGGTGATGCCAATCCCTTTTACGTGCCGGCGCACTTCTTTTAGTGCCCCAAAGTCCACCTTGACCAGCATCGGGATAATCATTACCCATATCAACACACCGACCGGCAGATTGACCTTGGCGATTTCCAGACGGCCCAGCGCCTGAAATACCCCGGGAAACCACTGTCCCAGTCCAATGCCGATCAGGATGCAGCCCAATACCCACCAGCTCAGATTACGTTCGAAGGCACTCATGCTGCTGTCTCCGGCGCTGCTGTCAGGGTGCCGATCCGATCCAGTTCATCCTTCAGACGAGTGCGATCCTGCGCCAGTTGCTCCAGCGGCAATGCCAGCAAGGCTTCGATGCGGGTGCGCAGAATGCGATAGGCCATCAAAAACGCGGCATTGATCTCCTCTTCTGTTCCGGTGGCATGGGCAGGATCATCAACACCCCAGTGACTGCGCATGGCAGGGCCCAGATAAGCCGGACAGGTTTCACCGGCGGCGCTAGCGCAAACGGTGATGACGATATCAGGAGTGGCCGGCAAGGCCTCCCAGGATTTGCTATCGAGGCCGATAGTGGCGATGCCCTTACTCTCCAGCAAGGCCAGTGAGCGCGGGTGCACCTGCCCTGTAGGGTGGCTGCCGGCGCTCATGGCATGCCAGCCCGGTGGTGCCAGATGATTGAAGACGGCTTCGGCAAGGATGGAACGGCAGGCATTGCCGGTGCACAGAAAGAGGATATTCATGTTTTGGCTTTCGATGGATGTTTTGCCAGAGGCGGCAGAACCACATCGGAACAGCACGACGTGGCACGCAAGTCGGCGCACTGCTCGGGGTGGCCGGCGCAGCACTCCTCGGTGAGATAGGCGATCAGATCCAGCATGAGCGGCAGATTGGCCCGGTAGCGCTGAAACCGTCCCTCCTGCTCCACCGCGATCAAACCGGCATGAGTCATGCCCTTGAGGTGAAATGAGACATTATTGGGAGGCAGGTCCAGGGTTGC
>JAGLBD010000169.1 GCA_018260425.1 Pseudogulbenkiania sp. | reverse complement strand
GTCTGCTGCAACAAGAAGACAGCGGCCGTGCGCGCAGTAACGTCAGCCGTTCCTCTCTGGAAAAAGAACGCCCGACCGCCAACCCGTTCCAGACGGTCAATCAGTTGCCTGGCATCAATGCGGTGAGCACCGATGCGTCCGGTCTGTTCGGCGGCCAGCTCAACCTGCGTGGCTTCAACTCCGACCAGATCGGTTTCACCGTGAATGGCGTACCGGTCAATGACTCGGGCAGCTTCGCGGTCTATCCGCAGGAATTCACCGATAACGAAAACCTTTGCCAGCAATTCGTGACGCAAGGTTCCACCGATACCGATGCCCCGCATATCGGCGCTACCGGCGGCAACATGGGGTTTGTGACCTGTGACCCTGAAGACAAGGGCCGGGTCCGCATCATGCAGACCTACGGCAGCAACCGTCTGTCCAAGACCTTTGCCCGTTTCGACACCGGTCGCGTCATGAACGACATGGCCAAGTTCTATGTGTCCTTCTCGCATGCCGAAGTGGACAAGTGGAAGGGGCTGGGCTCTGCTCGTCGTGACCACGTCGATACCGGTTTCCGTCTGGATCTGGGTGCGGGTAACTACCTGACCGGTTCGTTCCTGTGGAATAACGCGCTCAACAACAACTTCTATAACCCGACGCTGGCAGAAGTCAAGAACGATTACTTCATCGAGTACACGACCACCCCCCCTGGCCATCTGACTCCGGTGAACGGCACGGCCCAGGATGAAACCAAGATCGCGCGGAAGCCGGAGTACTACAAGCTGGCGCTCAATCCGTTCCGCAACCTGATCGCGTCGGTGAATGGCGTGTTCAAGTTGTCTGACAAGGCCACCCTGAAGGTCTCGCCGTACTTCTGGTATGGCTTCGGCACTGGCGGTACCCAACAGTACACCCTGAAGGAAACCGGTAGCGTTCTGAACAATGGCACCAAGGGCAACATGGACCTGAATGGCGACAAGGACACCATCGATACCATCATCGTGGCCAGTAGCTCGGTGACCCGTACCTTGCGTCCGGGCGTGACGGTCAGCCTGAACTATCTGCTGGACAAGCACAACATCAACGGCGGCATCTGGTTTGAACGTGCCACCCATCGTCAAACCGGCCCGGCCGTCCCGGTCGATAATGGCAGTAACCCGGTCGATGTTTGGTTGCAATCCGGCCAGATCACCCGTCCGGACGGTACGCCTTACCAGAGTCGTGACTGGAAAACCATCACCACCGCCATCCAGCCGTTTGCCCAGGACACCTGGTCGCTGCTCGATGACAATCTGGTTATTACCGGCGGTGCACGTTATGCGCACGTGAAGCGTGACTTCAACAACTTCGCCAACGAAGGTTCGGGGTTCGCATCGGCAAAAGACTATCAGGTGTCCAAGAGCTACAACCAGTTCCTGCCGAGCCTGTCGGCACGTTACAACGTGACGCCGGCGCAGCAAGTGTTCGGTAGCGTGGTGAAGAACTTCCGCGCACCGCCGAACTTTGCCTACAGCCCGACCAACGGCAACGTGGCGCTGGTCAACGGTCAGGTCATCCAGACCAACGAAGTGAAGCCGGAAACCTCGGTTAACTTCGAACTGGGTTATCGCTATCAGGCTCAGATCGGCAGCGTGAGCGCCACCTTGTTCCGCAACAACTACAAGGATC